>JADLHJ010000063.1 GCA_020848835.1 Candidatus Hydrogenedentota bacterium
GCGTTAATATCGGCCCCGGCGGCCAAAAGAACATCACACACCTCAAGATGACCATTTTCGAGCGCGTAATGCAGCGGCGTGTGGGAAATCTCATCAAACAAGTTCGGATCATGGCCCTCACTGAGCAGTTGTTTCACGGCATTGATATCGCCGTCCTGAGCTGCAAAGTGCAATTCAGTTAGGCGCAAATTTTCGTCGGGATCTATTTTTGACCAATCGATCATTTCGCGTGGTCGCTCATAGCCTTTCCCCAGATATGTACGTCATCAATGTTGCCGGTGTCGTCGAAGGTGCCGAAGCCGATGCCGCCGTGAAGGAAAGTTTTGTCCGTGGTTTTCATGACGGGTTTGGTCATGTCGTTGAAGTAAACGAGGATCGTGCCTTCTTTGGTGTCACGTTCGATGCGGACGGTTTGGTAGCCGGTGCCCCAGTCGGTGCCTTGGGTGCGTTCCTGCGCGATGGATACGCGGGGCGCGCCGTTCACGAGGAAGATCGAGTTTGCGTGTTCGTCCGCTTTTGTCGCGAGGTGCACGTAGTAGAAGTGCGTTGGGTCCTGGTAACCGAAGAAAATGCACATGTCGCGATGACCGTATTCCTTGCCGGTCTGCTTCATGCGCGCTTCGACGACGAAGTCGCTTACATCAAGGTCTTTGATGCGCGCGATGTTTAACGGCGAACGCACTTCCGGTTTGTAGTTGCTCTGCTGGTGTTGCGAATACGCGTGGCCGCCATCTTCTTCGATCACCTTCCACGCGGCTGGATCGGTCTGGGTCCATTTGTCCGCGCCTTTCTCGAAGTCTTCGGAGAAGATGAGCGGGTTGCCTTTCACTTCCTTCGGCGTTTCGGCAATTGCAATAAATGCAAATGGAACACAAGCTAGAAAAGCAATGCGAATTGGCGTCATGGTACCGATCCCTTTTTTATTGAGTTCTCTACGAGAACTGAAGCAGCATTTTCGCCACGGGCCAGTGGCAGCGCAACTCCCCCACTTTCTAAAAATTCACCACGAAGGCACGAAGTGCACGAGGAAGAGAATTATTTTGAAGAGGGTGGTCTTCTCAGGATAATGAAGGAGTTGAATTGATATAGACTTACGGCTTCGAAACCGCCCGGCGCGGAGGCCGGGCGCTACAGGATTGGGGGCACATGCGATCTAGCGGAGTTCTGTTGCATCCGACGTCGTTTCCGAGCCAGTTTGGGATTGGAGACCTGGGGGACAACGCTTACCGGTTTGTGGAGTGGTTGGAGCGCGCCGGGCAGCGGGTGTGGCAAGTTTTGCCGTTGGGGCCGACGGGGTATGGGGATTCTCCGTATCAGAGTTTCAGTACCTTTGCGGGGAACTGGCTGCTGATTAGTCCCGAGCGGTTGGTGGCGGATGGCGTGCTTGCACAATCCTCGATCGACGATGCGCCGGCGTTTCCAGCGGGCAAGGTCGATTTCGGGTGGGTGATTGATTGGAAGCGGAAGCTGCTGAAGTCCGCCGCGGACAATTTTTTTGCGAACGAGGCGCATTCGGATCATCCGGCATATGAGCAGTTTTGCCGCGAGAACGATTGGTGGTTGAGCGATTACACGTTTTTCATGGCGGTGAAAGAAGCGCAAGGCGGACTGCCGTGGAACCAGTGGGAAGAGGGCGTCGCCAAGCGGTATGGGTTGTCGTTGCATGAGTGGGGCACGCGTTTGGCCGAGCCGATTCGCACGTTGAAGTTTGCGCAGTACCAGTTTTTCAAGCAATGGTTCGCGCTCAAGGAATTTGCGAATGCCCGCGGCGTGCGCATCATTGGCGACATTCCAATTTATGTCGCGCACGACAGCGCGGATGTGTGGGCGCATCAGGAATTATATCAACTCGACGACGCGGGTAATTCGACTGTGGTGGCTGGCGTGCCGCCGGATTATTTCAGCGCGACGGGGCAGCTTTGGGGCAATCCGATCTATCGCTGGGAGCTGCACGCGGAGCGCGGGTTTGACTGGTGGATCGATCGTATCCGCGCGACGTTGCGGATGGTGGATTGGATCCGCATCGATCACTTCCGTGGGTTCGAAGCGTATTGGGAAGTGCCGGGAACGGAGAAGACGGCGGTGAATGGGCGTTGGGTGAAAGGCCCCTGCGATGCGCTGTTTGAAGCGGTACGTCATGCGCTTGGCGAGGTGCCGGTCGTGGCAGAGAATCTTGGTGTCATTACGGATGAAGTCGAGGCCTTGCGCAAACGTCACGGATTTCCAGGTATGGCGGTGTTGCAGTTTGCGTTTGGGAAGGACGCCGCGCATTCGGGGTTGTTGCCACACAAGTGGGAACACGACACGGTTGCGTATACGGGCACCGCGGACAACGACACGACCATCGGCTGGTGGAAGGCGGAGGGCGGATCGACGCAAGACCGTAAAGCGATCAAAGCCGAGCGCGCGTATGCGAAGCAGTATCTCGATACGACGGGCAAGGACATTCATTGGGTATGCATTCGCGCGGTGATGGCGTCTGTTGCGGACACGGCGATCTTTCCGTTGCAGGATGTGATTGGACTGGATACGGACGCGCGTATGAATTTGCCAGGAAGTTTTGGCGGGCATAACTGGACATGGCGGTATATGGAAGATCAACTCACCGATGAATCGGCGGACAGACTGCGCGGGTTGGCGGAAATTTTTGGGAGATGTTTATCCGCAGATGACGCAGATTGACGCAGGTAGAATTTTAATTTGACGATGGACCGGGCTTGCCATAATAGTTGGCGTAAGTCTTCAGGCAACTTTGGATCACGGCGTCACGGTTTTGAAGCACGGGCCAATCGCTGAAACGATCTGCGGAGAGTTGGGTGAGATCGTATTTGCAGGTGCCTTTTTCGATAAGGTCGGCGACGATGGGACCGATGGCCGCGCTTTGGGAGACGCCGTGGCCGCAGAAACCGGCGCAGTGGTAGAAACCTTTCAATCCCTCCAATTCGCCGAGTAGCGGGCCGCCGTCGGGTGTGAAGGCCATGATGCCGCCGCGAATTTCCATCGGTATCGATTCCGTGATTGATGGAAAGCGATTGGATGCGGCGGAGATAAGATTGCTGATCAGGGGTTTGGAGATGTCAGCAGTGACGCTACCCATCTGAAAGTCTGCCGGCAGCATTGCCATATCGATGTGTTCGGGTAGCGCTTCGTAGATGCCGATGCGGATGCCGCCGTTGCAGGGACGTCCGTAGATGCGGTTTTCGCGGTCGCGGAACTGCGGGTGTGTTGCGTCGATCGCGATTTTGGCTTCGGGCTTGGTCGTGAAGTAGTAATGCGCGATGCCGCAGGTAGGCAGTGGTTGCTGGGCGTACGCTGCGACGAGATGTGTCCAGGGACCTGCGGCGTTAATGACGATTGGTGCATCGTAGTCGGTGCCGGCGGCTGTGATGCCGGTGACGCGGCCGTTGGTGCTGCGCAATGCATCGACGGGCGCGTGTTCGATGTATGCAACTCCGCGTGTTCGGCCTGCAGCGATGTACGCCTGCGCAAGTGTTGGCGCTTCGAGATAGCAATCGGTTGGGCAATAGCATGCGGCCGAAATGTCGTCAATGCGCATGCAGGGCAATCGCTTTTGGACGTCGGCTGCTTCCAGCATTTCGACTTCGAGGCCGGCAGCGCGCGCTATGGCTACATCGTTTGCGAGTTCTTTGGCGCGCACGTTCGATTGCGCGACTCGAATTGAACCGGTTTGTTCGAGCACGCGTATGCCGGTGTCGGTTTCTATACCGCGCACGATTCGTATGCTTTCCATCAGCAGATGTATGGCATCGCGCGTTGAGCGCATTTGACCGATTAGGCCGGCTGCCCGGCTGGTCGCGCCTGATGCAAGCGAACTGCGGTCGAGTACGAGCACACGCCGGTTGCGCTTGCACAATTCCAAGGCTACGCTTAGGCCAGCCACGCCGGATCCGATTATAATGGCGTCGTGAGTTTGCATTGCGGAGTTATGGTATTGGAGTCGCGAACCAGATTACAGATCGCTTTACGCGCCGGAAACAAGAAAGCACTGATTGCCGAATTGCTCAGGCAAGATTTCGCGTGGCCTTTGTTTGATTTTGGACGTATAGGAGTAGGAGCGGCCGGATGATTATTTTACTTTGGGCCTTTGTGTACTACCTGATTGTTTACGGAATTCTGATACCAATTTTATGAACCGCGCTTCGGAGCGATTGGTTGGCTGGGCGAGCGGCTAGTTAACGGAATCGATCCGGAACCGGCGTTTCATGCGATCGAGAAGTACGGAATCGCAGGCGGTAGCCCGGAGGCCGATGAGATTCATTACGGCGTGCCGTTCGCGGAGCATTTCCTGGAGCAGATAGAGCTCGCCCGCCATTTGCAGATCGATAATGGCCAGCGAGGAGATGTCTACGTTCCAGACGATGCCGCGAGGCGTGGACAAGATATATTTCTGAAAGTTTGCGATCGCGGCCTGAAATTCCGCCGCAGTGGTTCCGCCGGGGATCGAAATGGATACGGACTTGCCATCGAACCCACCTGCGATTCCATGTTCGGTACGGAACGGCGGGAGCTGAGTGACCCGTGTTTCACTAGTGTCTCCCATGAGAAACGCCGGGGGTGCCGGCGGGACGATGCCGGCTGAAAGCGCGTTGCAGTATTCGGAGCAGTAATCGCAAAAGTCGAGCACGGTTTGCCCGAGCAGTTCGTTGAGTTCCGCGCCGCTGGTAAAGACGGAGTTGTCATTGCGCAGGGCGTTCACTACGGTCTCAAAGTTATGGCAGGCATTTGCCAGATCGGCGAGACCGGCCACGGCCGAGGTACCCTTGAGTCCATGCACGTCAGCGAGCACAGAGGCGAGCAAATCCTCGCTGCCGGTTTCAATGTGCAGGGCGCACTGCGCCATTCGTTCGATTCTATCGTGCGATTCCTGCAGAAAGGATTGGCGCAGATCGTTGTCGCTCACAGGGGCTATGTTATTCATGGCTTCGCTACTCGTCGCGGATTCGTCCATATCCGAATTCGCAAGGACTTATTCATGCCAAACGCTTTAATACCAGTCGACATATTCAAGTAATGCTACCTGTCGCTCGTTGCCTGCAAATTAACGGTCGTGCTCGCCCGCCGGTTCCCGTTCGATCATGAGACAGGAGTCCAACGTCGTTTCAAGCCGTTTACGCAGTTCACCGAGCTCTTTTGATTTGAAATGATTTTTCGTCGCGCGTAACACGTCTATCGCATCGCGCAGCGCGCGGGCCATGGCAAGGAAGTGTTCACAGCGCTGATGCCGGCATTCCGTTTCTGTGGAGGCGGCCGGTTGAATGAAGAAATACATGCTTTCAAAGGCTGCATTCGCATCGAGCGTTTCGGCGATTGTCTCCATCGCGCCGTCGCCTTCGCCATTGCCGCCGATTTTCTTGGAGACGGCCTGGGCCTTTCCCAAAGCGTCGCGAACGAGCCGCATATAGCGGTTGGCGTCGCGGGTCTGGCGCAGGAGCAATACGCGCGGCATGGCAGTGCGCACAAATTCGCAAATGTCTTCGGCAGTATCGTTGCTACACAGGCGCTGGAGCATGGAGCGGCGCAGATGCGGAGGATCGTCTTGCTGGGAGAACCCGGGCAACTCGATCATGTAGCCAACGGTCGCCTTACCGCCCATGGCCTCGGCGGCCCGCACGTGCGGCAACGCCTGGTTCACCATTCCGAGCGTGGCGAACATGATGTCGATGTCATCGGACGCGGCGAGCGCGGCGGCAAACTCTTTTTCATCGCGGGTATAAATGCAGCGATGACCCATTTCGACGAGGAGTCTATGGGCTTGCGCAAGGACGCCGTCCACGTCTTCCGCAAACAGGATCTTTGCTTTATCCATGGCGAAGTACCGCTTTAATCATGTCGAAAATCGCAGGGAACCAACGTTTTTTGCCCCCAATCTCTCGGTTGTCCCCCAAAAAAAAACGGACATATCAACTCATTCACTCTATAAGTGAATGTTGATACGCCCTAAACCGACGACTATTGAGTCGTCCTGCCATTTAGAGCCGCGCCGTCCGCCAAGAACCTGACGCGACTTCACAAGCCTATATTGCTATGTTGAAACTATAGCATGGACGGCATTCGGCGTCAATGAACGAAGGGTTGAACGGATAACAGAATTGCTATTATTGCCAAATTGCAAAAATGTAAGTCACATAGAAATTACATAAAATAAAAAATGCTTAAGTACTTTTATGGCAGTGCTGGAATTGACGTCTTTTTACCGGATGATCGCACGTAACTCCCTTTCGATTGCATCGGCCATGCGAAGAAAGCCGATATCATTGGGATGAACGCCGTCCACCGTTGCGTCGTGATCGTCGCCCCAGAAATTATCGCAGCGAATATAGTGGAGGTCTTTTATTCCCGAAGCACGAAGACGTTCGTAGGCCGCGTGCAGTGCTTCATTCTTCTTCACGTATGCGTCTTTACTAGAAGACAGGAACCACCCTTTTTCGTAAGGAACATTTTCTACGAGCACGATTGGCGTGGTGGGACGCGCGGCGCGCAATGCTTTTACGAGAGGTTCGGTGCGTTCTGTGATCAGCGGCGGATCCATGTTTGGACAGCAATCGATGACGTATACCGAGACATCGAGTTTAGCGATGCGCTCGACAATGGGCGGATCCATTCGGCCGTTGCCGGAAAAGCCGAGGTTGATTACGGGGCGTTCCATGCGACGGCCGATGATGGATGGATAGGCCATACCGGGACGAGACGCGCAAGCGCCGTGGAGAATGGATGACCCCCAGAAAAGCATGGGATTCGCGTGCTCTGCGTCGTAGCTGGGATTGACGGTGATTTTTGCACCGGCCTTCACCCCCACTTCGAGTTTCTCTGTGCCGTTGTAAAGGGGTAAATAGAGGCGATATTCGTGCATGCCTTCCGGAAGTCCGGACGCAAGCACGGCTTCGTTGCCTTCTTTTTTATCGGGCACGCCGATGCCGAGCCAGCCCCATTCACCGTTGTGTTTGACGTAGAGATCGATACCGCTCACACCCGACGCCGGCATATGGGGCATGGCGAGATTGTCGTTGCGCAAGGACCATCGCACGGCGATGCTGGGAGAGTCAGTCATGAATCGGACGTTGAGTCCGGCGGAGTGGCGAGACAGGCCCCAGACGGCATCGGGTATCTTGCCTTCCGCTTCGGCCTGGAATCGGTCGTAGGGTCTTGCGAGGCCGTCTTTCCAGCCTTGTCCTTCGACGCCGATGTCGAGTGCGTCATACCAGGTGGTTGCGCCATCTGCGCTGGCTACACCGTTCGGCGCGGGCTTTGGCGCAGGCAATGACGCGGCCCGATCGGAAACCGTTGCGCATGAGAACAAAAGCAGACTTAGACTCAGGACGGTCGATGTAATACGAATTAGTTTGATAGCGTTCACGCCACGACTCCCCTTGTTCGCCGAATAAGGACTCTGGCCGTTATATTATGGCGTATGAATGCGCAGATGCGAGTATTGCACTTGGCGGAAAGTCCGTACTTCGGGGGGATCAACGCGCACATCCGGAATGTATTCGAGGCATTTCACGAAAGCGGCGCGGTATCCGTGCGGGTGGCTTCACTTCCGGGAGTGCGCGAAGATCGATGGCTGCTTGACGCGCTGGGCGATTCAAATGTTTACGAAGTGCCGATGCGGTCTCGCTTCGATCGCGGCGCGGCCGTGCGGCTGCGGGAGTACGTCGCGTCGGAAAAGATCGACCTCGTGCACACGCACAACTATCGCGCGACCTTGCTTGCTACGCATGCTGGTCTGAGCGTGCCCATCATCAACACCTGCCACGGGATGGTTGCTGAACCCAGCCTGAAGCTGCGCTTGTATCAGGCGCTGGAACTGCGCGCGATGCGGCGGTGCGCGGCAACGATTGCGGTATCGCGTTACGTGCGCGACTGGCTGTTGAAGAAGGGACTGGGCGAGGGGAAGGTCCGCGTGATCTATAACGGTTATGAACCGCCTGAAACCATTGGCGATCTCCGACGAAGTTCGCTTGGAATTGCAGACGATACGCTTGTGTACTTGTTCATCGGACGGCTGGCGCACGGAAAAGGGATCCGGGAGTTTTTGGAAGCGTTGCGGGGCATGCAGGACGCTGTTGCGCTGATTGCCGGCGACGGGCCGTTGCGCGCGGACGCGGAGGCGGTTGCGCACGCGGGGCGCGTACATGCGGTGTTTACCGGAGCGCAGCGCGAGGTGCGCGGCTATTACGAAATTGCCGATGCCGTAGTGCTGCCTTCGCGGATGGAGGCGCTGCCAATGGTTCTAATAGAAGCGGCGGCGTATGGAAAGCCGGTCGTGGCAACCAATGCGGGTGGCATTTCCGAGATTGTGCTGGATGGCGTGACGGGCATGCTGGTCCCTGTGCGGAATGCGGATGCGTTGCGCGAGGCGCTTATACGTATGCGCAACGAGGAACTGCGCGCGCGTATGGGAGCTGCCGCGCATGCGCGGTGGAAAGAGCTTTTCACGCGGGCGCAAATGGCCAAGGAGTTGGAAAGCGTGTATCAAACTGTCCTGGGGCGCTAAGGGTTCTTACCGCTTAATCATATGTTAATTGAGCGCAGCCAGCCATTGACATGAGCCAAGACCGCATGAACTCGGAACTACGAACCTGGAACTGCACAAGACTTTAGACTATCGGTTTTCCGTTGAGGTGGCGCAGGTACGCGATGAGGCGGGCCTCCGCGAAGATATATTCCATGTGGACCGCCAGGGCGTATAGATTCATTGGATAGCGAAATGGAATCCAGAAGGGCGATAGGACGCATCGAACCAGCGAGTACATGGTATATAGAAACGCGCCGCGGTGGTGTTGTAGCCAGATGTAGACGCCGGCGGCACCCGCCTCGCGCATGCGGCGTTGGGCAGGGCCCATTTCGCTTTGGTAGTTGTGCTCTACTTCCACACCCGGATCAAAAAAGATTTCTACTCCACTGTCGCGCAAGCGCCGGCACAACTCCCAATCTTCCGCGGCGCGTAGCGGGGCATCAAGAAACCCGCCGACCTTGTTGAAAGCATCGCGGGATACGATGAAGTTCATCATGGGTGCGGCATGAATTTTTCCGGCGGCTTTACCGAGCGATCCTAGGATGCGGTAATGGAGGTAGCGCTCGATGTCGCTGCGCATCGCCGCGGGCGCGATTCCGCCGCAGACTGCCGCGCCGCCGTGACGTTTAAAGCACTCGACCATTTTCTCGACCCAGTTGTTGGGAACAGCTACATCATCGTCGGTGAATAGCAGTAGTTCGCCGCGCGCCACGGACGCTCCGGCGTTGCGCGCAGGTCCCGGCGCGCCGCAGTTGGCGTTTACCACGCGAAGCCGGTCTGCGTATCGAAAAGCGCATTCGGCGAGGATTGCGGACGTGTCGTCGGTGGATGAGTCGTTCACATAGATGACTTCGTAGTCCGAATAGGTCTGCGTCATGACGCGTTCGACGTGCTCGCGGAGCGAAGCGGCGCGGTTGTGCGTGGGCACAATTACGCTGACGCGCGACATGGCATTCCTCCCCTCCGTCTCCATATAGTAGCGAATGCTGTAGCGACGCGGAAAGCAATGACGGACACATCCACAGAATCGCCACTTGTATCGATTGTAATCGCCACCTACGCGGGCGATTCGCTGGACCATTTGGGCGAAGCCGTAGAAAGTGCGCTGCTGCAGACGCACCGCAATCTGGAAGTGCTCGTTGTTGCGGATGGGCCAATTCCTATCGAGACGCAGACGTATCTGAGCGAGCGCGCGCAGCAGGACGCGCGGATTGTGCTGTTGTCTTTGCCTGAGAATCGCGGGCCGGGCGCGGCTCGGAACCTCGCAATCGCGCGGGCAAAGGGCGAGTACATCGCAATTCTTGATGCCGATGATCGGGCGTTTCCGCTGCGAATTGAACGACAGGTTGAATTCATGCGCGAATCTGGCGCGGACCTGGTGGGTAGCGCGTATACCATCGTGAATGCGCAGGGTGACGCAATCGGACAGAGGAAGTTTCCGATCGAACCACAGAGAATCCGCGCGGTGATGTATTTGAACAACCCGATAGCCAATTCGACGGTCCTGGCGCGCGCAGAAGTGTTGAAGAAGCACGCTTATCCTGAAGCGTATCGCTACGGGGAAGACTACGCGCTTTGGATACCTTTGGCGCGCGCGGGATATGTGCTGCGTAATATGCCGGATGCTTTGGTCGAGTTCCGCTATAACGAAAGTATCATGGCACGGCGGCGAGGCACGCATCATGCCACGACCGAACTAACGAATAAACTCCACACAATTCCTCTGTACGCGCCATACAAATGGCCGGTGGTCGCTATCGCTGCATTTGCGATTGCTGCGGCGCGGTTGTTGCCACAGACATTGCTGATACCTTTCTATCGGTTGCGCCGACACCTGCACTAGTCTGCCCTCCCCCATTTCTATCTTCCCTCCTTCCGACATTGAAACTTCCTGACCGCGAATATAGAGGCGGTGAAGGCAGGGAAGTGTCATGGTCGAATCGCTCCGAAAACATTGGCGTGAATACACAATTGAAGCGGCGCTGCTGGGCGGATTCATGGTGTCTGCATGCGGGTTTGGCGCGCTGTTGTGGTATCCGGGATCGGCGGTTTCGCAGGCAGTCCATAGCGAGTTCGCGCGGCGTGCGTTGATGGGTATCGCGATGGGCGGAACCGCCGCAGGGCTGATCTATTCGCCGTGGGGAAAACGCTCTGGAGCGCACATGAACCCCGCAGTGACGCTGACGTTTTTGCGGCTTGGAAAGGTAGCTGCGGGGGACGCGATGTTCTACATCGTTTTCCAGTGTATCGGCGGCGCGCTGGGTGTGTTGTTGATGGTTGCCTTGCTCCATGACGCAGTGTCGGACATAACCGTGAACTTCGTCATCACAGTGCCAGGCGCGTTCGGCTCGGTGGCAGCCTTCGCCGTGGAAATTCTGATTTCGTTCGGAATGATGATGACGGTGCTCCTTGTGAGCAATCACAAAAAGCTCGCAGACTTCACAGGCTTGTTCGCGGGTGCGCTCGTGATGTTCTACATCACATTCGAAGCGCCGGTTTCGGGAATGAGCATGAACCCCGCGCGGAGTTTTGGGTCGGCCATCGTCGCACAGCAATGGACGGCGTTTTGGATTTACATCGTCGCGCCAGTGATGGGCATGCTCGCCGCGAGCGAGGTTTACGTGCGCGTGCTGGGCGCGCATCGCGTGGCATGTGCAAAGCTGCACCATCGCAACAGACATCGTTGCATCTTCTGTGAATACCAACATCCGCAAACTGTCATGGCGCCCTCGTGTGTGGCGCCGGTTGCGCAAGAAGGAAACTAAGCAATGAGCACTGAACACTACGACGTGATTATCATCGGCTCGGGCGCGGGCGGCGGCACGCTGGCATATCGTCTCGCGCCGACGGGAAAAAGAATTCTAATCATCGAACGCGGCGAGTATGTCCCGCGTGAAAAGGAAAATTGGGACAGCCACGCGGTGGTGGTCGAGAACCGCTACCACACCAACGAACCTTGGCTCGACAAGAAGGGCAAAGAATTCCACGCGGGCACGCATTATTACGTGGGCGGAAACACGAAGTTCTACGGCGCGGCGCTGATTCGATTACGGAAGGAAGACTTCGGCGATTTGCAACACCACGACGGCGTGTCGCCCGCCTGGCCGATCGATTACGACATGCTGGAGCCGTATTACACGGAGGCGGAGAGACTTTTTTATGTGCATGGCGAGCGCGGCGCAGACCCCACGGAACCGCCCGCGAGTGCGCCCTACGATTATCCCGCGTTGAGCCACGAACCGCGCATTCGCGAGATCTACGAGGGGTTGAAGAAACAGGGATGCAAGCCGTTCCCAATGCCGGTCGGAATCAAACTGGATGAAACGAACGGACGAAAGAATGGTTGCATCCGCTGCAATACCTGCGATGGGTTTCCGTGTTTGCTGCACGCGAAAGCGGACGCGGAAGTCATTTGCGTGGAGCCCGCGCTACGGCATCCGAATGTCTCGATCATGACCGGCGCGTATGTCGATCGTCTGGAGACGGACGCAAGCGGGCGTTCGATCACGAAAGTCCACGTGAGGCGGAACGGCAGCGTGGAGGCACTTTCGGCGAACGTCGTAGTGAGTTCGTGCGGGGCGATTAATTCGGCGGCGCTGTTTCTGCGTTCGGCGAATGACAAACATCCGAAAGGATTGGCGAACGCATCTGATCAAGTCGGCCGCAACTACATGTGCCACGTGAATTCGATGTACCTGGCATTGTCGCAGCACCGGAACGATACGAAGTTCAACAAGACGCTGGGCTTGAACGACTACTATTTCGGCGCGGACGATTTCCGGTTACCGATGGGACACATCTCTCTCATCAGCGCGATCGACGCAAACATCTTGCGCGCGGGTGCGCCGCGCTTCACGCCGACAAAACCGCTGGAGGTTATGGCGGAACACGCGGTGCCGTTCTGGTGTACGACGGAAGACCTGCCGCGTGCGGAGAACCGGGTGACGCTGTCGAAGGAGGGGCGCATCACGCTGGATTACACACCGAATAATGAAACCTCGCACAAGCGATTGTTGAACAAGCTGAAAGGCCTGTTGAAGCACATCGAGTGCGAGGAACATTTGGTGCCATTGCAGGCGTATGTTCCGGGACGGATTCCGCTCGCCGGTGTGGCGCATCAGAACGGGACGCTGCGATTCGGCAGTGACTCCGCGACGAGCGTGCTGGACACAAATTGCAAAGCACATGAGATCGATAATTTGTACGCGGTAGATGGCAGCTTCTTCCCATCGTGCGGCGCGGTGAACCCCGCGCTGACGATCATTGCGAATGCGCTGCGCGTGGGCGATCACCTGAAGGCGCGGTTGTCATGACCGCCACGAAAGAAAAAACAAAGAAAAGCGCGGCTGTCGCGGCGCACTCCATGGCGCTTCGCGCTGCCATTCTTTGTGCCTTGTGTTTGTTCGCGGGGGGCGCGGCAGTTGCTCAGATTGATTCCGTTTCAACGATCGGCATTACTGTTTCGGACTTGGACACCTCTGTGAAGTGGTATGAGGACGTGCTGGCCTTTGAGAAGGTGTCGGAAGTGGAACTCGCTGGAGATGCGCAGGAACATTTGCAGGGCGTGTTTGGTTTGCTGATGCGCGTGGCGAGAATGAAACTAGGGAACGAGTTTATCGAATTGACCGAGTATCTCGCGCCGCAGGGACGTCCGATTCCCGTGGATTCGCGCAGCAATGACCGATGGTTTCAACATATTGCAATAATCGTAAGCGATATGGACAAAGCTTACGCCCGGTTACGTGCGCACAAAGTGGCGCATGCATCGAGTGGGCCGCAGACATTGCCGGACTGGAACAAGAATGCAGGCGGGATTCGCGCATTTTACTTTAAGGATCCCGATGGGCACGTGCTCGAAATATTGCAATTTCCGCCGGATAAGGGAGCGGCGAAGTGGCACGAAGCAGCGGACAAACTTTTTCTGGGCATCGACCACACCGCAATCGTCGTGAAGGATACGGATACAAGTCTAAGGTTTTATCGCGATGCACTTGGACTGGAAGTTGCCGGCGAGAGCGAGAATTACGGCGTGGAGCAGGAACACTTAAATCATGTGTTTGGCGCGCGCTTGCGAATCACGAGTTTGCGTCCAAAGGCGGGGCCATTGATTGAGTTTCTAGAGTACTTGGCGCCGCGCGATGGGCGGCCCTATCCGTTAGATTCTCACGCGACCGATCTATGGCATTGGCAGACGACTGTGGTTGCCGCACACGCGGAATCTGCGGCCGAAGGCGCTCGCGCTACTGGCGGATTCTGGGTGTCACCTGGCGTCATCGATGTTTCAAGCGACGGTTTGGAATTCAAGAAGGGTATACTGCTGCGCGACCCCGACGGACACGCGGTGCGTATTGTGGAGAGGTAAGCGATCATGGCGAAGAAAGATCCAGCGATTACAGCAGAAGAACGGCGGCTTCGAGAGGGCAACGCGCGAGAGAAGAATTGGCAACGCTGGGGGCCGTATTTGAGCGAGCGTCAGTGGGGCACCGTGCGCGAAGACTATTCGCCACACGGCGAGTGTTGGGACTATTTTCCGCACGATCACGCACGGAGCCGGGCGTATCGCTGGGGCGAGGACGGGTTGCTCGGAATTACGGATCGCGAGTGCAGGCTGTGTTTTGCGCTGGCGCTGTGGAACGGCAAAGACCCGATCTTGAAAGAGCGGCTCTACGGCTTGACCGGGCCGGAAGGGAATCACGGCGAGGACGTAAAGGAACTCTATTACTACCTGGACTCGACGCCGACGCATTCCTATATGAAGGCGCTCTACAAATATCCGCAGGCGGAGTACCCCTATGCGCATTTGGCGGAGGAAAACCGCAGGCGCGGGAAACATGAAGCGGAGTTTGAGCTGCTTGACAGCGGCGTATTCCACGAGAACCGTTACTTTGATGTGGTCGCGGAGTATGCGAAGGGCGCGCCGGATGACATCCTAATCAAGATCTCGATTGCCAACCGCGGACCTGAGGCGGCGACGATTCAGGTGTTGCCGCAATTGTGGTTCCGGAATACGTGGTCGTGGGGTTGCCTGCACGAAGGGTGCTGGATCAAGCCAAGCATGAAGCTGGAAGAAGGCGTGGTGTCTGCACGGCACGTGACCTTTGGGCGATACTTTTTTTGTGCGGATGCGGGTCCGGGCAGCACACCTGCGCAGTGGTTGTTTACGGAAAACGAGACCAACATGGAGCGCGTGTTTGGCGCCACGAGTTTCGGGCCCTATGTGCGCGATGCGTTTCATGAATACGTGGTGCATGGCAAGACGGACAAGGTGAACCCGAAGTTGTCGGGGACGAAGGCCGCGCGGCATTACGTGCTGAACATCCCCGCGGGCGAAAGTGTTTCGCTGAAAATGCGTCTGTGCTCTGAAGCGGATTCGCCGAAGGAACCGCCGCTGGGCGCGAACTTCGATGAAATATTCGCTGCGCGCGTGAAAGAAGCGGATGCATTCTATGCGGCGCGACTTGCACACGTTCCCAACATCGAAGAGCGCAGGGTGGCGCGGCAGGCGTACGCGGGGTTGTTGTGGTCGAAGCAGTTCTATCACTACATCATCCGCGATTGGCTCGATGGCGATCCCGAGCAACCGCTGCCGCCGGAATCGCGCAAACAGGGACGCAACATCGAGTGGCCGCACCTCTATAGCCGCGACATTATCTCGATGCCGGACAAGTGGGAGTATCCGTGGTTCGCGGCGTGGGACCTTGCGTTTCACATGCTGCCTATGGCGGAAGTGGATCCGGAGTTCGCGAAGCAGCAACTCATTTTGTTTCTGCGCGAGTGGTACATGCATCCGAACGGACAGATGCCCGCCTATGAGTTCGCATTCGGCGACGTGAACCCTCCCGTGCATGCGTGGGCTTGCTGGCGCGTGTACAAGATGACCGGCCCAAAAGGCCAGCGCGATACGCAATTCCTCGCGCGTACATTTCAAAAACTTGTGATGAACTTTACATGGTGGGTGAACCGCAAGGACCCAGACGGGCGCAATATTTTCTCCGGTGGATTTTTGGGTCTCGATAACATCGGGGTGTTCGATCGGTCACGTCCACTGCCGACGGGCGGAACGCTTGAGCAGGCCGATGGCACCGCCTGGATGGCGTTTTACTGCGCGACCATGTTGGCGATGGCGTTGGAATTGGCACAGTGCGATGCGTCGTACGAGGACATGGCCTCGAAGTTTTTCGAGCACTTCGTACATATCACCGACGCGATGAATACGCTGGGCGGAAACGGATTGTGGGACGACGTGGACGGGTTTTACTACGATCAGTTGCGCCTCAACGGCGGGTCGATTCCGCTGAAAGTGCGGTCGCTGGTGGGTGTGATTCCGTTGTTCGCGGTGGAAAATCTCGAACAGTGCGTGATCGACAAGTTGCCGGGATTCAAGAAGCGCATGCAATGGTTCATGGACAACCGCAAGGACCTGGCGCGGCACATCACGTACATGGAGGAAGATTGCTACGGCGAAGTGCAGCACGAACACCGCCTGCTAGCGATTCCTTCTAGGGAACGATTGGAGCGCGTGTTGCGCTATGTGCTCGATGAAAACGAATTCTTGTCGCCGCATGGCGTGCGCGCATTGTCACAGATACACAAAGATCAGCCGTATTCGTTTCACGTAGGCTCCGAAGAATACCGCGTGACGTATACGCCGGGAGAATCGGATACAGGTCTGTTCGGCGGAAATTCGAACTGGCGCGGGCCGATCTGGTTTCCGCTGAACTATTTGCTGATTGAATCGCTGGAACGCTACCACCATTTCTACGGCGACGCATTGAAGGTGGAATGCCCCGTCGGTTCGGGAAACATGATGACGTTGCAGGAAGTGGCAAACGAATTGGCGCGGCGTCTGACGTCGTTGTTCGTGCCAGACGCAAACGGAAAACGCCCCTGCCACGGCGATGTCGAGCAATATGCAAACGATCCGCATTGGAAAGACCTCGTGCTGTTCTACGAGTACTTCCACGGCGACACGGGCCGTGGCGTCGGCGCGAGCCATCAGACAGGGTGGACTGCGCTGGCATCTCGACTCATCGAACTTGCCGCACGGTGTGAGAAGGAAAACGAACACCGCGGGAACGGTAAGACAAAATCAAAAGAGACTGAGGCCGCGTCGTTTACCCAGGACCGGTCTATTCGCCTATAGTCGGTGTCGCGCGCGTCGCGATGTACGCATCCCAGAGGGCATCACGGACAAATAGATTGATCAGGACCCGCGGGCGAAGCGCGTGGGTCGCGGAAAAATATCCGTCGCCCAAGGCGGTGTTCATCGCCGCGGCAATCGGAATCGCCAATTGCGCGCCCTCTGTTGGGTTCGAAGCATCCGGCCCGTTCATGGAAAGGAGTACTTCCGTCGTCACGTTGTATTGCCGCGCAATTTCATCTCCTGTTTCACCCAAGGTGACGGTGTGGATGATGACTGGAGGAGTTACCATCACAATGGGTGCGGTGTAAAGCGGGGAAGTCTTCTCCGCAGGCAATTGATCGAAGAATCCGACTTTTTTGAACTTGCGCAGGTACCACGGAAGGGGCCAGTAGTCTCGAGTGGGACTCATCACCGCGACGGTAGTGTTGAATTTGTCCGGTGCGACGGCGGCGATGTCGTCGAGTTGATGACCGAGCTGCGTGATCGATCCTGAGGTATGGGCGTATACGTATGGGTTGCGCGGGTCTGCATAGTACTCGTAATTGGCAAGGCAGGTTTGCCGCGCGAGTTGGAGTGTGAGCAACGCGAGGAAAATCGCGACTGCGGCCTGCAGAAGGCGAGGACGAAACCCGCGAATCAATGCGTCTGCGCCAATTCCTGCCATGACAATGAGCGGCTGTAGAAAATTTATTGCGCACCAAGGCGTCTTGTAGGGAATGATCGAATAGGCAGCGGTGAGCAGCAACGTGTAGAACGCGAGGAAACGCAGTAGTCCCACATGGGGAGCGGCGGAGCGTTGCGCAGTTAATGCGGTGCGGATACCAATCGCGCCGAGTCCGAGAATAAGCGCCTCGCTGAACCACGGATAGGGCGCATGTTTTGTGAGCACCAGCATCTGCAGGTAGTAGTACCAGGGCTTGTCGTGCATGTGCGGTGTGTTGGCCTTGTTCGTGTAGTTCGCATACGTAAGTATCGAGTCTGCAACGCCGCGCCAATGCGTGAAGAAAGATGAGAAAAACAAAACCGAAATAGCCGCGCCTGCTACGACTCCGATTGCGACGTGTTTCATATTCAAAGCACGCGGAAATGTAAGCGATGGGTGTTCTCCGTCGCGCAGGCGTCCCCACATTATAGTGCAGATTCCGGCCCCTGCATAACCAGCGAACGTGATGATGCACGTCTCCTTGCTCGTCTGGGCAAGGCCAAGGCATAGCCCGCACGCAACGGCAGCGGCGATCGAAGGGCGTTGCGTGTAACGCCGCGCCGCGACGATTGCGCCGAATGCAAAGAAAACAAGCAGCATCTCCTGGATGTAATAGCGGCTGTAAAAGACCATCGCCGGCGAGATGGCGGTGAACAAAGCGGCGATAAAGGTGGCGCGCGTGCCGAGTGCATGGCGAAGCGGCCATAGCAGCAGCACCAACGCCGCGCCAAAAATTACCGGCACGATGCGGTAGGTCGTCTCCGTAGTGTCTGCGAAGGTCCCATTCGTTGTGAGCCATGCCACCGGCAGCGCGAGGTAGTAGATGATCGGACCGTGATGTTCGACGGGGTCGTAGGTGTATTTGCCCGTTTCGAGCAGGATGCCCGCTTTGTAGGCCTGGTTGGCTTCGTCGCCGTGAAACGGGCGAAGGTTGAGATAAGGAATGCGAAACACTAACGCGACAACGAAAGCGACGAGAATTAGTGCGAGCGAAGCGCGTGACGATGTCATTTGCCGGGTATCCGTCATCGCGTTAGTGTAACGAAATTGCCGAACGGAGCGGCAAACGCGTCAGCCCGCTTCAACAAGCGCGGCAAGTTTCGTGAGGGCCATGCGCCAACCCGTCTCGTTGTCGGCGGCGCTGACGCCATTCGGCAAGTTTTCGTGCACGACGACCAACAGCGTGCCACCGTTGGCATCTGCAAGGGTTGTACGAATCACCATCTCGCCCTGCATGGAGGGATTGTCCGACTCAAACGCAAGCACTTCCACCACTTTTTCGTTCGGCACCAGTTCCCGAAAGAATCCGTGATACGTGTCAGTTAGCGGATCGGTCTTGCCGGCATTCGAGGGCACTTCGTACGTGAGCGAGACGCGAAACTCACCGCCTTCGCGCGCGTCGAATGCATGCACGTAACAGCGCATCCCGTCCGGAAATCTCCACTTTGCGATCGCCTGCGGATCCAGCAAGGCCTGGTAGACGTTGGCGGGCGCTGCGTTTATCCGTTGAGTAACACGCGTGGAACTCATGCGGAAAAGGTAGCACTGAGGAAAACCATTCGCAACGCCGCGGATAACCGGAGTCTAGCTTCATTTTGAAATCGGCTTACCCCACACCTCAACTTCAACATAGTGGTTGGCCTGATCGGTCGTGTTGCCGTTGGAATAAAGGCGGACGCAGCGGCCAACGGTTGCCTTTCCCTCTTTAAACGCTGGTATTAGACGTCCTTCAGCTTTTTCAATGTACTCCCTGTCATTGCCTATCCCGATACCGGATGAGTTGTCGTAGTCGTTGTTGTAGAGCGTGGTGACGTTTATTTTGAAATCGGCGTCGTCCGCGGTTCGGACAGCGAAGTCGAAGTAGACGCGGTCCCCCTGGTGGAAGTGCCACACGATGACTGCGTAAATCTCAGATACTTGCCCAAGATCGATTTGAATCCATTGCGGACCGTTGCCGAGTTCGGTGAGATAGTCGTTTTCATAACCTTTCTCGCCATCGGTGATCATTGAGAATTTCCCGAAGACCGTGCCGTGCGCGCTGCTTGTCACGGGTTTGTTGGCAGAAATAATCATCGCGCCTTTTGGAGCGAGGAAGGGCGGGCGCGGGGCGAAGATAGATCCTTCAAAATGCTCGTTCTCGTAATTTAGCGGTGTTCCGCCAAAGAAAGCGCCTGGAAGTCTTATGTCGATGGGGGTGAGGTTTTCGACTTGCGAAGTGCTTTTGCCAAGGACTTTTTCGGGTTCGGCGGCGTTAGCGAAGACAATCGCGCCGATAGCCACGACGCCGAGGGTGGACAATAAAACGGGCCGCATAACGATGCTCCTATGAATAATGGACGCGATGGACGAAATGGACATCATGGACGTAGCAATTCTCTGTTGTCTGTCTCCGCGATCTCATATGAACAGCGGCGAGAGTGTTTACGTTTCAGCGGAGATTTTGTTACGGAAGCCCGAGCATTGAATTACGGGCAGACGGGGATATTTGGGAAAGGACGGGTCTTCGTCGTGTTTGTCGCAGCGGAAGTAGGGTGCGCCGCCGCGCGGATGCGGCACGGTCCGGGCGTGAATACAGGTAACGCACAATCCGACGGATGGGTCAGGCGGCGTCGATTTTGTATGGTCGATCGTGGTCATGGCAACCGTATGTTTTGCGGACAAAAATCGTGACGCCAATTGCGGCCGTTCTAACGGGTCTTCCGCCGCGCCGGGTCTGGCCGCGTAAACGCGGAACTACAGGCCTTGGGCCAGTGCCTTTGCGCGTCACGAACCGCTAGGCTACGTGGTAGGATGAACGAATCCAAATTTGCGGGTTTGCCGGTCTAATCGATAGCGGCGCGCTCACCGGGTTAAACGCTACTTTCCATGAACGTCGAGAGATAGGATTACATGAACGAATCATTCAAAAGTCTTGCACCTATAATTATTGGTCTTGCGGTCGCGGTTGGCATTGGTATCGGTGTTTTTTGGGCCACCACACAGGCTCCCGAACCGTCGTCACCGGCGGGTGTGACAACGAACGACAAGGCCGTTGTACCTGATGATAAACCGGCATCAGTCCCGGCGAGGCAGGACTCCGCGCTGGTGCGCGTTTTTGGGGTTATCACCGATGCAAACACGGGTGAGCCGATTGAAACGGCGCAGGTGCGCGCGCGGAAGGAAAAGCGCGAACGTGGACA
The DNA here is from genome assembly GCA_020848835.1 of Candidatus Hydrogenedentota bacterium. Taxonomy (GTDB): domain Bacteria; phylum Hydrogenedentota; class Hydrogenedentia; order Hydrogenedentales; family SLHB01; genus JABWCD01. The sequence continues at coordinate 20,562 of JADLHJ010000063.1, forward strand.
AGACGTGCCTGAACCTGCGGAATCAAGTTCGGACGCGAGCGGGGCGTATGAAGTGCGCGTTGCGGCGGTGGACTACGATGCGATTGTTTGTTTCGCTCCGGGGTATACGCGTCAACGCAATTCGTTAAATCTTTCGCGGCAAGCGGAATTGCGCATGGACTTTCAGCTTGTGCGCGGCGGGACGGTTTCCGGCAAGGTGACGGACAAGAGCAATGGCGCGCCGGTGGAGGGAATCGAGATTGAATTGGTGGGCGCGCAGGAGAACATCTTCGAGCGGATGCGGGGGCGGCAGCTAAATCCGGATCGTGGAGCTCGCAGCCAAGCGGACGGTAGCTATGTGCTGGATGGGGTTCCAGCGGGGTCTTATCGGGCTGCGTTGAGCATGCGCGGCACGGGGTATTTGTATAAACCCGAAGATGCGGTGGCCATCGAAATTGAGGCCGGTAGGACCTACGACAACATTAATTTTTCTGTCGAACGCGGGGCGGAGCTTTCGGGCCGAGTGCGGAACGGGCAAACGGGCGAGCCGGTAGTGAAGGCAAATGTCATCGCAATGCCGGTGCAGATGATTCAGCAGACGATGCGGCGGATGAGTTCGGGTCTCACACGCGAGCTTGGGCCGGACGAAACGCAGACAGACGAGAACGGCGAATTTCATATAACGGGTCTGGAATTTGATACGGAGCTGCGAATCGTCGCGGCGGCGAATGGTCTTGCGAGGGGTTCGAGCGATCTGGTTCAACTCGATCGTACAAAGGCCGCGCCGTATATCGAAATCACGCTCGTGCGCGGAAGCAAGATTTCCGGTGTGGCGCGATTCCCAGACAAGACGCCCGCTGCGGGATCGCGGTTGCTGTTGTTTCCCGAAGACGGCGACGGATGGAACGTGTTCTTTGGTCCGGCCGGGACCCGTACCGCGGACGACGGTACCTTTGCATTTGAGAACGTCGCAGCAGGTTCATATTGGATTCGGCCTGAGGGCGAGTTCAGTGGCGGTCTGATAGGGCGCGCGCGCAGTTCGGAAAGCAAATCGGCGAATGTAGAAACCGATGGGAAGAGCGACGTCAGCGGCGTCGAAATAATAATCACCAAAGACACGCCCACGGATGCGGAAGACCCTGTGCAGGGCACGATCAAGGGAACGGTGCTGGATGGTAGTGGCGCGCCTGCGGCGGAGGTGCGCGTCGAGGCGCGGCAGGTGGGGAACCCTGGGCGAAGTTATGGCGCCACGACTGCAACGGACGGGACTTTCGAGTTGGCCGAGTTGCGCGGGCCGGTGTTCGATCTTTCGGTTAACGCGGAAGAAGGTATCGCGAAACTGCCGGCGGTTGCGGTGGGAGCGAATGTAACGTTGAAGTTATCGCCGCCCGCGTCGTTGAGCGGTTTCGTGTTGGACAGCGCGGGAGATCCCGTGCCGGGGTGTTCGGTACGGCTGACGAATATGGACGAGGCTGGCAAGGTATCGTCGTTTATTTCCGTGATGCAGGGGATTCTTGGCGCGCAACCCGGCGGGCAGAGTACCGATGCGAATGGGGCGTTCGAGTTTACAAAATTGGCTGCTGGTTCGTATGTGTTGAAGGCGAGCAGCGCGTCGCGCGGTACGGCGGAAACGTACCCGCTTTCGGTGTCCGTTGGTGAAGATGTAACCGGCGTGCAAATTACCTTGAGTCCTGGCGTCACGGTCAGTGGCGTTGTGGTGGGTCCGAGTGGTGAGCCGGTGCGCGGGGCGACGGTGCAGCTTGGTCCGATCACGCAGGATATGGCGGCGAATTTAGTATCGGCGTTTGTGCCGTCGGGTGTGTTGAAGACGGCAGGTTCGACGACAACAAATGAAAATGGCGAGTTCACGATCAATCAGGTCGCGCCGGGCAGCTACCGGCTGGTTACATCGCACGCTGACTTCGCCAAGAGCATCGAACCGGATTTTAGCGTTGCGGCGGGGCAGGATATTTCCGCGCACCGGATAACCTTGAACGAGGGCGGCGAAGCGCAAGGGACGTTCGCCATCGATGGCAAACCGCAGGCAGGTGCGATGGTGGTGATGTTGGGCGAGGCGGGCGTGGAAGTTGTGCAGACGGACAGCCAGGGTCGCTTCGACGTGCGCGGGCTGACCGCGGGGCCGCACATGATCGCCGCGTTCGATCCGTCGCAATTCGCCTCGGGCGGCGCGGGGATCCAGTTTTCGCCGCAAGTGGTGGACATTCCCAACGGCGCTCCGACGAATATCACGCTCGGCGGCAGCGGCGTGAAAGTGACGGGCGCGCTGATGAACGGCGACCTCGGCACGCTGACGCTGGTGGCCTTGCGTAAACCAGACGGCACGCCGTTGTCGGGGCTTGACCTGACCAATTTTTCCAACCTGCTCGAAGCGATGCGTTCGCTGGGGAGCCAGACTGTCGTTGGACCCGATGGGGCGTTTTCGCTTGAGAACGTGCCGCCGGGGAGTTATACGCTCGAGGTCTACACGATGAATTTCGACCAGTCGAACCCGGACATCAGCGCGCTGATCAACCTGCCGCGCACGCCTGCATATAGCCACCCCATCGAAATCGGGCCGGACACGGGACCGTTGCAGATCGACATGGCGTCGCCGTAGCCTAATGTCGTAGCGAAGCAAGGAATCCGCGCGCTTGGGGCGGCGCGTCGAAGGAGCTGCAATGTATTTCACGCCGCCAATCGAGTGGCTCATCATGCGGCGCGAACTGCGCGGCGTCCTGCGAAAGATCTGGCTGGTGCTGGCGGCTGCGCTGTGGATTTGCGCGGGCGCGTTCGTGACCTACGCTGGGTGGCCTACCGAGACTATACAGCAATACGGCCTTACCACGTCGCAATACGTTGCGCGGGAATCGCGCGAGCTTCTGGTGGTGCAGTTTCTCGTCATGCTCTTTGCACTTTTATTCACGGTGCCGCCGATCGCGGCGATGTCATTTGCGGGCGAGCGCGCCACGGACACGTTAGACCAGTTGCGACTGGCGCCAATTCAAGGCGGGCGGATTGTCATCGGGAAGTTGATGGGCATTCTCTTCATCACGACGCTGTATCTGTGCGCGGTGGTGCCGGTGTTTGCAATAGCACAATTCCTGCTCGGGTTGGATAACCAGCAGATCTTTTCCGTGATCGTTTACCTGGTCGCAGTGACATTAATGATCGCCAGTCTCGGCGTAGCGTGCGCGACGGCGTTCCGGAACCCGACGAGCGCGGTGCTGGCGGCCTACGGTATGGCATTGGGCGTCATGTTTGTGCCGGTCCTCGCGTCGTGGTCGATTGAAATCGGCATGGAGCTTTATTCCAGTGGTGAGTCTTATACGAGCGGACAACAGATGATGATAACGCTGCCGGGCAATTTGATTCCCGGTCAAGATGTTGGGGGGGTCGGTGTCTTGATTACGGTTCTCGAGATGACTGCGCGGGTGCTTGGCCCCGGGCAGGTCGTGATGGGTTTGATCGACGGACCTATGGAACAGATTGAGATCGCGGTGGTAGCGATTGCGCCATTGACCATTTCGGCCATTTCCTTGCTGGTAGCCGCGCGGCGGTTGCGGCACGATGACGCGCCCAGGAAACGGCGGCGCGGAATTTCCATCCACGATCATGTCGAACTCGAAGCACGGCGCAAAAAGTTCCCGTTCTATCTCATCGATCCACTCCGGAGAAGTTCTTCGATCGCGGACAACCAGAACCCGGTGTTTGTGCGGGAGTTCCGGTTTGGCTTGTTCCTACGGACGACGACGATGGTGCGCGCAGCGATCGGGACTTTCGCCGTGCTGGCGCTCGCTTTTTCGCTAGCATCGCTCGCGATGCGGCCAGACTATATATATCTGTTGATCATGCTTGAAATATGGGTATTGGTGCCGTTTGTACCGGCGCTGTTGGCAAATGCTTTTGCGCTGGAACGGGACCCGGGACATTTGGACATGCTGCGCATGTCGTTATTGCCGGCGCGTCAAATCGTGCTTGGAAAGATAGCGGGCGAGAGCGCGGCGCTGGCTCCGTTATTCGCTGCGGGTAGTCTGGCTTTACTATCGCCTTTGGCGACGCGTCCCGAGTGTTATTTCCCGACCTTGGCTGGAATGATCACGCTTATCAATTGCGCCTTTGCTGGCGCTGCGATCGGTATTACCGCGGCAATCGTGCACAAGCGTCCGCAGACGGCGACCGTTTCGGCGATGAGCATTACGTTTCTCGCACTCGTGGGCGCACTGGCACTGATGTTTATCGGCTCCTTCGCGGAACCGGAAATTTGGCAAATCGTTGCGAAGCGAGAATTGACGAGTTCGAGCCTTGTTCCGGTCATTTCGCCGGTATGGGCATACAGGCATTTTGTGAGTCATCCCGGCGTAATTCTGCTTGAAATCAACGAGTATGGCGTTCCGCGCGGCGCGCCATGGTGGCTACTGAGCCAGGCGATCTTTGCGGGCGCGGCGATGGCGTTACTGATGTTTTCGACGTGGTTTTTCCGGCGCTACCGGATGCAAGACACATGAACGCATTTCGGCCTACGCTGGCGCTGGCGAAACGGGAGTTGCGCGGGGCATTTTCGCGGTGGCGGCTGGTGGTGTTTCTTGCGCTGTGGGTGGGCGCCGCAGTGCTGCTGAATTATGCATTGTTGCCGGCAGCGACGCAGAATTTGACGGAAATCACGGACTCATCGCGGCGTGTACTCACGATCGAAAGTATTGCTTTGCTCGCAGGATTATGCATCGCAATTCCGTCGATCGCGGCGGTGAGCATCACCGCGGAGCGGGAACAGGAGACACTCGACCAACTTCGGTTAACGCTCTTGAGTGATCGTGCGATTCTTCGCGGCAAGACCATTGCCTCGATGGCAGTCGCGGTTGGATTCATCTTTGCGGTGGTACCCGTGTTCGCCGTGGCGCAGTTTTCGGTGGGGCTCGACAACGCGCAGGTCATTCAACTGTTTGTTTATCTCCTTGTATTCGCGTTCATGATTGTACAGTTTGGATTGGCTTGTTCGGCCTACTTTCGCCACGCACTTTCGTCGTTGTTGTTGTCCTATTTGTTTCTTGCGACGTTGATGGCATTGCCACTTTATATGAGCTTGAATTCGGCGCGTCTTTTTTTGATTCCTGGATCAGGAGCGACACCAGGCCCGGGAACGACATTAGGCTTCCTCGGCCCCACCGGACAATCGGTAATGTTCGGCGGCGGGATAACATATTTGTCTCCTAGCGCAGTAATTGGAATCATTGTAGCTGGTGCGGCCCCGGCCTGGGAGATGGTGCTTATGTATGCAATGCCATTTGCCATTGGCGTGATCGCAAACTGGTTTGCACGGTGGGCGCTCGCGCGCAAGTCGGAGCCGAAAGCGGTGCGGCAGTCACGTCTCATCAAAGATGAACAAGTCCTCTTGGCGCGGCGTTCGACGTTCCCTTATTACTTGATTGACCCGTTAAAGCCGAGGCCTCCGATTCCCGATGGAAGGAATGCAATGTTGGAGCGGGAGTTCCGTTGGGGATTGTTTCAACGCGCGACGTGGATGGTGCGCGGGACATATATTGTGTTTTTTTGTGCGGTGCTCATTTTCGCGACGGGTGTTATCAACTTTTCGCCGTCGGCCTTATATAGCCCATTCGCGATGTTAGTGGGTATGTTTTGTCTTGCCATCCCGGCTACGTTCGGAAACGCATTCACAAAAGAACGTGAACTTGGAAACTTCGATATGTTGCGCATGACAATGCTGAACGCGCGTGACATCATTTCAGGGAAAGTTCTTGGCGGCCTGTGCGTGCTCGCGCCGTCACTATGTGCGATTCTTGTCGCATGCATTTTAACGAATGTGTTCGTCCCGGAAGGTTACGGGGTGGCTGCGTGCGGTATCGTAACATTGATCGTTTGTGTCGCAGAGTTGGTATCGTTGAGTATACTTGCATCGATTTTGAGCAGACGGACTTCGTCTGCGGTCACGCTTGGCGCGGTGTTAAGTCTTTTTACAATATTCGGATCGTATTGGTTTCTTTACGTCGCCTGGTTTCTATTAAGCATTCTTGGCATAAACGCCGACTTCTTTAGTTGGCGCAATCCTAACGAAGTGGCTTGGTGGGTGTCGCCAAGCGTATCCCCGCTGACATCGTTGAAAGAATCCTTTGCGCCGTTGGGCTTTGGCAACGTCGGTTCGTATTTCTACGGTGGCGTGCGGCGAGAGCCGATTTCAGTTTGGATATTTGGACAGATGGCAGGCCTTGGCGTTGCTGCAATTGCGCTGCTTATAAGCAGGTACATATTCACCCGCTACCGGATGCGGGACGAATGAACGATTTGCTGCCGTTGGGGGCGCTGGTGCGGCGGGAGTTGGTGCGGTCGCTGCGGCGTCCGGTGTCGTTGCGGTGGGTGGCATATGTTGTAGCGGCGGCGGCTTTCTTTTCGCTGGTGGCATATCCGTCGGGCGATGCTGCGCCGATGCAGTTACGGGCAGCTTCGCAGGGTGTGTTTAGCGCGGGGATGGTGATCCTGTTCTTGGCGGGGGTGTTTCTGGTGCCGCCGGTGGCGGCGTCGTCGATTGTGCTGGAACGCGAACAAGATACATACGAGTTGTTGTGGCTGACGATGCTTGGACCCTGGGGCATCGCGTTGGCGAAAACGCTCAACGCGGTCGGCTATTTCCTGTTGATGTCGATTGCCTCGCTGCCGGTGATTTGTGTGTCTGCGTTTTTGGTCGGCGTTGATGTTGCGCTAATTATTGTGGCGTATTTGACCGTGCTCGCGGCGGCGTTGACCAGCGCGAGCATCGGCGTGATGTGTTCGGCAGAAGCGAAGTCTACGGCGGGGGCCGTGTTTTCGAGTTACGTATTGATATTTCTTCTGTTCATTGGTTGTCTTCTGCCAATTGGTATTTTCAAATCAATCTTCGAAGGTTTATTGCCTCAAGCATATTGGAATCCGGCGACGTTATTGTCGCTGATTTGGAGCGCTTCGCCTGTCGTATCGCTGTCACGGATTCTGCGCAGCCCCGCGGAAGTGTGGGACAATTTTGGCGGGTCGGTGCTTGCGCTGGGTGTACAGGCCGCTATTTCGTATTTAGTAATTTCAAAAGCGGCGGGAATGCTGGGCAGGCCGCGGGAATTGCAGACCTACCATAATCCTCCTGGTACCCCAAATCGACTTCCACGGCATTCTACTGACGCGCCTCCTATAAGGCTTGCTCCGCCTTTGCCTGATAGCATCGATTACATATCTTGGCTCGGCATTCTTCCGCGCATTGAGGATGGCACGAATCCCGTGTTTGCGCGCGAGCAGTTGCAGTCGCGGCTAAGCTTGCGCATGAGCGACAAGAGCGCGGCGCTATTATTCATTGCCGCACTCATTCTGTTTGGGCTTGCTCTAGTGTTTACTGCGGCGCTAGCGGGAGAGGGATTTGCCCTTGCTTATGTATGGACAATCCTGCTGCTGCTTGCGCCTACGGTGGTCGTGCCGATTGTCGCGGCGCCGTTGTGGGCTCGAGAGCGGGAGTTGGATACTTTCGATGCGTTGCGAATGACGCCGCAGTCTGCGTGGGACATTGTGACGGGAAAGGCGTATGCGGCAGTGCGGGCGACGACGAAAATTTATGGACTGTTTATGGTATTCGTTTGCCCGGTCCTGCTGGGTATGTTGATCGAACCGATTAGCACCGTATGTTACATCGCAACGATTATCGTGCTGGCAGTGACCACATTCGAACTTGTCGCGGTGTGCGTCAACGCGGGAATGAGTAGCAAGCGCAGCGCTTCCGCAATCGTTGCGAACATTATGCTGCTGGGTCTCGTGCATGTGTTTCCTTTCCAACTTTCGTTTGCGTTTATCGGAGGCGAGGCTACGTCGCCTTGGTTAGATCTGTGGCCGGTGGTATTGTCGCCGGCGATTGCGTCCGTAGTATTGTTGTCTTATGTTTCAGACTATCCGATATTGGCACCCGTCACCGTGCTTGTGAGTTGCACGATACATACCGGCATTGCTTTTCTGTTACTGCGTATCGCATCGCGGCATTACACGCTGCGCTACGCGCGGGCGGATTGAGGCGTGCGCAAGTCTTTTCTTCCGTTCTGGGGACTGCTGAAACGCGAGCTTATACGCGATTTGCGGCGGCCGCGACCAATTGTTTTGCTCGGCGGAGTGCTCGTTGTTGCAACCTTTGTAATCATGGCGGGATACCCGAGCGAGACGGTGTCGCCCATGCAGATGCGGATGCAGTCGATGATGATGCTGGGCGGGCTGACCGCGACGTTGATGTTTTCGGCGGTCTTTCTTTTGCCAGGTTATGCGGCGACGGCCATTGTGTCCGAGCGCGAGAGTGACACGTATGACCTGCTCGCGCTGACACTGACGCGCCCGAGCATCATTGTCCTTGGAAAGTTGGCGAGTTCGCTGGGGTATTTTCTGCTTGTGGTGTTGGGGACCTTACCACTGATTGGCACTACGATGTTTCTGGTGGGCATTGACCCTGAGGCAATCGCAGGTTCGGGTCTTTATCTATCGATTATTGCAGTCACCTGCGCGAGCATGGGGATTATGAGCAGCGCGCTGGTACGGAACACGCCGCGCGCGGTGCTGCTCGCGTACGTGAGCACCTTCATCGCGCTTGGCGGGTATGTCATTCCGTTCCTGCTGCTCTATGGTGTGATTGCGGTATTAGAACTCACGTTTCTTGAGCCCATCGTTCAATGGGTACTTAATTTTGTGGCGTCGCTCTCGCCGTTTGGCGGCGGCGCGATGGTTGCCGTAAGCGGCGGCGTGGCGATATCGTCGTTCACCATCGTGCGGATGATTCTTGGTCAACTGTCGTTTTCGCTGCTGGCGTTGCTAGTCGCGCGGCGGATGCTCGTGCAGCAGAGTGAGGAGCGGTCGTTCACGACGGTCGCGTTACCGCCACCGCTGCCTTCGGCGCCGGGGGATGCGCCGCCAAGGCAATCTGCGAAATGGGCGCGGATGTCCCTTCCGTCGTGGCCAGAGGTCCCCGACGGCGCCAACCCGATGCTTGCGCGCGAACTGCTGCAACTGAAAATCACGCAACGGTTGACGCCACTTCGAATGCTGTTGCTGCTGGCGTGCATCCTGCCAATCATGGCGGCGCTACATTTTGCGCTAGGAATAAACCTGCGCGTGACTGTAGGTGATGCGAACACGGCGATGTACGCGTGGGTCATTGGCCTGGCCGTGCTCATGGCGTTTGTCGCGCCGGGTTCGGTTGCTGCGGCGTGGACGCGCGAGTATGAACGCGAGTCGATGGACCTGTTGCGGACATCGCTCATTACGCCGCGCCAACTTGTGTATGGAAAGATTGGGGCGGCGCTGCGCGCGTGTGTGCTTCCCTTTGTGATGACGATGTTCGCTTCGTTGCCGCTTCTGCGGTTTCCTTTTTTTCAGCCAGCCTCGTTCCAGATTCTTAGTGCGGGCTTCATCACGCTGGCGGTCATGACCGTCCTCAGTGTATCAATCGCCTCCATTATGGGGCTGCTGACGCGGCGCACGTCCGCGGCGATTCTCTACGCATTCGCGGGCAGCATGACGGTGCTGTGCTCGCCTTTTCTGATCAATGCGTCGCTATCACTTCTCGTGTATATCGTCCGGAGACGACTCCCCGAAGAACTATCTTACCCGGCGTGGCATTTATCACCGATAACGACGTTTGGATTTCACTTTCTGCCGGATGACGACGTAATTGGGCCGTTGAATTACGTCATATGGGGCTTTGCGCTGTGCGCGCATTCTCTCGTCGCGATCGTTTTGATGGAGCTCTGCGTCAGGCTGCTTGCGGCGCGGCATATGCGGGACCGTTGACGTATGCACCAAGCATTGCTGCCAATGTCCGCATTGTTGCGCCGGGAATTGCTACGGGGCCTTAGACGAACCGGCCTAATTCTTTCCGGGATGTTAATTTATGTCGCGCTCGTCTGGATATGGTACGAATCTTGGCCAGTGGATGTGATGCTTCCCAATACGGTAACGGCACGAGCAGGGCAAGTCGGCACCAGTTTAACGATGGTATATATAGCGGCCGTAATTATATTCGTGCCGGTTTATTCGTCCATGGTAATACGTTCGGAAGTGGATCGCGATACATATACACAGCTGATTTTAACCCTGTTGCGTCTATCCGCAATCATAATTGGGGTATTTACGTGGGTTCTGCTCATGGTAGCAATCATGGTGGCCAGCACTTTTCCAGTCATGTTAACTGCCGACTTAATCTCACCGCTAACAATAACTTTCCTAGCAATCCGATTTTGCATGATCATATCAACGGCGTGCGCGTGTGCTGCCGCTGGGTTATTTACGTCAACATTAAGACGGAAAACCACCGATATCATAGGGTTTTCGTACGCAATGGCCGCGATTCCCTTAATCATCGGTTATGTCATTGCGGTCGCATTCGATTTGAAATTTGGTCGCAATAATATCTGGACCTTTGTCTCATATACGTTCACGCAGATTTCATCTACCTGCGTTTACTTATTATTGACAATCCAACGGCTTCGAGTGCTTTCGTTTGAAAGAATCTCACTCGATTCAGACGAACGAAGGCTATCTATACGCGAACGATGGTTGCAACACGTCTCACGGCGGCCACGCTCTGTGTATCCGGATGGACGCAACCCGGTGTTTGTACGCGAGTTTGGTGATGCGTTGCACCGCGCGCAGATCAATTTCGGAAGCTTGATGGCGGCGGTGCTCCTCAGTTTGGCGCTGTTCGGCTGGACGTTACTGATGGTCCAGAGTGGTGACTTTTCTAAAGGCGTGTTCGGCATGGACAATCCGCCGCAGACGCTGCAGTGGTATTTTGTCACGACAATGTTGATTGCCGCGTGCACGATTCCGGGAATCAGTACGCCGGCCTGGACGAACGATCGCAACTCGGAAATGGAAGAGGCGCTGGATCTAACCTTGCTCACTCGGCGGGAGCGCTTTGTGGGACGGGCCTGTGCCGCTGCCGCGTTGCCTTTTATTGTCACGGCGTGTTGGGGAGTTGGTTTTGGGCCAGTGCTTGTTTATGCGACGAAATCCGCGAGCGCCACTGCGGTTGCTTTGATTGGCGCGGTGGCCTTGTCGGCCACTCTATTCAATTTGCTGGCGCTGGGCAGGCGCATCGCGCGCACGCCATTGAGCACGCCTGCCGCGGTGGTTCTTGTACATCTGATTGCGATTGCGTACATCGGGCTGCCGTATATGGCGATGCCGCGGCACAATGAGACGGCGACCTTAATCCAGCTTGGAATTACTGCGATTAGCCCGATCGCTGCGGTGGTCTGCGGCGTTCACAACGTGCGATTTCCGCCCGTACTGGGGCTGTACGCGTATCTGGGCATTTTCACGACAATGCAGGTGCTATTTTTTGTCATTCTCGCGTGGGGCGACGTACGCCCGGAGTGGAAATCGCGAAAGGTCATCCAATGATCGATACACTCGTTCCCTTTGCCGCGCTCGTGCGTCGTGAGTTGGTACGTACCCTGCGGCAAGACAAATCAGGGCGAATTATCGTGCTCACGACCGCCCTGCTCTCGATAGCAATAGTGGTAAGTTGGCCATTCGATGACGACCCTGTATTCCGGATTCACCGCGCGACCACCCAGATCGCGCGCTATTGGATGATCGCGGTTTACTTTTCCGCTGTGGCAGTTCTGCCCGCTCTTGCGGCCACGAGCGTGCGCAGCGAACGCGACAAGGACACGCTGGTTTTACTTTTGCTTACGCGAATTTCGCCACGAGCCATGCTCGCTGCCCATGCGTTGAATTGTATGGGCTATTTTTTGCTTTACGCGATTGCGACGTTGCCGCTGGTGTGTACGGCGTACCTGTTGACGGGCTTTGAGTGGACCGTGTTGCCCATTCAATTTTTCGTCTTAATTCTCACTGCGCTTACCTGCATCGCCGCAGGTTTGATCTGCACGGCGTTTGCACGAAGCACACCGCGGGCGGTGAGCGGCGCTTACATCCTTGCGGCAATCATGCTCGGTGGTTACGCTCCCATCGCTTCGCTGTTGCTGCAACTTATCTTTGTTTGGATACTGGGTTATCCAGCAGCGCCGTTTCAGAATCTCGTGCCCAATGTATGGTCAACGCCGTCGGGAATTGTCTTGTATCCCAACATCATCTCTTTCAACGTGAGCCTGCCTTACGTGTCATCCATGACGTTGCAGTGCGCGATTGTTCTCGCCGGCTTTGTCATTGCGTGGCTGGGGTTCCGGCGGCTGCGCAATGAAAAATTTATCGCGCTTCCTAATGTGCACGGAACAGCAACGTCGCGCTCAACAGCGGGAATTCGCGCGGCAAAGCCGTTTTCCGACGCCTATAACGTCGTTTTCCAGCGCGAATTCCGCGTACTCCTGCAAACGTGGCGGCAATCCAGGGTACTGCGCATCGGCTCATTGGCAATTGCCGGCTTCATGTTTGTGGCCGTTGCTGCAACGCTAGTCTTCAAAATCGACCTGCTTGCCACAGCCAGCGCAAGAAATGACTTGATATTGATGTGGATCGGAGGCGCGGCCGCGGTCATCGGCATCGTTGCGCCGGGAGTGAGTCCACCGCTCTGGATTCGCGAGCGCGATATGGAGACGAGAGAACAGCTTATCATGACGCTCCTTCGGCCCAGGCAAATCATATTCGGAAAGGCATTCGCTGCGAGCGCCCTGTCGTTGTTAGCAGCGTGCCTGTGGTTGAGTGCAACCTCCCCCGTGCTGGTGTTTTTTCCCTCCGCATTGTGGGGATGGCACATCGTGTACACCGCGATTCCCATGTTGCCTCTTTTAGCGCTCACACTGGTAGCGGTCGGATCGCAAACACCGTTTCTGCGCGTAAGCTCTTCCATGTTTGCAATATCGTTGTCGTATTTCCTCGGAATAGGGTACGTGTTATTTCCGCTGGTTTTCGCCGATGTAGTCGATGCGTTCATGTTGCCAATGCGAAGTGCAAATTTCTGGAAGAGTATTGTTCTTGGAATATCTCCGGTGGGAAGTTGGATTGCGAGCAATTCGGTTGGCTCCTACGTGTCGATGCGGGCATTCGAGGGGCCGATGCTTCGTTTAACTTTCTATGGGTGCACGTCGCTTTTCCATTGCTTTGTCATATACATATTCCTCCGGGATTCGACTCGTATTGAAGACAGCAAGGTTCGAAAAGGAAGCGAATCGTGAAGTGGCCCTTCATTATTCTTGGAGTTGTACTCGCTATTCTTGTTGCGTCGTGCTCAGTCAACAAACAACAGGAAGTCGTCGTATACGTGGCGCACGATGAGATGTATTCGCGGCCGATATTGGAGGCGTTCACGAAAAAGACGGGCATTGCGGTGCGGGCTTCGTATGACACCGAGGCCTCGAAGACAACCGGGCTGGCGAACCGGCTTGCGGCGGAACAGGGGCGGCCGCGCGCGGATGTGTTCTGGAATAATGAGGTGGCGCAGACGATTGTGTTGGCGAACAAGGGCGTGTTGCAGCCTTACGTTTCGCCCATGGCGGATGCGATTCCCGCGGGTTTCAAAGACGCGAATGGCGCGTGGACGGGGTTTGCCGCGCGTGCGCGGGTGATTATTTATAACACCGATTTGGTGTCGGAGCCGCCAAAGTCTATACGCGATTTTACGAAGCCTGAATGGAAGGGAAAGCTGGCGATTGCAAAGCCTTTGTTCGGGACTACGGCAACCCATGTTGCGGCATTGTTTGCATTGTGGGGGGAAGATGATACGAAAAAGTTTCTGCGCGATTTGCTCGCGAACGATGTAGCGATACTCTCGGGCAACGCGGCGGTGCGCGATATGGTCGCGTCGGGTGAGTATGCAGCGGGTTTGACGGACACGGACGATGCGAACGGCGGCGTCGAAGACGGCAAGCTCGTGAAATGGATATTTCCGGATCAGGAAGAAGGAGGCATCGGTACGCTGGTGCTGCCGAACACTGCTGCGCTGACAAACGGCGCACCGCATGCGGATGCGGGGAAAAAGCTGATCGATTATTTATTGAGCGCGGAATCTGAAACCGCGCTGGCGCAGGCGCGCTCCGTGCAGATTCCGTTGAACCCTTTGGTCCAGGCGCCAGGCAAGGTGCCGAATCTGGCGTCGATTCGCGCGATGCGCGTTGACTTCAAAGACGTGGGTGCGAAAATGGAAGCGGCGCTGGCGTTCTCGCGCGAACTTTTTAATCAATGATGACAAGCTGCAGCCGATTTATTTTTTTGTCGCTACTTTTTCTGGTCTTTGCCGGCGTTGTTGTAGCCCCGCTTGTTTTTCTTTTTGCGTCTTCGGTTTGGGTAGAGGGGCGAATCGATCTTTCTGCCTACTCCAACGTATTGCATTCGTCCCGGCAATGGGGCCTGCTATTTCGCAGCGTGGGGCTGGCCAGCGGCGTGTCGATACTCGCGACGATACTTGGTGCGGGCGCGGCATTCTCGATTCAACGCCTGCCACGCGCGCTGCAATCACCGACGACGTTCGCGCTCACGCTGCCTGTCCTGGTGCCGCAGCACATCATGGCGATTGCCTGGGTAGACGTGTTGGGACGCACGGGCCACTTGTCGCGCTTCGTGCAGATTGCGATGCCGGGTGCGCCGCCCGCGCCGAGTCCGTTCACGTTTTGGGGAACACTTTTCATTCTTACGATGACGCTGTTTCCGGTACCGATGCTTGCGACGGTCGCCGCGTTGGGCCGATTCGATGCACGATTGCTTGAGGCCGCGCGCGTCGCGGGCCACGCGCGCGGCGCCTTTCGCGCGATCGTGCTGCCGCTCCTCATGCCGAGCGTGTTGACGGGATCGATGATCGTGTTTGCGTTGACGATTTCGACGTTTGCCGTGCCGTCCTTGTTGCAGGTGAACACGTATCCTGTCGAGATTCACGCGAGCTGTATGAGTTTCGATTATGGTGCAGCTGCCGCGCAATCGCTCCCCATGATTGCCGTTTGCGCCGTTGGCTTGATGTTGTGGAGTGCGTTTGTGCGGCCGCGTCATGCGTGGTTGTCTGGCGCGTCGCGAAGTGCCCCGCGCATCGATGCACGCGCGCGTACGTTTCCCGCTCTCTTTGCGATATCGCTGGCCCTTTGCGCGCTTGCGGTCCCATTGTCGGCATTATTTGTGCGTTCGCTGCCGCTGCGCACCTACGCTTCCGTATGGGAGACTGCGCACGAAGAAATTGTTACCGGACTAATCGTGGCGACTTGCACGGCGACAATCATTGCGTTGTTCGCGTTTATGTTGGCCGCCGTCGCGCGGCATGCAAGTGCACGGACGTTTGTGCGATATGCGTCGCTGGTTGCGTTTGTCGTGCCGGGACCGCTGTTTGCACTTGGAATGATCGCACTGTGGAACCGGCCGGGTGTGGCGGGGTTGGTATACGACAGCACGGCGATTCTGGTGCTCGCTGGCGTGGCGCGCTTTTTTTCATTTGGCGAGATCGTTTTCGAGGCCCAACGATCGCGCGTTAGTCCGCGCGTATACGAATCCGCGCGAATCGCGGGGGTTCCTTGGTGGCGCGTCATTGGCGGCGTCGCATCGCCGCTTGCGTTACCGTACGCGATCGCAGTTTGGATTGTGACGTTCGTGCTGGCGTTGGGAGAAGTGGATACCACGGTGCTGCTGAGCCCGCCCGGTGTGAGCACCTTTGCGCTCAGGCTTTTTTCGTTGATGCATTATGGGCCCGATTCGTTTGTCGCCGCGTTGAGTCTCCTTACCGCGATCGGGGTTGCCGTGCTCGCGGCGTGTGGCGTCGCTGGGTTCAAGATGCTATCGAGGCGTACCCATGCCGGCGCTTGAGGTTGTAAACGTCGCAAAGTCATTTGGCGCGCGGCGTGTGCTGCACGACGTTTCGTTTCGTGTTGAAGCTGAAAACGCTATCGCGCTGCTGGGCGCGTCGGGTTGTGGAAAAACCACGCTGCTTCGCGTCATCGCCGGGCTGGAGGATGCGGACAACGGCGAAGTAAGAATCGGCGCGCGTGTGGTGTCGTCGCCTCGTGCCGTTGTCCCACCGGAACAGCGCGGCATTGGAATGGTGTTTCAAGACCTTGCGCTTTGGCCGCATATGCGCGCGTGGCGTCACCTTGAATTTGTCTTGCGCGGGCGCGGGAAAAACCGTCGCGAGCGCTTGGAAATTGCGAAAGAGACGCTGGCCCGGTTGGGACTGGCGCATCGCGCGAATGCTTTTCCCGCGGAGATGTCAGGTGGGGAACAACAACGATTGGCGTTTGCGCGCGCGATGGTTACCGAACCGGCGTTGCTGCTGCTTGACGAACCGTTCTCGAACCTCAATGCCGAATTGCGGGAATCACTACTCATTGAACTTCAACGGCAAATGCATGAGCGTAAAGTCGCTGTTGTAATCGCCACGCATGACGAAACAGAGGTTTCGCAGATTGTGTCCGGCCGCGTACACTTGGACACGCCACTATAGGACGGCTTGTTGGAAGTCCCAGAAGTTTCCGCCGAGCAGGCCCTCCACGTCACGCGCGATTTCTGAATCGGACACGTTCCACCCGGTGTTGAGCAGGTCGCAATATTTTTCTTCAAGAACTTTGGCAATAATCGCGCGGGAGTGTTCCCATTTGTAGATGACTTGTTCGAGGACGCGTGCGTCGCTGTGTTGCGGCGTGACGCTGAGGCCGAGCAGCTCGAGGCGCATACGCGTCATCTCTTCGATCAGGCTTGGATTGTTCAAAAACCACCAGCATCCGAAGATGAACAGGTTTGGAAACTTGCGCCCGGCAACGCAGAGTTCATGCTGGTTTTCGCGCGCGAGCATGGTGACCATGAACTTATTCTTTGGGAATTCGGCGCAGAGCCGCTCGACCGCACCGACATCCGCGCGCGCGACGCCGTCGCCCGCGAGCTTCAGCGCGGGGTTCACGGCGCGCTTCACGCCGATCATCAGCGCAAACGGAATGTTATGTTGCGCCGCGACGGGGACAATGCACTCGGCGATGAGCTTTGCGCGCAGGGAATCTTCAGGGAACGCAAAATCCGGCGGCAATGAAACGGCCATGTAGAGTGCGTTCATCCGCTTGACCCGATCGGAGAGAAAGCGCCGCACTTCGCTGAGTGCTGAGGAATCGACGTGTGTCGTAGAGTTGTAGCCCCAGCCGCGCAGCATTTCGCTCGCGTAGACGTAGTTATTCAGCAGCGGATCAATGCGGAGTGCCGCGTGAAAGCGCTTGTCTCCGGCGTAACCGTTTTCCCACGCGGGACGTTCCACTTCATCGAAGGGATCGTTGGTCATCACCACATCGTGGACATTGGCTGCGGCGAACACGCGGTTGACGTGCGCGTCGGGATCGGCATCGGCGAAATAGTCGCGGTAGGAATCGAGGTTCCGTGAGCCAACATCGAGGCCGAGTTTGTCGAGCGATGTGATGACGCCGCGGCAGGCTTCGCTGATCGGCGAACGTTCGATGAAGAGCGTCTTCCAGATCAGGTCCGCCTGTTCGCGCTTCGATAGCGCCCAGTATTGGTCGTAGGGCATTCGCGTTGCGCGGAAGACTTCGGAGATGAGGTAGTGGTACGTGAGTAATTCGTCCACGCCGTATAGCAACAAAGCCCCGAAGGGCGGAGCATAGAGGTGTGTGTGCAGATCGGTGACAGGGGTCTCGTGCACGGTGCGACGCACCGCCGCGCGCAGCGCGGATTCGTTTCCTCGTTGGAACATCTTTACTTCGCCACGGCGATTTTTTCGGCGGCCATTTTCCGGAGTTCGGTTTTGAGGATTTTGCCTGTAGGCCCGAGGGGCAACGTCTTCACGATTTCGACGTGACGCGGGTATTTATATGCAGCCATTTCCTGCTTCGCCCATGCGATCACATCGGCCTCGGAGATCTTTGCCCCCGTCTGCGGGATAACGTAGGCCGCCACCTCTTCACCGTATTCCTCGTGCGGAACGCCGATGACGGCGGCGAGCGAAATATCCGGGTGGGTCATCAGCACTTCTTCGACTTCGCGCGGATAGACATTGAATCCACCGCGGATGATCATGTCCTTTACGCGATCGACAATGTAGTAATAACCTTCTTCGTCCACGTAGCCGATGTCACCGCTGTGGAACCATCCCGTGCGAAACACTTCGTCGTTCGCCTCGTCGCGCTTGTAGTAGCCTTTCATAATGTTGTGCCCGCGAATGACGATTTCGCCGGTTTTGCCTTGGGGCACTTCGTTGTCTTCATGATCCACGATTTTCATCTCGACGCCCCAGATGGGCAGTCCTATTGAACCGGCTTTGCGTGGTTTATCGATCCGGTTAAAGCTGGCAACCGGCGAAGTCTCCGAGAGACCGTAGCCTTCCAGAATCACCACTTTGAATTTTTCCTCGAAACGCTTCATGACCTCTACGGGCATTGCCGCACCGCCGGAATTGCATAGGCGGAGTGTCTTCGAGATTTTTTCGATGTTGAACTTATCGAGTTCCGGATAGTTTAGAAGGTCCCAATACATGGTGGGCACTCCGGAAAAAAGCGTGATGCCTTCGTCTTCGAAGGCGCGCAATATCGCTGCGGCGTCGAAACGCGGCTGCAGCACGAGTGTTGCGCCCGTGTAGATGCCGGAGAGCATCTGACACGAGAAACCGAAAGAGTGGAACAGCGGCAGCACGACTAGCAGCACGTCGTCTTTTGTCGAACGGCCCATCTGGCAGGTGATCATTGGGTTGATAGTCATGTTCGAGTGCGTGAGTTCCGCCCCCTTCGGACGCCCTGTGGTGCCGGAAGTGTAGATGATGAGGCAGGTATCGTCCGCGCGCGTGGCAACGGTATCAAAGGTATCAGGTTGGTTGTGGAGCAGCTCCATGAAGGTGGGAACGCCTTCGATGGGCGAATCCGCGCCGGGAATAGTGGGAATGACCCAGAGGTGTGGGCAAGTCTTGGCTTCCTGCCAACCAGCATAGCCTTCTTTCAATACAGGCAATTGCTCGGTGCCTTGGAAACAGATGAACGCGACCGATTCGGAATCGCTGATGTGGTACGCGAACTCGCGGTGTTTGAGCAGTACATTGAGCGGGACAACGACCGCGCCTGCTTTGAGGATTCCGAATACGATAATCGGGAAATACGGAAGGTTTGGACAGCACACGCAAATTTTGTCTCCCTTGCGAATGCCCGCCTTTACCAATCCGTTGGCAAGTTGGTTCGCCATCGCGTTGACCTGGCGGTAGGTCAGGCGAATCTGATCGAAGACGATTGCCGTCTTGTCGGGGTACATTCGCGCGCTCTCCTCGAGCAGCGTGGCGAGATTCAGCATGTTTAACTCCCAAACACTTTATTGAGTTGATAAATAGTCGGAGCAGCTACGCCGGTGCGCCAGCGAGCGCGATCTTGCGCAGTTCTGTTTTTAGTATTTTCCCCGTCGGGCCGATTGGCAGCGACTTCACGATTTCGACCATGCGCGGATACTTGTACGCGGCCAATTGCTTTTTGCCGTAGGCAAGTACCTCTTCGGTAGTCATGGTCGAGCCGTTGTCCAGGATCACGTAGACTTTTACTTCTTCGCCGTATTCGTCGTGCGGTATGCCAATGGCCGCCGCGAGGGAAATATCGGGGTGCGTCATGAGCACTTCTTCGATTTCGCGGGGGTAGACGTTGAAGCCACCGCGGATGATCATGTCTTTGATGCGATCGACGATGTAGTAATAGCCATCTTCATCTTTATAGCCAACGTCGCCGGAGTGGAACCAGCCGCCCCGGAAGACTTCTTCATTTGCTTCGTCACGCTTGTAGTAGCCCTTCATGACGAGGGGGCCGCGGATAACAATTTCGCCCGGCTGGCCAACGGGCAACTCGTTCATGGCTTCGTCAACGGCTCTCATTTCCATTCCCCAAATAGGCACGCCTATCGAGCCGATTTTTTGGGGCATGTCGATGCGGTTAAAGCTGCAACCGGCAGTCGTTTCGCTAAGGCCATAGCCCTCCAACACTTTGATGTTGAATTTGTCCTGAAATCGGTTCATCACATCCACGGGCATGGGCGCGCCGCCGCATACGCCGAGGCGCATCGTGGAGCGGATTTTCTCGAGGTTGAACTTGTCCGCTTCGGGATAGTTGAGCAGGTCCCAATACATCGTGGGCACGCCTGCGAACACGGAGACGCCTTCTTCTTCGAAGGTGCGCCAGGCCGCGCCGGGTTCAAAACGGGTATGCAATACAACGGTCGCGCCGCCGTAAATGGAGGAGTTGAGCAGTGCATTTAGTCCAAAAGAGTGGAAGAGTGGAAGCACAGCAAGCGTGACGTCGTCGGGCGAACCGTTCAGGAGCTTTCGGCTCGTCATGCTATACATCAGATTATTGGAATGGGTAAGTTCCGCACCTTTTGGACGGCCGGTGGTACCGGACGTGTAAATGATGATCGCAGTGTCGTCGGGCCGGGTCTGCACAGTTTCAAATGTTGAAGGCTGGTCTTGCATCAATTCGCTGAGCGTAGGCACACCGGGTAAAGGCGACTCGCCGCCAGGTACAGTCGGAATAATGTAGAAGTGATCGCAGGTACCGGCTTCCTTGAAGCCTTCGTAGCCGACCTTGCCTATGGGAAGTTCCTGTGTGCCTTCAAAACATATGAAAATACGCGCGTCGGAATCGGAGAGATGATAGGCCACTTCACGGTCGCGCAGCAGTACATTGAGTGGCACGAACACGGCGCCAGCTTTTAGCACACCGAAGTAAATAATGGGGAAATAGGGCAGGTTTGGACAGGACAGCGCCACCTTGTCGCCTTTGCGGATGCCTGCTTTTACCAGTCCGTTGGCCACCTGGTTGGCCATGGCATTTACGGTTTGATAGTCCAGGCGAAATTGGCCGTAGACAATGGCCGTGTGATTGGGTCTCTCCCGGGCGCTGTTTTCGAGAATAATTGCCAAGTTCAGCATGGCGGACACTGCCCCTCTCGTTTTGGAAAATACTGTCACCCTCACCGCGCTGCCCAGCGCTGATTGCGATACTACCAAACCGAAACCTCACTGTCTACGGGAATCCCCCTAGGGGAAACGGCAGGTCGTGCCGGGTGCGTGATCTCGATGCCTGGAGGCGAATGCGAGGTTCGATTGCAAGCACGACCACTTCGAGGCGATATGACGTCCTGGATGGCGATAAGTTGACGTGGACTACTCGTAGCGGAGGGCTTCAACGGGATCTACCCCGGAGGCCTTGACGGCGGGATAGGCGCCGAAGAATACGCCGACTGCCATCGAAAAGAAGAAGGCGAGAATGACCGACCAACTCGAGGTGTAGACCGGTAGCGGCGGGTAGATCGATCGGATGATAAAGGTGCCGAGGAATCCGAGCGCGATCCCTAGCGAGCCGCCGATCGAGCTTAGCGTAATGGACTCGATGACGAACTGCATGCCGATGTCGTGGCGGGTTGCGCCCACGGCCTTGCGCACGCCAACTTCGCGGGTGCGTTCGCGGACGGACACGAGCATGATGTTCATGATCCCAATGCCGCCGACCAACAGCGAAATGCCGGCAATACCCGCGAGCATGACGCGCATGGCCACGAATATTTGATCGAAGGTCGCAAGAATTGAGGTTTGATCCGTGATGGTGAAATCTTCGACATAGTCGTGCGCGGCCTTGAGAATGCTGCGCACGCTTTCGGTTGCGGGTTTTACGTCATCGGGGCTCTTGGCGCCGACTACAATTTGAAAGAGGCGGTCCTCGCCGCCGTAAAACATGAGCTGTCCGCTGCGGAGCGGGATGACGACGAGGTCGTCAATGTTCAGACCGAGCATCATGCCTTTGGGTTCGAGCACGCCAACAACGGTGTGTTTGGACTTGTTAATTTCTACACTTTTGCTGAGCGGGTTGTCGGTGCCGAATAGTTCCTGCCGCACTTTTACACCAATGACACACACGCGGTTGTTGTTGTCAATGTCCTGATCGGAGATGAAGCGGCCTACTTGAGCGTGGAGATTGCGGACTTTCTCAAAATCCTCGGTGGACGCAACGATCATGGTGTTTCGCCGGCGTTCGCCATATTCAATAGCGCCGGCGCCAATCACTACCGGGGCGACAGCGCGGATGCCATGCGCGCGGCGTTCGATTTCTTTTGCGTTTTCGTGGGTAAGTTTGCGAAAACTGCCGGCGATGATCGGCATCATGCCGGACGTTTCCTGCTTACCCGGCGTGATCAGCAGCACGTTGCTGCCCATGCCTGCGAATTCGCGCTGGATATAGGCCTGCGCGCCTTCGCCGAGCGAGATGAGAAGAATCACCGACATTACGCCGATGATGACGCCCAGCATCGTGAGCAGGGAACGGACCTTGTTCTGCGCGATCGAATCGACAGCAATGCCGAAGTAATCGAAGGGGCCCATTACGACGCCAGTTTTTCGACGACCTTGACCTTCACGTCTTCTTTCAAGTCCGCAAGCGATACCGACGTGATGAGCTGGTCGCCTTCTTTCAAGCCTTCCACAATTTCGACCGTGTTCCAGTTACCGACACCGGTCTTCACATCGCGTCGGACGGCGCGGCCGTTTTCCACGACGTAGGCGAATTCGCCCCGGATCAGAGACTCCGTAGGCGCATAAATAGTGTTCTCTTTTTCGTCCACGAGGATGATCACGTCCGCGGACATGCCGGTGATGAATTTTTCTTTGTCCTGCTCGATCTTCACCTGCACGTTGAGCGTGCGGCTGAGATCGGGATTCAAGGACACGACGGGCGAAATGAAATCGACGGTTCCGTAGAAGTCGGTGCCGCGATAGGCGTCAATGTTAATGCGCACTTTTTGGCCGACTTTAATTTGCGACGCGTTCGCTTCGTCGAAGGGCGCCTCGATATAGATTTCGGAAGGGTTAACCAATTGGAGCAGTGGCATGCCAATGGTGACCGCCTCCCCCACTTCACGCATGGTCTTCGCAACGATGCCGTCGAATGGCGCCTTGACGTACGCGTTGTCCAACGCGGCTTCCGCTACCGACACGCCGGCCTGAAGTTGCTCAATTGTCGCCTGCGCCATGATCACTTCTTCGCTGCGCACGGCGTTTTCACCTTCGCTCGCGAGCGCCGCAGCAAGCGCTTCTTCAGCTACCTTGTATGCGGTATCGGCTTTATCAAATAGGTTCTGCGCGATCGCGTTTTTGTCCTTGAGCGTCTTGGCTTGTTCGTAGTCTCTTTTTGCCTGATCGAATTGCGCCTGGGCCTGCGCGACACGCGTGCTGGAGACCTTGCCGCTAATGTTCTTGCCCATTTCGGCTTGCTTGTACCGTGACTCGCCAACTTTGAGATTAGCTTGCGCCAAGCGCACTTGCGCTTTGTATTCGGTATTGCGCAGCTCGACCAATATGTCGCCCTGCTTGACCTGGTCCCCTTCGTTGGCGGGAAAGCCAACGATAGTGCCCATCGATCCCGCTGCAACGAGCGAGGTGTCGTTCGCCTTCACGGTGCCGGACGCGATGGCCGTAATCGTCTGTTCGACGCGGCCGCGCTCGACCGGTTGCGCGGTCACTTCAATCGTTTTTTCGCGGGACAGATACACTGCGGGCAGGCCAATTACGGCCGCCAGCAGTATCAGCCACCCAAGGACTTTGGGTCCCAAACTCCGTTGCTTCGCCATTCGTCCTTCACCAGATTGCCGTCACGGAAACTCATGATGCGTTCGGCGTGTTCGGCCACCTCGCGCTCGTGTGTCACCATGACGATTGTGTTGCCCTGTTTATGTAAATGGTCAAACAGCGCGAGGATGCTCTCGCCGCTCGCCGTATCCAGGTTTCCCGTCGGTTCGTCTGCAAACAAGATGCTCGGCTTATTCACCAGCGCACGCGCAATCGCCACACGTTGCCGCTGGCCGCCGGACAGTTCGTTCGGCTTGTGGTACATGCGTTCGCC
>JADLHJ010000064.1 GCA_020848835.1 Candidatus Hydrogenedentota bacterium
GTCGATCTGGGAAGTGCGTACCGAGGCGGTGATGTCATGGCAAAACTAAAGCGCGGTAAGTCGTCGAAAAAATTGGTGCTCGACTTGGGCTCTAGTGCAGTTCGATTGTGCGAACTCACGCCCACGAAAACCGGTTACCAACTCACCAAGTATTATCATCGCGAATTCCCCATCGATCCGTCGATGGAAGAAGACGCACAACGCGATGCGCGTAAGGCAACTATTCAGGCCTTGCTGAAAGACGCCAAGGTCCGCGCGAAGAAAACCATCTTCGGCGTCCCGGGCCAATCGGTCTTCACGCGCACGCGCACGTTGCCTCCCGTACCCGAATACAAAGTCACGCAGATCGTCCGCTACGAAATTCAACAACAGATACCTTTCCAGCTCGATCAGATCGCCTACGACTATCAAGTCCTGCAACGCACCGAAGCCGGCGGCTACGACGTGCTCATGGCGGCAATCAAGGTTGACGTGATCGAGAAACGTCTCGATACGATCAAAGACATCAAGAAACAAGTGGACACCGTCGATGTGTGCCCGCTCGCCGCGTACAACTGGCTTAAATTCACCAAAGAGTTCGGCGAAACGGGCGAATGCGTTGCGCTCATCGATCTCGGCGCATCGACGACGGATATCGTAATCGAACGCGACAACCAGTTCCGTTTCACGCGCAGTTTGAATCTCGGCGGTAATGATGTGACCTCCGCGATCGCGGCGGACTTCGGGATGCAGTGGGCGCAGGCGGAAAAGCTCAAGCGCGAAAAAGGTTTCGCGCCAACCGGCGATGCCGCGCGCGACGGTAAAGGCGGCGAAGTAATTGGCCGCGTGCTGAACCGGTTGGTATCCGAAATCAACCGTTCCTTCGCATACTTCCGGTCGCAGCCCGGCGGCGGTCCCGTAAACCGCATCATCGTAACTGGCGGCGGCGCGTGCCTGCGTAACATGATTCCGTTCCTTCAACGTCAGCTCGGCATCGAGGTGCGCATCGCGCAGCCTCTCGCGGGGCTGGCTATCGCGCCGGGCGCTCAGGAAGTGAACGAGCACCCCGAACAGGCCGCCGTGGCATTAGGGCTCGCGCTGCGATGCTGCGAAGCGGTTACGATCGGCATCAACTTGATTCCTCCGCGCATTCTCGAAGCCGCGCGGCGTCGCGAAGCCGGTTTGTATTGGCTGCTGTCTGGAACGACTTTTGTCCTCATTATGCTCACCATCGTTCCCGCAATGGCCCAGCAGAACAAACTCATAGAAGACGAGATAGTCGTCGCAAAACGCCAGATATCCACGTTCGATCCATCGCTGCCGTTCCAAAAAGGTTCGCCTACG
The DNA here is from genome assembly GCA_020848835.1 of Candidatus Hydrogenedentota bacterium. GTDB lineage: Bacteria > Hydrogenedentota > Hydrogenedentia > Hydrogenedentales > SLHB01 > JABWCD01. Next base: position 1,324 of record JADLHJ010000064.1, read on the forward strand.
CAATGGAAATCGCAGCACGAAACCCAGATCGCCTCGCTCATGGCGGAAGTGACTGGTTACATCGACAAGGTGAAAGTCCTCGACGATCAGCTCAAGAACCGGCGCCAATGGATCAACGACCTTGTCGCGATCAATGGCGCGCGTCCACGCGGAAAACTCCTGTTGATCCACCGTATGGAGACCACTCAAGTGGTACCTCCGGGCGCTCAGGGGCCAGCAGCCGCACCGGCGCCAGCAGAGCGTAGCGAACGAAAAGGCCTAAGCGGTCTCGCCTCGCTCGGTGCTGCGAACCGGATCTCGCTTGGCGCAGGACCTGCCATGGGCACCACAGTCACGGACACTTCGGATCCGTGGCAAAGTTCGGGGTTTGAAGGCATCACCCCGCGCATGGGTGGTATGGCGACCGCTGGCGGTGATCCCATCGCTGCCATGATGAATGCACCCGCCCCGATGATGTACAACGGCATTATGATCGCCGGTTACGCACAGGACGTCGCGTCCATCGAAGAGTTCAGGCAAAACCTCGAAGCAAGCGGCCGATTTATGGTGGATGGCAAGCCTGCGGTATACTTTGACGAAAGGTTCACCGATCCGAAACCATTCACGGAACTCGACAACGCCAGCGGCGGAACGCAGGGTATGGGGGCTCCTAGGGCAGGCCTCGGTGGGGGCAGTGGCGGTGGCAGCGGTGGCCGACGTACTCGCTATGACGAAGAAGAAGACGAGTCGAGCGGTATGAGTTTCGACCAATTGTCTGGACGCAACTCGGCCGGACCAAACGCTCCCCAGAACATGCAATGGGACCAATATGGTAGCGTGGTATCGTTTCGAATCGATGTGCAATTCCGCCCTGCAAGCGAATTGCCGGCACAGGCTGCAGCGCCAACAATGGCGCGCGGCAGCGGTCGTGGCGGTCGAGACAGCACCCGGTACGACGAAGAATAACGGCAGATGCGTAAACAGCAAATCATAGCGATTGTCATCGTGCTACTCCTTGCCGGCGGCGTTGCCGCAGGCTACCAATTCTATTTTCGGCCGGCGGTCGAGAAATTCTCGACGGACCAAAAGTATCTCGCCGACCTGAACACCAAAATCGCACAGCTCAAAAACACATTCCCGAGCGGAAAACCGGAATCGACGGTTGACGCGGTGCGCGCAAAAATTCAGCCTTGGAACGAAACGATCGCGCAACGCGCGTCCCAATTTACCCTGCGCGACTTCAAGAAAATCGATCCTTTGCCGAAGACGAGCGTGCTCAGAGAGTACTATGACAAGACGGCCGCGAAAGTTGTCACCGACCTTTACACCGAACTTGCGACCAAAGGCGTTTACTACCGTCCCACGATCGATTTTTATTTCGGCGTTCCACGTTCCGGGACACTAACGGGCCGGCGCGTAAACGAGCAGCAGGTAACAAGCTGGCTCGAAACCTTGAAACTGGGCACGTCCATGACGCGGCTGTTGATCGAGTCAGATATCATGGGCATCGACAATGTCGTCATGTGGACCCCGAAGGTTCAACCAAGCGGTTTGACCTCGTACGCCGTCGGCATTTCCGTGTGGATGTCCCTCGACCAATTCTGCAGGTTTGTCGAGCGAATGCAGAACGACGAGACCATGACCATTTCGATCCAAGGGTTTCGCATGACCAATACGCAGCTTCGCGCGTATCAGGATCCGCCGCTGAAAATCGATTTGGTCTTTACTATCGACGAATACAAATACGAGGCTACACCAAAAGTTGCCGCGGCGCCGGATGCAAAAGCAGCCCCTGCGCCGGCGGCCGCTCCGGGTAATCAGACTGCCATGGAACAGTTGAAAAACCTGCGTTCAAATACGGCAGGGCCCAGTTAGCCCTCGGCGCAACGTGTAGCGACAATATTCGGGAATAACGGTAAGAATCGGATGAGCGACCAATGAACGACATAAACTCACAACTACGAAAAGCCGGCGTGTGGCTATGGAACCAGAAAGAAAAAATGTTCCTCGCAGCGCTGCTGATTGTGCTGTGCTTCCGCGTTTATCTCGTGCTCAGTCCCGCGCAGGCAAGCACCAAGACGCCGGAACCGCCAAAGAAAGGTGCCCCCGCAGCCACCAACAAGATGAGCGCGGAGAATGTCCCCGATCCGGGACCGCGGCCGGTTTCCGAGCGCGCAGAGGATTTTCGCCCGCTGGTACGCCAAAATCCGTTCACCATCTGGAGCATCGCGGCAACGGGCAAGAGTGCGTCCGGCAGCGACGAAGAAACGATCGACGTTACACTGAACAACATCGTGAAATGGAGCGATGGCGGGTATCGCGCGGAACTCACCACAAAAGTGACCGGAAAATCTAAACGGTACAAAGAGGGAGAGGTCTTCGAGAACTACAAGCTGATGACGATCGATCCGACGAATAAAACCGTGCAAATTTACTCGAGCGCGCACGATAAAACGTTCGAACTCAAGATGCCTGGGAACTAGGGGACCTAAATCGTTGTGTGGGAACACGGGTTTCATTATACTCGTGCCGAATTGCGGGAGGATTGAAATGTTCAAGAGTTTGCGGTTGAAGCGGTTGACCACCGCGGCAAGCCTTTCCGTGCTGTGCCTGCTGACTGTGTCAGGCATGTTGCACGCGGGCGCGGCTGAGTCTGTACCCCCGCCGCCCCCGGCCCCCGGCGTGCCGGAAGTCGTCGTCGAGACAGCCGTTGTCGAATCGACGGCCGGCATATCCCAGGCTGAACAGCTCTATCGCGAAGGCGTTAAGCTGTACAGCAGCGAGATGTACCGCGAGGCGCAGGCTGCGTTTAGCCGTGCGCTCGCGCTGGATCCCGCCCACGAAAAAGCCAAACTGATGCTGGAGAAAGCCGAAGGCAAAATCCAGATGGTCAGCTCCGGGCAGGAGGCTGTCGTCCCCACTTTCGACACGCTAGATCCAGAAGCCATCCCGGCCGGAACAGATGCCGAAGCGCCCAAGACGGCTGAAGACATCAAATACGAGCGCACCAAAGAACTGATTACGCAAGGACAGTTCTACCTTGAAAATCGCAAATACAAGCGCGCTAAAGACCTCTTCGAACAAGTCTTGCTGATTGACCCAGCCAACCAGACTGCAAAGCGCCTTCTCGGTGAAGCGACCGTGGGATCCTACAACGACGATATCGATTCCGCCTGGCAACAGCGCGAGATCGACCGTCAGAAAATTCGCGAAGGTATCGAGCGCAGGAAAAATCTGCCCGAAGGTTCAGACGATATCGGTATCAAGGAACCTCCCCTATACGTTCCAGTTGAAGAAGAACAGTATCGCGAAGAACGCGAACTCACTGAAATCGAAAAGGCGCTCGAATCGCCCGTCAATATCGAATTCGAAGATCAGCACGTCGGTAAAATCGTGGACTTTGTCGCCGAGTTCCTCGGCATCAACATTGTTGTGGACGCACGTGTAGTGGCCCCGCCACGGCAAGTCGTCCAGGCGGGAATTCCCGGCGCTCCCGGTCAGCCCGGCGTCCCCGGTGTTCCCGGCGTTCCTGGCCAACCCGGTTTGCCTCCTGGCGTCCCCGGTGCATTCCCTCCAGGGGCAGGCCCAGGTGGCGGAAATCTGTCAGGACTAAACAACCTCGCGCGTCCTGGCGTCGCACCCGGTATTCCCGGAACTACGGCTCAACTAACTGGCGAACAAGCTACCGACGGCATCGTACCGTACATCAAACTGGTGGACGTTCCGCTGCGCGACGCCTTAAAGGCGTTGCTCCGTCCATTGAACTTGACCTACAGCATTCAACCTAGCTTCCTGTGGATCAGCACCGCTGAGAAAATTCGCACGGAAACCTTTGAAGACCTCGAAACGCGCATCTACGAGCTCCGTAATGCCGGTGCCGAAACCCTATTCAAAATCGTCGTGATCAACCCAGGCGGCTTGGGCGCGCAATTTGGCTCCGGCGGCAGCCAAGGTGGCTTTGGCGGTGGTGGCCAAGGTGGCTTTGGCGGTGGTGGCTTCGGCGGTCAGGGTGGCGGCGGCTTTGGTGGCGGTGGCGGCGGCTTTGGCGGCGGTGGCGGCGGCTTTGGCGGCGGCGGCGGCGGCTTTGGCGGCGGCGGCGGCGGCTTTGGTGGCGGCGGCGGCGGCTTTGGTGGCGGTGGCGGCGGCTTCGGCGGCCAGGGCGGCGGCGGCTTCGGCGGCGGTGGTCAAGGCGGCGGCAATATCCAAATATCGAACATTTCGCAACTGTTCTCCAGCATCGATGATACGATCGTCGGTGAAACACCTGCGGTCATCGGTATCAGCGAGGCCGGTACTGGCTTGAATAACCAAGGCGCATCCGGCACGCGTGGTGGCTCCACTGCAGGCGGCGGCGGATTGGGCGGGCTCCGTGGCGGCGGCGGTGGTGGTGGCCAAGGCGGTCGTCTTGGCAACACTGGCGGCGGCGGCTTCGGTCAGGGCGGAAATCAGCAGAACGCAAACCTTGGCGGTACCGGTGGTCTTGGCGGGTTCCAAGGACAGGCCGAAGTATTGACTGTTCTCGAAAATGCAATTCCGCCGGTCATCGAACCGTACACCGGTGAAGTTCTTTCTTGGATGATTTACAACCCGACCATCAACCAGCTTATGGTTCGTTCCACGCCGACCTATCTCGACGTGTTGGAAGACATGATCGCGAATGTAGACGTGACGCCCAAGCAGGTCAGTATTGAATCCAAGTTCATCACAGTACAGGTCTCCGACCTCGATAAAGTCGGTTTCGACTGGGACGTCAACGTGAGCGATCTCAACAATCGCCCGCGCGGCATTCCGAATCTGCTTGAGGACACGGATACAACGGGCGGCGGGACTACGGGCGGCACTACAGGCGGTACCACCACCACCACCGGCGTACTTGCGCCGGTTGATATTAACGGCGACGGAATCCTCGAAGATATTCCGATCTATACCAAGCCTGACGGTACCAACGTGATCAATAACACGATTACGTCCGCCGTCCTCGGCGCAGCGGCGAACCCGGGTCCCGCAGGCGAGTTCAATCTAGCGTATACCATCTTGAATAACGCCGACGGCGATAAGGTCAGCGTGGTATTCGACTACCTGAACAGCCTCGCGGAAACCGAACTGCTCAGCGCGCCGCGTGTGACCACGCTGAACCGTAAACCGGCGGTCATCGCAGACATCCTGACGCAGACCTTCAATACGCAGGTCATCAGCACGCTGCTCACGAGCGACAACGCGTTCGGCGGCACGGGCACCGTGGCGGCCTCGCAACAGCTCGTGTTCCAGCAGTTCACCTTCGGTATCACGTTGTCGGTGACCCCGCAAATCAGCGGCGGAAACCAGGTTCGTCTGTGGCTTAACCCGCAGGTGACTGCGCAGGTTGGTCAAGACGAATTCGTCCAGCGCACCGTCGTGAACAATGAAGAGTTGACGGCGAACATCCGGTTCCCGCGCGTGTCGATTCAGGCCGTGTGGACCAACGTGATCGTGCACGATGGCGACACGCTGGTGCTCGGCGGTCTCATCAACGACAACACGACCCGCGCGAACAAGAAGCTGCCGTACCTCGCGGACATCCCGGTGCTCGGCTTCTTCTTCCGCGGTAAGTCCACGCAGATCGAGCAGAAGAGCCTGCTCATCTTCGTGACGACCGACATCATCGACCCGACCGGCGCCCGCTTCTTCGAGGCATCGGAAAGCTAGATCAAAACAAGCGAATCGTTACGGGCGGCGTTCACAACGAACGCCGCCCGTTTTTTTATTTTCGAGTGGGCGGAGTTTGGTTTAGAGTTCCGCCTTTAGGCGGTCGTGGCAATTGGAAGTGCACGGCGAATACCGCCGGAAGGCGGAACTGCAAACGAAGATTTACGCGCTTACTGAACTCAAACCCAGACTCAAATAGATTTGTTTCGTGGCGTCGGACTTATTGAGCGTGTAGAAGTGGATTCCCCGTACGCCGTGATCGAGTAAATCGCGGCACTGTTCCGTGGCCCAATGAATTCCCACGCGTTTCACGGCATCCGCGTTATCGCCCGCGCGTTGCACCGAACGCAATAGCGCGGCCGGGAACCGCGCGCCAGCAGCCAATTCCGCCATGCGTTTCAAGCCACTCGCGGACGTCACGGGCATGATGCCGGCGATGATGGGCACGCGAATACCCGCCAGGTCGCAGCGCTCACGAAAGTCGAAAAAGTCGCGATTGTCGAAAAAAAGCTGCGTCACGATGTAATCCGCGCCCGCATCCACTTTCGCTTTCAGATGGTCCATTTCCAAAAGGCGGTTCTGCGTCGCGGGGTGGCCTTCCGGAAATCCCGCCACGCCGATACCAAAGCCCCGCTTGTCCGGATGCGCGCCGGATTCGTTGAACACACGTATGAACTTCACCAGGTTGGTTGCATAGCGAAACGCGTCTTGCCCGCGATCGTATTGTTCCATGCCGCGCGGGAGATCCCCACCCAGCGCGAGGATATTGCTCACCCCCGCGCGCGCGTAACGCTCGATGATCTCGAGGATATCGCTCTCGCCATGACACACGCAGGTAAGATGGGGGATAGGGTCCAGCGACGACGAATCGTGAATGCGCACGACGAGGTCATGCGTAAGCTCGCGCGTCGATCCACCCGCACCATACGTCACGGAGACAAAGGCCGGCTTCAACGCCTCGAACTCCGCGATATTTTTAAATAGCTCCTCCGCACCCTGTTCCGTCTTCGGCGGAAAGAACTCGAAGGAGAAGGTTGTGAGGTATTTGGTGAAAATGTCTTGAATGTGCATTTCAGTTTCTCAGCCGAAATAGTCTACGTGAACGAGCAGGTGAGTACTAGCAACGTTCGGTTTACTTGGCTACGCGTTAGCTTTCGCTTGGCTGCGTTCCGCGTCTGGAATATTTTAAATACAATACATACACCAATGTCGCAAGCAGTGTCGGTATGCAACCCAAGTCGATCAACGGCGGCGCCCACCACAGCCGGTTTAGCCAGGGAATAGGTATTAACCAGCAACCCAGTAGGCCAAAGAGGCCGCCGATGACAGGTATGAGTGATTCGGACTTTCTCGTTATTGCCGAATGAATTGGTATCCAGAAATTGCCGAAAATAGCTATCGCTGCCAGTAGTAACAGTGGTATCGAAACGCACCACCGGAGCGTTTCCCATGAGAACCAACTCTCCACTTTAGCCAAGTCGGATCGTCTTGAACTGCTTCACATGGTCGCGAATCGCAGTCTCTACGGGCAGACGCTCCATGCTCGATGCACCGTAGAATCCATGCACGCGTTTCGTACGCGCAAGGATGTATGCAGCATCCTCCGGAGATGCGATTGGCCCACCGTGGCACAGCACCAGCACGGACGACTTCACGCCGTGCGCGGCGTCAGCGATCGCCTGCACCCGCTTCACACAGTCATCGAGCGATAGCGCGGTGGTCGCGCCGATCGATCCCTTCGTGGTGAGCCCCATGTGCGCAACAACGATATCCGCGCCCGCTTCCGCCATTTTTTCCGCGTCCTGCGGCGAGAAACAATAGGGCGTCGTGAGCATTTCGAGTTGGTGTGCGATCCCGATCATCTTCACTTCGAGATCGAAGCTCATACCCGTCTCCTCGAGGTTCTGCCGGAATACACCATCGATCAAACCGACCGTCGGGAAGTTCTGCACCCCCGCGAACCCGATGTCCTTCACTTCCCGAAGGAAATGCGTCATCTGCCGAAACGGATCGGTGCCGCACACACCGGCCAACACAGGCGTGTGTTTGACCACGGTCAAAACCTCGCCAGCCATCTCCATCACAATCGCGTTCGCATCGCCGTAGGGCATCAGTCCCGCCAGCGACCCTCGCCCCGCCATGCGGTAACGGCCGGAATTGTAAATGACGATGAGATCGACGCCGCCTTCCTCTTCGAACTTTGCGCTGATGCCGGTGCCAGCCCCTGCGCCAATGATCGGCACTCCAGCTTCAAGGGTGTGGTGTAATCGTTTCAGGATTTCGACGCGCGCGTTGCGTTGCATGGCGATTCTCCCCCTAAACCCGGTCCCATCGTAATCGATTCGGACAGACCGATTCACCAGTGATAGAATTCCCGCCGTAAGGCAGTCTTGAATGAAAGTAACCATTAGACCTATTGCAAACCGCGACGAATTGCGCATGGCGCTCGACCTGATGGCCGATGCGCATATTCAGGGCGACGACGCCGCCAAACATTGGCTCGACGAATGCTCCTGGCGCTATCCCGCATTCCGGCCCGAACATACGCGCGTTGCAACGCGAAAGGGCGAGGTGCTTGGCGCGCTGCACCTCACCACCGACACCATCCGCATCGGCGAGGCGCGCCTAAAAATGGGCGGTTTGGGTTGGGTTGCTACGTCCGCGCGCCACCGCAAACGCGGCATCGGCAGGAAGCTGATTGAAGAGACGCTCACCTACATGCGCGAACACGGCTACCACGTGTCCATGCTCTTCGGCATCCCAAATTTCTATCACCGCTTCGGCTATGTGTCCGCGCTGATCGACTACACCATTCTCATGGAGACGACCGAAGCTCGCACGTTTGAAAACCCGTTCAAATCGTCTATCGCCACCCCCGGAGAAATCCCTTGGCTCCAGAAACTGCACAACGCAAACGACGCCAATTCCGTTTGTTCATTGGTCCGTACCGCGGCGCACCTGCACAATAAATGGGGACGCTGGAACAAATGGCGCGTGCTCAAAGACGAACAAGGCAAGGCGGTAGCCTATCTCTACGCCACCATCGAGCGTGGATGCCTGTTCGTCACGGAAGTTGGCGTGAGCGAGCCGGGCGTGTGCGCGGCAGTCGTGCGAGAAGCGGCGCGCATCGCGCAGTCCGAGGAAATCACGCAAATCCGTTTCTGCGTGCCACCCGCGCACCCGCTGGCCCGTTTTCTGGGCCAATTCAATTCTGTTCATGAAGCCCGCATCGAATATGACGGCGGCGGTATGATGTCGTTCATTAATGTTGCCGAGACGCTGGAATCGATGGTGCCGGAGTGGGACAGCTTGCTCGCCAAGAGCATTGCCCGCGAACTGCGCACTGAGTTCACGCTGGTCTTGGGAAAATCCAGCTACCGCATCCGAGCAAACCGCGGCGCCATCGACGTTTCGACCAACCCCGGCGCGAGCAAGATCAGCCTGAAAAACGGCGACCTCATGCACCTCCTCACCGGATACCGCCACCCCAACGACATCCTAGAATCGCGCCGCTCCATGCTCACTTCTGATGTCCGCATTCTATTCACTACCTTGTTCCCCAAGCGCAATCCCTATGTCTGGCGCTTTGACCGGTTTTAAGCCGGTAAGCAAATCTCGCCGTTTCGTGGGATACTTGGGAAACGACATTTCATGGCGAAGGGGCCCGGGCTAAATTGGGGAAAGTGGCGATGAAGCGCTGGTTTTGCCTATTTTTTATTGTGGCGCTACTGTCAGCGACGTTTGCCGGCTGCGGTGCTACGAAGGCGCGAGAGGATTCAAGCGTGCCGATTGCAGCGAGCAAGGAGTCGGGTAACCCCTACCCAACCTTCGCCGAGGGCGGCGCGCTTACTCTTAGTTTTAACGGGCAATCGGCGACCATCAAGCTGGATGATGTGCAATTGGCAAACACTGATTCCGGGTATCCTGACTACATGGAGTTGTCAGGGTCTGGGACATACTTTGCGGCGTTAATCGATCCCAAAATGCCGGACGTTGAAGGCGACGCCTATTACCAACCAATAGTTGGCCGTGCGCTGCCCCTCACGGTTCCGAAGGACCTCCTGCCGGATGACCGTGAAATCACGGCGCCAAACCTGGGAAAATACACCATTGTTGGCGGGAATCTAACCATGGAGAAGTTCCAAATTGGAATGGATGGCCGCGATCACTGGGACGGCAGGATCGACCTGCAACTTCAGAGCACACGAGGCGTAATCCCTGTTTCAGGAACTTTTTCATTTACCGTGGTCCCGACCTGGTAACGAGGGGTGTCAACGGACGTACAATGGGAGGCGTTAGTACAGTGGTGCCAGGGGCCTGCCAGGAGTGTGCAGATGGGTTGTAGTTTGTCACGGCTTTGCGCGTTAGTCGCGCTCGCCGGACCGCTTGCCTTTGCCGGTACGCTTCGCATGGGTGTGCCTGAGGTCAACGGCAACCAGGTTGTCCTGCCCGTACTTCTCGAAGGAGACACGGGAGCGGGCGTGGCGGCCCTCGATTTCACCCTGAACTACGACCCCGCCGTGTTCACCCCCGTGCGTGCGGAAGCTAGCGAGGCGGCACAGGCGGCACGTAAGCAGGTCGAATCGAATGAGGTCAGCCCGGGCAATTACGTCATCATGATGTTCGGCATGAACCAGACCACGCTCAACGGGGGACAGGTCGCCGAAATCACCTTGACCAAGAAGAACCAGCCAGCCTCAAACCAATCGGACATTTCAATCGAGCAGACGACTTTCGCATCGATCGAAGGCTCGGAGATCGAATCGTCCGGCAGCAGCCAGACGGTCACGTTCCCGCCGCCACCAGCCGATGATGACGGCAACGATCCACCTCCCGCGAACGAGAACCCTCCCCCCGACAACTCGCCCGCAGAAACGCCCAAACCGACAATACCGGTCGATACGCCGGACACACAGGCACCGTCTGTGCCGGGAACGCCGGGCGGTGCACCGAGCCAGCCCGAACCGCCGAAGCAGGAAGCGCCCCGCGCCACGCCGATGAAAGTCGCTTCCACCATATTGGATGAACCTAAGAACGATTCAGGCGGCAATCGCACGGTTGGCGTTGCACGCATGAACCGCGCTGCTCAGCGGCTGGAGAATTCGCGGGCCGCGCTGAATTCGCCTGGGAGTAACGCACTAGACTCTGGCGCACAGGAAGGCGGGGGCGATAGCAAGCTAGGTACGGGCGCGGCGCAATCGGCGTCGTCGCCGGATGCGAACTTGCCGAATACGGAGACACGAGAAATCGTGACAGTTGCGTCAGCGGGTACAGATGCGCTGAGCGCGTCAAAAGAATTGGAAGAAGAAATCGCCAATGACAGGGCCGATACGTCCGGCATTCCGCCATCGTCGCGGCGCATGCTCGTTATCGTCGGCTCGATTATCGCGGCGGCTCTGGTGGCCTATCGTTTCGCGTTGAAGCGGACGCAGAAGATCTCGTAGCAAACGTCCTCAGCGGGCTCAACTTTCGCGCCGCAAGGTAGCGCCCGCTTCGCCGATTCAAAGCCGATGCGCCGCGTTCGGCGAATGAGGCGCAACTGTCCGAGATATATTCGCTTTCCGCGAACCACTGCTCAATGCAGCAACACACCTTCCAATTGAAGCAGTTCGCGCTTCCACTCCAGACCCGCAGCAAACCCATGCAACGATCCGTCCGCACCGAGAAAACGATGACACGGCACGACAATCGCAATTGGGTTCTGTCCCAACGCATGGCCTACCGCGCGTGCCGCCGATTTCGGCTTGTTCATGCGCAAGGCCAATTCGCCGTAGGTTGAAGAGTTTCCCCATTCCACGCGGCGCGCTTCGTCCCAAACTTCGCGCTGAAAATCGGTCGCTTTGTCGAGATCGAGCGGTACCGACGCAAAGCTTTCATGCAACCCCGCAAAATAATTTGCCAGCGCCGCGTTCAACTCCCATACACGCGTATCGTTTGCGCCGGAGTGGAGCACGCTGATGCGATCGACGCTGCCGTTTGTATGCGGCAACGTCAAGCGATATAGACCCTTTGCGCTGAACCAGCCGTAGATGGGCCCGCGCGCGTGGTCGAATCGAAAGCTCGCGGGTTGATCAAAACCGCCGTACATAGGCCTAATTTTTGGGGTTGGCGTCGTGTTCATGTTACATCTTGAAATTCTTCTTTAAAAAGCCCACCAACTCAGGATACGTCAAATCCTCTTTCTTTTCCTTTTGCTCGTAGTCGTCCATATGGCGCACGATGCACTCGATGCCTAGCGGATCCACTTTTTCTTTTAGCGCATAGCCAAACTTAACGTGATGAATTCCCCAGCCCGGTTTATCAAGGCCTTCAACATCTTTTCCGAAGCCGTCGTAGTACACAGTCAGCCCTTTGTTGGGGCCGGGCTTTAAATCAGCCTTGGGTTCGCCGTAAAACATGATCACAGGCGGATCGTCTTTCGTGAGGAAATTGATTGCGGAGGCCTGTTCGTAGAGCGCGTAGGCCTTCGGTGTGTCCAGTTCTTCCAGCGTGATGCCGTAGAACATTGGCAGCGCGGGGTGCTCATAAGCGCGCCCGCCGACAACTTCGCGCACCCAGCGCGGATCGTAGGACGATTGGGCGCCATACACGCCCACGCAGGTTACGCGCGTGGACTGCCGCGCAACGACATCGCTGCTGTTTGGATCGGCCATGTCATCTTTGAACGCGATCCACAGCGACATGCCCGCGCCCGCAGAACTACCGCTAAGCGCGACGCGCTTCGGATCGATCTTGAGCTGTTTTGCATTTGCACGCAGGAATTGCACGACGCGCGCGCCGTCATGCATGGGGCCGGGGAACGGCTGTTGCGTCGAGAAGCGATAATTTGCGGAACAAACGGAGATGCCCGCATCGAGACACTGCTTCAATAAGTCGCCACTCAAGGTCCATTTGTCGCCGCCAACAAAACCGCCGCCGTGCAGGAAAATCAGCACCGGCGCGGGGGATGTCGTCTTCGCTTGCCACAGATCGAGCACGTTGCGCTCGTGCGGACCGTAGGCGAGGTTGAAGTACTCCGGTCGCGGCTTGCTGTCAGAGGGTAGCTTTGCGGATTTGTCCGCGGACTTCAGGTGCGAATGCGTGGCGCAGCTTGAAGCAAGTGCAAGCGCGATCGCACAAATAAAGATATAATGAAGCTTGCGTATCATTTGAAATCCTTCCGGTCGTCCCAAGATTGCCGGCGCAAATGGTAGCGGCTTTTCGGTCCTTAGTAAATAGCGCTGGCTATAACAATTCAAGATTGTGAATAACACAAGCCGGCAATATGGAGGCCGACGGCAGGTAGACGCCGCTTTGGTTGTTCAATGCACAGAGCGGTACATGAAAACCTGAATTGCTCTAAACTAAGCGATCTGCGGGACCAGCAATACCTACGCCCCAGTCACCTCGCGGGCCATGGTGTGCACGTCGGAAATGCTCTGCAGCGCTTCAGCTAGCGCGCTGCGCTCGGGGATGAATGCGTAGCCGCCCGCGAGTAAAGCCGTGCGTAGCGCGCGCGTGGCGCTGCGCCGTGCGGACCATGCGAATAGGCGTGCAGCGAGTGACATCAAAAACAATTCAACGGCCAACAAAATAGCCAGCACCGCGCCGGCGTGTACGAAATAATTGCCCGGTAATACGACGCCTGCGAAGTAGTCATCCACGATGCGATATGCCGCATAGCCCATGAACGCTACCGGAGGAGCATCGGCAAGAAAGGTCATGGGCCAACTGGTCAGTAGGCGCGCACGGCCCACGATCCGATCGCGTGCCGGGCCGCGCAGCAATTCGGCGAGGCGCGTTTGGACGCCGTCGGCGAATCGCGCGAAGCCCGCGCCGTCGTGCGCGAGATCAAAGCCGGCCTGCGAAAACGCAAGCCCAACGTGACTGTGGTGGTTCGCATAAGTGGAGCGGATCGCATCGCTCGCAATGTCGATTTCTTCCGCGAACAGCGGTTGTTCGCTCAGCAGCGCCGCCGCTTGTTTGCCCGCGGTAAATCGCGCACCCAGCGAAAACCAATTTGCCGCGCGCGCGGGCAGCGTGCGAATAGCTTCCAGCGCGCGATATGACGTGCCGACGATGCCTTTTGCGCGCAGGCCGATTTCGCGGCCAAGCGCAAAGTTCCAGAGATGTGGTTCGGCGAAAATGCGTCCACTGAGGTTGTCGCACACCTCGCGCGCGACGGCTTTGTCGCGTTCATCGATGAGTTTTGTCAGCGCATCCAACTCGCTCGAACGCGATGCGACGCGCTCATTTAATGTGCCGAGCGTTTTCGTCAACAGACCGTAAGCGTTGGAACGCTTGATTCGCTGCGCGTGGTCCGCATTGAGTTCGTGGTGCAGAAACGATTCAAGGCGCGGAAAATCAAACTCGTTCTCCGTCGCGCTGCGGCCCGTGAGTTTGCGATCAAGTGTTCGGCGCGGACTAACGCGGAAATACTGCGTGACGTTGAAGCCCTGCTCGCGCATACGTCCGAGCCAATGTTCGCGCACGGGCTCGCTGCCCGTATCCGCTTTCGTTTCCACGCAGACCATGCTGCGCTCGCCCTGCAGGGGACGCAGCAATGACCATGTTGCTTCGTCCAAATATTTCTCCGGACTACCACACACAAGCACAACATCAGCCTGCCCCAGCGCGCCGATGACGCTTTCGCGGTGTTGCTTCACGACTGTGTCTGAATCGGGCGTATCGATCACGATGAGATGTTCGAGAGCGGATCCGTAAATCCGCGTCCATCCATCGAGACCAAACGACGAGCCGGGCGGTTGGTACACGGTCGGCGATGATGTGCAGGGACGATATTCGGACGTCGGCGCAAGCTGATCGCCTGCGAGCGCGTTGAGCAGGGTCGATTTGCCGACGCCCGAACCGCCGACCAGCGCGACGACGAGCATGCCGTCAAGCCGCTCTTCACGTTCGCGTAACTCCCTTACACGCGCGCGCAGCAGCGTAGTTTCGTCGCGCAACGGACGCCACGGCCCGCTGTACGGGGCCAGCGTTTCCAAACGCGAAATTACACTGTTCATACCGTCGTGCACTGTGCGTGAAGTCTCCGAAGTTCGCTCATCATATCACCGTCAAACACTTCGAGATATTCGTCGACGCGGGCAAGCGCAGGGCGCGTGATGTGTTCGAGCAGCGTATTTTCCAACAGTGCGCGTTGCTCGTCGCGCCACGGTGAGAGGAAATCAAAGAGCGCATCGCCGAATTGGTATTCGATCACCCGCGCAGCGAACTGTTCCGCCATCGGCCCGCCTACTGCCAGCGCTACATCGACACCCATGCCCGCAGTGTGCGCGGCAATTACGCCTGCAAAAGCCGCAGGCGCTACCGCAAGGATACCGTCCAGCGTTTGTAGTGCCATGCGTTTTGCACGGTTTTCGTTCCACCAAGTTTCCAGCGTGCGATACGCGTATTGCCGAAACTCTTCGGACACGTTGTCGTTGCGAAGCGTCGCATCGAGGATTGCGCGTGCGGCATTGTCCGCGTTTAGCTTATCTAGTTTGTTTTGGATCAAATGTGCGGCGGGTTCGCGCAGATTGCGCACGCTTTCGTGATATCCCGCCGTAAGATCACGCGCTATGCGTTCGATCGATTCGCCGTGCAACTTCTGGAGTGACTCTTCCGTGATGGGATCCGGCGCTTCCAACGCGGCACGGCGCACAACGGCGCCCCGCACAGCGCGCCCCACGGAGGTCACGGCGACAACAAATGCGCGGCTGACGTTGCCCATCACCTTGAACGGAAGCCCACGTTTCGATTGCACAAATTCGTGGAACAACCCGCCGACCGCCGCGCCAGGCGTGGGGTCGTATTGCTTTGATGCATGTTCCGCGCGTGCTTCAAACTCCCGCGCCGCACCGCGCAGCCCAAACGCGACATCGCCCGCATTTTCGAGAAACTCCGCGGCGCGTTGCGCCACGTGTGCGACGGTGCCCCTGTAGACTCGCTGCTTGATTACTTTCACGTCTAACGAATCTATGTACTTTCGTAATTCGATTTCGCCATCAGTGGATCGAATAGATTGTTGCAGATCGAGTGCGAAATCGTGCGGCACCACAAAACACGGCGAGTCCGATCCAATAATCCCTACAAATTCGCCGAGTTGTTTTCGCGCAACTTCGTACTCGTGATCGGGGTTCGCCTTGTTCATCACGGGCACGACCACGCGGCCCGAAGCGAGCGCCTGGCGAAAGAACGCCACGACGCGATCATCCTTGTATTTTTCGCCCGTCAACACCGCTATGATCACGTCGCCCGTCGCACGGATCGCATCCGCCACATCCCAATGCTCGCGTTCTATGGAGTCCACATCGGGTGTATCGAGAAACACGAGCGAGTCTGGAAGCGCATCATGCGTTGTCACGTACAGAGCACTATCCGGCGATTCGCGATTGACCACGGCATCGGCGTCTTTAAATGGCAATGCCACGAACTCTGGTACGAGTTTGCCTTCGAGGCATTGCGCCGTCCTTGTCGCATTTGCTGCGACTAGTGGCCGCGCAGTGGCCGCCGCTGTCGCTACAATAGGGGACACCACGCGGCCGAGCAGCATATTAAACACGGTCGATTTGCCGGTATTCGTGCCACCCGTCACCGCGACAATCAGGCAGCCATCGCCCGCCAGATGCGGCACAAGCTTGCGGGAAAGGAGGTTTGTCCATTCTTCTGCGCCGCCAAATACGGCCTTCTCAAGTTGCGCATCGGACGACAGCGCAACGCGAAGCCGCCGCAACGCCGCATCAAATTTCGACAATGCAGCGCCGAAACTTACTTCAGTGGGGTTGGTTTCGCGTTGGGTTTGTGGCATCGATTGGCGTCGTGCTTCGTTTAACTGGCGAGCGCATATTACGCTACTGCATGCGACGGTCGGGGTCAATTTTCGCCCGAGTTGACCTAGCCCATACTAATGCTTCATCTTGGATGCCATCAATCGCCGGGTCGTTTACGAGGGGTCAATACTATGAAACGCGCATACTTCGTGCTCATTTCCGCACTCATTCTTTTTGCTGGCTGCCAGCCGGGCGCGCCTTCTGCGCCCGCCGGCGATGCCGCCGCGCCCGACCAATCTGCTGCGCCCGCCGCGGCACCGGCTGCTACACCGCAGCCCGGCGCTAAGCTCAAGTTCGCCGTGGTACCCAAGGGCCTCACGCACCAGTTCTGGCTGACCGTAAAAGCGGGAGCCGACGCAGCAGGCAAAGACCTCGGTGTGGAGATCAATTGGGTTGGTCCCGAGAAAGAGACCGAGGTCGTGAAGCAAATCAATATGATCGAAGATCAAATCGGCGCGGGGGTGAACGCAATCGTCATGGCGGCCTGCGATCAGGACGCGCTGGTGGACGTGATCAAGAAGGCACTCGACAAGAAAATCCCGGTCATTACAATCGACAGCGGCGTGAATTCCGATCTGCCGAATTCCTTCATCGCGACGGACAACGTCGCGGGCGCACAAGCCGCCGCGCGTGAACTCGCAAAGCTCATCGGCAACGAAGGGGAAGTCGGCCTGATTCCCTTCGTAAAAGGCGCGGGCACCTCGGAACAGCGCGAAGAAGGTTTCAAAAAAGGCATCGCTGAATTTCCGAACATTTCAATCGCTGACATCCAGTACAGTCAAAGCGACGTCATCAAAGCGATGAACGTCACCGAAGACATGCTCACCGCGCACCCCAACCTCAAAGGCATTTTCGCGGCAAACGAACCCGCGGCAGTCGGCGTGGTGCAAGCGCTCGAAGCGGCGGGCAAAGGCGGACAAGTGAAACTTGTCGCGTTTGATGCGGGCGACGACGAAGTGGCCGCACTCAAGAAAGGCACGATCCAGGCGCTCATCGTGCAGAACCCGTTTCGTATGGGCTACGACGGCGTGAAAACCGCACACGATGTGCTGCAAGGCAAAACTGTCGAGAAACGCATCGATACCGGTGTGACGGTCGTTACAATGGAAAACTTTGAAACACCTGACGTACAGAAGCTATTGAACCCGCTGAAATAGCCGATCCGTATTACCGTAGCGTTAATTCGACGTTAAGTTGCTCGTTCTTTCTTACAGTGACGGCTTCCATGGCAAATTTGACCAGCGCATTGTTTTCGCCGGGTTCCTGTGCCACGGCGACGATTGTATAGTCGCCCACTTCGACACTCTCGAACTTAAAGCTACCGTCCCTAAATCCTGCGGATGTTCCTACTGCCTGTTCGCCTCGGACGCCAAAATTCCCCTCGCTGTTGGTTAGGTCAACCTGGCCGCGGTACAAGGTCACATGAACGGGGACTTGCGAGGATACGCCATTCAGAAGCACCCGCACGGGCGCGGCGTCGGCAAAGTCCGTATTCAACCGCGCGACGCGGCCATTCTCCAATGCGACCTCCTCGCTTTTCGATTGGCCGGACCCGGGCGCGCTAATCGAGACGGTTGCCGGGCCGGGAGGCAAATCGATGACTTTATATATGCCCTTTGCATCAGTTCGCACTTCCGCAGACTCATGCATGTCGTTGTCGCGCGGCACAAACACGTGCACTGAGGCACCGGCCAAGGGCTGCCCTTCGCGCGTCACAATGCCTTCAATCCTCGCAGAACCGCCCTCGATATCGATGTCGAGTATTGTGACTTGATTGTCTTGAATAGTGGCGCGGCGTTGCGTGCTGCGATTCGCTCCGTTTTTCAAATTGCCGTATACCTGCAACTGAACATCGCCCGGCGGCAATGATGGGAAACCGTAGGAGCCATCTTCGCCCACTTTCGTGTCGTTCTGAAGCGAACCGAGCGGCTGACCGGCGCTGATGTGCACGCCATATTCAGCGGCTGGTTTTCCGCCGAGTCGCACAATGCCCTCTAGCCCGCCGCCCGTACCCAACACCAAACTCACCGATGTGCCGCGTCCACGAGATGGCTGCACCACGACCTGCTCGGGCAAGTAGTCCGCATGCACTGCGATCAGCGTGATTTCCGTTTGCGACAAAGAATCGATCCGGAAATGTCCATTTGTATCCGTAGTCGCCGCGGCGGCACGATGCCGGCTTTCCCAGGCCTGTTGAGGCGCATGATTGATCCAGATGTTTGCGGCAGCGACGGGTTCGCCGCGCCCATTCGTGACGGTGCCTTCAACTACGCCGCCAGGTTCCAGGCGAATTTCTATACCTGATGTCGTTTGGTCCGCGCGCAAATCCGGCACTAGGCGTGCGGTTGGCGCGTAGCCCGGTGCCTGAACGCAGATCGTGTTGGCACCCTCGTCGGCGGTGACTTTGAACTGACCCTCTTCATCGACGAAAGGCCGGCCGCCCGAGATTCGCGACGCGGGATCTATGGTGGTTTCGTCTCCGTTGCGTACCGACAGCTCAAACGAATTTATCGGTCCCCCCGACCGCGCATCCACGACACGTCCTTCAATCGTAGCCTTGCCGCGCAAGGTTATGGTCACGTTTGTGTCCGGCGCGATAGCCTTCGATTCCACGCGCGAATACTTTTCCTGATGCGCGAATACGCGATACTCACCGGCCTCAAGTCCAACAATTTCAAAATGCCCATCGGCGTCCGTCCGCGCATTGCCCGAAACATCTTTGTCTGGCGCGCTGACATTGATTCCCGCGCCTTCGATGGGTTGACCAGACACATCCAGCACACGTCCGGCAATCTTCATGCCGGCATCCAAATCAACAACGACGCGAACATCCGTGACGCGCTCGCCTTTGGCTACAGTTACTTCCGTTTCGCGCGACGATTGCTTTGTGTACGTGTTCTGCGGGCGTGCCGTCAATTTGTAGGTGCCGGGTGAAAGGCCATTGATGGTAAAAGCGCCGTCATCGCGCGACCAGCCCCTTCGCGGCTCCGCGCCGTTGATCTCAGCGGGTGTCGCTGTCACGGGTGTTTGCTTGATAAATGCGCCGGTTTGCTCGACCACGACACCTGAAATCGTGCCGCCAAGTTTCATCACGATCTCGACCCCGCTTCGGCCTTGCTCCGGAATGGTCACATTCTCAATCGCTTCTGCGAAGTATCCGGTCTTCTGCGCAGATACTTTCGCCACTGCTCCTGGTGAGAAACCGCGATGCACCCAGCGGCCATTGGCATCACTGCGCGTCGATTCGCCTTCACGCGTCTCATTCGTCTCGCTTGTAACGCGCACCATCGCCAGCGGCGCGCCGTTTTCATCTACTACACGCCCGCTCAGGTTCAGCCCCGGCGGAACCGCGAAATCGACGCCGGTTGTTTCCTTACCAAGCTCCACGGCAGCCGACTTGTTTTCGCGATCTTCGCCGTGGCGGTAGCCGGGCATCCATTCACGCTTCACCATGTAACTGCCCGAACTCAGGCCTTCAAGCCGGTACACGCCATCGTTGTCGGTCACCGCTTTTGCTTGCGTGGCGCCTTCTGAGCTGAATTCCATTCCCGCGATCGGCGCCCCGGTCACTGCGTCGGTCGCACGTCCCGTGATAACCCCGCCGCGCAATACGCGCAATTCCAGATCGGTTACATGATTTGCGTTCCGGATGATGAAGGG
This sequence comes from Candidatus Hydrogenedentota bacterium, assembly GCA_020848835.1. GTDB lineage: Bacteria > Hydrogenedentota > Hydrogenedentia > Hydrogenedentales > SLHB01 > JABWCD01. The sequence goes on from JADLHJ010000064.1 coordinate 21,459, forward strand.
CTTCCGTTCGTTCGCGAGGACATAAGGCCCCTTATAGAGTCTTAATTGGTACTCACCATCGGCGAGATCGCGAAGCGTAAAGCTTCCGTTCGCATCAGAAGCGGCGCGTTCCGATAGATATCCATCCGTATACGCTTTGCCTGCGGCATATACCTCGACACCTGCGATGGGCTTTTCCGCACTCGCATCGACTGCGACGCCCGACAGGCTGCCGCCGCGCTTCAGCACGATAACGGCGTCTTCTGCATTCAGCGCGATATTATTCGTATCCGCATAGGTGTAACCGTCCGTCTGCGCGCGCACGGACCATATTCCTTCCGGGACGTACTCGAGTTTGAAAGAACCATCCGCCTCCGCCGTGCATTGTGAGTACCCATAAACGTCGACGCCGTCACGTTTGCCGCGGCCCAGCACCACAAACGCGACCGGCAACGGATCACCTGCTTCATTGCGCACGTGGCCTGCAATAAATCCAACAGGCCGAAGTTCGATGGTTGCTGTCGTGTCTTCCAAGTCGCGCGGGTCGATGCCGGTTTCTTGCACTCCACCCAATTCGCCTTTCGATACTGCAATCACGTATCGACTGGCCGGCAAACCCGCGACGCGAAACAGGCCTTCGCCATTGGTACTCGCCTTCCACGCCGCCGCACCGTTAAATTCCGCGAAGTAGTCGCCTTCATTCACGTAGTAAACGAGCACGGAAGCATTCGCGACAGGAGATTGATCGGATTCAAGAACCACGAGACCGGTGATCGCGTGAACGCCCGATTTGCCATGACCGGGAATAGAAGGGGGTGCGGCCGTGCGCGTGGATACGGGCGCCAATCGGCTCGCGCGGCGACTCGACGTTAGCTCCGGCGCGGTAGATTTTTCGCCGCTTTCGTCCGCGCGTTGTACGGGCGTGTTTTCTTCAGCCGGCGTTTTCGATTCCGGCTCGCGGCGCACGAGCAGGTACATGCTCGCGACGACGGCCAGCATGACACCAAGCATCACATAGAAGCGTGTATTGGACTTCATGTATAGCTCGCGGATTCCGGCGTTCGTTTTCCGGATGCAGCAGCTATTTTAAGGTCAAATCGATATTGAATGCGGCGTTTTCCTCAATCGTAATTGTCCGCGATGCGCTACGTGTTGTCTGCCCACCCGACGTCGGATCCATCGCTATGGCTACTATCGTATATTCGCCTGCCTCAAGCCCTTCAATTTGAAAAGCGCCGTCGCTCGAGTTTGCTTGTGCGCCGCCAGCGTAGAGTTCGCGCATCGACGTCCACATGGTCTGAAGGTTTTCCGGTACTTGCACGCTTCCACGGAAGACGGCTACCTGTGTGTGCCAATTCTCAGGAGCGCCGTTGACTTTTCCTGCGATACGGACGCCGGAATTAATCTCAATGTCTTTTCGTAAAGATTGGCGGTCTTCCAGAGCGATTGGATATGAACGGGACTGATTCGAATCGGGAATGTGGACAGATATTGTTCCCTCGCCCGGCGGCAGGCCGGACAACTTGAATGCACCGTTCGCGTCCGTCTGCATGTTTGCGTTCTCATAGTTACCTTCATCTATTCGAACGCCAACGATGACATACGCGTTGGATATGGGTTGACCGTCGCGGGTCACAGTGCCTTCAACAGACGCAGTGCCTTCAACAATATCGAAATCGACGGTCGTGACCGAGTCAGGTGACACGGTGGCAGTCTTTTGAATTTGCCGGTTCGTCGATCCGTCGCCCCGATTGCCGTAGACGTTGAGGTTTGCTTCGCCTTCGGGCAAACCTGTGAAAGTGTACTTGCCGGTGCCATCGACGTTCGTGTTCGCGTTGTAGCCCATGCCCCCTTCTTGCGTGAAGTAAATGCCCACGCCATATCCGCCCGGTGCGGGTTTGCCGCCCAAGCGCACGGTTCCCGAAACTGTGCCGCCACTGCCGAGCACGAAGTTTACCGTCGCCGTGTTTCCGGAAGTCGGCGTGGCCTGCGCGGTTGCCGTCGCGTAACCCTCGGACATCGCGTACAGATTTATGGCGTCTGTGCCGAGCGAGTCGAGTTGATAGGTCCCGTCGGCATCCGCCGTCGCGTTTGCGGAACGTTGGCCGCGCTCCCATTGTTGCGGCATGCGGCCCACCCAGATCGAGGCGCCCGCCACAGGTTCACCCTGCTTGTTCGTCACTTTGCCTGCGACACTCGCACCGGCATCCAGCCGCACCTCCACGCCTGATTTTGTTTGTCCTTCGGCGACACCCGTGACGAGTTGCACCTTCGGCGCATAACCTTGTCCCTGCACGTACAAAGACGACTTGCCGTCGTCTGTGGAGTCCGCACGGATCTCGAATTTGCCTTCCTCATCGACGAAGGTCTGCCCGCCGCCACCGATGCCATAGCCCGGATCGATGCGTCCTACTTCGCCTTGCAATGCGGCAACCGAGAAAGTCTTCACCGGCTGACCGCTACGCGCATCGAGCACGCGCCCGCTTATCGTGCCCTTGCCGCGAAGCGTGATCGTAAGGTTGGGGTTTGGAGCATTTACCTGCTCTTGCCGGTATTGCGCGAATTGGTTATGGTGAACATACAAGTCATACACGCCGGTTTCCAACCCGGTAATTTCGAATTTGCCGTCAGGGTCGGTTTGCGAATACCCGTTCGAACCGCCCGATCGCATATGCACGTTTACGCTCGCATCGCGCACGGGATTGTTCGACGAATCGACCACGCGGCCGGCGAGTTTCAACCCCGCATCAAAATCCGCGGTCACTCGCACGCCAGTTTTGTGTTCGCCGGTTGCTACTTGCACTTCCGTGCCGCCCTCGGCGCGATTGCGCCATGAACGAGGCGGGCGCGCACTCAGCTTATATTTGCCTTCTGCCAGACCCTGCACTTTGAACGAGCCATCCTCGCGGCTGTATCCCTCGCGTGCTTCGCCTTGCGTTGCCTCGGTCGGAGCAGCTACTACGTATATATTCGATAACGGGTTTCCCGTCTTGTCCACGACGGTACCCGCAACACTCGCGCCGGTGTCCATCACAATTTCGACATCGTTCTTGTCCGCTTCTGGAAACGTCAGATTCTGAATGGGCGCCGCAGAATACCCTGCTTTTTCCGCGCGAATGCCGATAACCGTACCGGGCGAAAAGCCACGATGCGCGAAGCGGCCCTTATCGTCCGTCTGGGTGGTTTCGCCTTCCTGATTGTTCGCGTCTTCGCTCGTGACCATCACGCTCGCGAGCGGTTCGCCATCGCGATCCACAACCTTTCCTCTCAAATACAATCCTGGCGGCACGGCGAAATCGATGCCGGTTACTTCCTGCCCCAGCGCGACGGTCGCGGATTTGTCCTCGCGGTCCTCGCCGTGACGGTAACCCGCCATCCACATGCGGCGAATCTTGTAGCTGCCCGCCGGCAAACCTTCGATGCGATAGTAGCCGTCTTCATCCGTGCCGGCTTCGATGCTCATTCGTCCTTGCCCGTCGCGCATGGGACGAAAGCCCATGTTCGCTATAGGGGCGCCGGTGACCGCGTCGGTTGCCCGGCCAGAGATGACCCCGCCCATCGCCACCGTGAGTTGCAGGTCTTTGACGCTATTCGCATCGGCAATCGTAATCGGCGGCGCCTGGCCCGTAAGGATATAGGGCTGTTTATCGATCGAGAGCATGTAGCTGCCGTCCGCCAGATTCAGAACCGAAAACTTGCCGTCGTTGTCCGTTTTTACTTTGGAATTGTTGAGGCGGCTCGGTCCACGCAAGGAGATTTCGATATTCGGCGCAGGTTTGGAGGTTTCAGCAGTCATCACCGTGCCGGAAACACTGCCACCCTTCTTCAATACGATTTGGATCGGCTGACCGTCCGTGGGAACCTGCCGCTGTTCCGCGACCGCAAAGCCCTCCGCCTTGGCTTCGACCGTCCATTCTCCCTTGCGCACATACTCCAGCGTGAAGGTGCCATCGGCGACGCTCTTCGCCTGGTTGTCTCCGCCATAGATATCCCGATCGCCGGCCTTTCCACGACCGAGCGCAATGAGTGCGCCGTTAATAGGCTGCTGCTGTTCATCGACGACCGACCCGGAAATTGTGCCTGCTGGCGCGATCTGGACATCGGCGACATGATCGTCCGGCTCACGAAGCAAGGGGCGAATAAACGCGCTCGAGAATCCCGCGAGTTCGTCCTTCTTCGCAATCACCGCATAGCGCCCGTCCGGCAATTTGTCCACGCGATACAACCCGCGGGCGTTCGTCTTCGTTGTCCACACGGCCTCTTCGTCATACGTCACGACGGCCGCGTTCGGATCCATCCAATAGATCGTAATGTCCGCGCCTTCGATCGGCAGATTGTCTTCTTCGAGCGTGACTTCACCGCGGATTGCTGAATCGCCGACACGCGAGCCCCTCTTCGGTTCGTCATCGCGCACGGAAGTGCGCGTTGATGTTGCCGTGAGGCGGCCCTCACGGCGATGCGAGGTGATCTCCGGCGCGTTTAAATCGTCGCGCTCATCCGAAGTTTCGGACCTCGGCGCGCTTGTCGCGGCGTCTTCTACTTTCGCAGGCTTGCTGCCGCCGCGCACAAAGTAAAAAAGGCCGGCTACCACGACCAGCACACACGCGACCAACGCGTAAAAACGGGTATTCTGGTTCATTCGATGAAACCCCCGCACGTAAAAGTTTTCGCCCAGCCCATATCCACTTTAATATGGCGCGGCACACAGAAAATGATCAACGGGCGCAACCGCGCGAAAGATGCCCCGCCGATGCATTTATCCCTTTGATCAACGGTTTGATGCACCGCGTTTCCAGTTCGCCGGAACATTATTGTATGTACAATCCATGTTTGCTTTGTTCCAGTCCCGGTTTCCGATAATGTTTGACCCCAAATCGCGTTCCGCGTATGCTATTCGGTGTATCCGGGACGGAGTCGATTACGCAACCGAAAGGCCCGAAAATGCCACGAATTGCCCCAATTGCCGCGGCGTGTACCGCGCTGCTCTTTGGATTTTGTCTAAGTTCCTGCAGTAAGTCGGGCGGGGTCGAAGAGATCACCGAAACCCGTACCCTCACCACCGCCAAGGAAGCCCCGAAAGAGGGTGTCAGCTCCGCCGAACGCTTCGGTATGACCGCATCACGCCCGATGACGGCGGCGCAGCCGGGATTTACTTGGACCACCCCCGAGGGCTGGGAAGAGCTTCCCGCGAAGCAGTTTCGCCCCGTAAATTTGCGCCCGGCAGCCGACCCGAAAGCGGAGTGTTATGTCTCCAAACTTGATGGAGCAGCAGGTGGGCTAGTGGAAAACATTAATCGGTGGCGGAATCAAATGGGTTTAGAGCCCATTGACGAGGCTGCCATCGCAACACTTCCCCAAAAGCCCTTGTTGGGCGCTGAGGCCACTTACATCGATCTTGACGGTACCTTTGGCGGCATGAGCGGCGATACGGAGAATGCCGATTACAAAATGGTTGGTTTGATCCTGGCGCACGACACCGAATCCGTGTTCGTGAAGTTTACCGGTCCTAAGGCCCTCGTTGAACAGGAGCTTCCCAAATTCGAGCAGTTTTGTGCGTCACTGAAACGGGGCGCTGCTCCGGGCGGTGCAATGGCAGCCGCAGATGCAGGTAGTCTTCCGGAAGGACATCCCCCAATCGGTGGCGCGGACCAGGCCAGCGGCGCAACGACCGAGGCAAGTGCTGCGGAACTTCCTTCGGGACATCCTCCTGTAAGTGGTGGTGCCGCCATGCCGGGCGCGAATGCACCCGTTCCGGGCGACGTCAAGTTTACATTCTCCGCGCCAACAGGTTGGGTACAAAAAGGCGGCAAGACCGCGTTTCGCGAGATCACCTTCGCTGCTGCGGAAGGGTCGCCAACGGAATGCTATGTGACGGAACTAGCCAACACCGGTGGCGGGCTTGAAGCCAATATCAATCGTTGGGCGGGACAGATGGGTGCGGAGCCATTAACTGCCGAGGGAATCGCGGCGCTACCCAAGATCAAAGTCTTTGGCAACGACGCGCCGGTCGCGGAATTTCGCGGCACCTTCACGGGGATGAGCGGCGACGCGCACCCGGATTACACCATGCTCGGAACATTAAGCGAAGCGGGCGGTTCGACCTACTTCATTAAGATGGTCGGTCCGGCCGCGGAAATGGAAGCGCAGACGTCCAACTTCACGGCATTCTGCGAATCCTTAAAACTGAAGTAGCACCATGAACTATCTGAAAAAAGGTTTCAATTTTATCGCGTCCTACGGGTTCGCGTGCATCATCTTCGTTCTTCTGTTCATTCTCACGTACCTTGGCACGGTCGAGCAGGTCGAAGTCGGACTCTACGAAGCGCAGAAAAAGTACTTTGAGTCTATGATCGTCGTCCATTGGTTTGGCCCGGTTCCCATCGTGCTGCCCGGTGTGTACCTGTTGCTCATGCTCTTCACCGTCAATCTTATCGCAGGCGGTGTCATCCGCATGCGCAAAAACAAGAACACGATCGGCAATCTTATTACGCACCTCGGCATGCTCGTGATGGTGTTCGCCGCGTTTGTGAATTACACCTACGCGATGGACGGCCACATGACGCTCGCGGAGAATGAGCAGTCCTCCGAGTTTGTCAGCTACTACCTTTGGGAAGTCGCCATCGCACAGCCGGAAGAAGGCAAAGTCGCGCAAGAAATGGTCATCCCGCACGATGCCTTTGCGTATTTAAAAGACGGCCAGAAAACTTTTACGAGCGCGTCTTTACCCTTCGATCTCACGATCTCCGGCTTCGCACCGAACAGCATGCCGGTCGGCGCGGGACCCTTCGTAAAAGAAACGATGAAAGTTGTGGATGGCTTCGCACTACAGAAAATGGATCTCGACAAAGAAGCCGAACGGAATGTCGCCGGCGCATACGTGCTCGCAAAGGAAAAGTCCGGCAACGCGACGCACGAAGCGATCCTCTGGGGACTCTCCGAGTCACCCTGGAGTCTCACGGTTGATGGTAAGAAGTACACCGTCGAGCTCCGCCGTAAACGCTACCCGCTGCCCTTCACCATCGCGCTGGACAAGTTCCACCAGGAAAACCATCCCGGCACAGGCATGGCCAGCATGTTCATGAGCGAAGTGACAAAGATTGAAGGCGAAACAAAAACGCCGGTGAAGATCCAGATGAACGAACCGTTGCGCCACATGGGCTATACGTTCTACCAGGCCTCGTGGCAACCGCCAGACCCGGCGACGGGCCGCCCGGTGCGCTCGACGCTCGCCGTTGTAAAAAACCCCGCGGACCAGTGGCCGCTATATTCGTGTATCATCATCACGATAGGGCTCACAATTCACTTCGTCGGGAAGCTTGGAAAATATATCCGCGCCGAAAATCGGCGTCTGGTCACGAGGAAAGCAACATGAACTTCGCACTCCGCTCCTTCGCCGCGCTCATCGCTGTAGCGTTCGCTGCAAGCGCGCAATCGGGCAGCACCACGCCCACGCCGCCGCAGCAATGGAGCAAAGAAGTTATCCAACTCTTCTCCACGCTGCCCGTGCAGCAGGAAGGCCGCGTGAAGCCACTGAGCACGCACGCGGGGTTCGTGATGCTGAAGCTGCACGGCTCGCGCTCGATCACCGTCCCTGGCACGCCGAAAGATCGCAAGCTCGATCCAATGGCGTGGATGCTGGACACCATGTTCTATCCGGACGCCGCCGCGCACTATAAAATTTTCCTCATTCAAACCACGGAAGTGGTCGAAGCCATTGGCCTGAAGCATGACGACAAGAAAAAACGCGATCGGTATTCGTACGCGGAACTCGAGCCCGGTATCGACAAATTGTTCCAGCTCGCCCAGGAATACCACCGGAAGTCCGATGGGGAAACGAAAAACCTGACACCCCTTGAAGGACAAATTACTGCGCTCGCAAGCAACGTGTTTGATTACCAAAAACTCGCACACTTCCTCGATTTCGCGCGTTACGATTTCCACATCGAACCCGGCAGCGTGCTTTCGGAAATCATTCCTATGCCGCGCCTCACCGCCGTATACGCGAAAGAAACCCAGCTCGGTGTAACCGCGCTCGCGCTCGAACGCGGTATCGAAGACATTCAGAAAAACCTGACGCCCGAACAGGTGGAGCAACTACGCAAGGCGCTCCCTGCAAGCGTGTTCACGATGGATGCCGAATCCCGCGCAAAAGCGGCCAAGGAAATTAACGCAATTGTGCGCGACGCCCGTGCACTGAGTGACCGCGCGATGGGCCTCGCATTGTTCCCACCTCATGGCACGACGGACGATCATCCCGAGTGGTTTACCGTCAGCGATGCTGTCGGCCATATGTCGCACGGCGATCATGCGGACCCCGAGCTCGCGGGACAATTGGTCGACCTCGAAGAACTCGTCCGCCAGCGCGACAACCCGCCCGCGTTCCTTACGCAGCTCCAAAAATTCCACGATGCGATGGTCACCGCGGCGACCGCACGCGGCGAGTATGGCAAGATTCCGCTGGAAGTCAGCTTCTACAAATACAACTTCTTCTACTACGCGCTTATCCTCTACGTGCTTTCGTTCATCGTAGTCGCGTTTTCCTGGCTTGCGCCGGCGAAACGGTGGATCGCCTACCTAGGCACGGCGTTGTTGTTCCCGCCGACGATACTCACCATTACCGGCATCACCTATCGCTGCATCATCCGCGAGAGACCTCCGGTATCCACGCTTTACGAAGTCATCCTGTTCGTTACTGCGGTTGCGTGCGTGGTTGCGATCTTTATCGAGTTGGTGAACCGCCAGCGTGTCGCGATGTCGGTCGGCGCGTTGATTGGCGCGCTCGGTTTGTTCATCGCATTCCGCTTTGAAGCGCAGCAGGGCACGGATACCATGCCCCAACTCGTCGCCGTGCTCGACACCAATTTCTGGCTCGCGACACACGTGACCACCGTGACCATGGGCTACGCCGCGGGGCTCCTCGCAGCCGCCATCGCCCACGTTTACATCCTTGGAAAACTCTTGAAATTCAAAAAGAACGACGACACGTTCTACAAAAATATTTACCGCATGACCTACGGAGTGATTTGTTTCGGCTTGTTGTTCTCCGTAGTGGGCACGGTGCTTGGCGGCATCTGGGCCAACGACAGTTGGGGACGCTTCTGGGGCTGGGATCCAAAAGAAAACGGCGCGCTCATGATTGTGCTGTGGGAACTTGCGATTCTTCACGCGCGCCTCGCAGGCTATGTGCGCGATCTCGGCGTCGCGATGGCCGCGACCTTCAACGCGATTATTGTCGCGTTCTCACTCTGGGGCGTGAACCTGCTCGGCGTAGGACTTCATAGCTATGGATTCACCAGTGGCATCATGCCGTGGCTGATTACCTTCTACATCATCGAGTTGATCGTGGTGTTCCTCGGCGCGGTCGTCTGGTATCGTCAGAAGTTCGCGCGGCCAAGTGCTGACGCAGCGCACGACGATGTAGCCGGCAGTAAAGAACGCAGAAAGAAGCCTCTTCCCGCGAAAGCGCACAAGCAAAGCTGAACATAAGCATAGCGGCACTAAATCAGTACCCTGTTAAACCTTTCGCGCCAAAACCTTTCGCGCGAATCCGCGACGCTGCTTGCGAAATTTGGCGCATTCCCGTACAATTTCGCCGTCCTGTTTGTGACTAAACTGTCGTGCAGAGGGGTTACTTCGTTCAGCTTTTGCCACGCGATTCCTGAGCGTACGCACTGCACGAAAACCACCTGCCATACTCGAGGAGGAAACACGAATGATGAGATCCGGCCCGGTTCGCGCAATGTCAGCCGCCGCGTGCGTCTTGCTTGCGTTCATGCTCGCCAGCCCCGCGCAGGCGGGAATTTTGAAGAAACTGAAAGGCGGCGGTTCGTCCGACGCGCCCAAAGAAGAGGCCGCGCCAGCGCCAGCTGCCGAGCAGGCAAAGCCAGCGCCATCCGGACCGAAGATCATCGTGTGCGTAGACGACTTTGAAGGTGCTGGCAAACTCGGCTGGGACGAAGGTCCCGTCATGGGCGCCATGCTCAGCGATTCGCTGATGCAGACCGGCCGTTTCCTCGTAGTCGAACGCCCGAAGCTGGACAATGCATTGAAAGAGCAGGATCTCAGCGCAGCGGGCCGCATCAATCAGCAGACCGCACGCCAGATCGGCCAGATCGTCGGCGCGCAGTTCCTGATCCAGGGTACCGTCACGCAGTTCGAGCCGGGTGAATCCGGTCAGAGCGGCCGCGTCGGTATTCCGATTGGCGGCTTCGGCAGCGTCGGTATAGGCGGTAGCAAGGTAACCTCGAAAATTGCCATGACACTGCGCATCATCGACCTCACCACGACCGTCGTACTCTCCACGCACAAAGCCGAAAACACGGCCACGCACAAATCCATCGGCGCGGACGTTTACGCGAAAGGCTTCAGCGTTGGCGGCGATCAGTTCAAGAAGACACCCCTCGGCGAAACCGCCGAAGGTTGCATCAGCAAGTGCGTAGACCATATCACTGCGACACTCGGCAATCAGCCCTTCCGCGCGCGCGTGGCCGCGGTTGAAGGTAAGACTATCATCATCAACGCGGGCACCAGCCGCGGCGTCGAAACGGGCATGACCCTTAACGCCATGAAGCAGGGCAAGACCATCACCGATCCGGACACCGGCCTTCCGCTCGAAGTCCAGTACACCAAGACGGGCTCCGTCAAGGTGGACTCGGTCTCCGAAAAGACCGCGCGCTGCTCGCTGGTGGAAGGGAAAACGCCTGCTGTGGGGGATTCGTTGGAGATGGCGCAGTAGCCTAGCCGCTTCCATCTGAACTTGTCATCAATCGAGCGCCCGGGATCACACACGATCCCGGGCGCTTGCTTTTCGTTATAGCGTCTCGTGCTCGTAATCGTATTCGATTGAGTCCATATTAACCGCAATTAAGCCGCGCAACATTCACATCCCCGGCAAGTAGGCTTTCGCTTCTCTCGCGTAGTATTCACTCACGCTCTGCCGCAGACTCAAATCCCGCAGCGGCACGTTCGCCTGCGCGATTTGCGAAGCATTCATATCAAGATAGGGTTCCGGCACCGGCGCCGTACCCTTCCATGCGTCTAGTTTCTCGCGCAAACCGCTCACAACATCGGCGTGCCCCGCATCCGCATACACATTCGTCAATTCACCAGGATCGCGCACGAGATCGTAAAGCTGTTCGCACTTCGGCTCGGTCGATACCATCAGCTTGTGCGTTTTGCTGCGCGCCATCACCTGATCGCCTTTCGCGCTCTCCGCAAACACAACCTCACGCCCCTTTGTATCGCGCGCCAAATCGAGACCGTTCATCTTCGCGCCTGGCTCACAACCAGCCGCGCGCACAATCGTCGGCGCAAGATCAATCAGGCTCACCAGTCCCTGCATCGTCTCGCCCGCGCGATGCCCGCCCGGATGCTTGATAATCAACGGCACGCGCGCCAGCGAATCGTACATGTAGTTTGCTTTGAGCAGCATATGGTGCTGCCCCATATACTCGCCGTGGTCGCTCACGTAAACGATAAGCGTGTCGTCATACAACCCCTTGTTCTTTAGCGCTTCAATCATCGCGCCCACCTTGCGATCGATCTGTTCAATCGTCGCATAGTAATACGCCATCACGCGTCGAAGACGCGCTTCGCTCAAGTCCTTGTTGGGGAAATAACCCGGGCCCAGCGCGAGATCGTGTTCGTAGCATTGTTCCGTCCACCCCGGTAACAACGACAAAGCAGCCGGATCGTAACCCTCCGCGTCGCCCTGCACGGCATCAAACGGATGGTGCGGCTTGATAAAACTCGTCACCAACAGATTTCCGCTCGCACCCCATTCGTTCAAAATCTCAAGCGACTTCCTGCCAATCCATTCCGTCGAATGCATTTCCTTAGGCAGGTTCGTTGGCAGTGCGCCAAACGTTTCCCAGTACTCCTTGCGTGCATGCGCGCGATACTCGCGCCGCTGGTCCTCCAAATCGTTAATGTCGATTAGCCCACCCTGCATCAACTCGCGATGATAATCGTCGTCCCAACGCCCGTCGCCGTCCTGCTCTGCGAGATACATGCGCTCGAAGCCAACATCGAGATACGTAGGCGTGAAGTGCATCTTCCCGACGGCAACAGTGTTATACCCCGCATCACGCAGGATGCGCGGATAGGTGTCGATCTCGGCGCGCAAGGTCGCGCGGTTGCTCGTGCCGCCGTGGTCCCGCGCGTACATCCCCGAAAGCATGCTGTAGCGCGACGGCGTACACACCGGGTAACAGCAAAAAGCATTCTCATAGCGCACGCCATCTTGGGCCAGCGCGTCGATGTGCGGCGTGCGTACGTCGCGATTGCCATAGGAGCCGATGCAATCTGCCCGGTGCTGGTCAACGATGATGACCAAGACATTCGGCTGCTTTTGAGCGACCGCCTTTGCTTCATGGCCTGCGCCGGCAGTCGTACAAGTGGAAATGCCCGTGGCCGCCGCCGCACCCGCCACCGCCAGAAAGTCACGCCGCTGCATCAATAGGCACTCCTATATTCGGTTTGTAGTTCCGCCTTTAGGCGGTCTGGCGCGCACTAAGAGGACAGCGCCAAAGCCAATTTCAGGAGGCGCTGCAACGCGCGGCCTCACACCTGCTATGATAATTGAAAACTCAGAGGATATACCCGCATGCGCCCCCGCATCGTCGTCGCCCTAACGATTTTCGCACTCATCGCGTCCAACGCCGCACACGCCTGCGGCCCATTCTTCCCCTACGCCTACCTCGCATTTGGACGAGAGCGCGACGTGCTCAAACTGCCGGAAGCCTCGTTTTACAATGAGCTATGCCGCGTGATGAACGTGGAGCGCACAGCAGACGATTTGTACTTTGAACCTTTCGGCCAACGGGCAAACACACTAGCCGCCGACGCTCAGGCGCTCGCGGATGCTCTCGGGGCGGCTGGCACAGCGGACGATGCGGCGGCCGTAATCGTTGGCGAATATCGTAGGGCGCGCGAACCCGATCCCCCTGCGGGACGTTCAATTCCTTATGATCAAATCCCGCGTGAGTTCGCGTTATATGCCGAAGGTGCGTCCAAATACCATGTTGGCGAGAACGACGCCGCGATCGCCAAGTGGAAAGAACTACTTGCGCTCCCCGCGGATCAACGCAAATTCAAATCTGTCTGGGCGGCATACATGATCGGTCGCGCCTTGCGAGACACCGATGTGGCGCAGGCAAATGCGTACTTTGAGCAGACGCGCGCTCTGGCCAATGAGGGCTACGCCGATCCACTCGCGCTTTCCGGAGAAAGCTACGGTTGGCAAGGCTTCATCGCCAACAAAGCCGGTGACATCGCCACCGCACTGGAAAACTACGCGACGCAATTTACTTATGGCGGAATCAATGCAGACAGTGCCCTGTCCTCATTGCATATGATCTGTTCGCGCGCCTTCGACACGCCAGAGTCGCTCGCCGCATGCGCCACAAGAGAGACCGCGAGCGCCGTTTTGACGGCATGGGTTGTATCTCATCCAGGGTACGCACGAAGTAAAGCGTGGGTCGCATTGCTCGCCAACGCGAACGCGGCAGAACTCCCTCAAGCGGATTTGCTCGCGTGGATTGCCTACCACGCGGCAGACTTTGAATCCGCGCGAAAGCTGCTCAACGCGAAGAGCGCCGCCACGCCGTATGGCAATTGGGTGCGCAGCAAATTGCTGTTGCGCGACGGCAAAGTGGACGACGCGATGGCGCTGATGCAACAAATCGCAGTGGACCGCGATGCGGCGTCCGTTAAGCCCTATCAATTCGAATACTACGACGAGTACCCCCCACATTCGTCCATTGACGCGGAACTCGGCGTGCTTCTATTGGGAAAGCAGCGTTACGCAGAATCGTTCGAGCGCTTTATCCGCGCTGGATTTTGGCGGGACGCGGCTTATGTTGGCGAGCGCGTTATGTCGTTGGACGAACTCAAGTCCTATATTGAAAAACATTCACAAGACCCAGCGATGGCCACTCCGCTGGCGACAGGCTATTACTATATGGATGAATGGGACCCTCAAACGACCGATGGCGTCCCAAAAATCCCTAACTACCTTGAACTCACGCGTTACCTGCTTGCACGTCGCCTGGCGCGCGAAAACCGATGGGCGGACGCACAATCCTATTGGCCCGCGCCGATTGCGGAGCGCGCCGCGCAACTCGTCACGTTACGTAATGAGGCAAAAGCCGGACAACCGCCCGCGACGAAACAAACAACATTGGAATGGTTTCTGGGATCAAAGGCCAAGATTGTCGTCGATCGCGATCGTGCGAAGAAGCTCTATGATGCCGCGACATTTACCCGCCAATATGGAATGGAACTCTTGGGCACCGAGGTGCAACCCGATTGGCATATGTTCGGGGGTTTGTTCGATTTGCCGGGCCACCACGGTCCGCGTGCGCGGTGGGCAAGGTCTAATCCAACGGAGGGAATTGATGAACCAGTACCCGCACCAGAGCCTGAAGAATTGCCGGAGGAGCTGGTGCGTGTTCTTTCCGCATCCGATGACGAACTCAAGCGTCTGCGAGAAAGCGGGCCGACGCCCAATCAACGTTTTCACTATCGCTACGTCGCCGCCGACTTGATGTGGCAGGCAGCGCAGAACCTACCCGACAACGACGTCGAAACCTTGCGCGCGCTCTATACGGGCGGTAGCTATCTGAAGAATCGCGACCCCAAAGCCGCAAATAAGTTTTACCGCTCGCTCGTGTGGCGCAACCTAAACATGCCATACGCGCAAGAAGCGGACCGCCTCCGGTGGTTCCCCGAAAATCCGCCGGAGTGATCTCGCTTTGTCTTTGCTGATACTCGCGAAACGACGAACCGTATCCAGCTCCAAAGACCGCCTAAAGACGGAACTCCAAACCTAACACGTCGCGCCAAAAAATAGATGCATTAGGTCGGAGTTCCGCGTTTACGCGGCCTTGAATTCGGCACGTACGTACAATCATTCGATACCCAATACCATATTCCCGTTTTCCATCCCGCTTGATCTACAATGAATTTTTCGCGAAGGAGAGGTGTTCATGTGGGAAGAAATCGATGGCGCAGTCGAGAAGCTGCGCGATACCAAGGCAGGTTGGGTTACCCGGCGCGACGCGGTCGAGTTGCTCGGCAAAGTCACCTTGAAATCGCTCGACGCATTGCAGGCCGCGAGCGATGAATTAGACGTCGATGTACGGCGCTCGGTCGATGACATGCTCGGGCGCGCAGCCGCAACTTTGCAGGGTGTGAAGCCAAAATTTGAATCTACGCCCCCAACACTCGAAGAACTCGCAAAAGCCTGCGCAAAGGAAGGCGTGCGCGAAGTCGAACAAGATGGTGATTCGTTTGATATCCGCGTGAAGCTCAAGGAAGGCCGGACGCAAACGGTCCACATTCGACAGTTCAGCCGGGCCGACGGCGTAAAGCTGATCCAGGTATACACCGTGTGCGGAAAGGCCGATGAAAAATCCTACGAGTGGGCCTTGCGCGCAAACATGAAATTGATCCAGGGCGCAGTGGCGCTGGCGAAGCAGGGCGATGACGAACGCTTTGTGTTGACCATGTGTTTCCTCGCGGGCGAAGCAACGAAATCAGAGATAAAGGCGGCAGTGAAAGAAGCCGCGTATTACGGCGACTGGATTGAACAGAAGGTAACCGGCCAAGACGATTTCTAACGATGAGCAACACAGCACCAGAAGATCGAAGTGAAGCGCTCGCCCTGATCGCCTCCGGCGGCGGCATCGGCGCGGACCTGCGCAATATCGATCTGTCCGGCGCG
The DNA here is from genome assembly GCA_020848835.1 of Candidatus Hydrogenedentota bacterium. GTDB lineage: Bacteria > Hydrogenedentota > Hydrogenedentia > Hydrogenedentales > SLHB01 > JABWCD01. The sequence continues at coordinate 37,162 of JADLHJ010000064.1, forward strand.
GACCTGCACGGCGCGCGCTTGTCCGGCGCGAACCTATCGGGAGCGAACCTGAGCGGCGCAAATTTGTTTGAAACAATCCTCGACGGCGCGAATTTAGCGGACGCAAATCTCACAAACGCAAACTGCGAATTCGCTTTACTCGGAGCGGCCGATCTTACCCGCGCAAATCTCTCAGGCGCAAATCTGAAACGCGCCAACCTAGTTGGCACAAAAGGGCACAACGCCAACTTTAGCGGCGCAAATCTCTACTACTCGCGTCCCGGAAACGCGGATTTTCAAAATGCCTCGTTCCAAGGCGCCGACATTACCCGCGCGATTTTTCGACGGGCCAACCTCAGCGGCGCAAACCTTTCCGGCGCAATCGGCCAAGCAAACTTTGAAAACGCCACACTCGACGGAGCGCAACGATGATCGTCAAACACTTCATGCTCAACGTGCACGAGGTGAATTCCTTCATCGCGGCGGATTCGGAGACGCGCGATGCAATGCTCATCGACGCAGGCGACTACGACGAGCGCATTGAGCAGTATCTGAACGACGAAGGACTCAACCTAAAAAAGATATTCATCACCCACGATCACTACGACCACACCGACGGCATCGCCGATTATATGAAGCGCTTCCACCCGGAACTGATCAGCGGCACCTCACCCATCGGCGGATGCGAATCACAAATCGTTAAACACGGCGATGAGATTCGATTGGGCCGGCTCACGGGAAAAATCTATTCGACGCCGGGCCACACCCCCGTGGGTCTCACGCTCGCCTTCCTCGGCCACGTCTTCACCGGCGACGCCCTCTTCGCCGGCTCCGTCGGCGGCACCAGCAACCCGCGCGATTACAACACCCAACTCGCCGCCATCCGCCAACACATCTTCACCCTACCCGAAGATACCCTCGTCCACGTCGGCCACGGCCCATCCAGCACCGTAGCAATCGAGAAACGCTACAACCCATTCTTTGTTTGATTAACGCAGGCCAAGAATAAGGATGGCGAGCACCGTCCCCAGCGCGGGAACAATTACTGTCAGCGCGGCAAACGCGGGGTAGGCCCCAGAGTAAGGTTCACGGCAGATGGAGCGTATCGTGGTCACCACGTAGCCATTGTGCGGAAGTGTATCGAGCGCGCCGGAGGAGATCGCAACAACGCGATGCAGTGCATCCGCGCTGACGCCCAAAGATAGATAATGCGACGCAAAGAGTGGCAGCGCGATGGTCTGTCCACCGGATGCTGAACCGGTAAGACCGGCGATAACGCTGACCGCCACCGCAGCGCCCACGAGAGGTGGCCCAGGCAAGTGCGTCATGAAATCGACCGATGCCTGAAACCCGGCGGTAAGTTTTGCCACACCGCCGAACCCTACCACAGCCGCCGTGTTCGCAATCGCAATGAGCGCACCGAGCGCACCGGCAGACGCAACATCCGCGAGTTGTGCGCGTCGTATGAAACGCGCGTTCAGCACAAGGCCCGCCACGACGCCCGCGCCGAGCGCGACAATCAGCGCGGATTCCTTGAGCGTGGCATGAAGGAGAAAAGAGACGACGAGTACAAAGAACAATGGTACAACTCCACGCCATACGGCGGGTAGTTCGCGCTCCTCTACAATTGGGTCGGAAGGATTGGTCTCAAATTGCTCGCCAGCCGCCGTTGCGCGGCGCACCATTCGCGTTAACCAAAAATATCCGATGCCAGCCATGAACAGCGCGACAACTAAGCTGACTTCCCACGCCGCGTATGGCGTCGTGCCGAGATATTTCGTTGGGATCCAATTCTGAATCTCCGGCGACCCTGCAGACGTCATCGTAAACGTCACCGAGCCGAACGCGAGGGACGCCGGGATGAACCTACGCGGAATGTTCGCCGTGCGAAACAGACTCAGCGCCATCGGGTATACAGAGAACGCGACAACAAACAGGCTCACGCCGCCATAGGTGAGCACCGCGCACGACAATACGACCGCGCCAATCGCGTGTTGCGCGCCAAGCCGCGTCACAATCCATCGCGCGACGCTGTCCGCCGCCCCGCTCGCCTCCATCACCTTGCCAAATACGGAGCCAAGCAAGAACATGAAGAACCATGTCTTTACGAAACCGACGAAGCCATCCATGTACGCAGTGGTGAAATTCGGCGCGCCCTCCGCCGCACCTTGCGGAAACAAGGGAAACCCGCTCGCAATGGCAACCAACAGCGCACACAACGGCGCGGCGATGAGCAACTCCACCCCGCGCATCGTGAGGTAAATGAGCAGCACAAGGCCCAACAATAATCCGAACAGACTTAACATGAATGCTCACCCGGAATCCGACAACCACCGAGCGTCAGACTAGCGCAATGCCAAACAACAAATCGATTCTGAGTAGAAGTTGATTCGGTGACTCTTGCCTGAGAGCCTCAAAAAATAATTATCCCGAAGGGATTCCAGCACGTAGCCCGGGGTTGGCCCGCTGGAGTCGCTTCGACGCAGGCGGGCCTACCCTGGGTAAGCCCATACCAACACCGTGTGAACCCGGTAGGGGTTCTGGCAATTCTTGTTAGAGATTCTACGCAACGATCTCGCGGATCACGTGCCCATGCACGTCGGTGAGTCGGCGATCAATTCCGTTGTTGAGGTAGGTGAGTTTGGTATGGTCAATCCCGAGGAGGTGCAGCACCGTCGCGTGCAGATCGTAGCAATAGGTAGGGTTCTCGGCGGCTTTATAGGACCATTCGTCGCTCGCGCCATAGGTCGTGCCGCCTTTGATGCCGCCGCCTGCAAGCCATGAGGTAAACGTGAAAGGGTTGTGATCGCGGCCCGCGCCGCCCTGGCTGCAAGGCATCCGCCCGAACTCCGTCGTCCAAATCACAATCGTGTCGTCGAGCATGCCGCGCGATTTCAGATCAATGAGCAACGCCGCCGCAGGTTTGTCCATACCCTTTGCCATGATCGCGTGATCGCGCGCGAGGTCTTCGTGCGAGTCCCAGTTGCGGCGCGGGAAGCCGTTGTCCGCGCCGCTCCAAATCTGCACAAAGCGCACACCGCGTTCCAGCAGCCGGCGCGCAACAAGACAATTGCGTCCAAGGTCTTCGGTCTCTTTTTCGTCAAGCCCGTAGAGCTTTTTCGTCGCGTCAGTTTCGCCAGTGAGATTGAGCACTTCCGGCGCGCTGACTTGCAAGCGCGCGGCGAGTTCATAACTTTGAATGCGTGCATCAAGTCGCGAATCGCCCACGCGCGTGGCCGCGTGCTCGCGGTTCAATTGGTTCAACACCGCCAACGCATCGCGATCGTTTTCCGGCGTCGCGAACGAATCCTTCGGCGGAAACAAATCGGCAATGGGGTTCGGCGCGCTCGGCTTAATCATCGTCCCTTGGAACGACGACGGCAGGAAACCCGCGCTCCAATTCTTCGGACCATTCGGAGCGAAACCGCGCGCGTCGGGCAGCACAACAAAGGTCGGCAGGTTGTCGTTCATGCTGCCAAGCCCATACGCGATCCACGCGCCCATCCCAGGGAAGCCCGGCAACACAAACCCCGTCGCCTGCATGAAGGTTGCGGGGCCGTGCACATTCGATTTCGCAACCATCGAATGCAGGAATGCCATATCATCCGCGCACTCAGCGAGGTGCGGCACCAGATCGGAAACCCATTTACCGCTCTGACCGCGCTGTTTCCACGCCCACGGCGACGGCATCACCACGCCCGCCTGGCTCTGAAACAACTCGACCTTTTCACCGGGATCGAACTGCTGCCCCGCCTTCTCAATCAACAGTGGCTTGTAATCAAACGTGTCGCACTGGCTCGCCGCGCCCGACATGAATAACTGCACCACCCGCGTAGCACGCGGCGCATGATGCAACCCACCGCGCAACCCAGGCCCAAATCCCGCAGCCTCCGCCTTCGGCAACAACCCATCCCGCGCCAGCATTTGCGCCAGCGCCACACCACCCAGGCCCCCGCCCAAATTCCACAAAAAATCACGACGATTCATTTGGAAAGTATACATCGCCAAACGCGCGATTGCGTTTTTTCGCAGCGATGCCCGAAGTACTGACGAAGTCCAGCGTCAGAGCGCCTCAAAATCTACGGAGCGGTATAATCGTTTTGGGAATCGGCCGTACATGGCTGGGGCCAAAGGGGGACCGCATGGATACGTTCGCGCAATTACATCCTGTCGTGCAGGCCGGGTTGGCCACACTGTTCACCTGGGGTGTGACGGCGCTCGGCGCGGCGGTGGTGCTAGGCTTTCGCACGTTCAATCCAAAAGTACTCGATGGCATGCTCGGCATTGCAGCCGGCGTCATGATCGCGGCGAGCTTCTGGTCGCTGCTCGCACCGGCGATTGAGTTGAGTGCCGAGAGTGGGGGACTGCCTTGGGGTCCTCCGCTGATTGGGTTTCTGGCGGGCGGCGTATTCCTCTGGGTGGCAGACAAGTTGCTGCCTCACCTGCACCCGGGCTTCGCAATGTCGGAAGCGGAAGGAATTCATACATCGTGGCGTCGCAGTACTCTTCTCGTGCTCGCAATTACGTTGCATAACATTCCCGAAGGCCTCGCCGTTGGCGTAGCGTTCGGCGCTGCAGCATTAGACTTGCCCGGGGCAACGCTCGGTGGTGCGCTGGCCCTTGCGATAGGAATTGGGATTCAGAATTTCCCAGAGGGTACCGCCGTGGCGGTGCCATTGCGCCGCGAAGGTATGTCGCGCACGCGAAGCTTCATGTATGGCCAAATGTCCGGCGCAGTCGAGCCGATCTCCGGGATGCTCGGTGCAGCCGCCGTGCTTGCAATGCGTCCCATCTTGCCATACGCACTCGCGTTTGCAGCAGGAGCCATGATTTTTGTCGTTGCCGAAGAACTCATTCCCGAATCGCAGCGCAGGGGCGATACCGATCTGCCTACGGTCGGGGTGATGGCGGGCTTTGCGATTATGATGACGCTCGACGTGGCGCTGGGATAGCGAACGGGATCGCGAATCACGCTTTGTAGAGTTGCCCTTGCGCGAGGCAATCGCAGAGGTCTCTATAAACGCCTGCAATATTCGAACGCGAATACTCTCGGTCCAGTGATCGAAGTATCCGTCCGGAAAGTGTTCCATGCGTAAGAAGCGCATCGAGCGCGGCGGATACTTCCGGCGCAACATTCGTGCGGAAGGGCGCAGATTCATTCACGAGTTTTCGCCACAACGATCCCACAGTCGCGCTGACGTCCATTTCGAGCGCCGCGGCGTACTCCTGTAAACCAATACGCGCGTTCTCCCCGTCGCGAATCACACGCATCAGGATTTCGTGCAATGTCTGTGTATCGAATGCGCGCTGCGCCTCATGCGATAGCCACTGTTCTTCGCAGAGTCCGCGCAGAACGCCGGTAATCGCATGCACAACAGCGAGGTCCGCGGCGGGGCACTCCTGGACGTCGAGCACGCGCACTTCGATTGTATTGCGATCGAACCGCGCGATAGCGCCGCGCGCGTTGAGCCATTCATCTTGCAGGATTGCGTCGGGATCGAACGGTGCGATTTCACGATACATCTGCTGCAAAATCACTTCCTGATACTCTTCCGGCGAAAACACCGGCTCGGGAATGACCAAGCCCGTGACCGACGGAATGCGCTTGCAATTGCTGCGGTAGACGTCCATGCGATTGTCTAGCAGTCCCGTCGCCCGCGTGTCCATGATCGGCGAGCTCGCGGCAAGCGCGGGCATAATCGGCATAAGAAAGCGTATCGCGGCGTGCAGCCGCGCAAATTCTTCGTCGTTCGCAAAAGGCAAGTTCAGGTGTACGCTCTGCAAGTTTGACCACCCGTGCCCGCGGCAATCGAATATCTTGTTGAACGCGTCGTAGATTTCGTTGTTGTCATGCGGCCACAGGCGAGTGTGCGAGAACGGGTCCATCCACGGGTGCATTGCCGTGGGCATGAGCCGCGCGCCCATGGGTTCAAGCAAATCATTAATGTCGCGCACATTTTTTTGATACTCGGAGTGGACAGCGTCGATCGACTCAAGCGGCGCGGTGGATTTTAGTTCGATGACATGAAGCACCAACTCGTTTGACCACGTGACAAGCCCACGCTCCACTTCGTTGGTGTATTTGCCCGCGACGAGTTTCAACACTTCATCGGTAATCGGTTTTACACCGAGCGTCTCCGAATCGACGATCATGTACTCGAGTTCGACGCCATAGCGCTCGAACAGATGGAAAGATGGGGGAGAGCTCATCGTTAGTCGCGCGCTTCCTTCATTGCTTCGATGCGCTTCAAAAATACTTCCATGACGGCGAGATATAAATCGTCCTTCAACACGCGATCCTCAAAGCCCGCCTCGACGCTTGGGTTGTCGTTCACTTCGATCACGTAGGTGCGACGTCCGCTTTCTTTTAGATCGACACCGTAGAATCCGTTGCCGATCAGTTTGCAGGCGCGCAACGCCGTATTGACCACATGGTCCGGCGCATCCTCAATCGGCATCGTGTCCACTTTGCCGTAATGCGTCTTGCCCTTATCGTCGCGCCGCTGAATCTGCCAATGCTTCTCCGCCATGTGATAGCGGCACGCATACAGCGCCTTGCCATCCAGCACGCCAATGCGCCAATCGTAGTCCGTCGGAAGAAACTCCTGCGCGATCACCAGGTCCGACTCGTCGAGCAACGCTTCAAGGCGATCGTGCAGCTCTTCTTCGGTCATTGCCTTGTGTACACCTTGCGAAAACGAGCTGTCCGGTTGCTTCAAAATGCAGGGCAGGCCAATCTCGCTCAACACTTCTTCCTGGTTTCCCTTGTGCACGATCAGCGTTTTGGGAACGCGTATCCGGTGCAAGTCCATCAGCTCCGCGAGATACACCTTGTTCCCGCACTTCACAATCGAATCCGGGTCGTCGATTACGACCAACCCCTCAGCATGTGCGCGGCGCGACCACCGATAGGTGTGATGGTCTACGCTCGTAGTTTCGCGGATGAATAGCCCATCGTACTGCGACAGCGTTCCGTAGTCGTCCTTCTCAACCAACTCAGCGTCCATATCCAGCTTCTTCGCCGCCTTGATGAATTTTTCCAGCGCACGTTCGTTCGACGGCGGATCCGCTTCATTCGGATTGTGAAGAATTGCAATGTCGTAGCGCGCAGCCGAACGCCACGGCGCAGTCGCGCGCGAATTCTCGAAGTAGTCCTGCGTCACCTCGACGACAAAATCGTGATGGTCCTCGGGAATTTCGTTTGCGGAAATTGTGCGCAGGCTCGATAGTTGCCAGCCGTCTTCTTCATCCAGGACAAACTTTGCGCGCATGAATGGTGACTGAAAATGCCGGAAGACGTAACCGCAGAGTTTGTCATACCGCTTGGCCATATTCCGGCCAAAGTAAATGCTTAGCGTAAATTCGCCAGAATGAATCGGTTTAAGGCTTGAATGAATCAGTTCCTGCAATTCATCCGACGCGAGGCGAATTATCGCGGCGGATTTCATGTCCTGGATCGTCTCGATGCTTGGTAGTGGTTTGTGTCCGCGCGCAGTTGCCAACAACGACACGTAATAACCCGTGCTTTGGTAGCGATAGGACCGGCACAAATTGAACACGCGCGCACCGCGAAGTCGATAATATTTCGGGTTGGTCAGATAATCGCGCGCGGCCACGACCTCGCCCATCTTGATGTCCAGCGGCCAATTCTGCGGTCGATTGACGACGATGAGGACTGACATATGGCTACTTTGCGCGCTTCTTCTTCGGTTCGATGATTAGCAGATTCGCGTCATACGTGAGCACGCCCAGCAAGATCGAATTGATCACCCGATCCGCGTCGATGCTGTACAGCCGCGCGGTGCCCATTGGATTCGGTTCCAGCGGATCGGCCACAAGCACTTCGCTCTTTTTGCGATCGTATCCACACAGCACCACGAAATGTCCTTGCGAATGCCCACGGATATCATCATAGGTGCCGTCCTGCAACTCGCGTGGACAACGGTACAAAAATGTCGAGCTTAGACCCGTGATGATTGGGATTTTTCGCAGCAAAAAAGATTCGATCAGCGACACGGTCAAGTCTTCAAATAAAATCTCGCCACCCAGCTCCAGCACGTCCATATACGCCTGAATGGCGCCCTGAAGTTTGTGCGCTGACTTCTTGAACTCAAGCCGCGCTTCGAGCTTCTCTAAAAGTTCCTTCTTTGTGCCGCCGAACCACGTGGGATCGAACACACGCAGGTTATAGGTGTAAATTGTCGCCGAATACCCGCGCTTTAGCGCGTGCTGCGCGAGATACGCAGCAAAGGTCCCACCCTCTTCGAGCTTGGTAATCTCGTTGATGACCTGCGCCAGTTTCACCGATTCGCCATAGAATCCGTAAATCGCGTGAAGACAGGTTGGCCCGCAGGTCGTTTCGTCCGGCTGTGCGAGGATCTCCAGCGGTACATACTTTTCCATCTGAGCAATAGCGCGCCGATCAGATGTTGAATTCACGCCATGCTCCGCGAGATTGGACTGATACTACGTCGCCCACGATGTGAATGCTTCCCTCACTGCCCTGAATCGTTATGCGCCGCGCACGATTCTCCGACACAGCCGCGACCGCGATCTTCGCGCCGCCTTCGAGTTCGTGCCGCATCGAATATGCGCTCGTCGTGAAATGGCTCGCCTCTTCAGACTTTACCTCACGCGCTGGTGACAGTATGCACAACGATGCCATGTATGCATCCATTACATCGTCGGGAGGAACCATAGCGCTAATATAGCGCACTTCACCAACCGCGCCGTCTTCAACGAGGTTCAGGGCGTTTGTCCAAGTTGCATGGACCTTTACCCGCCCGGTGGCCGTCAGCGAAAGCAGTGAAGCGGACGCGAACGCGGTTGTCGTAAGAAAGCCGCGTCGCGTCGCGAGATTCGAGTGGTCTGCTTGTGTGCGCAAATTAGAATTACTTTCCAAGCGGCTTAATCCGCATGTTGCGAAACGCAACCGAATCCGAGTGGTCCTGCAGCCCGATATACCCTTTGTTGGGGCGATCGTCCAGCGGCTTCCGCCAATCGTCCGGCACTGCTTCTTTTTCCAACTTCTCTTTAGTGAAGTCCGTCATCTGCACATCATAGATCACCGTGCCGTTCATCGTCGTGCGAACGTGCGCGCCGTTTACGTAAACCTCGACGCTGTTCCACTCGCCGAACTTTTTGTCCGCCTCCACCGTCGGCGCGACCGTGTGGTACAGAGAACCCGCGCGCTGATACGGCGTCTCCCAACCAGGACGAAGCACCTGAATCTCGATGCCCGCAAACGCGGGGTTGCCTTCCTTTGGCGAACGAATGCACACGCCGGAGTTGCCTTCGCCGGTCAAACATTTGTACTCATAGCGAAGTACAAAATCGCCGTACTCCTCATTCGTAAAAATCCAGTCGCCACCTTCCGCGCCGGTGACGATTAGATTGCCATCCTCGACCTTGTACGCGTCCTTGTTCTCTCCGCGAATCCACCAGCCATCCAGATTCTTGCCATTGAACAATGGTTTGAATCCGTCCGCCTGTTCTTCCGCGGACAACTTGCCCGTTGCTTCCGCGGGCACCTTCGTTTCTGCATAGGCGCTCAAGCAAAGTGCGCCGATCGCCAATGCGACAAATTTATGACTAAGCATTCTGTGTCCTTCCTATCGTTATGCTGGCAAATACGGCGATTTCAACGACCAACCGTTTCCATACGGACGATACGCCCAATCGTTCGCCACTTTCACCGCGTCCGCGTCTTTACCAGTGAACTTCAACGCATTGCCATCCCAAGCCAATTTCGAATCGGCGAGGTATGCTGACTTTCCGGTCAAGCAGATTAGCGCCGTCTGGAACGCGACATCGATATTGCAGATCGGCGCCTTGCGCGAACGCACGCAATCCGCAAAGTTTTGCCAGTGTGCATTGTTCATGTCGCCCTCGACCGCGTCGCGCTTTGACACCGGTTCCGCCTTGCCATTCGCGCCAAACGGATACACCACATATCCAAGACGATCCACGCGCATCGTGCCCAGCGTGCCATGGAAGAAAATTCCGTGACCCGGGCTGGGGCGCTTACGTTCGCCGTCCTGTTCCGTCCACCAATCCGGGCTCCACGCGCGGTTCGAGAAGCTCAGAATATAATCGTCGAACTCCCAGAACACATCCAGCGTATCCGGCGTCGTGCGATTGTCGGTGAGCACAAGTTTGCCACTCGATGCAGTCACTTTCTTCGGCTGCTTCTCTTCGCCCATCGCCCAAATCGCAATGTCGAGTAAGTGCGTGCCCCAGTCCGTGATCTTTCCGCCCGAATAATCCGTGAACCAGCGGAAATTGTAGATGTAACGGTTCTTGTTGTACTCGACCTTCGGCGTCCAACCGATGTAACGGTCCCAATCCAACCATTCCGGTTTCGGATCCGTCGGATTGCCAATCCCCGCGATATTGCTCTCGTCGTGGTTCCAGCATTCCACCTTGCCGACTTTGCCGATGTAGCCAGCCTTGATCATATCAACGGCTTCCTGGAAGTACTTGCCACTGCGCTGGATCGTGCCCGATTGATAGACCTGTGTAGATCCTTTGATCTTTTCCTTCAATGCCACCGCCTCGCCAATCGTCGCGCAGAGCGGCTTCTCGCAATATACGTCCTTCTTCGCGTCAATCGCCATCAACGTCGGAATCGTGTGCCAATGATCGGGCGTCACAACGACGACAGCGTCCACGTCCTTGTTCGCAATGACTTCTTCAAACTTTCCCGTTTCCGCCGGCGGATCAAACTTGCCCGCGCCCACGCCGTTCGACACAAGTTGCGCCGCGCGCTTCACGTAGGTCGGAAACAGGTCGCACACCATGATCGGCTGAATGTCCTGTTCCTTGCGCGCCATCACGATCTGCAAATTGCGAATGCCCATGCCGCCCACGCCGATGTGGCCCGTCCGGATCTTCTCGTTCGCGCCGATAATCGTCTGCGGCAGAATCCGCTTATACACTTCCGGGCCAGCATGCGCGGTCTGCACCGCCGCCGCGCCCGCCGTTACACCCGCCGCTACCTTCGCCGCCCCGCGAATAAAATCCCGGCGCGTTACATCCTGCTTCTTCGACATTCAACGAACCTCCCTCAAGCGCGCGTTGGCGCAGTTTATTGCTCAGCAGATAGTCTTTTCATACTCGTGCTTATAATGCTAACCAATTAGACGAGAAAGTTTCTCATACCTTCCACCCATCAAAATACGGCGACTGTAACGACCACCCATTCTGATACGGCCGGTACGCCCAATCGTTCGCTACCTTTACCGCTTCCGCGTCGTTTCCTGCAAATTTTAGCGCTGCATCATCCCAGTCCAATTTAGCGCTGGCAAGATAGGCGCACTTGCCTGTCAAACAAATCTTCGCCGTCTGAAACGCCACATCGATGTTGCAAATCGGCTGCTGCCGCGCACGAACACAGTCCGCAAAATTTGCCCAATGGGCGTTGTTCATGTCGGCTTCGACAGCGTCGCGCTTCGATACGGGATCGCACTTGCCGTTTGCTCCAAATGGATATACAGCGTATCCCTTTCGATCGACACGCATGGTTCCGAGCGTGCCATGAAAGTATATTCCGTGCGTCTGCCGTTCAGCTTTTTCGGGCGTAATTTGCTCTTGCCACCAATCTGGACACCATGCACGATTCGAAAAGCTGAGAATGTAATCGTCAAACTCCCAGAAAACATCGAGCGTGTCCGGCGTCGTGCGATTATCTTGTAAGATCAAGTTTCCGCCTGCTGCGGTAACGGACTTCGGAGATTTATCCTCGCCCATTGCCCAAATCGCAATATCGAGCAAATGCGTGCCCCAATCTGTAATTTTTCCGCCCGAATACTCCGTGAACCAGCGGAAATTATAAATATACCGGTTCTTGTTATACGGAACTTTCTGGGTCCAACCAATATATCGGTCCCAATCCAACCACTCCGGTTTCGCATCCGTCGGCTTACCAATGCCTTCTATCTTGTTATCGTCATGGTTCCAGCACTCAACGCGCCTAACCTTGCCGATGTATCCCTTCTGAATTAGGTCGACGGCCTCTTGAAAGTATTTCCCACTGCGCTGCATCGTGCCCGATTGATACACCTGCTGCGATGCTTTTATCGTCGTCCGAAGTGCGATTGCTTCTTCCATGGTCGTGCAAAGCGGCTTCTCGCAATAGACGTCCTTGCCCGCATCAATAGCCATCAACGTCGGGATGGTATGCCAATGATCCGGCGTCACTACCACCACCGCGTCAACGTCTTTATTGTTGATAATATCTTCAAAGTGAGGGGTTGTAGCTGGCGCGGGAAATCCACCTTTACCCTTTCCATTTGTAACGAGGCTCACCGCCATATCAACGAACCTCGGGAACAAGTCGCAAACGACGATCGGCTGGATATCCTGCGCATCGCGGAACATGACGAATTCCAGATCGCGAATGCCCATATTCCCGACGCCAATATGCCCCGTCAGAATCTTCTCATTCGCCCCAATAACCGTCTGCGGCAGGATTCTTTTGTACACCCCCGGCGACGCCTGCGCAGTCTGCACGGCCGCCGCACCCGCCGACACCCCAGCCGCCGTCTGTGCAGCCCCGCGAAGAAAGTCCCGCCGGCTTACATCGTTTACATCCGACATACCCGCCCTCCCTTCACGTCGACGCACCAATCGCCAAAAACCGCGTAAACACGCAAGCAACCATCATACTATGCACCCGCCAGCAAGTTTCCAATTGCAAGCAGGGAAGCTCGTCCCAGGTTCGGAGTTCCGCGTTTACGCGGTCTTTATTCCTTCCTATCCTTCTCATCAAAAAAGGATTGACGAAACCCATCTACCATGTTAGATTTACCAAGGTAAACGAGATGCGCCCCAATGAAAGAACCCCGCTTCGGAAAAGTTCAACTCCAGATCATGAAAGTCCTGTGGGAACGCGGCCAGGCCACGGCCCGCGACATCACCGATGCGCTCAACAACACTGCGCCCATCGCCCACAGTACTGTCCAGACCCTACTCCGAAAACTAGAAGACAAAGGCGCGGTCACCCACGACGCGCAAGACCGAACCTTTGTCTTCCGCGCATTGGTGCGCCCGGAAAGCTTTGTGCAACGCGCCACCCGCGATTTTGTCGAGCGCGTCTTCTCCGGTTCCGCCGCGGGACTACTCTCGCATTTACTCAAAAACGAACGCCTCACCCAGTCCGAAATAGCCGCCATGCGAAAACTAATCGATGAACATTCCGAAAGCGCGCCCACGCGCAAGAGGGAGAAATCGTGATGCAGACTTTCACGCCCTGGTCGCATGCAATCGCCGATATTGCGCTTCCGTGGATTCTGCAGTCGATTATTATTGCAGCCTGCGCGCTCGTCCTCGCGCGCGTGCTGCGCCGCAAAGGGCCGGCCGTAGAGAACGTCGTGCTGCGCTTCGGCCTCGTCGCGCTCTGGCTCGCACCGGCGGCGACGATACTGTTCTCGTCTCTGCAAATTAATGGTGTAAGTGTGGCCCTGCCGCAACCCGCTCCGGAGCGGTCATCAAGTTCTACTACAACCGAAGAAGCGCCCACTAAAACAGTGCCGCTCCTAATGCAACCCGTTTCGCAGCCATTCGCAATACCGCAGGCGCAATCGGTAAATGCGCCAAGCATCACATCGCACATCGACCCACTCGCTACCGCCTACGCCGCCATCGTCTGCCTCTGGATATTCGGCGCGACGTTCTTGCTGCTGCGCCTCGCTGCGTTGTACGCAACATTGCTCCACGTACGCTGGAACGCAGCGCACGCGCCGGCACCCTTATGCGAACTACTCGATAAACACAGCGCATCGATGAACATTCGATCACCGCACATCCGCGCACACCATCGCGTAAACGGCCCCTGCGTCACAGGCCTCCTGCGCTCCACGATTCTGCTACCACCCAATTTCGGGGCGAGCGATCCCCGGCTCATCGAGTCCGTGCTCCTACACGAACTCTCCCACGCAAAACGCCGCGACTGCGCGTGGAATCTGCTCGCTTACATCACTGCGTCGATACTCTGGTTTCAACCGCTGTTATGGCGCATCCGCCGCAGACTCGACGAAACCAGCGACCTCATCGCCGACGACTGCGTGATCCACCACCGCCGCGAACCCGTCGAATACGCGCGCCACCTCGCCGATCTCGCCGAGACATGCATGCCCACCCGCGCAGAGTCCCTCGCCAGCGCAGGCATCGCGCCAAGCAAATCCGAACTTATTAAACGCGTCCGCCGCATCCTCGACGTAAACCGCCTCATCCAACTCCGCACCTCACGCAAACTCGTCGCCGCAATCGCACTGATCGCCGCACTGATCACCACCGCCACCGGTGTAATCGGCGCAGAATCCGGCGGCGACTACGCCATCGATCCCATCGAAGGCACCGTATACTCCGCCAAAGGCGAACCTATCGCTGGCGCTACCGTTCAAATAGGCGAAACGATACCGGATGAAACGGCAAGCACTTACACATGGAAGATAATTGCGTCGGCAACAACAAGCCCCGACGGAAGATTTTCGCTCGGCAAACAATACGCCACGCAGCTCGATCGCTTTCGCGAACTTCATATCACCGCGCCGGGGCATATCGGCGAGGAGTTGTTGATGCAATCGGACACGCAGCACCCACAGCGATTCTTCTCGGACTACTACGGCAGGCCGATGCCAACCGCAGATTCCGTGCTGTGGCCGTCGCGTCCGATCAATGGCCAGATTGCGGACCTCGACGGCAAACCCGTGGTAGACGCCACCGTGAGGTTAAGTGGATATAGCCACACGACAAAAAGCGATTCCATCGGGTGCTTCGTTCTTGAGGTGCCGGATTTCTCCTCGGACACGCAACATGAAATGAGTTGCTCTCTTGAAATTACCCACCCCGACTATCTACGCGCATCGACGGAGGTTCGATATTCTTCAAACGATATTCTCGTAAAGCTCGATCGGGGCGTATTGTTGACTGGCGCCATCAGGGATCGCGAGTCGGGAAAAGGGATCGCGAATATGCTGGTGACGGCAAGGCCGGCGCGAGGCACAGAAGTGACGGCCACGTCCGATGCTTCCGGCAGCTATAACGTTCGTGTGCCCGCCGGAAAAATTGAGCTTTCGGTTACACGTGGCCGCGTGAAAGATCCGCTATCCAACAATTTCGCAAGCAGCAAGCAAGGCATCACGCTCTTTGTCGCCGAAGGAGAGAACAAATCCGACGTTGACTTGGATGTCGTCCGCGGCCACGTCGTCCGTGGGCGCGTAGTGGATTCCATCTCCAAACAGCCCGTGCCGGATGCTTACTTCCTGCTCGCGGTTGACGGAAGGGACGAGCAATCGCGCGAGGGGCGTTACGCCGTACAAACCGATAAGCAAGGTGATTTTGTAGTCACCGGCATACCCGCCGGTAGCTTCACGTTTATGAGTATGCCCAGAGGCAATGAAATTGGCGTTCGCAAAACGCCGCTAAGTGTTCCGCTCGATGGCGATCCCGCTCCGGTTGAACTAATCGCAATTCGGACCATCACCGATACCACTCAACCGCCAATCGAGCAATTGGTCACAGGGAAGGTACTCAACCCCGATGGCACTCCCGCGGGCCTTGCCATCGTCGAAGCGTATTCCGACTCTCCGGGACGCCGTGGAATGGAATTCTGCCGCAGTGCGCCCAATGGCACCTTCGGTATTGCCTTTGGACATTCGAACATGGCCGGCCCGGGAGAGTTTCGTGCCTACGACTTAAGCAAGCAGTTCGCGGCTGTTATCGAAGTTGCTGATGTCAACGCACCGCCGCAGCCCTTCGTAATTCGGCTCGAACGCGGCGCGACATTTGGTGGCAACGTCCGCGACGAAAAAGGATCGCCGCTCTCAGGAGTATCCGTCGTCGTTTCACGCATGGTTCCATCGGGAAACGGGTTCGCGCAATACGCAGTATGCCGCGGAATCACGGATGGAGAAGGACGTTACCGCACCACTCCGTTCATTCCCTCATCCAGAGACGCGGCCGCTTCGCTGACATGCCAGGCACTGCGCGGCGAACTCGGGCAAAAGTACGGATGGCCAGTACGGCCGGAAGGCGCATATACGCCTTTGAACACGAAGCCAGGCGCGCACACAGACGGCTTGGACTTCACCCTTACGATCAACGGCGGTGACGCATATTTCGCTGCGACACCCGCAAAGGCAAAATAATCATGCTGCTCGCAATTTCATTCGCACTGCTCGCTGCCGCGGAGCGCGTCTCAATTGCAGGCGCCATCTTCGACAACGCGGATGCACCAATCGAAGGCGCGACCGTATACGTATACACCGCACGAACGAAAGAAGGCCCGAACCTGCTCTGCCCGTCCTGCTACGCCGATTGCGGCAAGCGCTTCGTAACGCAGTCCGACGGTTCCTTCCAATTGGAAGGCCTCGATCCGTCACTTATCTTCAATCTGCTCATCGTGCGCCGCGAGTACGCGCCGCTCCTCATCGAACGCATTGACCCGCAATCCGGCCCGGTCAAGGCGAAGATGTCCCGCATCGATCCCGCACGCCTCGCCCCCGACCATTCCGTACGTGGGCGCGTGATCAATTCCGACGGCCAGCCCGTACGCGACGCTATCGTCGAGCCGGCATGGCTCGTCTTGGCGGATGGCTCGTGGACCGGTACCTTACGCAGCGGTATCGATAACATGTCCATCACAGACGAGCGCGGCGAGTTTGTCATTACGTCGGAGAAGCCTCTCAAAGAGATGACGATCAAAATATCCGCGCGCGGGTACGCGCCAAAGACTGGTGAAAAACTCGAACCGGCAACGCCGCAAAAAGATATCGCGGTTGTGCGTGGCGCGACGGTCTCCGGCCGTGTGTTTTTAAAAGGAGTGCCGCTGCAAAACGTTAGCCTGGGGCTTGTGCAAACGCGGTCCGCACGCGGTCCCGACGAATTTCTTGGTCCGATGGAAGTAACGACGAACGATTCAGGACGTTTCTCTTTCTACTGCGTTGCACCGCAGCAGGATTATTACATCTACGGAATCCACGACAGCTTTGCCCCCTACGGTGCGCTCGCAATTAATTCAGTCACGGTCCATCGCGATGGTGAATCCGTAGACCTTGGAGACCTGACAGCAGAAAAGGGGAACAACCTCAGCGGGACCTTGAAAACCTCCGACGCCACTCCGCTCCCAACAGACACCCACCTAATCATTTCCCGCGACAATGCCTGGCATTGCTCGTTTATTAAGGTGGGGGAGAAAGGCAACTTCGACGTCACGAACCTCCCGTCCGAATCCTACAGCATCTCCGTGCACTGTCCGGGCTATGCCATCTCGACCAAGAACGAAAGCTACTCCTATCGCAGCCTCAGGGGCCTCATCACCCGCGACCTCGAAAACCTCACCATCCTCCTCGACCCCGCCGCGCCAGACGCCCCCCGCCAATCCGAACCCTTCCGCCCCGAACTCGCCGGCAAACTCATCGCCGGCGTCACGAACTAATTCGCATCTATTTCCGACTTCTTGAGTCGACTCCCGTACTTATCTTCAGCGGTAATTCTTCGTTCCCTTCGTGTCTTCGTGGTGAATTAAATCTTAATGACTTCGTTGCGTTAATCGCAGTTTCGGTCATTGTCGTCAATTATATAGAGGTCGTTTCGCGTGCGGATTCAACTATCAAGTGCAAAACGTAATCGCGACAATACGTCCCGTCAAGCATTGATGGCTTAATTCGCATCGGCGCAACCTTCGGACCCCTTGTTTCCCAAAGGACTCGATCCGTGTGATCCGCCCGATCCGCGGTCAGGAAAGTGCAACGCACTGGACAAGATAGTAGAAGGTGTCGCTGTAGGCGGTGGTCACCAGCCCCCGCCGCCGCCGCCTCCGCCACCCCCGCCGGAGGAACCGCCGCCGCCACCGCCTGAGGAGCCGCCGGAGCTCTTGCCCGGCGCGGTCGATGACGACGCAATTTCAGCGGCCATCGCGCCGGCGATGGCGCCGGAGAATCCCGACATGCCGCGCCGCTCCCACATGTTGCCGCGGTACCAATAGGGGCGGTACGCGTTGTAACGCGGGTCGTCTTTCTCCGCGTTTGTGATTTCGGAAGTGAAGCGTTCGGCCCACTCCTTATCGAGGTCTAACGCCATCGCGTAGGGAAAGTACGCGTTGAACTCGGTCGCCTCGGGCGTCGTCATAACGGCCGAATTCGGCAGCCGGCGTCCACCTTCGAGATACGCGCGGAAGCCGTCGATCTCGTCCAGCGCGCGCCGGCCCAGTTTCGTCGGCGATTTCATTAGGTGATAGAAGAACCAGTTGATGCCTGCGAGAACTACAATGAGCGGAAGCACCCAAGCAGCATTGCTCCCAAAGAGCATCGCCATCACAAAAATCTCTGCCGCAAAAAACGGCGTCGCAAACGCGGTGATAAACACCGCACCGCCAAGCTGCGCAACGCCCTTAAAGGCAAACCGCCACGAAGAAACGACAGCGAACAGCAGCACCAGACAACCAAAGGTCCAAATGGTCAGCCAAATGCAAAGAAATAGAAGCGGCGCATCCGCCTTATGCGGCGAAAGATACACCGCCGCCGCAATCGTCGCCATGGCGAGACAGGTGCCCGGCAGCGCATAGCTGACGTTAGACAGGAAATACTTGGTTTCGTATCGCGTGCGGAGACTGTCGTGACACGCCTGAATCGCTTTCGCAATGCGCGCGTGATTGCTTTGCTTGAAGATGATCGAATCGCCGTAACCGTTGAAAAGCGTTTTCAACACCGCTTGTTCCTCGGGAGTGATATCAGCGTCTCCACTGGCGAGCCGATCCACGGTGAAATATTTGTCGCCTTGCGAAATCTCGACGGCCTTCTTCACCGCGAGACTCACCAGCGCCGTCGCAAAGGTCTGATTATCAAAACCCATCTGCGTGAGATAGCGCATCGTGGCGGGGCTGTAATCTTTCGGCGGCTCCGACCGCGCACGAAACTCGCCCGGCGCAGGATCGCGGCCGACCAAAAACCATGCGAAGATAAAATAGGCGACCGTCGCGAAGCTGCCAAAGAGGGTAATGCGTATAGCGCGGTTGTCCGCCGCCCACTTCTTCAAGTCATCGGAAATCGAAGGGCGTGTGATGTGCCCCTTGGGAAAGATGACCGAGATGGTAAAGCCTTCTTCCGCTTGCAGCGACCGCGTGGTGCGGAATACGACATCGCCGTTCGCATCGTGCGACGACTCGCAGGCCTTTTCCGTCGAACCTTGCGGTCCCGTGTACCCATTCAATTCGAGCTGGCCGGAATCAATGACGCTAGGCAGGTGGACACGCGCTTCGGCGGACTCAATAGGGAAGGTCCATCCGTTGCCGGTCACATTCCAATAGACTTCGTCGGTGTCCTTCCAATACGCGATCTGGTGTCGCGTGCGATACGTAATGGTGTACGTATGCTCGCCCCGCGACACATACGAATTCGGATCGCCGAGATAGGTGCGCACACCGTTCGATTGCGCCGCTTGGTGATATGGCACGGGCACGCCGTCGAGCAGCGCCTCCTGCATCTCGAAAGTCGTCGTGAAACGCGTCAGCCACGATGCCTTGTAGTTCGTGGGAAAGTCGCGGTAGATACCGTGGTTGATGTCCTGATTCAGCACATACACGCGAATCGTCTCGCGCACGAGAAGGGTAGCATCGGTATTGACAGTGACTTCGGACTGGAAAGAGAGGATACGTTCGCTCTCGTTCTCCTGTGCCACAGAAACTGCCGCGAAGACAAAAACCGCCACGCACGCGATAAAACGGCTCATTCGCCTTCGTCCTTGTTAGCTGACGGCGCTGTGACAGCGGCCTTGGGTGGCGACACAAACTGGATGCCAGCGTCGCGAAACGATCCTTCAATCATGTGCCGCAGATCGCTGCTCACAATTCGTCCGTCCGGTGTCGTGCGCAAATCAAGCCAAAAGTTCACTTCAAATACAAAAGCGTTGTCGAGAATTTCGCTGAAGAGTACGGAAGGTTCCGGCGTCTTTAAGACCTGTCCGTGGCTGTTCAACGCCTTTTCAATCAACCGCGTCGCGTCACGCGAGTCTGTTTCGTGCGCGACTTTCACCGTCAACGAATGCCGCGCCTTCGAATCGTTGTATGTCCAATTCACGACGTTACGTTCGAGGAGCACGCTGTTCGGCACGAGAATGTCCACGCCGGTGTACGTCGCGATGCGCGAACAGCGCGCGCCAATCTCCGCCACCAGCCCCCGCTGGCCGTCCACTTCGACGATGTCACCGATCTTGATCGGGCGCTCGGCCATGAGAATCAGGCCGCTGATGAAGTTGTTAATCAGCGTTTGCGCGCCAAAACCGACGCCAATAGCCAGCGCGCCGCCAAAGAAGGTAAACACGGTTAACGGAATGTTCACGGTGTTCAGCGCGAACAACACGATCATCGCGAGCAGACCGTAATGAAGCACACGTTCGATGGTTGCTGCCGCGGTGCGGTCGATGTGCTGGCGGGAGTTCAGGGCCCGCCGCAGCATGCGCGTAATAACGCGGGTAATTGTCAGCCCTATGGCAAGAATCAAAAACGCGATAAATATTTTCTTGATCGTCAGCGGCCGCGCATCGATCGTAAACAGCTCGCGGTCCCAAATCCGCTGTGCGGTTTCACCGAACTGTTGCAAGCGTTCGCCGAGCGATTGCCGCTGTTCGACCTCCGCGATTTCGGTCAGTACGCGTTGGGTCAACTTTTCCGCGCGATCATTCGCGGCCAGCGCTAGCGCAATCTGGTCGAGCTGGCCGGTGCGCAACTTCAAAAATGTCTGCGTATTGTCCAGCGTGTTGACACTCTGCTGCATTTGCGACAAACGTTCGCCAAGCTCGCGCACTTCCGCGCGCAACACATCTTCGCGCAATTCCTGGGTCTGCCGCGATGCCGCCAGCGACTTGACGTAATCGTCCAATCGCTCGCGTTGTTGGCGCAGCGGAAACTTCTTTGGTTCGGTGTGCAGCGCATAGCGTGCGCTCCAGAGTTCCGTGATGTGATACAGCGTGTCCATCCGCTCGCGCAGCAACAGCGATTTCTCCTGCGCCGCCTCCGCCTCAATGCGCCGCAAGTCAACCGCTGCCTGATTTACAGCATATTCTTCGTCTTCGATCGAGCTATCTAACGCGACGCGCGCATCTTCGAGTTTCTTGCGCGACTTGTCCCGCTGCAGATCCGCCTCTGTGCGTTCCTTCTCCAAAGCTTCGCGTTCGGAATTGATCTCTTTGCGCCGCGCCTCAAGGTCGTCCGGACGATAGGTAATCTTCGATTCCGCGTCTTTGCGCTTGCGATCCGCGAGATCGAGTTCTTTGTCTCGCAGTTCGACACGCGCCTGCGTAACCTCTATGGAAAATTCCGCGGCGTTCTTCCGCGTCTGCCACAACTCCCGCTTCGCCAGGGCTACTTGCACCGCCCACTCAAGCGCTGGGCGTTGAGCGTCGTCCTTGTTCATCGTGAACTTTTCGTTCGCGACGGAATACTCGCCCTCGACTTTCTTCAACTCTTGTGCGGCGGTATTAGCCTGGTCTTTAGCCTGATCGAGCGACCGCTGCGCGATCTCGCGCTGCGTTACGCGCGCATCCACCGCGTCGCGAAAAGTATCGACAAACCATGGCGTGTATGGGGGCGGCTCTGGCAAACCGGCATACGACGCGATTTCAGCGTCCACCGCGCCCATCGAACGCTTCGTCTCTGTAAGCATATCGATCGCGTCGTTGTGTATCTCAAAAACGCTGCGCGTCTCGCGCAGCCGCAGCGCATGATCGGTGAGTTCCTGGACAGACACGCCGAGCTGTGCGGCGCGCTCCTCGGTCGCAAAGGCTTCGGCTTGCTGTATCTTCTGGTCGTACTCTTCGATGCGTTGCGAAAGCTGCGCACGAATCTGCGCGAAGGGATCGACGGGTGCCTCGGCCTTTTCTTGCGCGAAAGAGAAATAGGCGAAAAACGCCGCGCAACAAAGCGCAACGTAAAATGGAATCGATTTGGCCCCAAAGAATCCGCGCATACTCTCAAGTCCGGCGTTACTGCGAATCGTAAGGACTCGCCGGTGCAGTGTCAATTGATTGCGCCGGAGCTACGCCGCAATTACCATATCGCCCCATGAACGACACAGCAAACATATCGAAGCAAAAAACGGAACTTCCGCCCGATGTGCCGCGCGCGCCCGCGGACTTGTGGAAACGAAAGTACGAGCCCTTTGGGCTGGTGTTCGCGCGTTTCGTAGGGCTGCTGGTCGTCGTCGGCGCGCCAATCTTTGGGTATGTCGCGCTTGCATTACTAAGCCTGTTGGTTTTTCTGTTGCAGATTCTGACCAACCTGATCCGGCGCAACATGTATCGCCGCAATATCGACAATTTGCCCAGCCTCATTCCGGGCGAACCGCCCGCTCCTTACTTGGAGGAGTGGCCCGGCCTATCGCTTATTTCCCCCGCGCGCAACGAGGAAGATGGTATCGAAGCAGCGGCGCGTAGCGTGGCCGCGCTCGACTATCCGGATTTCGAAGTGATCTACGTAGATGATCATTCCACGGACAGCACCCCCGCTATTCTCGATCGCCTTGTGCAGGAGTTTCCCCAGCTTACGGTGCTTCACAATCCGCCGACGCAGGAGGGCTGGCTCGGTAAGGCCAATGCGGTTTGGCAGGGCCTTCGGGAGAGTGACGCATCGAAAGAGTGGCTGCTCCTCACAGACGCGGATGTGGTGCTTCACCCGGATACACTGCGTCAGGCTGTATCACTTGCTGTCACTAACAAATTGGATTTTCTGACCTGCGTTGCGTACATCGACAACGGATCGCTGGGCGAAGAGTTGTTTATGCCGCAGGCTTGGGCGGGAATTATTGGCGGTTCTCATTTCGATCGGTTAAACGAAGCGCGCACGCCGTCCATCGGTATTGGCGCTTTCACCATGGTCAAGCGATCGGCATATATTGCGTCCGGTGGGCACGCGGCAATTTGCGATCGCCAACCGGAAGATACGCTTCTGGCCGCGTTGATCAAGAAACGCGGCGGCAATATGGGCGTTTGTTGGACCAGTTCGATGGTTCGGGTGCGCATCTACAGGGGATTCAAACAACTGCAACAGTTCATCGTGCGCAAGATTCGCATGCAGAACCAGGACGGCGTACTACGTATTTTCAATCGCATCGTATTTATCCTGATTCAAGATGTGCTGCCGCTTCCACTGTTCGTCGCAGCAGTTGCGCGCCAGATTTTCATGCGCGATTTCAGCTTCTCTATGTCCGTATATGCCTTGTTTGCATTGCTTGCGTACACATCCTGCGTGGCATCGTACGACAAGTATCGCAACATTGCGTACATGCGACCCCATCTCGAATGGTTCCATCCACTTGGTGGGCTACTGCGGATTTACTTCTATATCCGCGCTTCACTACAGATCCTCGCGCGAAAAGGGATGGAGTGGCGCGGCCGCGATTACACGCATTCGTAGCGCCCGGTCTCCGCGCCGGGCGCACCTTGGAGGCAGGCCTGCCACGGAGAGCGGGCGCTACACGCCATCAAGCCACCCTCACGCAGACTTTCCCGAAATGTTTTCCCGCGGCCATGTACTCGACCGCTGCGTGAATGTCCACCATCGAGAATACGCGATCGACGGCCGGTTTCATCTGGTGCAACGCGATGGCGCGGTTCATCTCCTCGAAAGAATCGCGCGGCCCAACGATTACACCCTGCATGCGGATGTCCTGCATTAAGATTGGTGTAAGGTTCAGCGGGGCCTCCGGACCGGATAACACGCCAATCAAGCTGATCGTGCCGCCCATCTTCACGCTGCGCATGGATTGCGTCAGGGTTCCAGTGCCGCCGACTTCTATGATGTGATCCACGCCTTCCCCGCCCGTGATTTCCCGGATCTGTTTGGACCAATTTGCGTTTGTGCTGTAGTTGATGCCGTGCGCCGCGCCCAGTTGTTTGGCACGCGCAAGTTTCTCGTCGCTACTTGATGTGACAATCACAGTCGCGCCCATCATCTGCGCGAACTGCAGCGCGAATATGGACACCCCGCCCGTACCCAGCACGAGTACCGTGTCGCCCGGCTTGGTTTGCGCATGCCGCGCGAGCGCGCTCCAAGCCGTAAGCGCGGCGCACGGCAACGTTGCCGCCTCTTCATTCGTTAGATGGTCCGGAATAGACACGACGCCGTCCTCGCGCAACACAATTTGTTCCGCCAGCATGCCGTCGAGTGGGCCGCCCAGCGTCGTATTCAACAGTTTCTCGCGCGACGGCGGGCCGGCAAACCAACCCTGCGCAAAACAACCCGCGACGCGATCGCCAACCTTTGCGCGCGTCACGCCATCGCCAATCGCGGCAACTTCGCCCGCGCCGTCAGAACAAGGAACGAGCGGCAATTTCTGTTTTGGATTGTAGAACCCCTGAATCGTGAGCAAGTCGCGGTAATTCAGCGAGGCGGCCTTTACGTTTATCAGCACTTGACCTGGCCCGGGCTGGGGCGCTTCGCGTTCGCATATTCTCAGATGCTCGAAACCAAATGCATCCCGAATCTCGACAACCTTCATATAAAATTACCTCGATTTATTGGCCCCAGCTTGCGGATAACGCAGTATAGGCGCGCAGGGCCTAGCGGGCAAACATATTCATTTTTGCCGTTGCACGTATGCTACACTTTGTCGATTCATGGTTGCGGGCGGCAGGAAGGGCGCATTTACGTGAAACTGACATGTACCTTGGGATTTCTTGGCTTTGGCAACATGGGCCGTGCCATCGCGAACGGGCTGATCGAAAACGCGGCAATTGCCGCGGACCGCGTCGCCGTCTTCGACGTCGAGACCGATAAGCAGCAACAGGCACGCAACCTGGGCGCAAAGGTGTATAACAGCCCCGAGGCCCTGGCTTCCGCGTGCGATGTGCTGGTGTTGGCCGTTAAGCCGCAGACCATGAACGACGCGCTGGTGCAGATCAAGCCCGGCCTTGCGCCAAGCACCTTGATCGTCTCCATCGCCGCGGGCATCTCAATCGCATATATTGCCGAGCGATTGGGCGAAGCCACCCGGGTGGTGCGCGTCATGCCGAACACGCCCGCGATGGTCAATGCGGGCGCAGCGGGAATCGCGCTTGGAAAGAACTGCACGCCAGAAGATGAAAAGATTGCCTGCGCGATCTTCGAGGGCATCGGCGTGGTGGAGTGCGTGGACGAATCGTTAATCGACGCCGTCACGGCTTTGAGCGGCAGTGGCCCCGCGTATTTCTTCTATGTAGTCGAATGCCTGATCAAGGCTGCGCAGCAACACGGCCTAACCGAAAAGCAAGCGACGACGCTCGCGGCGCAGACCTTGCTCGGATCGGGATTTCTCCTGCGTGAATCGGGTGAAAGCGCGGCCACGCTTCGCGAGCGCGTAACGTCAAAAGGCGGCACCACGGAAGCGGCACTTCGCGCCTTCCGCGAAAAAGGTTTGGAAGAAGCCATAGCGGCGGGCGTACAAGCAGCCGTATCGCGCGCAAAGGAGCTTGGGCAGTAAAATGCAATTCATTATGCGAACTTTTTTGGCAGTTCTTCTATTCGTTTCTCTTGGAAGCTGCGCACATGACGGGACGGTGTATTTCCTGGTCTCCGAAATCACACCCACGCACAACGATTCGTACATTCTTCCGCTCACGGATCCCGACGATATTGCGCAAGCGCGCGCGCTCATCACGGATCCAAACAATACAACCGCTAAAATAGTCGTCGCTTCGATAGCGCCCTGCGAGAACTGTGACTATCCGAACCGTGATTTGCTAAACGATGGGCGGCGTTGGTCCTGGTGCATCACCGGTTTCCAAGCATTTGCCGAGAATACAATCGAGATATACGACGGCTGGCCAACTTTTGTGGAAAACGACCTCGATGGCTGGATAGAAAATACGAATGGGGTCATTGGCTTTTGGGCCTATACGGTCACGCGCGAGTTAACGCCGTTTGAAGTTTTCAGCGGCCACCTGTCCGATAAGTGAATACGCGCCGCGGCGCAACGTCTGATTTGGAGCAAGAAGGATGAAACACGACAGAGTCATCTCGGAAGTACTGGGCGAGGAAATCGCGCTTTCGCCGAGCGATCTGTTGAACCAGCAATTCAAGCGCACCACACTTGGCGGCTATCAGCGCCGGCAGGTGGACGACTATATTGAGCGTGTCGCGGATGTGCTGGAAGGCTTGATTAACCAAGTGCGCCAGCTCAAAGAAAAGAACGACGAACAGCGCCGCGCCATCGCCGAGTATCAGGACATCGAGACTGCGTTGCGCAACACGCTGTTGACCACGCAGCAGCACGGTAACCAGATGCTGGAAGCCGCGCGCCGCGAGGCGCATATCATTCTCGAAGAAGCAAAACTGAAGCGCGCACAGGCGCAAATGGACGCGACAAAACTGCCCACACAAATCGCGCGCGACATCAATATGCTCGAACAGCAGCGCGGACGCCTGCGCGTCGAGTTGCTCGCAATCCTGGAGACGCACCGGAAACTGATTGACAGCCTGGTGCCCGAAGACAAGTCCACAACGCCGGTTGGCTTTTTCGAAGTTGGCATGCCGGGTGATTTCTTCTCCGACGCGCCGCTGGCCTACGCCGAGGAGCCGCTGAAGGCCATTCCAGAACCTTTCGAGCCTGAATCAGCAGAAATGGAACCTCAAGGTGCGATTGAGGATCAACCCGTCGACGATACAGCAGTAGAGGCCGGCGAGCCCGAGGAGTTCGCTTTAGAGCTGGAAGAATCGGACGGGCCAATCGAGGTCAAGGACGATCAGGAATGATTGCAAGTGCTGTAGTGCTTGCGTTATCTGCTTTTGCCGCCGAACAACCGGTGGAGGATTTTTTCGCCGAGTTTGTTGCGAAGCGGGAGCACATTCAAACACTCACCGCCAAATTCCGGCAGGACAACATCACGCCCGACGAGACCCGGTCAAGCGGCGGCGAGATTGTTTTTGTTAAGCCCAAACAACTTCGCATCGAGTATATGGACCCCAAGATTGTTTACGCTGTCGATGGCTCGCGCGTGTACAACTACGAAGCGGATCTCGAACAGGTGCAGGTCTACGATGTAGAAGACAGCCCGCAGTTGGACGCGTTCTTCATAGGCTTTGATAATGATCCAAAACGGCTGCGCGACGCGTACGACGTTTCGCTCTTGGAAGCGCCGCAAGGCTCTTGCGGGCAGCGCGTGCTGAAACTCGTGCCTAAGAAACTTGCAAGCGAAGACGAAGCACTATCGCAGCCGTACAAAGAGATTCGCCTCCTTTTGCGAAAAGATGACCTATTACCCTGCAAAATTGAAGCGATCTCCGACGAGCAGACTTCATTCGTGATGGAGATTAGCGACTATCTGATCAACGCCGCAGGCATCAATCCTTCGATACGGTTTCACGTCCCCGAAGGTACAAAGATTATCGTGAATGAGACGGACGTCTCGCGCGTTAATGCAGGCGGCAAGGAGCTGCCTGAGGCCACGTCCACCGTGACCATTCCTCCGGCAAAGTGATGCGCATTGTTCTTGCCTCCGCGTCGCCGCGCCGCCGAGCGCTGTTGTCCGCGCTTGGGCTCGATATCGAAGTCGTCCCAAGCAACGCGGCGGAAATCGACGAGGGCCCGGAACCTGCGTCAATCGTCGTCGAAAATGCAAAACGCAAGCGCGATGATGTCGCAGCCCGGCCTGGCTCGCCATCGCTTGTAATTGCCGCGGACACTTTGGTTTTCCTCGACGATCACGTACTGAGCAAGCCGCGCGATCTGGACGAAGCCCGCGCCATGTTGCGCAGGCTTTCGGGAAGAACGCACGAGGTGATCACGGGCCTTGCAGTTGCCGACACGCAAAGCGGTGAGCGGATCGAAGGGCACGAGCGCACGGCGGTCACCTTCGGCGAGTTGTCCGATGTGGAGATCGATCACTTCGTCCATGCGGTAAAACCGCTCGATCGCGCGGGGGCCTACACCGTGGATGGACCGGGTACCTTACTCGTCGCGCGATATGACGGGTGCTATCAGAACGTGCTCGGCCTGCCTATCGTCCGCCTGCAAAAGATGCTGCTCGAACTCGGCCACGATTTATTCGAATTGATGGACGCGCCTCGCGCGAAGTTTCTCTAGACGATCACCGGTAACTCAACCGCGCGTTCCGCAGACTGTATCGCTCCAGTTCCTTTGATTGCAGGAAAGCTATTGCGCTCGCATCATCTTTCACGTAGGCATCCAGAAACGCCAGACTGGCAATGCGCGAGTAATCGAACAAACCGGTTTGATCGACAGCGGGCAGCACTTTCGCTACCGATCGCGCCGCCGTGCGGACCCAGTTGGCGATAGGACCACGTTGCGCCGGATCGCGCGAGGGAATGTCGATCACCGGTCCAACGTAGGAGAGATGGTGTGCGCCGCGCAGGTACAGCAAATATTTATCGCCCGGCGGGGCGAAATGATACGGCTCCGCGCGCCACATGGTGCCCGAAGGCAGGTAACCGGGATCGCGGGAGCCCGCCATCACCAGTAATGGCTTGATAAACTCGTCCCACGAATCGCGCGTCAGCCCCATGTCGTCGCGCCCTGGCCCAGAAATAATGATCACACCGCGCGGACGCGGATCCGAAAATCGATGCACGACGCCCTTGCCTTCCTCGGTCAGCGTCGCCCCTCCGAGCAGCATAACGGTGTATCCGCCGAAGGAATGCCCAGCAATTCCCATGCGCGTCGAATCGATCTTGCCGCGAAGTAATGGTACGTCATGCATCAACGCGTCCGCGTGATTCATGACCGATACGAGATCGCCGGTCCTTTCCCGCCACGCTTCAGGCCCCTGCGTCTGCGGGCGTCTGAGTTCTTCGCGTAGCCGCAACAAGCTGCGTTCGATTAATGGCCGCGCTCCGAAAAGGTGCGTCGGCGCGATAACAACATAGCCGTGACTCGCCCAATGGCGCAGCAGCAGGGGAGAGGTCGCATTCGAGTCGCCCGCGCCATGTGAAAAAACAACGAGCGGATACGGCCCGCCCGTTAATGGCGCGTAGATGCGTAGTGGGATGTCTTTGTCGCGCGCGGCGTCATGCAGGATATGTTCATGTACCACTTCAATCTCGTGCTTGCCGCGCGCAAGAAATCGCATGATGCCAGACGGCGGCTGATTATCGTCATAATGTTCCAACGTGTTCGATGTCACAGATTCGTTTTCCCGCGGACTTATTTTTTTTCTGTTTGTGATTCTAACGAAATCCGGTACACTGTGCGCGTAACTGAAGCTACACGCGGAAACCGATGACCAACACTGCGCCCGAGCCAGAACCAGAATACGTTGATGACGCCAAAAAGGCGCCAACCAATATCCATGTGCTGACGAATCCCGCGGAGCGGGACTTGTCGTCTGATATAGATGTGGAAGATGTGCCCCCTACGCCGAAAGTGCTTCCGCTGCACACACCGGATCGTCCAATACAGCCGATACCCGACACCGAGCACGATCTGCCCAAAAAGAAGCGCCCGCGCTGGTTGCGCTTTTCGTTGTACATGCTCACCACGCTGCTGCTCGTCGTAGCGCTATTCGGCGCTTGGCTCGCCTACGCCTACTTCCGTCCAAACGCGGCGGAGATTAATCCCGCGTTGAAGTTCGAGACGTGGTCCGCGGTGGATAACGGCAAGCACAATTCCAATACCGACATGATCTACTGGCGCGGCGCATTCTACATGATTCACGCGAGTTCGCCGTGGCACTTCGGGAGCAGCGAGTGCAAGCTCGTGCTACATAAATCGCGCGATGCGAAGCAGTGGGAGACTATTGCCGAGTTTCATGCGCCCGGCCAAAATGACATCCGCGATCCGAAATTCGCCGCGATCGGCAGCCGATTGTACCTCTATGCGTTGATCAACGATTCAGTCATGGCCACGCCCGAAGCGACGTCTATGACCTACACGGCGGACGGCGAGAATTGGGAAGACTTGCGCGAGATTGAGCCGAAAGGCTGGTTGTTCTGGCGACCGAAAACACGCGATAACATCACCTGGTACTGCCCCGCGTATTGGCACGAGCACGGCAAGTCCGCACTGCTCAAATCCATTGATGGCGAGAATTGGGAGCAAGTTTCCATCATTCATGAAGGCGACGCCAACGACGAGACAGACTGCGAATTTTTGCCCGATGGCCGCATCGTCGCGACGGCGCGGCTCGAAGTGGAACCCGACACAATCTTCGGCCATCGGCTCGGCCGTACGCTGATTGCCACGGCTGGCCCGCCATACGAACATTGGCTGGACGCTACCAGCTACACCACGCGTCTGGATGGTCCCTACGTATTTGAATATAAGGGCCAGACGTACGCGATCGGGCGCCGCAATCCCGATCCGAACGCGTGGCCGAATCAGACAGGCAGCATATTGGGTCGCAAACGCACCGCCATCTACAAAGTTGAGCCTGATGCGTTAACGTGGCTAACGGACTTACCCAGCGCCGGCGATACGTCGTACGCGGGCGTGGTAGTCCATGGCGACACGCTCTACGCTTCGTATTACACGAGTGACATCAACCGCGATTGGCCCTGGATTATCGGAATGCTCTCGCCGAGCGAAATCAGGATGGTAAAAATCGAATTGCCTTCGCTGGATGGCATCGCCAAGAAGACGATGTAGTACTTCTGCTTGAGATGTTGGTGGTACGGAGGCGCTAATGAACGACTACATTTTCTTAATGCACAACGATGCCAGAGATTCGGGACGAAATCGTGACGAGGATTGGGCCGGCTATTTAGCATCGCTACGGCAGGCAGGCGCGTTTCAAGGCGGAAGCGCCATTGGAGGAGGAATCTGCTTGTCGAAATCCGGTCTTCCACCCGAGACTACGGCACATCTATCTGGATATATTCGAGTGCAGGCTGAGAATCTTGCCCGGGCTCAGGAGTTAGTACAAGGTAACCCGGTATTTGAGGCTGGTGGAACGGTTGAAGTACGGGAACTGCCGAAAAGCTAAGCGCCAACTCTCTTTTGTTCCTGCTTAATCACTCTCCAAACCGTACTTCTTCAATCTATACCGTAGCGAACGCGCCGTTAATCCCAACAAACCTGCCGCCCGTTTTTGTGAATATTTTGTGTTTTGCAGCGCCTGCTGAATCAGATTCGTTTCGATCTCGGCGACATATTTTTCGAGATCGAATCCCGCGTCCGGCAACGTCTCTACGCGATTTGCGGAGGCACCCGCTATTTCGCGTACGTATTGCGGCAGATCGGTAATTTCCAGTTTGCTGTCGCGGCACAACGCCACCGCGCGTTCCAGCACGTTCATCAGTTCGCGCACGTTGCCGGGCCAATTAAACGCCTGTAACGCGGACTCGGCCTCCGGCATGATCTGAATTGTTCCGCGGTTCATCTTCGTCGCGTGTGCGCTCACAAACGCGCGCATTAACAACGGAATATCATCTGAGCGATCGCGCAACGAGGGTACGTGAATGGGAATTACATTTAGACGATAGTAAAGGTCCTCACGGAAGGCGCCGTCCTTCACCATATGGTCCAGCTTCTTGTTCGTTGCTGAGATGATACGCACGTCCACCTTGATCCCTTGCGTGCCGCCGACGGGAAACACGATATTGTTGTCCAACACACGCAGCAGCTTCACCTGTAGCGACATTGGCATCTCGCCGATTTCATCGAGAAACAAGGTGCCGCCATCGGCGACGACGAACAAACCCTCCTTGTCATCGTACGCCCCGGTGAACGATCCCTTCTTGTGGCCGAACAGTTCGCTTTCGAGAAGGTTCTCCGGAAACCCGCCGCAGTTCACCGCGACAAAGGGCTTCTGTGTGCGGCTGCTTAGCGAATGGATCCCGCGCGCAACGAGTTCTTTACCGGTCCCGCTTTCGCCGTAGATCGCCACGGTGCTCGGCAAATCGGCCACGCGCTTGATCATCTCGCGCAGTTCTTCCACGGGCCGGCTCTTGCCGACGATGTTCTCCAGTCTGCCGCGGTTCGCCTGATCTTTGCGCAGCGCCTGGTTTTCGCGTTTAAGGTTGCGCTGTTCGATCGCGCGTTTGACGAGTAACCGCACTTCGTCGTTCTTGAACGGCTTCATCATGTAATCGGCGGCGCCGCGCTTCATCGCCTCGATTGCTGTTTCGACGCTCCCATACGCCGTCATCATGATCGCGGGCATGGTGGGACTGTTTGCAGTCAGCCATTCGAGCAACTGCATGCCAGCATCGCGCTCGGTGCCCATACGTAAATCGGTGAGGACAACATCGAACGCTTCCTTGGATAGCCGTTCGATCGCGTCGTTTACATTTGAAAGTGTAACGACGTCGTAGCCATCCTTGGCCAGTACGATTTCGAGCAACTCGCGCATGCTCGATTCGTCGTCCACCACCAATACGCGATGTTGCGCGGCCACGGTCTACTGCTCCTCGGTGCGTGTGAGTGGAAGGCGAACGGTCATCGACGCACCGCCGCCTTGACGCGACGCCGCGCGAATCGTTCCGTCATGTGCGGTAATGATACGCATACAAATTGCCAACCCCATGCCAACGCCATGCTCCTTCGTAGTATAAAAAGGCTCGAAAATACGCGCAACCTTATCGGGATCGATACCTGGCCCTTCGTCATCGAAGCGCACTTCGACAAACGACACACCGGGTACGACAAAGACATATAATGCGCCTTTTTCGCCCATAGCCTCGATGGCGTTCTTGGCCAGATTCACGAATACTTGGCGGATCTGCGTGCGATCGCCGGACACGGGATACATCGATTCGGGGAATTGGCCGTAAATTCGCAGCGTCTTTGCGTGCGAGTATTTGTGCTGCGTCGCATCGACGACCTCGCGTGCGAGGCCGCACACATCGAACATCTCTCGCCGTACACGCGGTTTCCGCGCGAAATCCAGGAAATCTGAAACTATCGCGTTGAGCGCGTCCGACTCGCGCATTGCGATCGTCGCGAGTTTCGTTGCGAGAACTGGTTTGTCGAGACTGCCGATGAGTTCATCCACCGCGCCTCGGATCGCCGCGACGGGATTGCGAATTTCATGTGCGAGACCAGCCGCCAATTCGCCGGTGACAGACAAGCGATCGTTCTTCTTCACTTCCTCGCGCATCTGCTCAAGCTCAGTGAGATCGCTGAACGATGCGATAATACCGGTCATACGTTTGCGCCAGTCGAAGATTCGGCTCGTGCTCAACCCCAGCAACTTTGCTGTACTTGGAAACACAAGCCCGATGTATTCGTAGCGCGTGAAATCGCGTTCGGACTTCAAAGCTGTAACGACGGGGCATTCTTCGCCCGATGCGACGCGCAGTATTTCGTCTACAGGTCTGCCGACCGCTTCCTCTTCGGAAATATTCAAAATTCGCTCGGCGGACTTGTTGAGAAGTGTGACGGTCCCGTCGAGGTCGGCAATTAAGAACCCGTTGTTCATGTTGTCGAGAATTTCGCGCTGAAACTTTTGCAGCCGCGTTAATTGCTGGTTCCAGTATCCCGAGATCGCGGCGGTGAGGTAATACGCGAGCGCCTGCACAAGGAAGCCGTACCAAACCGTGAGCCACGTTACATCGTATCCGAACTCTGCGGTTCTTCCTGTCTGCAGCGACGCCGGAGTGGTAACATTCAGCACAGCCATAATCGCGGAGGCAAATGTGGCGAGGATAAATCCCTGAGACAATCCCAGCAGGATACCTGCCTCGAGAATTGCGATGACAAATAGGAACGCAAAGTAACTGTGCGGGCCGCCGGTAAAACTCACGGTCGCGGCAATGACACCGAAATCGACCAGAACCTGCGCCCAAGTCAACAACCTCGTCACTGGCTTGCCGCTGTACACAAAGAATAGGTGGCCAGCCGCGCTTGCAAAACCGAAGCAATAGAACGTGAGAAGGTAGCCGGATTCGGCTTCCTCGTAATCGTGAATGAGGTAGGTGCCGAGCGCGACTATACACAGCAACGCCAAGCGCACAAGGCCTGGCATCCAAGCCCACGACCTGCCCGCGCCCACACCCCCGCGCGCGGCGTGGGAGGAGGGAATCGAGGTCACAATCCTTTTTCCAGCAACCGGCGCAGCCCTTCGGGATCGGAGCTGCGCTTGAACGCCATGTCCATCGTAATCGCGTTGCGCTTCACAAGACGGAATAAGGACTGGTTCATTGTCATCATACCTTCGCCCGTTCCGATTTCGATCATCGATGGAATCTGCTGCAATTTTTCTTCGCGGATCAACGAACGAATAGCGGTATTCGGAATCATCACCTCTAGTCCGAGCACGCGGCCCATGCCATCCGCGCGCGGGATAAGTTGCTGAACGCAAATTCCCTCGAGCACGAACGAAAGCTGCGTGCGCACCTGGTCCTGCTGGCTTGCGGGGAACACGTCCACAATACGGTTGATCGTTTGCAACGCGTCGTTCGTGTGCAGCGTTGCGAAGGCAAGGTGGCCGGTTTCCGCCACAGTGATCGCTGCGGCAATCGTTTCCTGATCGCGCATTTCACCGATGAGTATCACATCGGGATCCTGGCGCAACACGCGTTTCAAGGCCGCCTGGAATGACTTGGTGTCTGCGTGCACTTCGCGTTGATTGATTGTTGAAACATTGTGCTGGTGAAGATATTCGATCGGGTCTTCGATGGTGATGATGTGAACAGGACGTTCACGGTTTATTTTATCGATGATTGACGCGAGCGTAGTCGATTTACCGCTACCGGTCGGCCCGCAAACCAGCACGAGCCCCTGCGGCTTATGCGCAAAATCAGAGATAATTTTCGGCAGGCCTAACTCTTCGCACGATTTGATCTCAAATGGAATCGAGCGAAACGCGGCCACAACCGAGCCGCGATCGCGGTAGACATTCAGGCGGTAACGGCTCAATCCTTCGATGCCGAACGACATATCGAGTTCGCGTTCGGTTTCGAAGGATGCAATTTGCTCTTCGCTCATCACGCTGTAGATGATTTCCTGCGTGTCCTCCGGCATGAGGCGCGGATATTCGTTCATCGGTTCGAGCAGACCGTGGATGCGCAGTGTAGGCGGCGTGCCCACGGCGATGTGCAGGTCGCTCGCACCCTGCTCGGTCATTTTTTGCAATAGTTCACGGATACTGATGTCGGCCATTTCGGTCTCCCCAAATTCCGCTTTCCGCTGTAAGCCGCACGGGCGCCCTTGGCTTTTGCGCTCGTGCCTCTAGTCGATCGTTCGCAAGCAGTACGCTACAAACGCTTAGTCCGATGCGGATACGCGCAGCACTTCTTCGATGGTTGTGATACCTTCCGCCGCTTTCTTCAACGCATTCTGCCGCAATGTCGCCATGCCGCATTGTATCGCCATGCGCTTAATCTCCGCCGCCGGCGCGCGCGTCATGATCAGTTCCTGGAGATCGGGGTAATTCGGCATCGCTTCGATGACGGCGAGCCGCCCGCGGTAGCCGGTGTCCTTGCACTTCGTGCAGCCGCGCCCGCGCACAAAGGATGGTGGTGGCGCGCCCGGCGCGTGCCTGAATTGAATCCGTTCGAGCACTTCCTCCGGCACGCGAATAGGTTCTTTGCAATCAGGACACACCCTCCGCAAGAGGCGCTGCGCCGCGGCAAGCCCTACCGACGATTGCACGAGGAAAGGCTCCATGTTCATGTCGATTAAACGGGTGTACACGCTTGCCGCGTCATTTGTATGCAACGTGCTCAACACAAGGTGACCGGTAAGC
This sequence comes from Candidatus Hydrogenedentota bacterium, assembly GCA_020848835.1. Taxonomy (GTDB): domain Bacteria; phylum Hydrogenedentota; class Hydrogenedentia; order Hydrogenedentales; family SLHB01; genus JABWCD01. The sequence goes on from JADLHJ010000064.1 coordinate 72,751, forward strand.
GCCGCTTTGATCGCGATATCCGCGGTCTCTTCGTCTCGAATTTCACCGACCATGATCACGTCCGGGTCCTGACGCAGCACACTGCGCAGGCACGCGGCAAAGGTTAATCCGATTTCAGAACGCACCTGCACCTGGTTCACGCCAAATAGCTCGTACTCAACCGGGTCCTCGGCAGTGATGATGTTCGTGTCGGGGCCGTTCAACTTGTGAAGCGCACTGTACAGCGTGGTTGTCTTTCCGCTACCGGTGGGGCCGGTCAAGAGGATCATGCCAAAGGGCAGCGCAAGCGCCTCGCGGAACGCCTCCATCGGCTGGTCAGCGAAACCAAGCGTGTCAAGATCAAGCGATAGCGAGCTCTTGTCGAGTACGCGCATCACAACCTTTTCACCGTGGTAGCAAGGAAGTATCGATACGCGGAAATCGACTTCGTGGCCGCGAAACTTGATGCGGAAGCGCCCGTCCTGCGGCAGGCGGTGCTCGGCGATGTCGAGTCCGGACATGATCTTCAGGCGCGAAATTAACGCGGACTGTACGCTCTTCGGCGGGCTCTTTTGTTCTTCGAGCATGCCGTCGATGCGATACCTGACGCGTAGCGTCTTTTCGTACGGTTCGATGTGAATATCGCTTGCTCGGTTTTCGAGCGCTGCAACCAGCACGAGGTTGACCAAGCGAATAACCGGTGCGTCCTGCGCTTCGGCCTGCGCGTGCGCGATGTCTTCGATCTCGTCCTTCTGCTCGACGACCTGTACGCCGTCTTTCGTCGAGTCCTGGCTGAGCAGTTCGTCGTATAACTTGTCGCTGTGCTTGCCACCGTAGTGCCGGTTGATCGCGTCATTCAGTTCGGATTGCACCGCAACGACTGGCTCAATCTCGTAGCTCGTGAGCATGCGCAAATCGTCGAGCGCCATGATATTCAGCGGATCGGCCATCGCGAGCGTGAGTACATCGCCGGTCACCGACACCGGGAGCATTTGGTATTGTCGCGCGAGGGATTCCGGCACTTCGTTCAACACTTCCTGCGGAATGTTGTAATTCATCACGCGGATGTGGGGAATGCCAAGCTGTTCGCTCAGCGTAATGACGAGGTCTTCCTCGCTTAAATACTTTTTCGCAACGAGGATCGATGCGAGGCTCTGCCCCGTCGTGCGCTGAATCTGAATGCATTCCTGCAATTGCTCAGTATTGACGAGCTCTTGCTCGAGCAACACGTCGCCCAGGCGGCGCTTCGCAATTTTTGGTGCCACTAAAAACCCCCAGTATTACGCGGCTTCGATGCCGGTCAAATGGCTCAAGATTTCCTCGGTGAGTTCATGCGTTACTTCCGTGCCGGACACCTGCGCATAAGCCAGCGCCTTACGCAGCGCGCCCGTCATCTTGCGTACGTCCACAGGCACGCGCGACGCGATCAGCGACAGGATGTCGTCCGCCACCTTCGCCTTGAGCACGCGCGCATGACGCTGCAAGATCGCAACGCGCGTCGGCATGTCCGGCGCGTGCAAGCGCGATACGATCCCCGCGGCGAGACGTGACACAAGCTGGTGCGAGGTATCCTGCAATTGATCTGGCGCGCGGTCTGCACTAACAACGACGAGCCGTCCTTCCGTCGTTAACACGCCCAGTAACGCGCGCAGTTCGTCCTGCGCCTGTTTGTGCGTGGCGACGCTTTGCGCATCGTCAAGCAAGAGCACGTCCCAATGTGCAAACGATTCGCGGAAGCGTTCAAGCTCTTGGTCGCGCGCGGCGCGTTCGCACGCGCTCACAAAGCGAAGCCCCGTCATATACGCCACGCGCAGGTCCGGGTCGCGCGCGGTGATCGCGTTGCCAATCGCATGAAGCAGGTGTGTCTTGCCGACACCAACGTCTCCGTAAATATAGAAGGGCGTAAACTCGCGCGAAAATTGCTCGGTCACCGAGCGGGCAACGGACAAGGTAAACTTGTTTGCATTTCCGGAAAGAAACGCATCAAACACAAGCGCGCGCTGCAATCGGCCAGAAAGCAGCGCTTCGCGTACGCGGTCATCCGCCTCGACGCCCAGCCCAATTTCTTCCATCGGATCGAAGTGGGGAAATATGGGGTCCCCCTTTGCCACGTCCGTCGCGCGCAGCCCGGGAAAGGGCGAAACGTTGGAAGCCGCTTCCTCTTCTTTCGGCGCCGGTGCGCGCATCGTGTCCAACGCCTCGCGCAACGCCATTAACGCCTGTTTCGTGGTATCGGTCAGTTCTGCGATGCGGTTGTTTTGCGCGGCGTTTGAAGATTCGATCGCGTGCGAAAACTTTCCGGCGATTTCGTCGAAGTGTTTCTGAGGCGAACTTGCGGCCATGGCATCGCGCATGTCCTTCGCGAAGGACGCCATGCTCTTGTCCATCTGCTGCGCGATGTGGTCCGCGACAACTTTCGGATCGAAGACCGGCGCAGTCGCCTTGCCCCCTTTGCTGCCGCCCTCGTTCATCTGCAGTGCCGGCAATACGGAATCCAGCATCGCGGCCCGCACGCTGTCGCCGAGCTCTTTCGCGAGCGACGTTACATCCAACTGCGGCTGCGCACTTTGTGCCGATTGTTTTCGTTGCGCTTCAAGCATCGGCGCAATTACGTCATGCAGCGAAGAGCGCATGCTCTCACCCAATTCTTTCGCGAGCGCCGCGGTGTCCAGCGATGCTTGTGCGGACTGATTGCGCTGTGCGTCAAATAACGGCGCGATTACATCGTGCAATGACGCCCGCATGCTTTCACCCAGCTCGCGCGCCAGTGCGCCTGTATCGAGTTGGGGATGTGCAGACATAGCCAGATGTTTGCCCTGCGCTTCCACCAGGGGCGTGATCGCTTCGAGCAGCGAAGTCCGCATGCTCGCAGTAATTTCGTGAGCAAGGTCCGCGGGCTTGCCTTTGGCGGATTCTAGCTGCAGCGCGATTAGCTTTTGTTGCTCCGCAATCAGTGGCGTCAACGATTCCGTCAGCGCCACACGCACATGATCGCCCATGCGATCGAACAACGCTTCCGGAATTTGAATGCGCGCTGGCGCGGCGTGCGCATCGGCAACAGGGCGTTGCGGCGCCGATGCAGCCGGTGCGGATGGCGTTGCTGTTTGCGCGGTCGCGGTCGCGCCCGTCTTTTGCGGTGCGACCTGCTGCACGAGTTCCGCGACCGCTTTGCTGGCTTGCGTCTTATCGTCTGCGGTCGGCTGCGATGCTTCCGAAGCCGAGGGCTTTCTTGAGGACAACCCGAAAGAACCCATCGATACTTCCGCAGGATGCTGCGCATTGTCCGCGAAAAGCTTTCTGGAAATCTGTTCAAAATGGTTCCAAGTACACAGGATCGGTTTAATTTTCAGATCGGGACACTGCTCACGCACTTTTTCGAGCGCCCCCGCATCCAACGGATCCACCATCGCCAATGTGAGGATTTTGCCGAGTTTATCGATCGGTAAGAAGCGGTGCTGCTGGCACATTGCTTTCGGCACCAGCTTGAAGAGGTCCTCGCCCACGTTGTAATCGAGCAGGCTGATGTGCGGGATCTTGCACTGCTTGACAAGAAAAGAAACGAGCGTCGATTGCGTCAGATAACCCAACTCGACCAGCGTCTGGCCAATGAACGCGCCGGTCTGCTGTTGTTTGTTCAGGGCCTCATTGAGCTGGAGCTGGGTAATGACCCCCTCGTGGACCAGTAACTCGCCCAGGCGGGGTCTACCGGTGGCCTGAGCCAAATCAGGAGTGGATTGCGATATAGGGGCATTTTGCGGTGCAGGCGGTACATTTGACGGAGCAGGCGGGCCTGCCGTCCCCTCGTCTTTCTTGTCTCGCCGCCAACTTAGCATAGAGTCCGTGTATCCCTGACGAATCGCTGATCTGGCTAATACTGCCTACCGCAGACCGATTGTACCACCGCAAGTCGCGATAGGTCAATAGATAACAAGTTGTAAATCATTTAGCGTCAGTAATTTGTCAACTTAATTCCTCGGCCGCGCGGATTTTGCGGAGGCATATCAAGAGAATTCAATATATAGCGCTAGCCATACCTGGTTACACAATATATGGAATAAGGCAGGTGTGGTAGCGAAAAATGCAGGCTCGTTATTACTGGGGACGTCTGAGTTATTTCACGAATGCGAGCTTTATTCCTAATCCTAAAAAGAGAGCGCCTGTCACACGTTTGATCAAGTGCCCCGTCGCCATGCTGGTTCTCGCGCGCGGGGCCACCGATGCGGAACCCCAGGCGAGGGCAAGGCACCAGACAGTGTTCGTGCCGATGAAAATACAGCCGAGAACCAGAAAGGCTGCGATTTTGGAAGGTGCGAGGGGATCGACGAACTGTGGCAAAAAGGCGAGGTAAAAGAGCGCTACCTTCGGATTGAAAACGTTTGTGAAGAAACCTGCCCGGAAAAGACGCCAATCGCTTTCCGGAGCGATTGCATCCGTCAAATTTCGCTGCTGCGAACGTTGCAGGAGCATTTGTAACCCGATATAGGCGAGATACGCCGCACCTGCAAACTTCACCGCCAAATAGGCATTCGCGGACGCTGCCAGCACGGCGGACAACCCTAGCGCCGCAGCAAGCGTATGCAACGCGCATCCCGCCTGGATCCCGAGCGCGGAAAAGATCCCAGCCCTGCGTCCCTGCGCGACGCTACGGCCCACGATGTACAAGGTATCCTGGCCAGGCGTAAGGTTCAGTAGAATGCTGCTTGCGACAAATAATCCGAGATGATGCACGCCCAGCACGGCCGCGCCGCTATTTGGGGCCAGTCAACAGGTTCATGCTGGTGACCGTGTTCTGCGTTTTCACCAACGTTACCTTCAGCGAACGCGACTCTTTCTCAAATGTCAGTGTTGTCACGGACCCGTCTGGTGCGACACTCGGCTCGCCCACAATTTTCCAGCCGCCGTCTTCCGCTTGTTTACGAAATGCAGTCTCCGCCTCAACGACAGAAACTGGAATCTGGCCCTGCACAACATGAAACTTGGTGCCCGGCATCGCAGAATCTACGCGGGCTTGAAGACCCACAGGTATCGGCACGTCCGCCGGTATTGGCTCCGGCTTTGGCGGCTCGGCTGGCTTCGTCTCTGCAGTTTGCGCCACAGGCGGCGCGGAAGGCGAGCACGCAACCGCGAACACCGAAACCAATACAATCGCGCCAACAGCGGTGGCACGCATAGCTTTTATCCTCCGACGACCCGCTTGCAGACCTCATTCAGCATACGCCCATCGGCCAAATCGCCCAACTCTTTTTTCATCGCGCCAGTCAGCTTGCCCGCGTGATTAAGATCGGGATGCGCAGCAAGGTGCGCGCGAACTTTTGCCTCCAGATCCTCCTCCGAAAGCTGCTGCGGGAGAAATTCGTTGATGATCGCAATCTCATTTTCTGTCGCTGTGGCCTCATCCGTCTTGCCCAAGTCACGGAAAATATCCAACGACTGCTGCCGCTTCTTCACCTCCGCCCGCAAAACCGCGATCGCGGCTTCGTCAGTTACCACAGCCTCCACGGACTCCTTCTCTTTCAGCAGCAAAGCGCCTTTCACCATCCGCAAACATTCCAACCGCAGCGTATTCTTGTCCTTCAACGCAGATTTCATCGCGTCCTGCACGCGTTCTTTTAATGACATCGTGGCCTCCAATCGATAAACGAAACTGTAACTTCACGAAAAAATGAATGCAACGGACACTATAGGAAACACGTTATGCGCACCTGAGAGTGTGCGTTCGCCGAGTCCACAGCTTACTTGACCGCGAAGGTCTCGACGGCCTCTTCGGTCTGTGGCGGGGTTTCGGAGACGGGGATGGGTTCGGCGGTCTTGCCGTTGGTTTCGCCGCGGTAGATGATTTCGCAGCAGCCCCGGCACACGGCGAACCCGCTGTCACGGCGGCGTTGGCGGAACTCGCGTGCGACAGAACTGTTGTAGAGTTCCTTCAACGAATTCTCGCGCACGTTGCCGATCTTCTGTATCCAGCAGGGATACACGCCGCCCTTTGCGCCCACGATCAGCGTGGACCAGATCGCGCGGCAATCAAACTTCTTCAGGTCGTATCCTTGGTCGTAGTGGTTGATTACTTCCTCGAACGGCATGCGCGGCATCCGCACTTCGATGCCAATCTTCGCGGCCTCATCGAGCGTTTTGCGCAACGACTCTTCCAGCCGCGCGCGTTCGATATGCGGCTGCCGGAAATCGTCGCGCTTCAAACTGCCGGGATCGACGCGGCCCAATTCCTGTATATCGTGGATGCGCGTTTCCGTGAGCAGGTTCAATACGCTTGCGCCTGCGTCCTTCGCGACATGGGGCATTTCCGGGAGGCAATGAAGATTCGCTTCCTGAATCACCGTATTGATATGAACAAGCGGGGTAACTTTGCCAAACTCCGCGCGATATTTTGCGAGTGCCTTCAGGCCCTTGATGCTTTTGTCATAGGCGCCGCGTTGTGCGCGGATGACGTCGTGCGTTTCCTGCGTACCGTCCAATGACACGCCCGCGAAATTGAACCCGCGCCCGCCGAGTCTCTTTGGTGCAAGTTCGACACAGCGCTTCGCGCGTTCATCCGTGAGCATTGTTGCGTTCGAAATAAAATGCACGCGCCGCTTCGCACACGCGTACTCGAAAATCTCCATGAAGTCTTTGCGGACAAATACCTCGCCGCCGGTGAAGGTGATAAAGCTCAAACGCCCGGTCTGGTCGATGACCTTTAACCACTCCTCGGTGGTCAATTCGCCTTCGGCCTGAATGCGCGTCGGCACCGTTTCGAGCCAATCGATGTACTGGCACATCTTGCAGCGCAGGTTGCAGCGGCGCGTCACTTCAAAATAGTAGTGGAAGGTGGGCAGGGCATAGGCTTCCCGCGAAAATCGATAGGGCAACTCGGTGTACAGGTTCGTCAAACCCTTGTACAGCCGGGTGATACGCCCTGCGCTATTTCCGTTTGCCGCGCTCATAATTACTACTACACCCTAACCTTGCGGCTGTATCCATAATTCCGGCGACTAGCCACCATTTCAGCCTGGTAACAGTCTACACTGAAACCGACTTTGGATGCATTTGCAGCGATTAGGTGCTCTTTATGAATGCGCGGTTAGTACCATCATGGAGCAGGGCCGGGCCACAAGCGTATTTCCGGCCTGTACCCGCTGGGCCTGGTCGGCCCCTACAAGGTCTTCGCCTGCTGGCTGCGAAGTGTCGATGCGCATGCGCCATTTTTTCTTTGGCAAGGCGAATTGGACCGTTTCCGGGGACGGGTTGAACAGCAGGTAAATGGCGACGCCGCCATTCTCCGTGCCATTGATATAACACCCGAGCGGCAAGTCTTCGGGTGTCCACACTTGAGGCTTGCCTTCTTCGTCAAACCACAGCAAGTCCGGTTCCTTACCTTTCTTGCTCGGTTTGCCGGTGAAATAGGTCGCGCGCTCATAGACCGTGTTTTCTTTGCGAAACGCGATTATGCCTTTGCAGAACGCAAACAGATCACTATTGCGTTCGAGCAGCCCCCAATCGAGCCACGAGATGTCATTGTCTTGGCAATACGCATTGTTGTTGCCGCGCTGCGTTCGCCCAAACTCATCGCCTCCGAGTAGCATTGGCACACCAAATGAGGTGAAAAGCGTCGCGAGAAAATTTTTCTGCATCCGAAGCCGCAACGTATTGACCTTCGCGTCGCTGGTCTCGCCTTCCACGCCACAGTTCATGCTGAAGTTTTCGTTTAAGCCATCGCGATTGTCTTCACCATTGGCAAGGTTTTGCTTGCTCGTGTACGAAACCAAGTCGCGTAACGTGAACCCATCGTGCGCGGTAATAAAATTGATGCTGTGCAATGGCGTGCGGCCATCATCGCCATAGAGGTCCTGGCTGCCGGTGATGCGTTGCGCAAAATTACCCTTTGCGCCCTTGTCGCCACGCCAAAACCGGCGCACATCGTCGCGGTACTGCGCGTTCCACTCCGCCCAGCGTTCGCCGCCAAATGCGCCAACCAAATACGATCCGCCCAGGTCCCACGGCTCGGCAATGAGTTTCGTGTCGCGCAACATTGGGTCTTCGGAGATATGCTCCACCAGCGGGCCTTCCGGCAGCACGTGGCCCCACCGATCGCGCCGCAACACTGATGCAAGATCGAAGCGAAATCCGTCCACATGCATCTGTGTGACCCAATATCGAAGGCTTTCCAGAATTAAATCGCGCACGACAGGGTGGTTGCAGTTGAGCGTATTGCCGCAGCCCGTCAGATCGCGGTTCTTCCCTTGTCCATCAAGAATGTAATAGATGCTGTTATCGATCCCCGCGAACGATTGTGTCGCTTCGTCTTTCTCGGAGGTGTGGTTGTAGACGACATCGAGATAGACTTCGATGCCTTCGGCGTGCAGTGCCGAGACCATGTTACGAAATTCTTCGATGATCGGCGCGCTGCCCGATGCGAACCGCTGGTCCGGCGCGAAGAATGCAATTGGGCTGTAGCCCCAGTAGTTCACCAGCGCCTCGCCGGTATCCGGATTCTTCCGCGGCAGCACGCGTTCACCGCAGTGATAAATGGGCAAGAGTTCGACTGCGGTGACACCGAGTTCTTTGAGATACGGTATTTTCTCGATTACCCCGCGAAAAGTGCCCGCAGCTTTCGCTCGCGAGGACGCGTGCGCAGTGGTCCCTTTCACATGCATTTCGTAGATAATCGTCTGGCCAATCGGCGTCCGCGGCCGACCGTTGTGCGCCCAGCCGGGACCTTCCGCTTGCACCACACATTTTGCCGCGCCCACACTTGGGTCGCCCAAAAGTTCGAGCGCGTAGGGGTCAATCAGATAACGCGCGGAATCAAACCGGTGGCGTTTCTCTTCCGTTTGCGGTCCAGCCATCCGGTACAAGTACAACGCCCCCGGCGCCAATCCTTCAACGTGAACTGTCCATACGTCGCCGATGCGATGGTGAATAGGATCGAAAGAAATCTCCTGGGAGGGTTCGCTGGCGTCAGCGGAATCGAACAGCGCAAGCCAGACTTGTGTCGCATGCCGGCTGAATATTGCGAAATGCACGCCGGTTGCGTCGGGTGTAGCGCCCAGGGGCCGCGCATGGCCCGGGCGGACGATATACGAGTCAGACTCCGGCACGAATTGCTTTCTGTTCCCCGGTACGATGAGACGTGTTGGTCTCGATACGCCGGCCAACATTCAATTGAATGCTTTGCCGGCCCAAGCAACAGTATTGTGCCGTAACGCAGACGCGCCCGGCAAAATACTAATCGCGCTCGTCTTCGTCTTCGTAGCTTTCTACTATATCAACGCGAACCTCATCGCCAGCGTTTTCTTCCTCCTCCCATTGTTTAATTACACGCAATCCCCTTCGCCTTTTGCGCAAGTACGCCCAAACGGTCAGCCCCGCCATGATTTGGAACAGCGTGAACCCCGATACAATCGAATACGCCGCCGCATACCAACCCAAGGAACTTTTCCACGACGCCCAAAAGTCGTAGGGGATTACGCCAAGCTCCGATTCCAGTGCAGCGCCAAAGGTCTGCGTGTCCAGCGTGCGAAGCATCGCCCAGAAACGATCCTCGCCAACTTCTTGCATCAGATACTGGGTCATCGAGTATGCCTGCGCATATGCGTCGCCAAACTGCATTTCCTCGCCGGGATCGAGGAACGAGAGGTCAAGTTCGCGATAGGAGAGCACGCGTCCATTCAGATACATGGACGCGATCTGCGCGCGGCTTTCCCAGCGGTTCTCGCCGGACAACACCATCGCGATCCCTTCGTTGAGCCATCGAGGCAGATTGTCCGTATTCACGTTTTGTTGTAGCAGGACGTGAATCACTTCGTGCCGTACGGTGCCGCGATAATCCGATCCGCTGGGCACGAGTTGTGGGGCCTTCAGCACAATCAAGTCCTGCGTGGGCTTTGCGATTCCCAAGACGGAATGTGTCGATAGTGGCCCAGCGTATTCGCCGAACTGCGCAATCGTGTCGCAAATCACAACGCGCAATGTTTCAGGTCTTTTGGGAAACGGTTTTTCGTAGGAGCGATAGGCCTGCTCAATGGCCGCCATGCTTTCTTCCGCCAGAGTTCCCGCACTTGACGGGAAGTCAATACGTATCCCGCCGCGCTCGATGACATCCGCATGCGCGTTCGTTGCCCCCACCGCAACGCAAAGCGCCGCCAGTGTCCGCGTAAGGATGGCAAGGATACGAATCATGTCCTTTCCAGTGACGGTAAAACAGCGCGCGCCGATTGAAGCGCATGTCCGATTGCTTTAGGCGAAACATCCACGGCGTGTACGAAATTGTCCGGCACGTCGAGCAGCACCAGATACGCGCTGGACACCGCAGTGCCTGCTAAATCGCGAACCGCCGCCGCGTACAGTTGAAGTTGCGTGGCATAGCCTGCCAATTCATTGGGCCCGGGTTTGCCGGTCTTATAGTCGACAATCGTTGCGCCATCAATGAGAAGGTCAATAGTGCCACGGATGATTTTTCCGCCGAGTGCCAGAATAAAAGGCACCTCGCGATCAAGCCGCTTCGCCGCTGCAATGGTTTTTCCCAGATCGCTCGCAAGAAACTGCGCGGCGCAACGCGTAATTCCCTCGGTAAATTTATGCGCTTCTTCATCGTCCAACGATGATTCGCGCAGCACGGAAGCAAGCGCGGAATCTGGCGCGTGCTGAAAATCCCAGCGTTCGAGAAAAGCGTGGGTCAAGGTGCCGCGCCGCCGCGAGACTGCCGCAACGTTCTCGTCTACGCGTGGCGCAGTCGAGCTTCTCTTTGTGCTGGCATCGTGGATTGCGCGCAGTACATCCGTCACAGGCACAGTAAGGCGCGGTCTTATCGTTTCTTCTGCGGCGCGAATTCGATTTTGGATGCGCTCAATATCTGGCGCGTTCTGCACGACAGCAGTCGCTGAGGCAAATGTGCGCGGCGGCACAGCGCGGCGCACAACCGCTTCCCAACCGTCCGCATGAAATCTGTCACCATCGCTTTTATCGCAGACGCCGTACTGCTCTTCAAAAACAGACATCCACGCGTTGCCGCCCGCTTTCGCCGGTGCCCCACAAAGAAAAAGGTGGTCGCGTGCGCGCGTCATTGCGACGTACAGGATACGCGCCTGCTCCGCCATCTCTTCATCATTCTGAATCTCGCAAATCCCGTCATGCATCGCCGGCGCGGTCAACATGCCGTCTGGTCCGATCACCTTTGCAGCGAACCCGATATCCTTGTGCATGGCGATATTCTTTCCGGGTCCGCCTTTGGCGTCGCGACCAAGATCCGCTACGTATACCAGGGGAAATTCGAGACCTTTGGCTTTGTGAATCGTCATGATCGTAACGCTGTGGCGGTTGTCCACGTCCGCTGCTGCTTCGCCCTCGCGGATTTCCCGTGCAGCCATGTCATCGAGGTAATGCACAAACGCGCGCAGACTCGGCGGTCGTGCACCGGAGAAAGTTTCCGCAAGCGCGGCAACCTTGCGCAGGTTACCTACGCGCTGGGGACCCATGAATTGACGCAGTACAATGCCTTCGAGGCCGACTTCTTCGAATGCAAATTGAATAAACTCGGCAAGTGGCCGCTCACGTTCTTTGTCCAGCGTACTGACTAAATTGCGCGCGGCGGCGAGCCGTCCATTTTGTACAGCGTCCATCAACGGGACACTCGAAGAAAAGCCGTGGAGTACACCACGCGGCGCGCCAACGCCACCCGCAAGTTCCACCAGCGCATCGTCCGAAAGGCCCACGATGGGTCCTCGCAATAACGCGGCCATGGTAAGTTCGTCGCAAGGGTCCACGAGATACGCAAGCAGATTGCGGAAGTCAATCACCTCCTGGCGTTCATAAAATCCCGCACCGGCAACAAGCGTGTACGGAATTCCCGCCTCCCGCAACGCGCGCTCGTAGAGGTGGACGTTGCTCAACGAGCGAAGCAGTATCGCGGCATCGCCATATCTCGCGCGACGCGGCGCGTCCGTTGCGGTGTCGAGTACATCGAAAGCGCCGTCATCAATCGTCGCAAGACTCGCGGCGATCATGCACGCTTCTTCCTCGCGGTAGATTTCGATCCCCGGTTTCTCCGTTCGAGAAGGCGGGACCAAGAACTCGATGCGCGAAATTGGCGATGCGTCTCGTTGCGCTTCGAGCGGATTAAAGGGCGATTCAACCTGCGCAAGCAGATCCGATGATGTGAAGAACGAATTGATAAATTGCAGGATCGGCGGCGCGGTCCGGAAATTGCCACGCATCGGTAGTGGGGCATTCGAATCGATTCGCGCGGCGTGAAATACACTGACCTCCGCGCCTCGGAAGTAATAGATGGACTGTTTCGCGTCGCCGACAATAAATAGGTCTGGTCCGGGGTCGCGTTGCGCCAGGAGCCGGGCAATCTCGTATTGGACGCTATCGGTGTCCTGAAACTCGTCGATTAGCAAATGACGAAGACCGCGTGCGGTCCGTGCGCATACCGAGTCGTTATTTTCAGCGCTATTACGCAAGACTTCCAATGCCTTGGCGATCAAATCGTCAAAATCCAGGACATTCTGCTCGACCTTGGACTTTCGCAGCGCCTCAGCCATTTGAACGTATACATGCGCGATGGATGCCGTCACCTCGGCAGCGCGCGATTCCAAACCCGGATCGATATCGATGGTCTCCGCCGCTTTCAGACAGGACTTCACCGCATTCAAGCAGTCTTTCACCAACTCGTATGCGCGTTCCGAAGTCCAGTTCTTTTCCGCCTTGCCTGGCGTTGCTTTCATGCCAAGGATCTGAGCGATGATATTTCGCATCGTCTGCGCGTCGTGTTCGCGCAGCAGTTGTTGTAGAAGCGCAAGCAACGTCACGCGCACCTGTTCACGTTTGTCGGTTGCGTCGCTGCAATGGCCGCCACACTCGTGAAGCAGCCGCAGGTGATACCGCAGCTTGCGCGAACGCACGCAAATGCGCAGCCGCGCGTCTTCGACAATTGGCATCTGTTCGGCCCACGCCGCGGCAAGTTGGTCGGCGGTGGTTTCCGGTCGTATCAATCGATCCGCAAGCCCACGCTGTGTAAGCAGCTCGTGCAACACTTCTTCAAGCAGGTGTATGCCATATTCTTCTGCCGCGCGCCGCGCATGCTGATCGTCATCGTCGAGCAATTGGTGCAGCGTCGATGTCACAACTTCACTGCGCAAAACTTCCGACTGCGGCTCCGTCAAGACCGCAAAATCAGGATCGATCCCAAGCGACAGGGCATTCTCCCGCAGAATCCCGGAACAAAATGTGTGAATCGTGCTGATGCGCGAAAGGTCCACCTCTCGCTCGCGCGCGCGCCAGAACGACATTTTGCCCGAATCATCGGCCGGCGCCTTCTCGCGACAGGCCTTGCGCAGTCGCTCCTTCATTTCCGCGGCGGCCTTGTCCGTAAAGGTTATCGCCGCGATCTGGCTCAGCTTTACTTGGTCGTGTTCGATGAGGTGAAGAATGCGCTGCACGAGCACGCGCGTCTTCCCCGAGCCCGCGCCTGCATCCACGCAGATGAGTTTGCCGCGCGCTTCAACCGCGCGTTGTTGTTCAGGCGTCAGGCCCATTGGTGCCCGTCTTGCGCTCGATGCGCCACGTTTCGTAGCGGCAGACGCGGCACGAACTGCACACGCGGCATCGCTCGTTGTGCGGCGTGGGGGAGAAAAGGCCCGCGCGAATTCCCGTAACGGCCCGCGCAATACTTTGCATCATCGCCGTGCGACGCTCGTCCCACTTATCCTTGCCCCGTTGCATAACCTCCGCGGTCTTGCGTCTTCCCGGTTGAACGAGCCGTGCCTCCCTGCACTCGACGCCGCGCATGAGCATTTCCTCAAGTGCCACGGCGTATAGCGGCAGTTGCAGGCTCACGCCCTCCGCCACATCCTTTGTAGAGTTGGGTAAGGTCGTCTTGTAGTCAATAATGCGCGCGACCTCCTCCTTCAGGTCTATGCGATCGATTCGACCGGATAGCAATACCGTTCCTGCATCGGTATCGAGCGCGAAAGGCTCGGATCGCGTGAGCGGTTCGTCAGACGTGGCATGGGCCCGGCCAAAACCGACTTCGAAATGGCTCGGCTTCCACGGGCTCTCTTCTTCGCGCGCGAAATCGAAGTAGCGACTTAACTGCGCTTGCAGCCTTGCCCGCTCCATGCGCACGACCCCGCGCGGTGCGGAAACCTCGCGCTGCGCATGCCGATCGAACACTTCTCCGCAGATGTGCAAGAGTGTTTCGCGGCCGGCCTCCAGCGGGATTGCAGATGTGGGCACTTCGCGGTAATTCGTATGAAACTGTTGCAGCGTCTCGTGAAGGATGCGCCCGCGGGTTCGCGGGTCGAATTCCTCGTCCGGCGCTTCGTCGGGCTCGATGCGCAGCACCCGTTGCAGGAAAAACTGGAAAGGACAATTGACATATGATTCCAGTTGTGCGGCACTGAAAAGCCGGTCCCCGCCAAAATTCTCCGCCAATTGTGCAAGCGAGTCAGCGCCCGTCAGAATCCCATCGTACTCGTCGAACTTGTCGCGGCTGTTGCGCCGTGCCTCCACGTCAAGGCCCGCGGTCACGCTTGCGAAAGCATCCGGAAACGCACGCTCAACGTCGGCATGTACGTTGGACACATTGCGCAAGTCATGTTCTGAAGACGCTGTGTCGAGTGTTGGCAGGTAATTGGTCGCGCTATACATTGACTCCAATTCCCGATCCAAAAGGCCTTTCACATCCTCGACGAAAGGACTCTGCGCAAGAGGTCTTCCATCACTGCTCGTAGTACTCCACGACAGATGGGCCTCCACCTGCGCGCGACCGAGCACGTGATGCAACAGGAGCATTTCACGTTCCATTTGCTTGCTGCGTAGTTCGATCCGCGCACCGGCGGACACCATGTCCGCCCAGTCTTCATCGCTGTACACCGCATCGGTAGGCGGCGGCGCCGGAAATTCTCCTTCGTTCATGCCACCGAGAAACAGATAATCGAAGCTGCGATAACGCGCCGCGTCCGCGCTCATGACCTGCACGCTGGAGATGCGCGGTTCGTCGTGCTCGATGTTGGCGCTGGCGAATATGTCCCGCAACTCAGATTTGAATGTAGTGAGCGGTATTCGGCTATCACCGGTAGATGTTCGTTCCCATGCACACATTCGTCGCAGCACGGCGGACGCGGTCCTGATCGCTTCTTCTTCAAGCGACCGGACATCGGTCGGTAAAATCCCAAGGTACTGATCAGGCCGCAATGCAGCGATCCCGCGCAATAGCGCGCCAAAATAGCGCATTCGCGAGGCCTCTACGGGAAATTCGCTTAACCACGCATCCAGTTGTTCGACTCGTTCCAGCAGCGCCTGTGCGGCGAGCGTTGCTTCCGGCACGCGCCGAAGTATCGATTCGCGCTGTTCGCCCCGGCCATCGCGCAACCACTCGATGAAGCGCTGAAGGCCGCCTGTCCACTCGCTCTTGCCTTCAATCACGCCGGCCATGCGCGCAAGGTAACTGAAAGTGTGCGCTTGCTGTGGCGCGCTGCCGCCCCACAGCGAAGTGACGGCTTCTACAACCGCTTCGCGCTCCCACTTTGGGGCAACATCGAGGCGTTGCAACACATGCCGCGCGAATGCGCTGTCCATCAATGTTTGCGGCGCGTGAAACGTCACCGGTATTCCGAATTCTTTGAGGACCAGCCGCAAGCGGGGCACGACGCCTTCCGCGCGTCGAAAAACGACTGCAATCGAATCGGGTGGAACCTGACGTTCGACGATTAGCGTCTTGATCTCGCGTCCGATCCATTCGCATTCATGCATGCGATCGTGACAAGGCTGGAGCGCCAGGTTCTCGCGAATTCCATCTGGGCACTGTGGCCGATCGCGCCAGAAAAGATTCGTGGAAACAAACGCGACGCGCGAATTGGGCGCTGGCTCCTGTTCCGAGCGCATTTCCACGTTTGGAAAGGCTTTTCTGATCAGGGCCAACGTCGCTAGAGGAATCGCATACAGATCGTTATGCGATGGCGCTTCCGGATTACACGCCAGCCCGAAACCCAACGTATCTACGTGCTTCGCGCACTGTTCGATTACGCGAAACTCGGAGGGCGTAAAATCGTCAAAACCGTCGAATGCAATTTGTCGAATCCGCTCGAAGCGCTTTGGTGTGGTTTCGGACAGCAGCACGTGCGCACGCCAATAGATGCCGACTCGGTCATACGCATCGCAATGGTGCAGGGCCGACTGATACCCATCGTAAATATCTGCCACAATCGGATCGAGCCACGATGCATGGCTGCGCCCTTCGAGCAGCCGCCGAAATGTGTCCGGCTCGATTGCGGCCTGTTTAAGTTTTGTGACCACGCGCAGGACGTGGTTGGCAAATCCCGGCGACTGCGCGGCCTCACCGAGTTTGCTGAGCTTTCCTTCCGCGTGCAACTGCGCGATAACCGAAGTGACAAGCGAATTGCGTTCGAGATCGTCAATCTCATGCGGAAAGATGCCGGCATCGCGCAATAACGCCAGCACGAAATCTTCAAACGACACCACTGCCAATCCGAATGCGCCGCGAAGGTTTGAGGATTGGATAATGCGCGCCGCGCGGTCATTTGCTTCGTGGCGGGTGGGCACGACAAGCAGGGAACTACCCCAATCCGCTGCAATTAGCGCGTCGATCTCGTGTTCGCGCGCGGATCGTGCGCCGCCTGTGATCACGAACACCCGCGCCATTAGTGCGGGGCCTTGTGCGGGCTACGCGTGTCAGGCGCTTTCGGTTGCGGCCGGCGCCGGCGGGTCGAGTTCATCGGCGTTCTTGATCTCGTATCGATAACCTTGCTCGGTGAGAAACAACTGCCGCTTCACGCTGTAATCCTGGTCACAGGTATCACGCGACACCAGCGAATAGAAATGTGCGATGGTCCCATCCGATTTGGGACGCAGGATGCGCCCAAGGCGCTGCGCTTCTTCTTGCCGGGAGCCAAAGGTGCCCGAAACCTGTAGTGCAATGTTCGCGTCGGGTAAATCGATCGCAAAGTTCGCCACTTTGGACACGATCAGTAATTTGCATTCGCCCGTGCGAAACGCGGAATACAACTCTTCACGTTTTTTGTTGGCCGTCTGCCCGGTAATGATAGGCGCGTCAAAATGCTTCGACAGCACCTGCAGTTGGTCCAGGTACTGGCCGATGATCAACACATTGTCGTTCTTGTGCTTCTTAACCAAACGCTCGCACACATCGATCTTTGTCGGGTTGGTGGATGCGATGCGAAACTTGCCGCGCTTATCGGCGATGGCGTAACGATATCGTTCGTCCGTCGGCAACGGCACGCGCACTTCCGTACACAAGGCTTGGGCGATCCACCCTTGCTTTTCCAGCACCTTCCACGGCACGTCGTATTTCTTAGGCCCGATCAAGCTGAATACATCGTCCTCGCGCGCGTCTTCGCGCACGAGCGTCGCGGTCAGCCCCAGACGCCGCCGAGCCTGTAACGCAGCGGTCGCGCGAAATACCGGTGCGGGCAGCAGATGTACTTCGTCGTAAACGATCAGTCCCCAGTTGCCTTCATCGAACAAACTGAAATGTACAAAGGGGCTGTCTTTCGCCTTGCGATAGGTGAGCACCTGGTAGGTCGCCAACGTAACCGGGCGAATTTCTTTCGAGTCCCCGCTATACTCGCCGATCTTGTCTTCGCCGATCGTCGTCTTGTCCAGCAATTCGTTCTTCCACTGCCGCAACGCCACCGTATTCGTCGTCAACACAAGCGTTTGCGTCTTCAGCCGCGCGATGGTCCCGATGGCAACGCAGGTTTTCCCAGCGCCGCAGGGCAGTACCACTACGCCGCTGCCGCCCTGGTTCGATCCATTTAGATAAAACGCATCGACGCTTTCGCGCTGATACTTGCGCAGGCCGAAGTCTTTGCCGCCAAGAGATTTTTCGCGCAGTTCGATATCCAACGGCGCGCCTTCGACATACCCCGCGAGGTCTTCTACCGGAAAGCCAAGCTTTATCAGCGCGCTCTTAACATTCCCGCGGTCTGCTGGACTCACAAAAATGTGATGTCCATCGGGGGAACCCGTCACATACGGTTGCAGCGATTTCTGTCCAAGCAACTGCAAGATCAGCAGCGAATCCTCGGAATACAGCACCAAGTCTCCGCCGCCTTCTTTCTTAAACAGTTTCAAGCGGCCATAACGCGACACATTGTCCCGCACGTCGACAATGACGTTGTCGGGCACTTCATATCGGCTGAATTGTTTGAGCCGTTCGACAATCTCGTCCGCGGTCATACCCGAAGCGGCGGCGTTCCACAGCGACAGCGGCGTGATGCGATAGGTGTGAATGTGTTCCGGAGACTTTACCAGTTCGGCAAAGGCCGCGATGCTGTCGCGCGCATCTTCAAAGCGCGGCCCGTCCGTCTCCAACAAAATGGAGCGGTCGGATTGCACGATCAGAGGTTTATTCTCGTTGGACGCCATAAACGATTACCTTATCAAACTCGCAGGCGTCGAAGGAAGTTGGATCGCAGTTATATTCCATCTCGCATCAACGCGGCGTATCTTCGCGAATTGTTCTGAGCTGCGCTGCGCCAGTGGCGCCTTTCTTCGGAAAGCTAAGTAAACTCTTTTGATTCAAGCATGCAAAGACGGGCAATTCGTAGTCTGCGCTACCTGTCACCGGCATCTGGCCGGTCTGCGACCGGTTGCCGGTTGATACGCCAATCTTAGAACGCCAATGGCCGTCGCCAACGCCAACAACGACTCCGGTGCGTCATGAGCCTTGACGCTTGAACTATTTTCTTACCTAATGTAACTTCTTCGCCGCCTGGTAGCTCCAGCGCAAAATGAAAGCGGCATTTCGCTGCACGATTCGGTGAAGTGATCCTTTTTAACTAACTTTTTCTGGAGCGCCAAAAAGGAAGAAAGGAAAACGATTTAAATGAAGCACTTTCAGACGGCGCGGCACGCATTCACGTTTATGGGCATATTAGCGGCACTCGCTGTAGGGATGGGGTGGATGACGCCTGCGAGTTCTGTCGAGGCCGCAGCGAAAGCCTTCAATTTGCCAAGGGTGTACGACTTTAGCCTCAGTTCGTCGACTCCCGGCTCTGCATTTGCGACAATGCACAAAACTGGCGAAGTAAACACGGATTCGATATCCCTCAGTTTCTCCAGCAAAGCAACCACGAACCTGAACCTGGGACCAGGACACGGAACGTGGAAGCATAACGCCAACACGAATAAAGTCATTATCACGACTTTTCACACCGATCGCGATGGCAGCGGCAAGTATTGGAAGGTCGTTCAGAACACCACACCCGACGATGCCGGGAATCTAACAGGTAGCGTCAAAATCTACCAATACGCCTCAATCAGCGCATCAGATCCAGAGTTGTCGTACCAATCGCTCTGCACGAACGAAGCGTTGAAATGATCTAGTACGCTCACAAGTTTCACACCCCGCAGTGCACGTGTATCGTAAACACGGCAAGACCGCGGCAGTTGCTGACTGGGATGACGCGTCCGGTTAGCACGGACAACTAGACCGTTCGTGCGAGCACCGGGTCGTGCAGGCTTTTCATTTGCGCGAGCAGTTTGTTGTTGAGCTGTTTGCGTATGGTCGCGTACTTTGGGTCATGGATTAAGTTGCGCTTTTCCAGCGGGTCCACCGCCAAATGATACAGTTCGTCTTTTTCGTCGTTCCGGAAATCCCGCACGAGCTTCCACTCCGGCGTGCGGTAGCAACGCAAATCCGCGGTCACATAGTGGTGTTGACTATACTCGCCGTAATAATAGTCGTCCCAACGAGGCTTCTTGCCGCGCAGCAATGGCGTAAAATCGCGCCCGCGGATTGTGGCGTCGCGCGGTACATCCGCGCCCGTCATCGCGCAAATCGTCGGGAACCAATCTAGGATCGTGATCGTATTTCCGATTCGAGAACCTGCTTCCGTCACACTCGGCCAGCGAATCGCAGTGGGCACGCGCAAGGAATTGTCGTACATGTTGGGCCGGTTCGCGCGCGGATCGTCGCCATCGAGATCGCGCGTCGATTTCAATATCCAACGGCCATTACCTTTGTGCCAGATGCCATTGTGGCCCATGTTGTAGCCGTTATCGCTCGTGAAGATGACAATCGTATTGTCCGCCAGGCCGCGCGCATCGATTGTGGAGATCACGCGTCCGATAAGACGATCGACACCCGTGCACGCGGACAAGTATTCACGCATCGTGGTCTGAAGTTTTTCCGTATCCAGATCGGGATAATTCGGCTCCGGAAGCGTCATCGTTTTATCTTTGTATGGCGCCCAATCGCCTTCCGGCAACGGCTGCCAGGGCGCGTGTGGCCAGCGATAATGCACATTCAACAGAAACGGCTGCGAGGCGTCACGCGTATTCAGATAATCCACCGCGAAGTTCGTGAGGTTGTCGTCCGCGATGCCGGGATAGATGGCGACCTTGCCATCGACTTCCAACTCCGCGTCTACGGGTTTCACGCCGCCGCTGCGAAATCCCGCGAAATACCGGTAGCCGTGTTTCGTGGGGTGATGCCGGTCCAACACGCCGAGGTGCCATTTGCCCACAAGCGCCGTGTCGTACCCCGCGCGCTGTAACATCTCCGGCCAAATCGGAAACTTTGATTCGAGTCCCGTTTCCGATTCATCAATGCCAGTCGCCTGGCCCGTGCGAATCCAATCGGTGATGCCCAGCTCAGTGCCGTAGCGGCTCGTCATCGTGCTTGCGCGCGATGGCGAACACACCGGCGTCGTTACAAAAAAGTTCGGCAGGTACGCGCTCTGTGAAAAAAAACGATCCAGATTCGGGGTCACCGCATCCGAATTACCCGTGTGGCCGAGCGTCCACGGCCCTTGATCGTCCGTACAAATGAAAACAATATTTGGGCGCTTTGCCTCCGCGTGCGCTTTCATGGATGAAAGTGCCGCGAGCGAAGCAACACTGCTGCGCAACACAAAATCTCGGCGCGTCATTGCGTTCATGCAAGCGTCCCCCTCTTCACTTCTCCCGGCTTTTTCGGAAACCCAGAAATGCCGCGCGAATGATCGAACTGCAAAATTCGTTGCAGTGCACGCGGCTGATTCGGAAACGCAACAAGCCCTTGATCATTCAAGGCACGATTGACGTTTGCGCGTTTGCAGGCTTCTACCGCAACCGCGCGCATCCGGTCTGCGACGTCGCGTTTGTCAGTGATGCGCGACCGCACCTCATTTCGGTCTTCGTCCATCTTGAACAACTGCTCGGCGTTTCCATTGGCAAAGTAGATATATTTCCACTCCTGGTCGCGCACCATAATTTTGAAGCGCGGCGTACCGGGCACGCCGTACAGCCCAATTACATGCTCGCGCGCGGGCGCGGTTCCTGCCAATACGCCCAATACGTCGTGCCCCTGCCGCAGCTCCTGCTTTCCTGCGGCACCCGTAGCGATGCCAAACAGATCGGTCAGGCAGACAAGTTCGTTACGCACTTGCCCCGCCGCGATCTTCGCGGGCCAGCTCACCAGATACGGCACGCGACACGCTACATCGAAGAAGCTTTCCTTCTGCCAGCCACTATGATCGCCGAGGTGATCGCCGTGATCCGAATAGAACACGATGACCGTATTGTCCGCATCCGGACGCGACTCCACCGCATCCAAAATCCGGCCGAGGCATTGGTCGATATGCGAAATCTTCCCGTAATACCGCGCGCGAATTTTGCGCGCTAACGAATCGTTGATGTCCTCCGCCCACACCGCATGGTTCATCCACGGAATTTGCTCGTCGAGATGATCCACCGCCGCATCGCCGCGAATGGGATTCGGCATCGCATCCGGATCGTACATACGGTTAAACGGAATCGGCGGCGCAATCGGCGGGTGAGGCCCGACGAATGACACCAGGCCGAAGTATGGCCGCGCATCGGCAGATTTGATTTGCTCCACGGCGCGATCGGCCGCCCACGATTCTACCGTCAATTCCGGCGGCAGGGGAGAGGTCTGCGGTACGTAATAATGCGCCGAACGCTCGCCCATAAAATCTTCGATGAAATTAAAGTGCGGATGCTCCTTCGCGATAAACGACGCATACGCATCCAACTCGCGATCCTTCTGCGAGCCGTACATTTCCTCGCCGCGAAGATGCACTTCGTAGCCGATGTCCTCAGTCCGTGACAGCGTGTGAAACTTCCCCATGCCGAAGGTGCGATAGCCA
Organism: Candidatus Hydrogenedentota bacterium; assembly: GCA_020848835.1. Classification (GTDB taxonomy): domain Bacteria; phylum Hydrogenedentota; class Hydrogenedentia; order Hydrogenedentales; family SLHB01; genus JABWCD01. The sequence continues at coordinate 94,857 of JADLHJ010000064.1, forward strand.
AGCCCTTGCATCGTCCGCGCGAGATACGCACCACAACGTTCTTCCATTCCCGCAGCCTGTTCCGGCACGAGATCCGGCTGGCCGTTATGATAAATGCCGGTCGTGTGCGGCTCGCAGCCCGTGCGAATCGTATAGCGCGCCGGCACGCACACGGGGCAGGTCGAGTATCCATTCGTAAACGCCGCGCCCCGCCGCACCAACCGATCCATGTTCGGCGTGTGAATACGATCATTGCCCAGCGCCGAGATTGTGTCCGCGCGCTGTTGATCGGTCATGACGAATAGCACGTTGGGCAGAATTGCTTGCGTTTCCGCGCCGCTGCCTGGCGAAAGTCCTGCAGCAGCCGCTGCACCCGCGACTGCTCCCAGGAAGGTCCTGCGCCGCATTTCTTGGTTTTCGATTGGCATGGTTGGCACCCTTCTTCGTCACATTGGTGTGGCGGGCCATCATGCAACGGCGGGGTGTGCGGCGTCCAGCCCGGCAAACTGCAGGCAAATTACCCCGCAATCGGTGGGGTAATCCTGTCTAACACAAGCCGTTGTATCCTCGGACCTGTTGTGCTATACTCGCCTCGAAGCTCCATGGGGGGCAAGCAACGAACCACAAGTGGAAAGGAGGTCTGTACGCATGTTTATTTTCTGGTGGATCTGGTGGATTCTTTGGGTCCTGCTGTACGCAACGTTCTATCCTTTCTAAGA
>JADLHJ010000065.1 GCA_020848835.1 Candidatus Hydrogenedentota bacterium
TCAAGACAAATTTGGAGAATGGTCATGTTCAGTGCAACGCGCATTGCAGTAGCCATCTTCGTACTCGTGGTCTCCTTTCCTGTTTCTGCCGTCGATTTTCAGGGCGCAGTCCAACTCAACGGCGGCGATAACGACGGAACCTTTGACAAAAACGTCCGCGTCGCAACCGATCGCGCTGGCTGTTGGGTAGCGGTGTACGAGAGATTGGTCCAAGGCGGTTCGTTTCAATACGACATCGTTGCGATAACCTCGGAGGACAACGGAAAAACGTGGTCCGATCCCGAGTTTGTGAACAGCAACAGCGGCGATTCTCGTGACGACACAGTACCCCAAATTGCGACCGACGGCGATGGCAATTGGGTCTGTGTATGGAAGGGCGCACACGACGAGATGGGGCATTACGGAATATATACCGCTGTCTCCACGGACACCGGCGCGACGTGGTCGGACAGAGTCGAATTGGACTACACCTCTTTCAACAACGTTGATGTGAACTATCCGTCCGTGGCGTCCGATGGCGCGGGTAACTGGATTATCGCTTGGCAAACGTACGAGCCCATCGAAATCCCGGACAAAGGTTTTAGCGATCTGCACATCGCGTACGCAGTGTCTGCGAACGGGTCGACGTGGTCAGCGAAACAGGCATTGAGTTCCGACGGTCCCAGCAACCACTCGCCTCACGTTATGAGTGACCGCGACGGCACCTGGATTTGCGCGTGGGTATCGACCTTCGACTTCGGTATCGAGGGTAATGATGACCCGAAAACTGTGTTTTCGCGATCGATTAACGATGGCGCTACATGGTCATCGCAGGCCGCCGTGAACGGCGATTTCAATACAGAACGGAAGATAGAAACCTCGCCCCGTCTCGCCGCCGACGGCGATGGCAACTGGGTTATCGTATGGGACGGCTATTATAAGGAGGGTGACCGCTACGATATTTATTCGGCCTACTCCGACGACGACGGCGCGACGTGGAGCAATAAGAAAACGATTTCGACCATTCCACCGAAAAGCGACGATGATGTCGATGCCGATATCGCTACCGATCGCAACGGCAGATGGGCCGTGGTGTGGGGTCGCGCGGGTTCCGCAAACTACGAACTCTATAAATCTGAATCATTAGACAATGGCGCGACATGGACCGCGCCAAACGATGCCGGCCTTGTCGCCGACAACAATAACACGCTGAACGATAACAACGCGTCGATCGCGACGGATGAAGACGGAAAATGGGTCGTACTCTGGCACACGGATGGCGGCGGTCAACTCGACATCTGGCGCGCCATCAGCGGCCCCCCGTATCCCGGCTCGCTCACCTTGGTGTCGCCAAATGGCGGCGAGAAATGGAAACTCGGCAAGCGTGCAACGATTCAATGGAACTCGACTGGCAATCCAGGCGGAAAGGTGAGATTGGAGTTTTTTTCAGGCAATAGCTTTGTAACAACGATTAAGGCGTCGACGGATAACGATGGAGAATTCCGGTGGCGCGTGCCCGAACAATATCCTGTCGGCAAGTATTACTTCGTCCGAATCTACTCAACGAAAAACTTCAATATCCGAGACCGAAGCAATAAACAGTTTAGCCTGAAAGCGCCAAACTAGGTCACGGTTGACGTTCGAGCGTACTCACGTAGACGTTGACCGTATTCGGAAAACCAACGCGATCGAAAGTCTCGATCGTATTGTTGTCGATTATTTTGCAAAACCTGACATTGTCCGGGAAGGGCAAGGATGGAATTGACAGCTTCTTGGTTACCTCAGGATCGTCATAGTCCTCAAACGTGTAAGGCGCGTTCGTCGCGGGGCAGGAAGTGTAGGCTGGATAGTAACAGCGCGTCACCGTATCCGCGGTGAATGTGTACCGCGATATTTCTCCCGTGAACGGCTCCACGTAATCAATTTCGTCCCACGTGCCAATCAGACTGAACCCACCCTGGATCGTAAAGTTCCTGTCGGAAATATCAAAGAAAATGTTGCCGATCGCTTCAACCTTCACACGCGCAGCCTGTGTGCCCACATTGGGAAGCTTGACCTTCTCTTCACCGTCGTTTGGCGTGCCGTCCTTCAGCGTTATCGGAAAAGTCAGTCCCCCATCGATAGACAACAGGATTCGCACGGTCGGCGTGTTGATGGGCGACGCGCTGGTATTCGCCACATTCCATTTGATCTTTTTCTTCTTTCCGCCGGTGAGGCTCACAGCAGTATTCGGATACGTCACTTTGAAGGGTCCTGCGTTCTTGTTCACCCTGATTTTCGTTTCATCGCTCCCAAGTCCCCCGTGCCCATCGCGTCCAACGACCCAAAACGTCATCGTGCGAGATTTGCTCGGCAGCAGTTCATAGGGATCTCCGTTTTGCACACCACCCAGAATGAGTGACAATTCGGGGAATAAGCGGAACTGATCAAGTTTAGGGGGAAAAGTCCTGAACAAGGGGCTCTTCCCGTTATCCGGATCGATCACCGCCTGCGCGGGCCCCAGATCCCGCTCTTCCCACGAGTAGGTTACCGTATCGCCTTCTAGATCGTTCGCAGCCGCCGACAATTTGAATGGCGTCTGCTTGGGAATGGTGTAGTCATTGCCGGCATTCATGACCGGCCCATTGTTGTTTGTTGCCGTGCTGCCATTGCACGTGGTCGAGGCTATGAAGTTTTGAATTTCGCGGAGGCTTTCCGAATGAAAGTAAGCATCCGAGTGAATTTCGATATTGTCCCCACCGCCACCTTTTGGGCATCCGCCGGCATACGACATAATCGTCGTGCCGGCCCCGCGTTCGTATGCTAAGGTCGGTTCCCGCTGATCTTTGCAATTACCCTTCTTACTGTTGAACGTGTGTCGCGCATGAAATTGATGGCCCAATTCGTGCGCTACGTAATCCACATCGAAAGGATCGCCCGTGGGCGTAGGCGTTCCCGTCACACCCAGCGCCTTGCGCCCCTCGTTGCACACGCAACCGAGATCGCCTTTCCCGCCGATTTTCGCCGCGGTTAACGTATGGCCGACGTCATAATTGGCAGATTGAATCGTTGTACTGATGACAGTGTGTGATTCCGTCCAAAGAACGTCCAGCGCGGCATCGCTCGTGAACGGATCCGTCGCCGGATCGATGAAGACAATTGAATCGTTTGCCGCAATAAGGGTCAGCCGCACCGCTAGTTCCGACTCGAAAATCCCGTTCACGCGGTTAAAGGTCGTCGCAATGGCCGCGACGGCATTTACTTTGGTTTCAGGAGACACCGCCCCATGAAAATTTGCGTACTCACCGGTACACGCGATCGCGATCCGATACGTACGCAACGTGTCACCGTGCATACCCAGCGACACGCCACCTTTTGCCTCGTCCACTGAGTGGGCATCTTCAAAAGAACACCCGGGCGTGTCGTCATCACCTGGATAGTCAGTCGCGAAGTAGGAAACATAAACGCCTTCTTGCTTGTACGGATCGATATACACCGCCTTGCCGCCCAGCACGATGGCGTGAAATCCCTTCGGCGTGCGATCAAAGCGAACGAACAAATCCCGCCCATCCAGCGATCGCCCTGCATACGTCCGTATCTCGGGATACTTCTCGGCCAGACCCGGCTCCATAATCGGCGATTCCAAAATCGCAAACTCAACGTTGCTTCCGTCCGGCATGGGCAACCAAAGCGTCACCGCACTCTTCGCGAACCGGTCGAGATCGCCCACGTCTTCCATCGGCGCAAACCGCAGCACTTCATCCAGATACTCTTCGTCTAGCCAGACCGCACGATATTCTGCAGGTCGGACAACTTTTTCGGGAGCGATATCTTTTGCGGGAAGGGCATTGAGATCGGTACCGGCCAGATCAATCCACATGCCATCCGGAGAATCGGATGTTTCAGCTGTTGTGCAGAACGAAACAACGAGCAACATCACGGAGGCAAGATAAACACCTGTGAGCGATGCAACATCGGAGCGCATTTCCGCAACCTCCGGCGCAATGCCCCCGTTTTGCGCGTAGACAACCCAGACAAACTAAACCCTTGCAGACTGCATTCTACGTTGCAGCCGCAAATCTGACAATAGGAGATTTAGGTAAAAAGACTTACTTCGTTTGTTCGTTTTTCTAGCGCTCGGATGGGTTTGGTCTAACGTTCAATCTTGATGCGAGAAATGTGTTCGTCAATTAGGGAATTTTCCAGTGATCAAATGACCTTAGACGTGGCTCGTGGATTCGCGACGAGTCGGAGTTCCGCGTATACGCGCGTTTTGAGGGTTTGATACGCAGAAAAGAGAAAAACTAGGCGGTCTTCGCCAGCGGCTTACGCGAACGGCGCGTTCCGTTGGTGCGGGCTCTGCGCTTGCGTAACGCCGGCAGGGCGAGTTGTTTAGCGATAATCGTGTACACGGCAGGGTTCCACGCGAGCCCGCAGTGCGTGCTGCAGACTTCGAAGTTCGTCTTCGGGTCTTCGTTAATGCAGACCTTCCAATCGACAATCCCATCCGTCTTGGTGTAAATCGCCGCCTGGCGCACGTCTTCCGGAAATCCTTCGCGCCACGTGCAAGAAAACCCGCACATGCAGCGCGACGTGTAGCACGCGTGGTCATGCGGTTTGTGCGCTGGAAACAGGTGTCTGCGATTGTAGATTTTTTGGCGCACGCGCTCGGCGTTATTCAGCACCCACGGGTGTACGCGCACGCCGCGTATCGGCGAACCCAGCGTAATCACGCTGGCGATCTTGTCCGGGTGCAACACCGCCGCGCTGCGAGACAGGACGCCGCCGAGACTATGTCCGATGACATGCACGCGCTTGCCAGTCTTGTTAAAGGCGCGCTCGACGGTTTTCATGAGGTGATCGATCAATATATTCGGACACTCGGCGTTCTGGCCGATGCGCGACATGTAGGGCTTATAACCAATGCGCCAAAGCCACGCGTACATTTCGATGAGATAGGCGTCGATACCAAGAAAACCCGGCACCACAACGACTGCGGAGCCATCGCCCTTCGAAATGCCGATGCCGTAGTAAACGAGGGAAGTCTTCAGCCGGAGATAGTCCACCCCCATCAACGATTCGCGCCAGATAGGCAGACTCATCGGTGTGTGGTCTTTAACCAGTAACTGCTTCTTCTGCGGCATGACTCCTGCCCGGACGGCGGATTCCCCCGATACCCGAACGCCGTCTGAATGTAATCCTAAGCGAAGTATATCATTAAAAGTCAATGACTACTTTTGACGCAACCGTCTAAACATTGCTGCGTACTAGTCTTAGACGGCGTAGCCCATATCCCGCTACAAGCGTCGCGCAACCAAATAAACCCGCTAGACCTGCCCCCGGCAACGGCACCGGATCGCCGCCGTCGCCCACTTCGTCCCCGTCCGCGCGCATGCTGGTGAAGCGAATATTTGAATACGCCGGATTACCGCTGGTGGTTCCCCATTGCATGACAAGGATGCCGCCTCGATTCGGCGTCGCCGTGAGCGGGTGACCCGTGTGAAGCGCGATACCATTTACCGCGTATGTAGCGATATTTGCACTATCAAAGCTAAACTCAAGCTGCGTGTTGCCCAGCGTCCCAGCGGGAATCGGAATTGCCGCGATCACCGATGGCGCTGCCGAAATTCCCACCTGCCAAACCGCGAAATAACCCGTGCCCGGCGTCAGCAAGCTGTTATTCGCGAGCCCGGGACCAGGAGAATTGAACCGATCCGCGCCCGCCGTGGTGCGGTTCACCGCCGCGAAAAAATATGAATTATCGTCGTTGTCCACGAACAACAACCCGACTGCCAGTCCGGGCGCCGCGTCATCGCGAATTGCCTCGAGCGTGCTTCCCGCAATCGTCGCGCGCAGCACCGCGCCGCCATCGAAATCGTTCGTCGGTGCTCCGGCAGACAGCGCGATTGATGCGTATTCAAAAGACGCCCCGCCCGTCGGATCGCTAAATACGAGGTCCCCTCCAAGCAGTTGCGTAACGGTATCGTCGGACATCCCTTGATACACGCCCGCAGGCGCCAGCACTGTCGAAGGCGTCCCTGGGAAAGCATCGTAGGGCAGCACCTGATCCGGCAAATCAAAAGGCATGTAATAGGTTCCCGCCTGCGCGGTCAGCGCCACAGCCACGCCTAGAATCGCGGTCATAATCGATTTCATAACCCTCTCCCAAGTTCCCTTGCCCGCAATATTCTACCGCGTATCGTGCGTTTGATCACTGAGTATTGTTCGTGGGCAGTGGTGTTTGGAATAGGACTACTGCACACTAGCGGTAGTACCCAGTCGATAGAAAGGAACCGCTCGTGGAAAATCCACATCATGTTGTGATTGTCGGCGGCGGATTCGGCGGGCTGCATGCCGCAAAGACCCTCCACCGCGCGCCCGTAGACGTCACCCTCGTGGACAAGCGGAATTTTCATCTCTTCCAACCGCTCCTCTACCAGGTCGCCACCGGCGCACTTTCACCCGCGAACATCGCGTCGCCACTTCGATCAATATTTAAACGGCAAAAAAATGTGAACGTGCTTCTTATCGATGTAGACGGATTCGACGTTTCAAATAACAAGATCATCTACGCGGAAGGCACGCTCTCGTACGACTCGCTCATCGTCGCCGCGGGCGTTGGGCACTCCTATTTCGGAAACGATTCATGGGAGCGCATGGCCCCGGGCCTGAAATCGATTGAAGAAGCCACCGAGATTCGCCGGCGCATACTGCTCGCCTTCGAATTGGCCGAACGTGAAAACGATCCGCAATTGGTCAAAGAACTGCTCACCTTCGTGATCGTCGGCGCTGGCCCCACTGGTGTCGAGCTCGCGGGCGCTATCAAAGAAATCGCAATGTACACGCTGGCGAACGATTTCCGCACCGTCAGCCCAAGCGACGCCGAGGTGATCCTGATCGAAGGAAACGATCGCGTATTGCCGCCCTTCCCCGAAAAGCTTTCGGAAGAAGCCAAGCAATCCCTCGTCCGCCTCGGTGTAAAGGTGATGACCGAGACCCGCGTCACGAATATCACGCGAGACGACGTCACCGTGCTACACGCAGGCAACACTTCCGTAATCAAAACTAAAACAGTCTTGTGGGCCGCGGGCGTAGGCCCGACAAAACTCACCCGCGCGCTTGCGGAAGCAACCGGAGCGGAACTAGATCGTGCGGGCCGAATCGTTGTGGAACCTGATCTTTCCATCAAAGGGCACCCGAATATCTACGTCGTAGGCGATATGTGCAGCTTTACCCACCAGAGCGGTAAACCGCTGCCGGGCGTCGCACAGGTTGCCGTGCAGCAAGGCCGCCATGCCGCAAAAACAGTGTTGCGCAGATTGCAGGGGAAAGAAACCGAACCGTTCCACTACCGTGATCTCGGCAACCTTGCCACCATCGGGCGCGGCGCTGCCGTTGCCGACATTGGCAGGTTGAAGTTGTCCGGATTTGTCGCCTGGCTTATCTGGCTCTTCGTGCACCTCATGCATCTGGTGCAATTCCAAAACCGTATGCTAGTATTCATGCAATGGGCGTGGTCTTACCTGACGTGGAACCGCGCCGCGAGATTGATCACTGGTGGTCGGCAACGCTACGAGGCGAAATACGAGCCACCGGTGTAACCCACAAACGGGGGGAAATTGCGCAGAGCAATCGTATGGGCGGCCGCATTGCTCGGCGCACTGACGGGACTTGCCGCGGGCGTCGGCGGATATACCTTTATCTACGCCAAGGGCGCGTCCTATCTCACCAACGATCCGCGCGCCTGTGCGAACTGTCACGTAATGCAGGAACAATACGACGGCTGGCTGCACTCGAGCCATCGCAACGTCGCCACCTGCAACGATTGCCATACACCCCACGACTTCTTCGGCAAGTACATGACTAAAGCCTCGAACGGCTATCACCATTCGCTCGCATTCACGACCGGCAACTTCCACGAACCCATCCAAATAAAAGAACACAACGCCGCAATCACCGAAGCGGCGTGCAGAAGCTGTCATTCGGATATCGTGCAGGCGATCGATCACGCACCGGGCAATGAAACGTCCTGCATCCGTTGTCACAGCTCTGTTGGGCACATGCACTAAGTACTTGAGGGAGAGCCATCCATGTCAGAGAGCCGGGAAAAATCATTCAACGCGCGCAAGGTGATACTTACCTTCATCGCATTCGCCGCCGTCGCCGTGGTGATGTCTATCCTCGCGGTGGTCGTGCTCGTCAGCGTATTCGAGCACAAGCAGGAAGCGCGCAACCCGTTCTTCCGCGTCGTTGAGTTGACCGACGATACCGTCGACCCGGCGATCTGGGGCAAGAACTTTCCATTGCAATACGACGGCTATCAACGCACCGTCGATATGGTGCGCACCCGTTTCGGCGGCAGTGAAGCAGAGGCGCGCACACCCACCGACGCCGATCCACGTTCCGTCGTCGCGCAATCCAAACTCGAAGAAGACCCGCGGCTAAAAACCATGTGGGCAGGTTATGCCTTCGCGCGCGACTTCCGCGAGGAACGCGGCCACGCTTACATGCTCGAAGACCAGACCTTCACCGAGCGCCAACAAGTCCCGCAACCGGGCACCTGCATGAACTGTCACGCGTCCGTCTATACGATCTATAAACAACTCGGCAATGGCGATCTAAAAGCAGGCTTCGACGCATTAAATGCCATGAAATACGCCGATGCGCGAAAGCTCGCGGAACATCCCGTCACCTGCATCGACTGCCACGACCCGGAAACCATGGCGCTCCGCATCACGCGCCCCGCGTTCATGGAAGGCATTCGCCTCGTGAAAGAGGCCGCAGGCACTCCCAATTACGACGTCAACACAATGGCGACGCGACAGGAAATGCGCTCGTTCGTTTGCGGCCAATGTCACGTCGAGTATTATTTCAAAGGCGACCACAAAACGCTGACGTACCCCTGGCACAATGGACTCAAGGCAGACGAAATTCTCGACTATTATGAAACCAGCGGTCACAAGGATTGGGTGCATGCCGACACCGGCGCGCCCGCACTAAAAGCGCAACACCCCGAATTCGAGATGTGGAACCAGGGCATTCACGCGCGCTCCGGCGTGTCGTGCGCGGACTGTCACATGCCTTACACCCGCGTCGGCGCCCTGAAGATCAGTGACCACCACATCCAAAGCCCGCTGCTCAACATCAACACCGCATGTCAGACTTGCCATAAATTCTCGGAAGAGGAATTAAAGGCGCGCGTTGAAACGATCCAGAACCGCACATTCGAAATGCGCAATCGCGCGATGGATGCATTGGTCGAGTTGATTGAAAACATCAAGACGGCGAAGGCCGCGGGCATCGCCGAAGCAACGTTGACCGAAGCACAAAACCATCAGCGCCGCGCGCAGTTCCTGCTCGATTTCATCGAAGCCGAAAACTCCAGCGGATTCCACGCACCCCAGGAAGCCGCGCGCATCCTCATGGAAAGCCTAGACGAATCCCGCAAAGGCCAGATGACGATTGCGCTCGCAAATAAGTTGACGCAGAACTAATTGCGCAAAAGATTTCGTGCTCGTGCTCGTGCTCGTGCTCCTGCTCGTCATCGTAATCGTCTTTTCGAGGATCGAGTGCGATTACGATGACGAGCAGGAGCACGAGCACGTCATACGAGACACTAATCTAGTAGCAAGCCCCGCCCAAGGCCTTCATCGTCACATGCCCCACGATGAGATGCACGTCTTCCGCAAACTGCATGTCTTTAATGTTCGCATGTACAACATGCTTTACGACTGTCTCCAGCTTTCCACCGGGATACCCGCAAAAGCCAACCGTCTCCGCACCCTGCGCATTTGCATAATCCATCGCGCGTAGGATATTCACGGAATTCCCACTGCCCGAAATGCCGATCACGACATCGCCGGCATTCAAAAAGTTCTTCAACTGCTCGACAAATACGTCGTCATACCCAACATCGTTCGCATACGCCAACACCGCGGCATCGTTATCGTTCAGGCACATCATCTTGATGCGCTTGTCACGCTTATAACTCGCACCCTTTACCAAATCACCGGTGATATGGGATGCGTTCGCGCCAGATCCGCCATTGCCGAAAATAAAAATCTGCCGCTTCTCGTCCCGCGCGCGTTCCACCAGCGCAATAAAATTCGCGATCTGCCCGCGATCCAAATTCTCCAACACGCGGACCAACCCCGCGAGATAATCCGAAACCGTCTCAACATGCGTCATTACAATTCACCTTTAATTAAACGTTTCCTGTCCACCATGTCTACGTGGTCCATCCGCCGCGCGGATCCACGAATTTCTAATCCTTACCGCGTCCCGCCCATCAACGGCGCGATTCGCACCGTAGCATCCACAAAATCAATCTGTTGCCGCACCGCCGGCCACTCCTCGTTGCGCACGCGGTCCAACACGCGCTCCGCATCGATCAACCGCAGGCCCATCCAATGATGAATCATGGCCAGGCGGTCCTCAATCACAAACGAATGCGCGTCCACATAAATCGCGTAATCAATATTCGGACGCAACGGCGGCGGACAAGCATACAGTCCATCGAAAACATTCACGGTCGCATCCGCCTCGAGCGGGCGCCCGTCCGCTGTCGCTGCATGCGGCTCGCCCTGCGAAAACGATTCGAGCACGTCGCCAAACGCATCGACATCACCAGTCACCGCGCCCTCGCCGCCATGAAACCGGCGCATGTCATCGATGCAAACGTGGTTCGCCAAGATTCCGCGCTTGCGCAACGCGCGCGTGACAGCGTGCGCGAGCATCGACTTGCCTGCCGCCTGCGGCCCGCATATCGCAACCGTCAACGGACGCCGCTGCGTGCTCGCCATGCGCGAATTGATTTCATCCACGCAAAACTCCGCCTCCGGCACGCCACCCAGCGCAAACGACACCGCCTCGCACACATCGTTAAACATCAGCACAGGCTGAATCCCGCCCGTGCAATCGCGGCAAGCCTTACCCGTCCGCACGCCATACGCCGTCACACCCGCCCGCTGCGCCGCCACGATGTCCCGCTGCGTGTCGCCAATGAACACCGAGTGCGCAAGATCGATCGGAAGCTCACGCGCCGCGCGCAGGATCATCCCTGGTTTCGGTTTGCGGCACTCGCAGGAAATTTTCAATTCCGCTACTTCACCCGGAAACCCCTGCTCCGGGTGATGCGGACAATAGTAAATGCGATCCAGCTTCGCGCCGCCTTCACCCAAGATCGTTTCCAGTTTCGCAAACAACCGGTTCAAATATTTCTGTGTAATAAACCCCTTCGCAACCTGCGACTGGTTTGTAATCACCACCGAAAGCAGACCCGCGTCATTCACGGCGCGCACGGCCTGCGCCGCGCCGGGGATCACTTCCAACTCGTCGATATTCGTAATGCCGCGCCCGCCCAATTCCACATTCAATACGCCATCGCGATCGAAAAAGATTGCCGGCCGCTTCTTCGTGTAATGCAGCGAGTCTACCAACCCACTCGCGAGGTCGCGCTCCACCATCGCAAGCCGCTCTTCTGTCCCCACATCGCGCAGATATTCCGGCGTGTTGTACGCGATCACGCGTTCCCCCGCCTCTATCATCTGCGGCAAAATATCGTTATTGAGATCCTGTTTCTTGTCCGCCTCTACAAATTCAAATACCCGCGGCGACAAAACGTAAATCGACGCAAACACCAGATTGCGGTAGTACCCCGGCGGGCGCGTACCCCGCGGCATGATCGCGCAGATGCGATCGTCCTCTTCCGTAGCTAACAAATCGGAATCGTGTGGATGATCATTCGGATGCGCCACGACTGTCGCCGCAGCAGCCGACTCCATGTGTACCTCTATCAAACGTTCGAGGTCCATCTCCACCGCGATGTCCCCGCAGAAGAAAAAGAAATGCTCCTTGCCCAACAGTTCCCGCGCCGCGTGCAACCCGCCGCAAGTCCCCAACGCTTCGCTTTCGACCAGAATATGCAGCTCCAACCCCAGCCGCGCCGCCTCCGGTTCCAGCTTCTCTCGCAACGCATCCGCCAAATGTCCCGCCAACACCACCACCCGCTTCACGCCATAACGCTGAAGCAAATGCAACTGCCGGAATATGATCGGTTCCCCCGCCACCGGCAACAGTGCCTTCGGCACATGGTCCCCCGTCACGGAACGAATCCGCGTACCACGCCCCCCGGCAGCAATCACCGCGGAAACGATCATGCACCTTTCCTTTCAACCCGGCAGTCTAAACGCAACAACAAGACTCGACCCAAACGGATAAGCATACCGCCACACGGCTTGCTGCTCAAGCCGAAAAGTGCGCCAACCCGTTGTTTTGCCTGAAATCCTCGGATTTTTCTCGTATTCGCTCGCGCTTCATACGTCCGATCACTTGATTCGATTCGATAATACGCGCTAGATTGTTAACGTATCCTAGTATTCCAGAGTCGCTTGGGCGCGATCGGAATACCGTTCAACTCTTTTAACAAGGGGACCTCACTTGATTCGGAAGTACGCTCTATTTTCGTCGGCGAGCTGCCTGCTCCTTTCGGCGCTCGCAATAATATCGGGCTGCGGACAACCCGCCGCCGCACCTGCTAGGACCGAAGGCCTTGCACCCGTTCCGCCGCAACCCTCCGCAACGCCCCAACCTGCGTCTGTCGAGCCCGTGCCCTCGGAACCAGCCGCACTGGCAATACCGGCTCCCAAGGCACCAAAAACGCCGGCGGAACCCGCTGTCGCTATACCCAAGAATCCCAAGGAAGTGCCCGCTGCGACGATAGTGCCTCTTGGAGAGGGTTCCGTTTCTGCCAAGTCTGATGCGCCAAATCTGGTTCCAGAAGGAAATTGGGAAGAGGGATACCCTGGTTGGCAATTACGAGGCAAGGCCGAAATCAAGGTAGACGAAAAAGAAAAGCTGTTTGGCGTGCGCAGCTTGCGTGTCGGGCTTAAAGGCAGCACGGGATGCGAATTGGTCCGTTGGGAAGTCGCCAAAGGAGAAGTGAAAGCGGGCAATCGATATCTATTGAGGGGTTACATCAAGACGCAAGATATTGACTCTGAAGCATCCGTATATCTGACCGCTTTCACTATCAATTCGACGTCCAAGCAAATGTCGTGGTTCAAGTCGTCGCCTATCACCAAAAACACCGCTTGGGCCGAAGTCGATGTGCCCGTGCAAGTTCCGGAAGGCGCGGACGCGCTCGCTGTGCGAATCGAGTACGAGCAGAATTCAAAGAAAGCAGCCAAAGGCGGAACTGTTTGGGTCGATGATGTGTCTGTGACACAAGTAACGCAGGAAATGTTAGAGCCGGAGAATCTGCTCACCAACGGCGACTTTGAGGCATTCACGAATAATTGGACCGATCTACCGGATGCATCACACCTTGCGTCCGACACGGATGTAAAGCAACTCAAAGGAAGCGCTAGCCTCCGCATCGATCTGAAAGGACTGGATAAGGCATTTGTCCTGCAATGGATAAAAGGTATTACGCCAAACACGACATACCGGTTAGATGGCTTCGTTAAGACAAAAGAAGCTGCAGGGGACGCGTTCCTCACAGTAATGGCAGAAAACTCCAAACGCTCGAACAAGGCGTGGTTAAGCACGAAAAAGGTTAATGGCACTGCGGATTGGCGAAAACTCTCGCTCCAAGTTAAGACCGCAGACGATACGGACACACTCGCTATCCGATTCGAATTTCGCTCCGAGAAAGAAGGGGTCCCTGCAACCTCCGGTAGCGTCTGGCTGGACAATTTCACGCTGACCAAGATCGAGTGATCAATTCATGAGCTTTCCCGCCGATGAACGGATCGTGTGAGACAAGGGACGTGGTAAACCCGCTCGGGCAACCCGGCCCCGCTAGCTTTGATCCTGCGTTCTTTAAGGTATTACACGCTGCCGAAGACCGTCATTTCTGGTTCCGGTCGAGGAACCGAATAATTGCGGCGGCCTTACAATACATCGATGCGCAACTCCAGCCCGGGTACTGGGCGATAGAAGGCGGCTGCGGTTCCGGCAATACCTTACGCGTACTGGACCATGCCTGTGCGAAAGGACGCATTATCGGCGCTGATCTCTTCGGCGAAGGATTTGCTGTGGCGCGCACGCGATCGGCGTCCCAGCTAATGCGTCTCGATCTTTCGCGCCTTCCTTTTCGGCGAGCATTCAGTGTCGTAGCATTGTTCGACGTGCTCGAACATCTGCCCGACGACTGCGGCATTCTTTGCGCGATTCGCGACGCACTTGTTGAAGGCGGATGGCTTATGCTTACTGTTCCGCGCGATCCAGACCTTTGGAGTGACACCGACGACTTCGTATGTCATGCCCGCCGCTATCGCGACACCGAACTTCGCGAAAAACTGATTAACTCCGGCTTCGACATTGAATACTTCACGCCGTTCATGACCATCATGCGATTGCTACTCCCGCTTAGCCGAAAGACCCATGAATCGCCACATCGCGGCGAACTCGATCGCGAACGCGCGCACACGCACTTCCAAGAAGAACTGCGTGTGCGCCCAATCGTCAATCCAATCATGGAGGCGATTCTGGGGCTGGAAGCCCATTGGGTGCGCTATCGCAAGACACTGCCAACCGGCGCGTCGCTGCTCGTAGTCGCGCGGAAAAAGTGCGCGTGACACCCATGCAATTGTCCGTCGCGATACCTGTATACAATAGCGAAGCCAGTCTTCCCCCGTTAATCGAGCGCCTCAGAACAGTGCTCGATTCCGTAGCGGACGAATATGAGCTTGTGCTCGTGAACGACGGCAGCCGCGATACAAGTTGGCAGGTGATTCAGTCCCTGGCTGCTGAATTCCCTTGCGTGCGCGGCATAAACCTCATGCGCAACTACGGCCAGCACAACGCACTGCTTTGCGCGTTGCGCGCCGTCCGTTACCCCGTCACCATCACAATGGACGACGATCTGCAGCACCCGCCCGAAGAAATCCCAAAACTGCTGGAAGAATTCAACAAAGGCTTCGATCTCGTATACGGAACGCCGCGCGAAGAACGCCACGGACTCCTCCGCGATCTCGCATCCGTATTCACCAAGCTCGCGCTGCAAAGCGCAATGGGTGTCGATATCGCGCGCAAAGTCGGCCCTTTCCGCGTGTTTCGCACCGACTTGAGGAAAGCCTTCGACAAGTATTCCGGCTCGTTCATTTCGATTGACGTGCTCCTCACGTGGGCTACAACAAAAGTCGGCGCGGTGCCCGTGCGTCATGAGGACCGGAAGTTCGGGGCCTCGAACTATACCGTGAAGAAGCTAGTCATCCACGCATTCAATATGATGACCGGTTTCAGCGCGCTTCCCCTGCAAATCGCCAGCATGGCCGGCTTCGCATTCACCCTGTTCGGCTTTGTCTTGCTCGCGTACACGCTCATCCGCTATGCCCTCGCATCGAACGTAGTGCCCGGTTTCGCGTTCCTCGCATCTTCCATTGCGATCTTCTCCGGCGTACAGCTATTCTCCCTCGGCATTATTGGCGAATACCTGGCGCGCATGCATTTCCGCATGCTCGACAAACCGCAATACACCATCGAAAACGAAACCGATATAAAGCTCGAGAGCAACGGCAAATGACAGACGTGGACCGCTCGGACGCGTACTCGCTTGATCAGATTCGGCAGCTCTGGACCGATCAGGCAAAACAACATGGTCAGTCCGCGAAAGCGTCGTGGTCTGACTTGCCCGTAATCGAAATGGAAGTCCGCGAGCTGTTGAATTGGCTCAACGACGGCGAAAGCGTGCTCGACGCTGGATGCGCCAACGGTTACACCAGCGTACAGCTCGCATCGCAAAAGCGCCTGCGCATCCACGGTATCGATTACATCCCCGACATGATCCACCAGGCCAAATCGCGGCTCGAAGGCATGCGCGACGTATTACTCGGTGACGTAACATTTGATGAAGGCGACGTAACCGACCTGTCCTCGCTCAAAGATACCTACGATAAAGTCGTCGTCGTGCGCGTCATCATCAATCTAGGCACCTGGGACCGCCAGGCCGCAGGCATTCGCGAATGTCTGCGCGTATTGAAACCCGGCGGCCGCCTGCTGTTGTCCGAAGCCACGGTGCAAGGATGGCACCGGCTGAACGTCTTCCGCCGCGAATGGGGCCTTCCCGACATACCCATGCCGCCGTTCAACAATTACCTCGACGAAGACCGCGTCGCCGAGTGCATCGCCCCCGAAGCCAAACTGATCGATGTCGTGAACTTCGCAAGCACCTACTACGTCGCCACCCGCGTCATGAAACCCCTCCTCGCGCGAAACGCCTGGGCCCCGGTGAACATCGCGTCCCCCGAAATGGAATTCAACCGCTTCGTCTCTATGCTTCCCCCCTTCGGAGACTACGGCACGCAGAAACTGTTCGTAATCGAAAAGACCGCGTGATAAATGCAATAAGGTGGGATAAGTAATAGAAGAAGATCTGTTTGTCACGGCGCAGACGGACCAGACGTAACGTGTCCTTCGGGATCGCCAGTTTCAAATACGAGAGGTTGCCCCCTTGAATCGCCAAAATAATTACACCCCCATACACCCCACCCCTCACGAACCACATTCGAAAACGACGTTCCTTACAACTCAAACACTTACGAAAGCTGGGGCATTTACCCCCCCCTTGAATCGTCAAAAAAATAATTCGACACCCCCCTGCAACCGCCCCAAAAGTGCAACGCTTTGGGCGATATATTGAGTGTAGACTGATCCGGGGCACGCGCCCCAAAAATGAAGAATGCGAGTTCGTCCGTACATTTCATTTGAAGGCGCGCAACGGAAAGCGTAGGGTATGCGGCTTTCAACAAACGTTGGAGGCAATATGCCTGTTCGCGTAGTCCCGACCGCAATCCCGGATGTCTGCGTCGTCGAATCCCCCGTCTTTGGAGACGACCGCGGCTACTTTACCGAATTGTTTGTGCCCGAAAAATTCGCGGAAGTGGGACTTCCCACAAACTTCGTGCAAGACAACCTCAGTAAATCATCGAAGGGCACCCTGCGCGGATTGCACTATCAAATCGACCCCAACGCGCAAGGCAAACTGGTTTACGCGCTCACCGGCACAATATTCGACGTCGCAGTAGACCTCCGCAAAGGCTCCCCCACCTTCGGGAAATGGGTCGCGCAAGAATTACGCGGCGGTTCGGGTATTGCGCTGTGGGTCCCCGCGGGCTTCGCCCACGGCTTCGTAGCGCTGGAAGACAACTCCCTGCTCTTTTACAAATGCACCGGCCCCTGGGCTCGGGAATCTGAACGCGCACTCGCCTACAACGATCCCCAGGTCGGCATCGAATGGCCCATCGAACCCACTACCATTTCGCCAAAAGACGCCCAAGCCCCCACCATCGACAAAGCCGAATATAATTTCGCGTTCAAAGGCTAATGATCAGGCCGCGCTAGTCGCGCAACAGCACATCGCAAACCAACTGCGCCTTCTTCAACGTCTTCCGAAACACTCCCCCCTTCTGCGCCTGTGCACGCAACTTCACAATCATTTTCCGCTGTAACCGGTACCGATCCATCTTCTGCTTCTTCGGCGCAATCGCCTTGCCTGCCTGCTCGTCAAACGCCTTCCAGATCGACTCCGGCGCATATCCGCACGTCTGCAAATCTTCCGGATCCAACTGTGCAATCACCTCGCGCATCAACTTCTCTTTCGCCGGGTCCGCGGCAAGATCCTCCACCCATTTCTTCACCGACGCAGTAGTCGGGCGCGAATGCTGCTTCACCCCAATCGGATCGCCAAGCCCTTTGTCCGCGCGCTCGGCATTTCCGCGCTCGCCGTAATCAATCGTCTCTTTCTCAAACGGCACGCCGATATACGCGTAGATCTTCTCCATCCACGTTTCCGGGTCCTTCACCAAATCCTCATACTTAACGTGAATAAACGGCACATCCTTCTGCCGCAAAAACGCCGCCATCGCCGGCACATACCGATTCAAAATCGGATTGTAGTTCTGGGCAGTCTGATAGTCCCCGTCGAAAAACGAGTTTGCAAAGGACGAAAACGTCGCCAAAGGATGCCGCGTTAATGCGACATACTTCGCGTCGGGAAACACGCGCTGCATAAACGGAAGCACCAACCCATACGCAGGCGTCTTGTCTAAACAGACCGACTTCCCGCTGCCTTCCATGAACCGCCCGTACAACACATCACAATACGCCCGGCACGCCTTCCAATAGTCTTGCTCTTTACCCGGCAACTGATCGACAAACAATTTCTGCGATTCCGCCGCGAGCACATGATCGTACGGCGCCTTGTCCACTTTCGCCCACACACCCAAATGCGCCAACGGCGTCAGCAAGTGCGGTTCCGGCCCGCCTTTAATCATCGAATGCGACTCCAGCATCCACTCCAGCATCGTGCTGCCCGATCGCGGCGAACTAATCACAAAAAGCATCTGAACAGACATGGCGCTATCAAAACTCCTTCAAGTCGGGATTCTCTGTACTGTATCCGTGCATCCCCTCGCACGCAAACTCCTCTATTTCGCATCATTTCCGCAAAGAACGATCTTCACTTTTGCACCTTCGCACTTTCGCGCCTTCATTTGCCGCTCCCCACCCCGCGTGCTAAACTTTCCCCTCGCTTGACCGGGTGGCAAGCATTCGATGTAGCTTTAGTTGCAGGACCGATTCACGCATGGCAAAAAAGATCGTATTGTTCATCGTTAAACTTTCTATCGCAGGCGGACTCTTCGCCCTGCTTTTCTATCCACAACTCTTCGGCCTTCCCGCAGACAAATTCCAGCGCGTGACCCCCGGCGACATGCTCGCCGAAATTAAGGACGCAGGTGCGCCCAACCTTGCATTCTGGCTCATAGCCGCCGTGCTCGTGCGTGTCACAGGCATGCTCTGTGGCGTCCTGCGCTGGCGCATTCTACTGCGTGGGCAAGGCCTCCACATTCCCTTCTGGTACATGGTCGGCAGCTGGTTCATCGGCCGCACCTTCGGGATTTTCCTGCCCGGCACTATCGGCCTCGACGGCTACCGCCTCTACGACTCCGCGTCCTACACCGGCGAAGTGATCAAATGCACAACAGTGATCGCGATCGAAAAACTCATCGGCTTCATCGCGCTCACCTTCCTTGTCTTCGTCACTTTTCCGATGGGCTTCAAACTGCTTAGTTTCAGTCTGCCCATGCTTGCCGTCACATTGGTTGTGCTCGGCGGTTTCGTAACCGTTTCGTTTATCACCCTGCTGAATCCGCGCGTCATCCAAATCGCTGTCATGGCCCTGCCCACACCGAACTTTATCCGCTCGAAAGTAAACAAACTCGGCGCGTCTGTCACCGCATACAGCGGCAAACGCTCCGATCTCCTGCTCGCCGTATTCTTCGGCTTCATCGTCCATGCCGCAACCGCGCTCATGTACTTCTGCACCATGATGGCCATTCGCACCGAACACACCAACATCTTCGACGTGCTCTTCGCCAGTCCCCTCGTGATTTATGCGACCGTTCTCGCACCCACTATCGGCGGACTCGGCGCGCGCGAGATCGTCGGCGTGGCACTGCTCGGCGGACAGGCCGGCGCAGCTGCCGCACTCACCTTCTTCCATCTCGGCTGGTGGGTCGGCGACGTTACGCCCTATCTGATAGGTCTTCCAATCCTCGCGTTCCGTTCGCGCCCAAGCGCGGAGCAAGTCAAAGCCAAACTCGCCGAAATGCGCGCAGGCATCGGAGCGCAAGACGATCTACTCCAATTGTCGACGGATGAAATCGCTGGCTACCGACACAAGCTGGGCAACTACGTCGTCGCAGGTCTCGCAAGCGGGCTCATCGGCGGCGCGGTCGCTGGCTTTGTAGAAGCGGCATGGCTCGTTAGCAATGCCGGGCATTTAAAGGAAGGCGTCGCGTACTGGTGGGGCCCACTGGTGTACGGGCTATGCTTCACAGGCGTCGGCCTCGGCATCGCCGCGGGCTTCGCATTTATTTCGCTGGTGCTCGACAAATACCTCAAAGCATCGACCATATTCGGACTCTGCCTCGGCGCTACCCTTGCCACAGCAACAATCGTCGTCGGTGGGTTCCGTTTCTTCCAAGACCTCAACAGCGAGCACATGCTCACCATGTCGCAACTCGCCGGACTCTTCGGCGGAGCCACAGTAGTCGCAGTCGTTGCGTGTTGCCTCGGTTTTTTCGCCGGCTCATTCGCAAAGACCAGCCAACGCACGGCGGTCGTAGCTGCGATCGCTGTCTATTTCGCCGTCATTATTTTCGGAAGCATTGTCTCCAGCATCGGCACAACTGACGCAAGAGCGATTGACTTCAAACCCGTATCTGGCGCAAACGGCCCCAACATTATCTTCATCGCCGTGGATACGCTTCGCGCGGACTACCTGAAGGCCTACGAACCCACAGCACGCGCAAATACGCCCGCAATTGACGCGCTACGGAAAGATTCCGTCCTCTTCAGCAACACCTTTGCACAGTCGTCCTGGACCAAGGCGTCCTTCGCAACAATGTTTACCGGCAAGTACCCGGAAAACCATGGCGCATATGAGAAGAGCGCAAAACTTTCCGACAATCTCACTACTTTCCCAGAAGTTCTCAACAAGCACGGCTACTATACGCAGGGCTATTGCAACAATCCGAACATCGCCGACACCTACAACTACAGCCAGGGCTTCGTCGAATACGAATATCTCCGCCCCCGTTACGTCCTCTTCGCGAACCAATCCGCGGAGAAGATGGTCCTTTATAAAGTAGTTCGTCAGGTGTGGAACAAAGTGATCGGCAAGCTTACCGGCGGCAAGATCAACATCAAAGACTTCTACCAGCCTGCGGAAACCGTCACGCAAACCGCAGTGACGTGGCTGGAAAGCGAACACCGCCCCAAAGGCGCGCCGTTCTTCCTCTTTCTCCACTACATGGACCCGCACGACCCTTATATGGATCGTACGCAGCCCGGAGTCGGCTACGCGCGCGTCCGCCTCGGCACCAACATGGATCCCGCAGAGTGGAAAGAAAAACTGCAAAGTGCCTACATCGGCGGCATCGAATATTGCGATGAACACATTGGCAAACTCATTGAAGAGATCAAACAGCTCGGTCTCTACGACAATTCGCTCATCGTCTTCACGTCTGACCACGGCGAAGAATTTCACGAGCACGGCGGCTGGTGGCACGGCCTCAGCCTGTATGACGAACAAATCGCCGTGCCGCTCATGTTCAAACTACCGCAAAATCAGCAGGCCGGGAAAGAATCGCAATTCATTGCGCGCCACGTGGACCTTGGACCCACACTCCTCCAGTTCGCAAACGCCGACCCGAAGGAAGCTATTGACGCAAAGATGCAAGGCAATCCCCTATTCGAAAAAGAAGACCTTGCTACCATGAAAGACGTATCCGGCGGCTACGTTTACTCCCATCTGAACTTCGAAGGCATCGAACTCCGCGCCATTCGCACGCCTCTATACAAGTTGATTAATTCCAACGAAAACAAGCGCAACTATCCACCGGTAGAACTCTACGACATGGTGCAGGACCCAACCGAACAGAAGAATCTTGCAGGCGCGAGCAATGCTGAAGAGCAGCGCCTCAGCGACACACTACAAGCCATGCGCAAATCTGCGGCCGAGGGGGCCCAGCAGCCTGAATACAATGTGGATAGTGCAGAATTAAGACAACAACTGAAAGATACCGGTTACTTGGGCGAGTAACCCGAAAGGCCCCAAGCATTGAAGATAGCAGTAATTGGAACCGGACACGTCGGCCTCGTCGTCGGCACTGGGTTGGCCGAAACCGGCCACTACGTCACCTGCGTTGACACCAACGGTGCTCTCATCGAATCGCTCAACGCAAACAATCTCCCGTTCTACGAACCCGGCCTTGAAGAACTCGTCGCGCGCAACGTCGAAGAAGAACGCCTGCGCTTCACCACCGATCTGGCATCTGCAGTGAGCGACGTGCTCCTCGTCTTCATTTGCGTAGGAACACCCGCAAGCAATACTGGCGAAGCAGACACCTCAGCCGTCTTCGCCGCGATTCAAAGTGTCGGCAAAGCGATGACCGGCTACCGCATCATCGTGAACAAAAGCACGTGCCCCGTGGGCACCACCGAAGCGATTCGATTCACATTGAAAAGTCTCACCGAACATCCATTTGATGTCGTTGTTAATCCGGAATTCTTGCGCCAGGGCGCTGCGGTAGACGATTTCATGCGTCCCGATCGCATTATTCTTGGCTGCGAAGACGTGCGCGTCGCCGAGATCATTCGTGAGCTATACGCACCGTTCCTCCGCACCGGTAAGCCTCTGCTTTCCATGAGCGTGCGCAGCGCGGAAATGGCGAAGTACGCCGTCAACGCGATGCTCGCCACACGAATCTCATTCATGAATGAATTTGCCCAACTCTGCGAAGCCTATGGCGCGGACATCGCCGAAGTGCGCGAAGGCCTCGCAGCGGACTCGCGCATCGGTCCTTCCTATCTGTTCCCCGGCGTAGGCTACGGCGGTTCCTGTCTTCCAAAAGATGTGCAAGCCTGCGCGCACCTCGCGGCCAACCGCGATCTGCCTAGCCCGTTATTGCAAGCGGTGCACACCGTTAACGAGTCGCAGCAGACAAACTTCGTCAAACGCATTTTGGATTTCTATGGCAAAGACATCGCCAACAAACGTATTGCGATTTGGGGTGCGAGCTTCAAACCAAAAACCGACGATTTGCGCGGCGGCCCCGCCCTGCGCGTGATCGACGCCTTACTCAATGCGGGCGCGGCGGTCGTCGTTCACGATCCCGTAGCCGATAAAACCTTGCATCAACACTACGGCGACCGCGTATCCATTGCGCAGAAAAGTTACGCCGCGCTCGAGGGCGCGGACGGCCTCGTCATCTGCACCGAATGGAACGAATTCCGCCGCCCCGACTACGAACGCATGGCAAAGCTCATGCGCGATCGCGTCATATTCGATGGACGAAATCTCTACACGACAAAGGTCCTCTCGCAACATGGCTTCCGATATTTCAGTATCGGACGTCCGGCGGTGTAACGCGACGTGCCGCGCGTAGCCCTCATAACTGGCGCAAACGGATTCGTAGGCCGCATCCTCGCCAAGTATTTGCGCGATCGCGAGTGGCAAGTCCGCGAGGCCGTGCTGCCCGGGCAGCCGGAAGGTCCAAACAAATTCGCCTGCGATATCACCGACATCTCGCAAGTGCGCAAGCTCGTCTCGCGCACCGACGCCCTCTCCCACGTCTTTCACCTCGCCGCGATCACCTTTGTACCATCGTCGTCGGCCGACCCCGCAAATACCTTTGATGTGAATGTGCAGGGCACAATCAATCTGCTCGAATGCACGCGCGTGATACATCCGCGCGCCCGCTTCCTCTTCGTCGGTAGCGCCGCGGTCTATGGTCATCCGCAGTCTATTCCCGTCACCGAAGACCACCCGCTCGCCCCGCGCGAACCCTACGCCATTTCCAAGGCCGCCGCCGATCAATACTGCGAATACATCTTTCGCGCGAACAAGACAAACGTCGTCCGCATGCGCCCCTTCAACCATTCCGGAGCAGGACAATCCGATCAATTCGTACTCTCAAACTTCGCGCGCCAAATTGCCCGCATCGAGCGTGGCGAACTCCCCCCCACGCTAAAAGTCGGCAACATCGATGCCGCCCGCGACTTTCTCCACGTGGACGACGTCGTCCGCGCCTACGAACTCGCCGCGCTCAAAGGCAAAACTGGTGAAGCGTACAACGTAAGCTGCGGCGAAGGCCGCTCAATCCGAGACGCATTGAACACCTTGCTGTCACGTTCCAAGATAAGAATCGAGGTCGTACAAGATCCCGAACGCATGCGCCCGGTGGACATTCAGGAGATCAGTGGCTCCTACGCGAAGCTGCAAGCGCACACCGGCTGGAAGCCCGAGATTAACTTCGCTCGCATCCTCGACGACCTGCTGGAGTACTGGCGCGCGCTGCCATGACTACCGAAGGCGCCACGCACGACACACCGGCCTCTGACACACTCGGCGCCATAGCTCCCCAAACTGAACGGAAGCCCGGCCGGTTACAAACAAAAATTCGCAATGGCGTCGTCATCACCGCTACCAGCCTCATTCTTCTGGAAGTCATTCTTCGCCTCATGGGCATCGCCAACCCGCTCATATACGAAGTTCACCCAAATGTCGGCTTTCGCATCAAGCCCAACCAGTACGTATCGTATTTTCGCAACCCCATAACGATTAACTCGTACGGTGTCCGCGATCCGCGTCCTCTCACCACGCGCGACCCGAACAAAAAACGCGTACTCTGTCTCGGCGATTCCGTAACCTGGGGCGGCATCTATGAGCGTCAGGAAAATCTGTTCACATCCGTCGCAGAACACCGCCTCGGCAACGTTGAAATTGTCAACGCCGGCGTCAACGGATATTCCGTGCACCAGATGATCGAGCTTTACGAAAATTTCCTGACGGAGCTGAATCCCGATCTCATTCTCGTGTGTGCGCTGATTCGTGATTTCGACCGACCGCCCGTAACCAAGCTCACCGGGAGCGGCGTCGCATTTCCAACGCAAGAACCACGCTTCGCGATCGTGGAAGCACTGCGCATCTGCCAGCTCACCGCATACGAACGATGGAATTGGAACTGGCTCGAACCACCACAGGCCTCCGAAGCCAACTGGTTCGAAAATGAAACCTACGAGGACGCTAACTTGAAAAGCGTCATCGAACTCGCAAAAAAAATCGAAGGCAAACAGAAACTTGCCGTGGTCTTCCTGCCAATCGAGGCCGGCGAGCGCACACGTATTCGCGCCGGCTATTCGCGCACGCTCCGCAATAGCAGCGTAAAAGTAGCGCGCTTCACTTCCGATGTGGGCCTGACCGCAGACGACTACGTCGATGGAGTACACCTCTCCACGTCGGGCCACGACAAAGTTGGCAACGCGCTTGCCGCACTCATCGACGACGAACTCAACGATCGAGATTAATGCTTTGGAGACTTAGGTTCGGAGTTCCGCGTTTACGCGGTCTTGGCAAACTTCGCTGCTATGGCGATCTTTCGCCACTAGCGCCAAAGCGCGCTTCCGCTTAGAATGGAGCTATCGGAGGAATATCCAAATGCCGGACACAGACACACCCAACTCGAATGAAGCGATTCCCGCGCCAAAACGCAAACGCAAAGTTGCCAAGAAAAAAATTAAACGCAAGATTGCTGCCGCCCGCGCAACAAAATCCGCTCCGCGCGCAACTGCCGAACCAACGTCCTCCCGCGCAGCCAAACTTGCCACAAATCTCATCGCATTTGAAAAAGCGACCTTTGCAAACGCCACCCATCTGCTCGGCGCGATCAACGATCAGTCAGAACGCGCCATCAAAAACGCGCTCGGCGACGCGTCTTGGATGCCCAAGGAGGGCCAGGAATTCGTCAAGGAATGGAACCGCACCCTGCGCAGCACGCTAAAAGATTTCGCAAAATCAGTGGACAAGAGCTTCGATCTGCTCTCGCACTACGTGGAGCGCGTGCAATCCGAAACATCGAAGAAAAAGTAACGCTCGAAAATAAGGAGGCGCGTTAATTCACGGAAGCAGGCATGTCCGCCTGCGGCGCAGTCGCTGAGCGCGGCGATGCAATCTTCCGCTTCCGCGAATTCGATCCGTTTCCATTTCCGTTGCCGTTACCGTTCGCCTTGCCGTGCTCTCTTGCAGCTTCTTCCTGCTTCGCGCGGATTGCGTGCGCCAATTCGACGACATGCCGTTCCTTGACCTCGGCCGCCGCGCGAAGTTCGATGAAGCTCTCGTGCATGAACTCCATGAGCTTATCCACGTCCGGCGCCGCATTCCCATCCGCGATGAACGAGATAAATAGACGCTGATCGTAACTCGTAATCCCGCAACTTATCCCCATCTCGAACGCAATGGGCAACAGCGCGTAGTAATTCAACAACCGTTTACCCACGCAATACAAGGGAATCTGCGGCCCAGGGACATTCGTGCAGATCAAATGCATCGGCGGCACCTGCCATGCCTTCCCCAGCAGTTGCTGCATCGACGGACGCGCAACACTCCCCAACGATAACGCCTGTAACGGCGCCGGCATCCCTTGCAGCGCGTTGAACATCAGGCTGACCGCCTCGCTCACGCGCGAGTGCTTCAGCTCTTGGGTGGTCTCATTGATGATTCTTAGCCGCTCAATGTGATCTTTGACCTCGAGCGGAATCTCCAACGGTAAGAACGAAATTCGGTTTCCCATCGCGCCGCGCTCGTCTTCCGTTCGGATGTTCACGGGCACGAGCACGCGCAGATACCGCTTGCGCACACTCTCCCCATGCATCAGCGCATACTGCCGGCACGCCCCGCTCAACACCGTCAACGCCACATCGTTCAACGTACCGCCGCACGCAGCACGTATCGCGCGCGCCTCGGCAAACGAAAAGTCTGCAAACGCAAACTTCCGCTCGCCGTTGAAAGGCTTGTTAAACGGCATCCGCTTTGACGGCGCCAAAAAGTCCCGCATCGTCGCGGCAAATTCCTTGAAAGCGTCCCAGGTTTGCGTGCCGGAAAACCCGCGCGCGTAATCCGCCAGCCCTTTTTGAAAACGCGACCAATGATCCAGTGAATCAATCGCGTTGTCCCACAGCGCGTCGTACAACAACTGTGATTGACTTGGCAGCGCCGGGGCTTCGCGCTTCTGCTTCTTCATTTTTTCCGGCGTGGGCCACGCATCAAACGTGATGTACATCAACGCAATGCCCGAGATGCCGTCCACCATCGCATGGTGAATCTTCGTCATCATTCCCGTCCGGTTCCCTTTCATCCCCTCGACGAGATACATCTCCCACAACGGCTTGCCGCGATCCAGCGTCCCGCGGAACAACTTCTCACAGGTCCGCCGCAACGCCGCATCGTCCCCAGGCGCCTCGCATTTCACGCGGATGATATGGTTCTCAATGTTGAAATCGGGATCGAATTCCCAGGTAGGCATGCCGATGTTCAGTGGCGCAGGCATCACACGCTGCAGGTAGCGCGGTATGAGGTGCAGCCGCGCTTCAATGTGAGAGCGGAACTTCTTGAGCGGAATCTTCCCCTCAAACTGCGCCACGAAACCCACGTTCATGGGCTCCTCTTCCCGTTCGATATACAGGAAGAAGGCGTCCATCGGCGACAGGCGTCGCTTCAACTCAGGCGTGGCCATGCTAAAGCCCCCAAACTAAACTCCCTTCGGCAGTTTAACATACGTGGCATTGAAACGTATCGACATTTCTCGGAGCACAGCATGAGTGCATGCCTACTCCAATCCCGAACGAATGCGGTTCTACTTCTGACTTCTGAATGTTGCATCCCAGTCTCCGTGTTTCGGAGTTTTGCTTTTACTTTCGCCTACCCATCAGCCCGAAGGTGCAAAATCTACAACTGAACCCGTCCTCTTACCTAAAAATACTACAAATAGTATATCCTTGCACTTAAACACCATATATTGTATATTCACCCTGGTAAAGACTTGACAAATGCGGCATCCGGGTGGAGCCAACCCATTCCGGTCGCGCACAGGGGGGAACCCGGGAACCGATGAAACAAGACAGCGAGTATTGGGATGGGATCGCGCCGCAATGGACGCAGGAAATCTTTAACTCCCTGCGCAACGACCGGAACCGCGTCATTCGCGGCGAGCTCGAACGCGCCGCGCGCAGTGCCGAGAACATCGTCGACTACGGCTGCGGCATCGGCAACTACCTCCCCGCGCTGGCACGTCTTTTCAAATCGGTACATGGATTCGACCATTCCAGCGCATGCGTAGAAATAGCCCGGAAACGCATGCAACGCAAACGGAACGTTTCTCTGCAACAAGCGATCGGCGTTCCGCGCGGTCATGTCGGCTCCTTTGACGCCGCAATTTGCGTGAACGTCGCCATCAATCCAAACCGTCGATCCTGGCACGGCGTGCTCCGTTCTGTCATCAGCCTGCTCAAGCCCAATGGGCAACTCTTTCTCGTCGTTCCTTCCGTCGAATCCGCTACGTTGCTAGCGAAAGCGACGCAAGCACTTCCCGACGTCAACATCGAAAACGGACAGCCCGCGAGCGTAGCCCCGAGCGTGGCGGGTATCGTCAACATTGAAGGCGTCCGCACAAAGCACTACACCCGCAACGAACTCAACGACACGCTCACCGGACTCGGCCTCCAGATCACCCGCATCCGCCGCATCGAATACTCCTGGAAATGCCAAGGCGTCACGCCCCCACGCGAACTCCGCCACGAACACCCTTGGGACTGGCTTGCCGTCGCAAAGAACACCGGCGCCGCCGCCAAGACCAAGGCCGCCTAGTCCGACGGTACATTGATCTTTGTAGCGCCCGGTCTCCGCGCCGGGCGTTTTTATTTTGTTACGGCTGCTTTGGCCTGAAGGGAATGCGAAGCGCAGCTTCAAGAGCAAGTGCGTTCCCAAGCTCAGCTTGGGAACGAGGAGAATGCCAAGACGCCCGGCATGGAAGCCGGGCGCCACAAAGACATCGATCATGTTGCGTCACGTGTGAAGATCTTTTCGGCGTGGGTGCGGATTGGGGTGTCGATTGGGAAGGCTTCGGGTGGGATTTTGCCTTCGCGGAAGAGGTCGAGGTATTCGTTGAGGAATTTGGTGTCTTCGTGGTGCGGTTTTTGTTCACACATCTCTGACGTGGGCGTATCTTTTTCTGTTTCTTCTTGTGCCGGCAGTGCTGGCAGGTGAAGATTGCCGAGGATTTGTTGGGCTAGTTCTTCGGAGATGCTTTGTTTTGCGGGGCGGTAGCTGGCGAGGACGTGGTCGCGTTCGGATTGAGCGAGGGGTTCGTCGAGTTGGGCGGCGTTGTCGAAGGCTTCGCACATTTCTACGTCGTTGCCTTGGGAGGCGGCTTGGATGGACTGTTGTAAGTAGGCGCGGGCGTGGGTCTGCGGGAGGTTTAGATCGACTTGGGTTTCGGCAATTGAGTCGGGGTCGAGCTGGATGTCGTGTTTCATGCGGTGTGTGTGGCGTTGGAAGCTTTCGGGGGTTGGGGGTGTGGTGTTTTGTTTTTGACGATTCAAGGGGTGGTGCTGGTGTGCGGCGAGCATTTTCAGGGAGGCGCGGAATTCGCGCATTAGGCGAATGAAGGCGTTGATGGCGTTGGGGTTGGGGAAATCAACTTCGGAATCGCAGGGGCGGGACTCAGGATCGCTGGAGGAAGATGAAGAACACGGGCGGGACGCCCGTGCCCCTTTGTCGGGCTCGGATTGGGCGGATAGGTGTGACGGGTTGGTGAGGTGGGTGGCGGCGTTGCTGATGAGGACTTGGAGGAGGGCGACGTTGTGGGCGAGGTGGATGGCCATGGGGTTGGGGTGGGGTTGAGATTCGGCGATGGCCAGGGCGTCGGTTAGGACGGTGTTGTATTCCACGAGTTGATAGGGGCAGGTGAGGTCGGGGTTCGGTGGTATGGACGGTATGGACGAAATGGACGGCGAAGGGGTAGTGGACTGGGCGTTGGCGAGTGGGCAGGTTTGCCAGTGGGGGCAGCGTTTTGTGCAGGATCTTAGGCGGCGGGAGTAGAGTCCGTGGATGGTGTGGTTGCGGTTGCCGGGGGGCGCGCCGGTGAGGTCGAATCCGCCGTGGTGGGGGCAGCGGCCTGAGGGGTGGTTTGAGGTGTTGGTGCAGGGGGTGGCGTCGTAAAGGCGTGCGCCGCAGATTCTGTGGTTGAGTTCGGATTCTTTGGCGTTGATGGTGGCGATCCAGTCTGCGGACCAGGTGCGTGCGCAGGGGGTGCCGAGGGTGGTGTGCGTGATGGTGGTTGTTGTGGGCATGGTTGTAGATCTCCTTACTGCTTAGCCCACGGGGTTGCAGTTGGGGAAGGAGACAGGAGTCGGAAGTCAGGAGTCAGAATGGGGAATACAATCTGTGTTGTCCGCAGATTTACGCAGATGGGCGCAGATGTAATTGCGGGATTTTTTTGTCTACAGATTGCACAGATTTACACCGATTGAAGATGAATCGAAATGAAGAATTGCGATGGGGAATCAGAATTTGTGCGTGCGTTGTGCAGATCGGCGCAGATTGGGAGTTGGAAGTACGGTGTGCAGCGCACTCAAGAACAAAGCGGAGCTTTTCAAGAGCGCGTTCCCAAGCTGGAGCTTGGGAACGAGAGGGGACACGGGAGCTTGGGAACGAGAACAAAATAGCGCTTGGTGTCGTAATCTCTCTATTTTAGGGCGCCCATTTCATTTTGAGGTTGCGGCGTGCGTTGCGGCAGTCCTGGAGATAGAGGTTGATTAGCGTTTGGTAGGGAATGCCGTTTTCGGCCGATTTTTGTTTGAAGTATTGGAGGACTTCGGGATCCAGCCGCAGCGTGATTTGTTTTTTGAGTTTTCGGGCATAGGGATTTTTTCGGGACTTCATTTTCGACAGGTCGTATTCGGCTTTCATATCAGGTCCTCCGGTAGTGCGCGGATTCGCGTTGGGTTGCTTTTCTTGCGGAGACAATGCGGATGATTCCCTCGGATTCGCGGTAACAGTGGCAGATCATCAGCAGGCGCAATCGAGAACTGATTCCGAGTAGAAGAAAGCGATCTTCCCACTCGGAGTGTTCGTCATCATAAAACTCAATAGCGTTTTCGTCATAGAACACCGATTGCGCTTCTTCGAACGAGATCCCGTGCTTCTGCCGATTGGCATGGGCTTTCTTAGGGTCCCATGTGAAGCGCAGTTCGCTCATAACTACATTGTAGTTACGTGGCGATGGCGAAAGCAAGGTGCATTTTCGTCGGTGCTTGGAGCATGTGCGCGCAATCGGAAGTTGGGCGACGAGCAAAAGAATGTGTTGTCCGCAGATTTGCGCAGATGGGCGCAGATGGAAATGCAACGCTTTTTGGCCATAGATTGCACAGATTTACACCGATTGAAGGCGAATAGGAACGAAAAGTTGGGGTAGGGATTTAGATATTGCGAGTGGGTTGGGCAGATGGCGCGGATTGGGGATGAGGCGCGGGAGCAAAGCGGAGCTTTTCAAGAGTGCGTTCCCAAGCGGGAGCTTGGGAACGAGAACAAAAAGTTGCGTTGTCCGCAGATTTACGCAGATGGACGCAGATGCAATTTGCAATACGTGTTTGTCCACAGATTGCACCGATTTACACTGATTGAAGATGAATTTGAGAAAAGGAATTGCGGTACGAATTCGTACTATTGCGCGTGCGTTGGGCAGGTGGTGCGGATTGGGGATGAGGCGCGGGAGCAAAGCGGAGCTTTTCAAGAGGGCGTTCCCAAGCAGGAGCTAGGGAACGAGAAAACCTATCGCACAATCCTGATTCTACGTGCGCAGATTTGTTGTCACTTCTTTATCAGCGGTTCCAAAATACCGTTTATAATATCGAAATCACTGGCGCGATCAGTAACCATCATGCCAGGTAAAAAACCAATCTTATCTAACGCAAATTCTGCTTCAGCAACCGCACTGTTCACCACATTATTCTTGAATTTCACTTTGCGCGTTATCACGGTACGCCCGCTATCATCGGCCCGCGTATTTATGTAATCGAAGGTTTGGGGAATCCACAAACCGTCAATATTCGCGTATGCCCACTCCATCTTGACCGTGATCTGATCGTCTTTGTCCAAACACTTAATAAGATTTCCAGCTTGTTTGAGATCGAATTCATAGTGATTTGTGGATTCTTTTCCCTGAAGCTCCCAAATAATGAGATCGCCATCTCTTTTCACATACCCACTAGCTGCTTTCGGGTTGTCAAAATGTGCACGTTGGAAATTTATTTTATCGATAATGTCCTGGCCTGCGCGGGTGAAATACCACATAGGATCAAAATCGTCCGCGAAGGCACGAACTTCTTGTTCGGTTGCTGGCCAGATGACTAACATATTCTCCCTAGTCTCGCTTCCAACCCTCTGTACGCCGGGAAAACACCGAAACAGTCTCAAATCCTTTCGCATTGCGCTACGCTTTTCGGTCCCGTCGGCATTCATTACAGTCCAGCGCGTAGCGTTGCGATCCGCATCGTATACAAATTCTGCTTTATTTTGACCTTCGCTTATAGGCATCCCATCTTTTACTAGTGTGTCCGTAATATTTGCTGTACCAGTCCACGTCTTGATTTTTTGGATATTGACCTGGTGAGCATCTGAGATTAGATTCAAAAGGGAAACATCACCTTCAAAGATTGCGGAGACATAGACAATTGCGATTGCGAACACAGCTATCTTCCTCCGTAGAGTAAAGAAATTAGCATACGCTCTCATACCAAAGTGGTCAAGACGCGCAAAAAGTAAGAGGCTGTCCCTAGTTTCCATAAGAACGGTTGCTGGTTTTGTAACAGTTGGCCGGTAAGCGACGAAGACGCCCGGCGCAGAGACCGGGCGCTACCAAGAGTATACGGGAGTGCAATGGAGTGGGCTTAACTTATGGAGATTGTTATGTGATTTGACAAATTGGAGTTTGTGCGATGGAGCGGTGGGTTGCGCGGCTGCGGGGGGTGCGAAAGTGCGAAGGGGTGAAGGTGCGAATGGGTGAAGGTGGGACGGGCGGCGCGGACGTGACCGCTGGTGAGTCGCGGGTTGGGTTTGCGCGGAGGTGGTTGCGGGATCGGCGGGGGGTGGCTTGGTGTGTGCGGGGGTATCAGGCGGGGTCGTTGGAGTCGCGGGCGTTGCGGAAGGTGCATTGCGACGGACGGGACGTGGGCAAGACTTCGGAGATTGAGATTATTGCGGCGTGGGCTTCTTGTGCGTTGCCGAATCGGGAGATGTTGATCGCGACGCAGTGTGAGAATCATTTGTTTCCGTTGATGGAGCGGATCGCGCGGGTGTTTGAACGGAATGCGGCGTTTCGCGAGAACCTCGTCGAGGTGAAGCGGACGCCGTCGTGGTGTCTCAGGTTTTCGAATGGGTTTGTGTTGTGGGGGCGGATCGCGGGGCCGCATGGGATGAATTTTCAGGGGTTGCACGTGGATTGGCAGATTGTGGATGAGGCGCAGGAGATGTCGGACGCCGCGTGGGAGGAGATGTTTCAGGCGTTGAACGCGGGTGGGGCGCGTTGGGTGTATGGGGTGCCGAATGGGTTGCGGAACACGTTTTACCGGATGACGCAGGACGCTTCTGCGGAGCGGTATTGCTGGCCGTCTGCGTTGAACCCGGAGTTTACGGACGAGAAGGATGCGGAGCTGGCGTTGTTGTACGGCGGGCGGGAGTCGCCGGGATACATTCATCGCGTGTTGGGTCAGCATGGTTCGCCTGCGTATGCGGTGTTCGATCTGAATGCGTATCTCGCGTGTGTGGATGAAGGGCAGAACTTTTTTGAGGTGTCGCTTGGCGCGGCGGATTCGTTTGAAGCGCCGACGAATGTGGCGAAGGGGAATTACTATCTCGGCTGCGATCTGGGGTACGTGCGGGACCCGTCGGAGTTTGTGGTGTACCGTAGCGTGCCGCCGGATTTGGTGAACGTGGCGCGGGTGAGTTTGCGCGGGGTCAATTATCATCGGCAGCAGTGCATCATCGAGGAACTGGATCGGGCCTACGACTTTTGCGCGATCGGGATCGATGCGGGGAACAACGGGAGCGCGGTGGCGCATAACCTGAAGAGCATCGACGTGGATTGGCATGAGCGGGTGTTGGCGATCGAGTTCGGCGGGGTGACGGAGGTGGGGCCGTTTCCAGATGGATCGCCGGACAGGCGTCCGACGAAGTTGTTTATGACGGAGTTGTTGCAGCGGCGGATGGCGGACCGGACGATTGTGTTTCCGGCGCTGGCGGATCGGGAGGCGCAGTACGCGGGGCACACGTATTCTGGCGGAATGCGGGGGCAGATCGTGTTTGAGAAGGGGGACGATCACATTATCGATGCGGACCGTTGCGCGGTGTTGGCGCATTATCTGGATACGCAGGAATTTGGGGCGTGTAGTTTGCCGGTGATGGTGGGGACGTTTAGCAAGGAGCGGTGGTAGTGGTTGCGAAGATGAAAGGGGGCACGGGCGTCCCGCCCGTGATGAAGGATTTTTCGCGCACCAATCACGGGCGGGACGCCCGTGCCCCTTTTGCGTTTCCAAGCGGGAGCTTGGGAACGAGAATGGAAATTCGGTAACCAGTATCGTGGTAGGATCGCGTTGGATTTTCAACAATGATTAGGAGCCGCGTAATGAGCCATCGTGATTTGACCCGCAGGCAATTCATTGCGACGACGACTGTCGGCGTGACTGCGGCGGGATGCGCTACCGCGCCGGAGCGCGTGAATACGGCGAAGGTGGTGCCCGGCAAGATTTCGCCAAACGAGAAGTTGAACATTGCGGGTATCGGCATCGGCGGGATGGGCCGGGCGAATTTGCAGAACATGAAGTCGGAGAACATTGTCGCGTTGTGCGATGTGGACTCGGTGTTGGCCGCGCGGATGTTCAATGAGTTTCCGAATGCGAAACGCTTTGTCGATTATCGCGAACTCTTTGATAAAGAGGCGAAGCATATCGACGGTGTGCTGATCGCCACACCGGACCACACGCACGCGGTGATTGCAATGGCGGCGATTCGCGCGGGCAAGCATGTGTATTGCCAAAAGCCGCTTGCGCACAGCATCTACGAGACGCGCAAATTGACCGAGGCGGCGCGGGCCGCGGGTGTGATGACGCAGATGGGCAACCAGGGGCATTCGTCGGAGGAGATTCGGCGCTGCTGCGAATGGATCGCCGACGGCGCCATAGGCCCGGTTCGCGAAGTGCACGCGTGGAGCGATCGGCCTGTTGGCGGGGATCCGTGGTCGAACTTTCCGTTGACGGCGCGGCCTGCGGATACGCCGCCCGTGCCGGATACGTTGAACTGGGATCTGTGGCTTGGGCCCGCACAATATCGTCCGTATCATCCTGTGTACACGCCGCTGACGTGGCGCGGGTTTTACGACTTCGGTACGGGTCCGCTGGGCGACATGGGGTGTCACATTCTCGATCCTGCGTTCTGGTCGTTGAAACTCGGCGCGCCGGAGAGTGTGCAGGCGACGAGCACGCACTACGAACCGGCCGTCGCCGCGGAAACGTATCCGCGCGCGAGCATTGTGCGTTTTCGTTTTCCCGCGCGGGGCGAGATGCCGCCGGTGGATGTTACGTGGTATGACGGGCGGCTCCTCCCTCCCGTGCCGCGCGATTTTGGCGTTGAAGACAAATTTGATCGCAATGGCGCGATTATCGTCGGCGAGAAAGGAACGATTGTTCACAAATCGCATGGCGCCGGCGGACTGCGTTTGTTGCCGCAAGGGTTGGCAGCCGATTACAAGCAACCGGATAAAACGATCCCGCGCGTGGCGGCGGCGAACCACGAGATGGACTGGGTGCGATCTTGCAAGGATGGCAAGCCTGCAAGTTCGACGTTTGAGTACGGCGGCGCGCTTACCGAGATGGCGCTGCTCGGGATGTTGGCAATTCGCATGAAGGATCGACGGCTTGAGTGGGACAGCGCAAACCTTCGCATTGCAAACGATGACGAAGCGAACGCGCTGGTGAATCCACCGTATCGCGAGGGATGGACGCTTTAAGGATTAGTCCTCGACGTTCAGATTTTGCACATCGTCGAAGACGAATTTGTCGCGCTGGTTTATGCGGCGCGGACTGGTTTGGAATCCGCGCACCGTGAGTCCATCTACGTGCCGCGCGTAGAGACCATGCGCCGGAAGATCGCCGAACATCCAGAACTCGGGATATTGCGCTTCAACCTCCGGGACAGGATTGACGATTTCGAGGCGTTCACCGGCCTCGCGGTAACGGATGTCGATATTCTCCAGCATCACGCCCTTGATTGGCATGCCCGCGATACCGCTGATCACGCACGGGAATTCGATGCCCGTGGCTTTCATATTTTGAATCGAGATTGACTCAAGCGCCCCCGCGCGATCTTTGTCCTTCCAGCGATTGCGGTTTCCCAGGCGGATAAAGAGCGGTGCGTTGACATTACGGACGGAGATGTTTTCGGCGGTGATGTTCTTTACGTGCGCGCCGTCCACGCTCTCGATCGCGATGGCAGCGAGGCCCCACGGCCAGATTTCTTCCGTAAAGAGTTCGCATTCGGAGATGCGGACGTCGCTGATGTTGGACCACGTTTCGGTGCCGATCTTGATGCAGTTTGCGCCGCTTCGGATGGCGCAGTTCGCGATACGCACGTTCGTCATCGGCCGGCTCAGTTCCTTGGCGAAACCGTTCTTCAAGACAATGCCGTCGTCGCCGGTGGAGACAAAGCAGCGCGTAATTTCGACGTCGTTGGAACCCACAACATCGATACCGTCTGTATTCTCGCCGTGGTAGTTGTTGTTCAGAATGACGCGGTCGATCTTGACCCGATCGCAATGATCAAGCATGACTGTCCAACCGGGCGAATTTTCCACGATGAGGTTGCTCATCTTCACATGCGTGCAATCTTGCAGGCGTATCAAAGGAGATGGCCGGTTGGGCACCTTCTTGCGCTTGGCCAAAAAGTGCGTGGATTCCATCTCTTTGAGATTGAATTCGGCCGGCGGCGTGGTTGGGGCGGCGGCGCGCGGCGGCGTCCACCATGCGTCGCCTTCGCCGAGAATTTTTCCGGGGCCGGCAATGGAAACGCGGTTTGCCCCTTGGCAATAAATGAAATGCGGCGGGTCGTAGTCTGCTCCACTGCGACTGGCGCGGAGGACGGAATCCTTGGCGATGTAAAGCGTGACATTCGATTTGAGGTGAATGGTGCCGGAGACATAGTCGCCGCCGTCGATGCGCACGACGCCTCCCCCGCTGTCGTGTGCGGCGGTGATGGCTTTCGCGATAGCGACGGTGTTAATCGCTTTGCCGTCGCCGACAGCGCCGAATTCGCGAAGGTCAAACACGCGACCTTCCGGCACCTTGGAATTGTCGATGTACGAGGCATAGGGAATGTTGGACAGGAACTCGCCCGGCGCTGGAATGGGAATTACGGGCTCGGCACCTGCCGCGAGCACAAGGGCGATGAATGCGAAACCCGCGCGACACGAATGCATCACACTGGATGTAGATGAACTCACGGACAACCGTTTAGGCCTTCGTAACTTTGACACCATTGAGCGTCGTCACGAAGTCTGCTCCAAACGCCATCGATGGCGTGAGCGCGCCGTGCGCGACGCCCTCCGCGAGAATGCGCTTGACGACTGTGAGGGACGCATCGACAGTGAGGGTGTATCCCTCAGGCGTGTGCATGCGCATCGCAGCTCGGCCACCGCCGGCGTTTTTAACTTCACCCCACAGGATAGTCTCGTCTCCGGCGCGCTCTTTGTCGCTGGGTCCCTTAACCTTTTTCGTGATGGAATTTTTCAAAAAGTTCTGCACGAAGTTCATCGAAAGCAGCGATTGCAGTTTACCGGCCCAACGCATCTGCCTGATCTGTTTTTTCGGCGCGCCAAGATAGACTTCGATGTTGGGAATCTGGGTCGAATAGAACGCGGTGGAAACATCGCCCCAGGGAATCGCGACGGCGAGTTCTTCCATGCTTCCGAACGGAATTTTTCGCATTAGCGATCCGCTTGGCATGTTGATGAGATGCCCATCGCGTCGTATGCGCAATCCTTTTGGCAGGCCCTCCACCATGGTCTTCGCGGTACCCGGGCTGAGCTTTCCGCGATTGGACCTAAACGCGAGCGCGAGGTGCGTTGCATCCGGCAGCGCGCGCTTGAGCATCGCCGCGAGACAATCGGACGGCACAACGTCAAACCCCACTCCGGGAATTGCCGCGATGCTGGCGCGTTTCCAATGCGCGTCGCGCTGGTGCACGTATTCGAAGACATCGATCTCGCCGGTGATATCGAGGTAGTGGCAATGCGCATGTTCGCACGCGGACAGCATCGGGACGCTTGTGGCAGAGAATGGGCCTGCGCAATGCAGCACAACGGCAATACCGCCGAGGTTGTCAGCAACGACGCGCGGATCGTCTAGCGAGAATACACGAGTTTCCAGGCGCAGTTGCTTGCCCAGAATTGCCAGTGCGTCCGCGCTGCGCCCTGCGAGTACCGGCTGCATCCCGCGGCGCACCGCTTCGAGTGCGCACAAACGCCCCGTATACCCGTTGGCACCATAGATCATCCACTGGGCGTCTGGCTTGGCTGCGAGTACGGTGGCCATTGTTATCGCGCTTCTCGCGTCACTTTAGTGAAGTCAAGATAGGTATGCCCGTCCACCGTCGAACGGTGCAAGGTGCCGGTATAGGTAATCGCAGCGACATTATTGCTCGCGGTATCGGTCGTGCGGGAAACCTCCAACGATTTTGGATCAGGACCACCTTGAAGAATTTCATGAATCACGCGGCCATCCATCTTCGGTGCGTTCTTAACACCCAGCACATGCAGCACGGTCGGTGCGATGTCCACGTTACCGGTAGGCACGTCACTCACGAGGCTTTGTTTGATAGCCGGCCCTGCTGCGATAAACGTGTTGTGAATGTCGTAGGGACTGGAAGTGCCGTGGCCTGCGACGCCCTGCAACAGCGTGGTACCTTTCCAGCCCTTGTCATTCGCGTCGTCAGACCAGTTTGCATCGGTGAGGATGTCGCCCGCGCGTTCGTGGTTCCAGAAGATGGAATCAAACGAAAATGTGCCGGGCACGCT
Source organism: Candidatus Hydrogenedentota bacterium (assembly GCA_020848835.1). Taxonomy (GTDB): domain Bacteria; phylum Hydrogenedentota; class Hydrogenedentia; order Hydrogenedentales; family SLHB01; genus JABWCD01. The sequence continues at coordinate 38,421 of JADLHJ010000065.1, forward strand.
GCCGTTTACATCGCCCGCGGCAGCGGCTTTTGTGAATACCGCACCGATCCAATCCGTAGTTTGCAGCGCCTCCACAATGGCCTGGATTTTTTTCGGGTCGTGGTTGTCCACATAGATCGCGCCTTCGGAAACGATTACGTCCGTGCTTGCGAGGCTTTTCTTCACGCCCTTCTGAACCAGCACCTGCGGAATACTGTTCTTGCCGGTCTGCGTGGAAAAGCCGTGATCGGACGTAATGAAGATATTGGTTTCGTCGTCGAGGCCTTTCGCCTTCAACGAACTCAGCAATCGGCCCACTTCCTCGTCCACGTGTTTCAGCGCCGCAGTTGTCTCTGGGGAACCGATTCCCTTTGGATGGGCCGTGTGATCGGGATCAGTCACCCACAGAAAAATCAATTCGGCGTGATGTTCATCCACGCCGATACGCAGCAACCCGTCTATGATGCGGCGATTTGCCGGAGCGTTGGGTATGGCTTCTTCTGGCACGGGGCCGAGCAGTTCATCGACATGTGGCTTGGCAGATTCCGGCAACACCATTTCTGTGTTCACGATGCCGCCGCCCTTCACGTGCGGGTTGAGCAAGTACGACGAACCGCTGGAACCAGAACTGGCGACGAATAATTTCATGCCGGCGGACTCGAGAATTTCGCCGAGCGTAGGCGCTGTCAATACCTTGCCGCCGGTCACTTCATTCAGTTTCATCAGGTTTGCCGCGTCGCCCGTGCTGAATCCTTTTTCCTTGTCAACAGCGGGCACATAGATCGTGTTGCCCATAATGCCGTGCCGCGCGGGATAGCAACCGGTGGAGAACGTAGAGGAATTGACGCGGGTGACCGTGGGAAATACGGAATGATGGTTCGCACACACAACGCCGCGCTGTCCCAGCGCGTGTACATTCGGCATCAACGCTGGCGTCACATAATCCGGACGTAACCCATCCAAGACAATCACGATTGCCTTGGGCGCGTCCGCGGCCAGCGCATTGAAAATGCACGAAAAAAGAAATGTAAGCGCGAAATATCGGCGATAAGACGTATTGTGCATGGCACCCTTATACCCGCAGGTGATCGGCCTGCCAGTTTTTCACCTGTTTTTTGATGTCGTCGCTTCGCATCGACTTGTTTGCGAGTATCTTGTCCACGAGTTCCGGCAACTCTCCATCCGAGGCGAAGCGCAAGCCGATAAAGTGCGTGAGCTCCAATTCATCGATCCGCGAGGCGAGGTGCGCTGGCAGTACGCGCTGCAGCCGCAGCTTTGTTTCGAGCCGGATGATACGGTCCTGCAACCGGGTGGCGTAGCCACGCATGCGGAACAATATCCAGATGACAGCGACGGCCATTAGCATTGGAGAAAGCGCGGCGACATACGGAACACCGACGAGCGATGCCAACGGCAGCAGGCCGGACACCAACGCAAGAACCGCGATATACGTGAGTGCTTTATCGAATATCTTGTGATTAGAATAATTCTGCGCGGAACCATCGGGCATGCCAGATCTCCTTCACGCGTGGTTGGGCCCCGTTCGAACAACGCCGCAATGCGAGGTGGAAATCATAATGCATTCACGGGCGAGTTTCACAAGTAGTGCGGCGGACCCGTGTGGCGAAGAAAAGTTACGAGTAATCGTGGAAGAACATCTTGACGCGTTTCCACACAAACCACGTCAGCGCGCGGACGCTCGCGTCGTCCACGTTTACGAAGCGCACCCCAACGCGAAGGTTGCTTGAGGGCTTTCCGTTTGAGAAGTGCATTAGCTCGCTCTGTGCGGATATGCCGGGATCGTCCACGATCTGCAATTGAAGTTTCTCGCCATATTCCAATTCTGGGAGCGCATCGCTTTCGACCAGCGCGCCGCCGGAACTGATATTGAGAAGTTTAGCCTCAAACTTTGCCGGCGAGTCATCAAGCGTTATGGTCACCGCGATTTCCGTGGGCACCCGCAAGAATGAGCGCAACTCGTCGCAATTCAGGTTCGCGGACCGAAGGAGAATCAGTTCCGTGTGGTTATCGGGGGCGGCAGTCAGAAACCGCGTGAAATACGCCGCGTTGCCACCGTTTCCCTCGAACTCGACAACAATGCCGCGAGACTGCATATCGAACCCGTCTTCCAGGCACTGCATGCGTAATACCCGGTCACGGGCATCCACCAGTTCGGCGGGATACCGCTTCCCATCGATACGCAACGAACACTTTGTCCCTTTATTGAATGGCACGTACACGCCAGATGCACCTCAGTGGAGTGGTGTGCGGTAGCTCGCCCCCTTTTGCATCACTTCCGCACTATTCACAGCAACTATAGCACTCACCGCGGGAAAATGCCACATTGCTCGCGGAGGCACCTTGAAGACGAATGGCTCGGGGGCTACGATGACCACAGGCGATACCCCGTGGCCGTCTATCGGGGATTCGGAGGATTGGCCTGTGGGCAATGCCCCGCGCGTCGGATATGTCATTTCCGACCTGCACATGTTTTCGAAGCGGTCGGAGTCCCGTGCACACGAACCGGCCATTTTCGAATACGCCGCAAAGGCAGACTTCTTTATTCTGAACGGCGACACCTTCGATTTCCGTTGGACCACTTTACCCACCATTGACCAAACCGTCTATGAAGCGATTGCGTGGCTCCGCAATCTCGCCGAGCGATTTCCAAAATGCCATTTCCACTTTATCCTCGGCAATCACGACAACAACCAGGCATTCATCGCCGCGCTTTCCAAACTCGTCGCGAAAACGGAGAACCTGTCGTGGCACCCCTACTATCTGCGGCTCGGTGACTCGGTGTTTCTACACGGCGACGTTTCCGACAAGCCGATGATGGGCGCCGCGGGGCTGGAAAAACATCGTGAAGAATGGCTGCTCGATACGCCGAAGCATGCCATCTTCCATTCGATCTACGACATGGTGGTTCACGTTGGCCTCCATCGCATGGCCGTTGCAGCGAAGTACCCGAAGAAACGCGTCGTGCGCCGGGTGCTTGAGTATCTCGACGACGTGGGACTAACCAAAGATAACGACATCAAGCATGTGTACTTCGGTCACACCCACGGGGCCATGCAAAATTTCGAGTATGGCGGCCTGCTTTTCCATAACGCCGGCTCGCCGATGAAGGGGCTGGAATTCAATATTCTGAAGGTTGAAATTGAGGACTGAACGCGCATGAATTCGGGAACGCCTCACGCGCGTTACAAAGACGTCATTGCGGTGCTGATCGTTTTTTCAAGTCCCCTGTTCATTGCGTGCATCTGGTACCACGGGACAGCGCCAGATGGCAGCGCGAAACGGTATGAGCCGATCTTTTTAAACAGCCTGCTTGTGACTACGCATAGCGATGAAATCTCCGATATGTATGGCGAAATTATCGCGAGCGACAATCGCACCTGGGAAAAGAAAGCCAAGGAACTACAGAGCCTATCCAATCCGCGTTCGCGAAATGACTATGCCGCTTCGTTGATCTATTTGGGGCGATATGAGGAGGCAATTCAAATTCTTCTCGCATTAGACAAAGATTCAGAGGACAAGTCTTACGCCGTCGCGTCGAATCTCGGGACTGCGTATGAGCTCAGCGGAAACAATGGCGAAGCATTGAAATGGATCGAAGAAGGTATTTCCCGTGACGCCGAATCGCACTTTGGCACGGAATGGCTACACAAGGCGATTCTGAAAGCGAAGATTGAAAAGCGCGATGCCGTGTTTGGCTTAACAGATCCTTTCGATTTCGGCGTACCGAAGCCGCTCGCCATCGACGGCGTTTCGTACGAACCGAAAGAAGTGCTTCGGGCGATTGTGTACCAGACCGCGGAGCGCGCAGCTTTTGTGAAACCGAAAGACCCGCTGATAGCGGATCTGTTCGCAACGGCGGGAAACATCGCGGCGAACGAAATGGCACTTGAACCCGCAATCGCATTCTTCGAATTGGCGTCAATCTACGGACATCCGCGCGCGAAGGAAATTGAAAATTGGATCCCAAAAACGCGCAAGGACATCGAAGAAGCGGCGCGTATGCGCGCGATCAAGCGCAACCTAATGTGGGGTGCCGGAATCGCCAGCGTCGTTCTCGTTATCGCGGCGTGGATTTACTTCAAACGTGCGGGCAGGTCTTCCGCGGGCGCCTGAGTCAAAGCGATTTCCGGTAAACGCGTACACAACCACGCGTTGAAGAGCGTGGCTGCAACGAACAGGATCAGGCAGGGCGTCATCGATCCGGACTCCGTGCGAAACGCGTGCATTCCGTAAATAAACAACACGCCGGAAACTTGGCCGGCAACCATCATCAATCCCTGCGTCGTCGATTCTGGCGCGGGGTGCGCAAGTTCAGCGCCGTATTGGAACCCAATAGGTCCCGCGCTCATGCTCGCAAACCCAAGCACAAAACTCGCCGCAAGTAACATCGGATAGCTTGTAAGAAATGTGAGCCCCACCATGCCAGGCACGGAAAGCGCCATGGTCGCAATGAGGAATGGCACGCGTTTGCCAACGCGGTCCGAGAACACCGGCAGAATCGATGCGCCGATTATTCCGCCGATCATCATAACGGCACCCGCAATACCCGCCTGTTCCGCGCTGAATCCTCGCGGCGCAAGCACCTCCTCAATCCATGTAGTCACGGCGTTGAAAATTCCGAGACCGATAAAAAACATCAGCAGCAAGAGAAGCATCTGCCGTTGTCGCGCGATGTGCCGCAACCCTGCGGCAACGCCGATCCGATCGTCTGGCTCATCGAGCGCCACGCGCGAACGGCCGCGAAATAGCACCAGGAATGCGATGGCAACCACGAATGCCGCGATGCCGTAGAGCCGAAGCGCGCCAGGAATGCCACCGTTGTTCACCAGTTGCGGCGTGAGTGCCATGGCAATGACGATGCCGACGTATTGCGCGAGGATCGCGATGCCTGTCGCTGTGGCGTGCTCGCGCGCGTGAAACCAGTCCATGCTGATTCGCGTCGTCGCGTTGATTACGAAAGGTTGCGCGACTGCAAGGCCGATCTGGCAGATTGTTAGTGCCGTGAAATTGGATGCTGCGAAACCTTTTGCCAATCCAAAAGCGCCTATGAGAACGGCGCCGATTCCAACGCCGATGCGCGTTCCGAAAGTGTCATTCACATACGAAGCGACCATACCGACGACGATGTAGACGAGCATGAACATCATCGATTGCGCAGCGATAGCGAGTGAAGAAACGTGGTAGAACGCGGCCGCTTCCCGCGTCACCGGCGCGAGCGCGACCCAATGCATTTGTAGCACCATGTTGAGTAGCGCAAAGACGGCCAGAACGACCCAGCGATAGGATGACGTTTCGTGATGGCCTGGTGCCGCCGTGTTTGTCACAGGACGCTACAGTTCGCCCTGCAGGTCCATGTAATGCATCCACGCATAGTGCCGCAACGCGCGGCGGAATTCGTCCATCTCCTCTTTTGAAGCCGTCGCGCCCAACGCATTGTAGAAACGCGTCCACGAGAAATGTAGCGCTTCGATGTCGTCCTCAGCGCGCACGGTGGCCATGCGGTGGTGCTTACCGTCGAAGTCGAATTGCTTCATTTCGCCGAGCAATGCCGCGGGCAGGACCGTTTTCGTCGTTCCGTCTTCGTGCTCGATCGCCACATTGCCTGCATACACAATGTAACCGTCGTCCGTTGCGGAATCGTCACGGGAGAAGAGCAGCGTGCCGCTGGAAATCTCCTTGCGCTCGGATACCTTTCGAAACGCATCGATCGCCCGTGCGCGCAGGTAATCGTCCAATTCGAGCATGAACGACAGTCCGCCGATTTCCGAATCAATGTCTTGCATGAATACCTTTCAAAGTTTCTTAAACGCGCACGTCGGACGCTGTGCCGAGCTTGCTCGCATGGCGGTTCAGTATTGGTTGCACTTCATTTTCGATAAACTCTACGACCTGCTCTGGCGCGCGTCCCACGAACTCGCGCAGGTCAAGCACCGCATCAATCTCCGCGCGGGACATGCCAATCGCTTTATCTGCAGCGAGACGTTCCAGCAAATCGTTTTCGCAGCCTTCCATTTTCACTTTGCGCGCCGCGGCCTGCGAATGCTGACGAATGACCTCGTGCAGTTCCTGGCGATCTCCGCCACGTTTTACGCAGGCCATCAGAATATTTTCGGTCGCCATGAAGGGCAGCTCAGCGCGCACGTGCCGCTCGATGACGCTGGGATAAACGTCCGGCGCTTCGATGATGCTCAAGTACAGATTCAATGCGGCGTCCGCGGCAAGGAAAGATTCGGGCAAGCTGAGGCGTCGAATTGCCGAGTCATCTAACGTGCGCTCAAACCATTGGGTCGCACTGGTCATTTCCGCGTGCAACGGCGCAACAACCAGGAACCGGCCCAATGCGCAGGCGCGTTCGCAGCGCATTGGATTGCGCTTGTACGCCATCGCGGACGAACCAATCTGCTTCTCTCCGAAGGGCTCCTCAACTTCCTTCAGGTTTTGCAGCAGGCGCATGTCCGTGCCGAATTTGCATACGCTTTCGCCAACACCCGCGAGCACGCGCAACACCTGCGAATCGACTTTGCGCGGATAGGTCTGCCCGGTCACAGCGTAAGCGCGATCGAAGCCCAATTTCTCCGATACGCGCTGCTCAAGTCGTTTCACTTTGTCATGATCGCCATTGAACAACGACAGGAAAGAAGCCTGCGTGCCCGTCGTGCCTTTTACTCCGCGGCAGCGCAAACGTTCGATCATTCGTTCGATGTCTTCAATATCGAACAATAAATCCTGCGCCCAGAGACAAGCGCGCTTGCCGACGGTCACCAACTGTGCAGGCTGATAATGCGTGTAGCCAAGGGTCGGAAGGTCTTTCCATTGCATCGCAAAGGCGCAGAGCGCGTTCAACACATTGACGGCCTTGCTCAGCAACAATTCCAAAGCTTCTCGCATCAGAATCAGATCGGTGTTGTCGCCGACATAACAACTCGTCGCACCGAGGTGAATGATCGCCTTTGCCTTTGGTGCGACCAACCCATACGCATGCACGTGCGCCATCACATCGTGACGCAATTCGCGCTCGAACTTTTCGGCGGCCGCAAAATCGATGTTGTCGGCGTGCGCACGCAGTTCCGCAATTTGCTCTTCGGTGATCGGCAGACCCAGTTCCTGCTCGGCTTCCGCCAACGCGATCCAGCAGCGGCGCCATGTCGAAAACTTTTTCTGCGCACCCCAAAGGCGCGACATCTCCTTGGTCGCGAATCGTTCCACCAACGGCGATACATACTCGGTCGTCATTCCACCTCAGTCCCTTCCAAACAATTTATCGAACTCGCGCCGCCACCGTTTCTGCAACGAGTCCCGCGTGAACGCACGCATCAATCCATAAATCAACGGCGAGCACTCTTTCTGGCGTTGCAACGCAATTTGGCTCGACGGCTCCAGTTCCGTCACGCGCTGGTAATAGAAAAGCGCCTGCTCGTAAAACTTCAGCTCGCGAAAGCAATCGCCCAGACACAGCCACGTCAGCGAAGAACGCGGACGCGTGTGCGCCGCTTCCGCCAAATAGCCCGCAGCCAGCGCGTACATCTTTGCGTCGAGGAGCACCCAGCCCGCCAGAAACGCCGGCTCCCACGCATTTTGCGCGAGCCGCGTTCCCTGTTCAAACAGGGCCAGCGCGTCCTCCCTAAATCCCGCGTTCATGCGTAGCAGGACTTCGCCGCGGATTGTGCGCGAATACCAGGACTCGTCCGCGTCCACACTTACATCGGAAAACTGCGATGCCTCGTTAAACCGGCCGAGATGCGCAAGGACCAAGGCACGCGAGGCATAGAGCACGCGCACCTGCTTATGGTTCTCGTGGGCCTCCTGCGATGCCGCGTCCGCATCCGCAATGCGACGCGCGCGCACGAGCGTGTCGATCAACTCCACCCACGCGTCGTAATGGTGATCGTCAAAGCCCACCGCCTTGCGGTAGAAGTCCGTTGCCGTCTTGAAGTGCCCGGCCTCGCGCATGGACTTCGCAGCCCGGTAAAACGATGGCGCGTCCTTCGGCATTGTGAGCTCGGACGCTTCGGTCGATTTGGGTGGTTTGGCCGGCTGCGCGAGCCCGGGTGTGCTGTCGAGTTCGAGCCAGTCGAACCTATCCATGCGCCACCGCGTTTTGGCGCGCTTGCGCAGAGGACACCGGCCGCGCACGGGTGCGCGCCCAGGCACGCAGGTCCGCGATCCGTTCGCGCATGGTGGTAGACAGCGGAATCGTTTCGCGGATACTGGCGAGAATGTCATCCGTTTCGACATCGCGGCCTGCAAAAAAACTGTCGTGCATGGCAGAGACGATCGCCTGCTCTATCTCCGCGCCACTGAAACCATCCGCAGCTTTTGCCAACGACGCAATATCGAATTTGGCGGGGTTCCGTTTCACCTTTGCGAGATGAATCGCGAAGATTTCCGCCCGCTCGAATTCGCCGGGAAGATCGACAAAGAATATCTCGTCGAAACGGCCCTTGCGCAACAACTCCGGCGGCAACTCCTGCACATCGTTCGCAGTCGCGACAACAAACACCGGCGCGGTCTTTTCCTGTATCCAGGTCAGGAAGGTGCCCACGACACGCGCGGTGGTACCTGCATCGCTGCTCCCCGAACCAGACACGCCGGAGAAGGCCTTTTCGATTTCATCAATCCACAGTATGACCGGAGCGACGCTCTCTGCGATTTGCACCGCTTTGCGCATGTTTTGTTCGGAACTGCCGATATAACCCTGAAAGATCATGCTCATGTCCATACGCAACAGGGGCAGTCGCCAATCCGACGAAATGGTCTTCGCAAGCAGACTTTTTCCGCAACCTTGCACACCCATCAACAAAATACCGCGCGGCTGCGGCAATCCATACTCGCGCGCCTCGGGACTAAACGCGCGCACGCGCTTGTGCAGCCATTCTTTCAGCGAGTCCATGCCGCCAACACCCGCGAGATTTTCAGTGACCTCGTAGAACTCCAGCAAACCCGACTTGCGAATGATCTGCCGTTTCTCAGCGGCGACGGCTTTAATGTCATCGCGGTCCAGGATTTTATCGAGCACGATCGCGTGTGCGTAGGCGTTTTCGGCTTCGGCCATGGTCAGTCCCATGGCCGCCTTCACCATCGCGTCGCGATCCGCTGCGGTCAACCGCACTTCAAATTTCTTGTTCGCATCGCCGCTGCGAATCGTGTGCTCCAACAATTCGCTCAAGTCCTGGTACGACGGCAATGGCATATCGACGATTGTCATCGCCTTTTCCATCTCGGGCGGAACTTTCAGCGTCGGCGAAAGGATAACAATGGTCTTCTTGCTGCGACGCAATGCGGAAGACAAATCGCGCAGGTGCCGAACAATTTCCGGCGTTTCGAGGTAGGTATGAAAATCTTTGAGAATATAGATACCCGAGACATCCGCCTGAAGAATCTCATTCAACACCGCAAGCGGCTCGCGTAGCCGCTTCGGCGAAGTGCGGTTCTCCGGCGTGCCATTCATCGAACGCAGGCCGTCGGTGATGCTCCATTCGAACAGGAATTTCTTCATGCCCGAAGCAAGATCGATCAACAGTCTCCGTGCGCGATCCTCTTCCCACGTCACGACATAAAGCAACGAATAGCGCGCGCGAATCAGTTCCTCAAGCTCTCTGAGAAACGATTGGCTCATTGCGCCGGCGCGTCTTCGTGCGCCATCGAAAAGCCCGTGTACGTCGCAATCGCGGCCACTGCGGTAATCGGGTTTGTCCGCTGTGCAAAGATTCCGCCGCCGAGCAGGAACGCGCAGGCGTCCTGCGGCGACTCCGCATCGAACGCAATGCACCGCGCTTCGGAAAGATCGTTCTCTTCATAGGTAGCGACGTAGAACAAGGTGCGCGGACTCAGCGGCATCCGGCACACGTTAAGTCCATCTTCTCGCACAGTGGCAAGCCAGCCGGTTTGATTGGTCCGATCCACCACGGCACAGATTCGCGGCGTGTTATAGCTATCATGCTCGTAGTCCAGCGCGAGCAGCGACAGGGCCAGCGCATCGCGAATCGGCATGCCCGCGTCAATCTTTTGCGCGATAGGATCGGTCTGGCTGCCATTTGTCAACACCGCCACTTCGCCGCCGCGCACGATCCGCGCGCAGTTGTACGCGATGTACGGGTTTTTCTCGACATCCGATTCGTGTCCCTGCTTCGGGATGATGCTGATCGAATGTTCCCGCGCCACGGCCCGGCGGTTCGGAAATGACCGGCTCGACACACGGTACCCTGCAAATACACGCCCGGATGGCGTTACCCCGACACCCACAATTCGCCCGACATAAAGCATATTGCAACCCCTGCGTTCGGTGAGAATCTCTAACAAAATTGCCAGAACCCCTTCAGGGTTCACAGCGTATTGGCGTTGGCTTACCCAGGGTAGGCCCGCCTGCGTCGAAGCGACTCCGGCGAGCCAACCCTGGGCTACGTGCTGGAATCCCTTCGGGATATTCAAGTTTTATTAGAGGTCCTAAGTTTGTCGCGGTATTTTAGAACGATGGCGCGTGTACATGCGAACACGGCGCAAATGGCGCCAACCGCGCCACGAGAAAACGCCCTCACATCCGTTATATAATATGGAAAGTATCACATTATCATGCGGATCGCGCTGCTCCTCCCCCAACGGCCGCCGCAAAAGGGGATCCTTGTTTTATGTTTCCTATCGTTGACCGGCGCAAACTGTCCGAGAGTCTCACTGAAATCGTCATTGATGCCCCGTTAATCGCACACGCAGCGAAGCCGGGGAACTTCGTGCTCGTGCGCGGCGACGAATACGGCGAACGAATCCCCCTCACCATCGCGGATTCGGATGCATCGCGCGGTACTGTCACGCTGGTCATGCAGGAAATCGGTAAGGGAACCAAGGCGCTGGGCGCGTTTCAGCCGGGACAGGCCTACCAAAACGTCGTCGGGCCATTGGGAAAAGATCGCGAGATCCATGGTCCGGGCAAGACGATTTGCTGTGTCTGCGGCGGCGTGGGTCTTGCTCCGATGTTTCCGCAGATGAAGGCACACCACGCCGCAGGCAACCGCCTGATTTCTATTCTTGGCGCACGCGATGTCTCCCTGCTCTTCTGGCAGGGCAAAGTCGAGTCCATCAGCGACCGTACCATCGTTACCACGGACAACGGTTCCGTTGGCCGCAAGGGCTATGCCGCGCAGGTGCTCGATGAACTGATCACCGGCGGCGAGAAGATCGACGAGGTCATCGCCATTGGACCAGTGCCGCACATGAAAGCGGTAACGGAATGCTGCAAGAAACATGGCGTTCCCGTGGTCGTCAGTTTGAATCCAATCATGGTCGATGGCACGGGCATGTGCGGCGGCTGCCGTGTCAGCGTCGGCGGCGAAGCGAAGTACGCGTGCGTGGATGGGCCTGAGTTTGATGGCGCGAAGGTGGATTTCGACGAACTCATCGCGCGCCAGCGCACCTACAAGCCGTTGGAAATTCAGGCAGACGAAGACCACATTCCCCTGCCGAAAGAAGACGGACACCTTTGCCGCTTCGAACAACGCCTGAAGGAGATGGTTGCCGCGCACGAATCGCGCAAGCGCAAGCACCACTCGCAATACTTCGAGGAATCGACCGCGCTCTTTGTCCTGAAAACCGCCGCGGAGTTGATGAAACACCGTACCAGTTTCGATGAGGTGAAGCAGGCGTTCTCGCCGGAGGAAGCGCTCGCAGAAGCACTTCGTTGCAAAGGCTGCGAACACGCGACGTGCATCGAAGGGTGTCCGGTAGAGATCGACATCCGCGGCTTCATCGCCGCGATACAACATGGCGAACTGGCCGAAGCGGCGCGAATCATCAAGCAGAAGAACAACCTGCCCGCGGTGTGCGGGCGCGTGTGCCCGCAAGAAACGCAATGTGAAAAGCGCTGCGTGGTGGCGCGCACGCAGGATCGCCCCGTAGCGATTGGCGCGCTCGAACGCTTCGTGGCCGATTGGGAAGCAGCGCACGTTGCGCCCAAACCATTTCATGTAGAACCCAAAGGCAAAAAGGTCGCGGTCATCGGATGCGGACCCGGCGGACTGACCTGCGCAGGTGACCTCGCGCGCATGGGCTATGACGTCACGATTTTCGAAGCCTTCCACGACACCGGCGGCGTGTTGCGCTATGGCATTCCCGAGTTCCGCCTGCCGAAGTCGATCGTCGATCGCGAAGTGAACTACATCAAAAGTCTCGGCGTAAAAATCGAACTCGACATGGTGATCGGCAAAGTGCTTACCCTTGACGGCTTGTTCGCGAGCGGCTTCGAATCGATCTTCATCGCCGTTGGCGCGGGCGCGCCGATGTTTATCGGCGTGCCCGGCGAGAACCTCGTCGGCGTATACAGCGCGAACGAGTTCCTCACGCGCGTAAACCTCATGAAGGCCTACAAATTCGGCGAGTATCAGACACCCGTCATCGTCGGCAACAAAGTAGCCGTCGTCGGCGCAGGCAACGTAGCGATGGACGCCGCGCGCGTCGCGGTACGCTTGGGCGCCGAACAAGTCTCGATCGTGTACCGCCGATCCGCGGCAGAGGTGCCCGCGCGCGCGGAGGAAGTTGAACACGCACGCGAAGACGGCATCCAATTCCAATTGCTCACCGCGCCGGTGCGCTTAATCGGCGACGATCAAGGCCGCGTCTGCGGAATGGAATGCATCCGCATGACCCTAGGCGAACCCGACGCCTCGGGACGCCGCCGTCCCGTGCCCGTGCCCAACAGCGAATTCACGCTCGAATGCGACATGGTCATCCCTGCCCTCGGCACCCGCGCGAACCCCTTGCTAACCGGCAATACCAAAGGCATCAAGCTCAACAAATGGGGCAACATCGTCGCCGATCCCGTGACCGGCGCCACCAACCTGCCCGGCGTCTACGCCGGCGGCGACATTGTCACCGGCGCAGCCACCGTCATCGAAGCCATGGGGGCCGGCAAACGCGCCGCCAATGCGATCGATGCGTATCTTTCAAATAAGGTTATGACGTCCGCCTGAAACAATCTCCGGCAGCACGTGCCGCCCGGCGCGGAGACCGAGCGCTACAGGCCTTTTGCCCAGTCTATTTTGTGAGCACCACTGTTTTCGTGCTCGTGCTCGTGAGTCGTCATCGTACTCGCACTCGATACTCGAAAAATCGAGTACGATGACGAGCAGGAGCACGAGGTGATCTATTACTTATTAGCCCAGCGCGTTGCACTCTCCTGACCACGGATCGCGCGGATCACACGGATCGGTGGATTGGGAAACATGGGGTCGCGCACGCGGATTAAACCGTGTTTGGTTGACCGACGTTTGCGGATGTCGTCTTTTGCTGGCGATGTAGCACTCGTCGCGTGAGAATTTGCCTTTCGCGTGTTTTGGGAATCAAGGAGGACATGATTGACAGCCTTTCCCAATCAGCAAAGAAAAGATTAAAACGGAGCTTTGATCCTACACAAACACGCACCATAGGACTAAGCCTTCTCCGTAACATATACTCACCCCCATGCGCTCACGCTATCGAATCGTCGAACCCGACGGCATTTACTTCCTCACCTGCACCATTGTTGACTGGCTTCCGGTCTTCCAATTCCGGCCCTAGAAAGGAGCACGGGCGTCTCGCCCGTGATTGAAAGATACGAAATCCTAATCACGGGCGAGACGCCCGTGCTCCCTTTTTCGACCTTGGCAAATGCCTGCTCAATACTTTGACCGCTTGAAGGTGGAACTACGAACGGGTATTGCGTGGGGCAGATTAGGCAAGATCGTGCTTAAACCCGTTGACAGGTTCCGGGTGCGGTTCTATACTGACCGTTAGGCAAGCAAGGCTGAACGAGTTGGTGGAGTTTCACGGCAGGGCTACCTACTGAATAGTAGGTATATAAATCGCCGGGCTACCGGCGTCAAGGGGTAGGCTATGGCTTCGCACGATCATGAGAAACAGGCCGCGATGGACCTGGCCGAGGATTCGCGGCAGACTTCCTGGGACCATCCGAGTTTTGTGGCGGAGCTGTTCAAGGGCAATTTCCGCTTCGACCTCATCTCCCCCTTTCCCGAGCAGAACGCCGAAGACAAACGCATCGGCGACGAGTACATGGAAAAAGTCCGCGTGGTGATGGAGCAGTACATCGACCCGGAGAAGGTGGACCGCGAGGAGGAGGTGCCGCGCGAGGCGTTGCGCGCGCTGGCGGACATCGGCTGCTTCGGCCTGAAGATTCCGAAAGAGTACGGCGGCCTGGGGATGTCGCAGACGAATTACAACCGCATCGTGTCGTATATCGCGAGTTATTGCGCGTCGACTTCGGTGTATATCAGTTCGCATTTGAGCATTGGTGTGCCGCAGCCGTTGAAGTTGTTCGGTACGAAGGCGCAGAAGGAAAAGTTTTTGCCGCGTCTTGCGAAGGGCGCGATCTCGGCGTTTGCGTTGACGGAGCCGAGCGTGGGTTCCGACCCCGCGAAGATGGCGACGACGGCGACGCCCTCCGAAGATGGATCGTATTACCTGCTCAATGGCGAGAAGTTGTGGTGCACGAACGGGCCAGTGGCGGAGTTGCTGGTGGTGATGTGCGTCACGCCGCCGAAGATTGTGAATGGCAAAGAGAAGAAACAGATCAGCGCGTTTGTCGTGGATACGGATACGCCGGGTTTTGAAGTGGTGCATGTGTGCCGGTTCATGGGCGTGCGCGGAATTCAGAATGGATTGCTGCGCTTTACCAATGTGAAAGTGCCCGCCGAGAATCTTATTGGTAAGACGGGCGATGGGTTGAAGATTGCGCTTACCACGTTAAATACCGGACGCCTTACCGTGCCGGCGACCTGCGCGGGTGGCGGTAAAGCGGCGTTGCGCCATTTGCAGGATTGGGTGAACGATCGCGTGCAATGGGGCGCGCCGATTCATAAGCACCAGGCCGTGGGCAAGAAGCTTGCCGATGCAGCGTCGAATACGTTTGCGATGGAAGCGATCAACGATCTCGCGTGCGCGCTGGCGGAGCGTGGCGATGCGGATATTCGCCTGGAATCGGCGATGGCGAAATATTACTGCACCGAGACGGGCTGGAAGATGTGCGACGACGTGTTGCAGGTGCGCGGCGGGCGCGGCTTTGAAACAGCGGCATCGTTACGCGCGCGCGGGGAGAAGCCGATGGCGGTCGAAATGTCGATGCGCAACGCGCGCATCTCGCGCATCATCGAAGGCACGAGCGAGATCATGCAGCTCTTCATCGCGCGCGAGGCGATGGACACGCACGTAAGCCGCGTGATGCCGATCCTGATGCCGCGTCCGGGGCAGAAAGATTCAAAGTTCCAGGCGATATTGAAGGCGTTTAAGTTTTATGCGTTGTGGTACCCGAAGACGTGGATGCCTGCGTCGATTGGCGTCACCACCAAGCACCTTTCCAAATCAAACGTCGATCACCTGCATTACATCGCGCGCACGGCAAAACGCCTCGCGCGCACGATGTTTCACACGATGGCGAAATTCGGGCCGAAGCTGGAATTCGAGCAATTGGTGCTGGCGTCGTTCGTGGATATCGGCACGGACTTGTTCGCGATGAGCACTTGCCTGGCGCGCGCGGAAAAATTGTTGAGCAGAAACCCGAATGACGAGGACCTGCAGAATCTTGTGGATTACTTCTGCTCGTCCGCGCGCGAACGTATCAAGAATAACCTTATGCACGTTTCGCGCAATCACAATCGCTTATTGAATAAAGTGTCGCGTGCCTACGCCGCAGGAAAGTTCGCGTGGATGGATGATGCAATTTACAAAGGCACGGCGACGCACTTTGACGATGGCGCGCCGAAGCGGGTTTCGTTAAATATCCCGCAAGAGGAACAGGTGCCGAAGTAAGGCAAGACCGCGTAAACGCGGAACTCCGAACCTATTGCGCGCAATTTATAGTGGATCGTAGGCGCTTATGAATACGATGGAAAGATCTTTTTCCGGGGTAAAGTCTTTTTGTTTTAGTTGAAATTGTCGATCAGAGATTTTCTTCAGTCCGCTGATGGCCGTGGTGATCGCGGATGTTACTGGTTCGGGTTTTTCGATGGTCAGTGTGAAGTCTTTGATTGGGCCCTTCCAATATGCTGCGGTGGTGAGAATGTAATCGACCACGGTGAAGCCGAAGCGTTTGTTCGCGGCGCGCTGTTTTGACGCCCATTGCAACACGCCTTTATCCACATCAAAGCGCGTCAGGAAATCGCCGGACTTCTTGTTGAATTCGTCGCTGCCGAACTTCGGCACATCATCCAGCTTCATTCGGCCTGACGTCACTTCCTCATACAACGAACCCAGATGCCATTCGCTGAAGTAACCGATCTGCGGCACGTATTCATGCTCCACGCGAAGTTCAGCGTTGGCGGGAAAGGTCTGTTCCCAAACATACGCAGTCTGCACCTTCCACGTCGGATGCACGTATTCTTCCGCGCGCTTCAGGATTCCCGCTTTGATCAGCTCTTCCTTCTTCGCATCACTGAGCTTGTCTATTGCGTCCCACACATTCATCGGATCGGCCACCACGAGACCATTCTTCGTGACGAGGCCGGTAACGTCTTGCTTCGGTGTCAACTGCGCGCGGGTAGGAACCGTGGTCCCTTTGAGCTCGTCGCACATTACCGCGCGATCGATGGTGCGATATTCGACGGGCTTGCCATTCACCGTAACGGTGAACTGCGCGTAGCGCGGTTTCTCGCCCTCGAATTCGCCGAGGTCGTAGATGGGCAGCGGGAACGCGATTTCGGTGGTATAATCCTGCGCGGTTGTGTTGCGATATACGTAGGAGACCTTGATCTTGTCTTCGCTGATGTAGAGGTCTTCCTTCTCCATCGCGATGGCGTCGGTTTTCTTGAACTGTATCCCTCCCGCGGGCACGGACAAAAACGGACCGTCGTTCGCAAGAGCCGCAACGGCGAAGAAGGCAAAAGTTGCTGCACGCAGTGTCTTCATGTTGGATTTTCCCTGACCTGATCGTTACCCACTGAATCTTATATACTGTGGGACGATCTACGCTCATTGCAAGATCATCACAATTGACGTCGCACAACACGAACATACAAACGCAAACGGAGGAAAATGGAGAAGTACGGACTTATCTTCGATATGGACGGCGTTCTCGCCGACACCGAAACGCTCATTGCCCGCGCGAGCATCGACATGTTTCGCGAACTTTATAAAGCCGAACTCACCGCGGACGATTTCCGCCCCTTCATCGGCACGGGTGCGGTCCGCTACGTCGAAGGCCCCGCGCAGGCGCTGGGTATCAGCATCGATCTCGATCACGCGCTCGAAGTGCGATTGAAAAACTTTCAAAAGCTCCTTGACGCGGGCGAATGCCACGCTTGCCCGGGGGCAGTCGAGTTGGTCGAAGCCGCCGCCCGCAGCGGCGATTGGAAACTCGGCATCGCAACTTCCAGCCCCCGCCCCAAGGCTATTCCAACACTCGAAGCGGCCAACGTGCCCATCGAAATGTTCTCCGAAATCATCACCGGCGACATGGTGACGCATAAAAAGCCGCACCCCGAAATTTATATCGCCGCGCACGCCGCCGTCGGCCTACCAAAGGAAAGTTGCGTCGTCATTGAAGACGCGGTCACGGGCGTAACCGCTGCAAAGGCCGCAGGCCTGAAGTGCATCGGCGTGACGACCAGTTTCCGCCGCGACGAATTGGCCGAGGCCGATATCGTCGTGAGCTCGCTGGAAGACGTAAACCTCGCTCTGCTGCGCCGCCTCATCGGCGATTGATTGAATGCAATGTCGGCCTAAAGTAAATGGTCACAGAGATAGTTATCGCTGGATAGAGATTTATCTGCGTTAGTCCGTACAATCCGCGTTCCGTACCTAGGATTTCATTCGATGGATCGCCGAACTTTTATACAGTCCACTGCGGCCCTGGCCGCAGCGTCGCTTGCCGCTTCTCAAGGAGACGCCTCCATGCCCACTTCGTCCGAGTTTGCAGATCGTCAAAAGAAGCGCCGCGAAGAATTATGGTCACTGCTGGGCGACCTGCCGGAAAAACGTACGCCGACGGGGCAAGTCGTCAGCACCGAGCAGTTGGATGGGTATAAGCTTGAGCATCTCATTCTCGATCTCAACGGCGTCCAACCCGTCCCCGCGCTGATGCTCATCCCCGATAACATCAAAACGCCCGCGCCCGCCATGCAATACATCCACTGGCACGGCGGCGACTACTTCGTCGGCAAACAGGAACTGTTGAAAGGCACGCGCGCCATGCAGGCCTACGCGCCGGTCTACGCGCAGAAAGGCATCGTCGCACTCGCGATCGATAGCTGGTGTTTCGGAGAACGCGCACCCTACCCGACCGATGGCGGTCGCGGTGAAGGCGACACCTTTAAGGAAATGATCTGGAAGGGTCAGGTCCTTTTCGGAATGATGATGTTCGACGAATGGCAGGCGCTGAACTACCTCTGCTCACGGCCTGAAGTCGACACAAAACGCATCGGATCCTTCGGCATTTCGATGGGTTCCACCAAATCGTGGTGGCTCGCCGCGCTCGACGAACGCATCAAGGTTTGCATTGACCTCTGCTGCCTCACGGATTACGAAGCGCTGCTCGCGGAACACGGCCAGTATCGCCACGGCATCTACTATTACGTGCCCAGCTTGCTCAAGCATTTTCAGACCCACGAAATTAACGAACTCATCATCCCCCGCCCGCGGCTCAGTCTGAACGGCAGCAAGGATGGTCTCACCCCGCCCAGGGGCGTCGAGCGCGTACGCGATTACCTCTACCCGTTATACGCACAATATGGCCGGCCCGAAGATTGCCGCATCGAACTTTTCGATTGCGGCCACGAAGAACTCCCGGAGATGCGCGCGATCATTCTGGAATGGCTGGTTAAGTACCTGGTGAACGCGTAAAAAGGACACCCCCCTTCTACTATTCATATTGCATCGCTGGCCCCGCTCATCCCTAAGATTCCCAGACGGCTCTTGCTTGCCGTTGCTCTAATTTCGCCCATCATCTTTTGACCGATTCCCTGCATTCTTGCTACTCTAGTGCGTTAATTTCGCAAGGCCTAAGCGCCATTTTTCGGAGTTTATTACGTGAAGAGTGATGATATTCGCTCGAGCTATCTCGAGTTTTTCCGCCAGCGCGGCCATGTGGTCGAGCGGAGCGACAAGATCGTTCCGAGCAACGACCCTACCCTGCTGTTTACCAGCGCGGGCATGGTGCAGTTCAAACCCTTTTACACCGGCGAAGTGCCTGTCCCTTACCGTCGTGCCACGACCTCGCAAAAATGCCTTCGTGCAGGCGGCAAGGCCAACGACTTGGATGAGGTCGGCAAGACCGCGCGTCATCTCACCTTCTTCGAAATGCTCGGCAACTTTTCCTTCGGCGATTATTTCAAGCGCGAAACCATTCAGTGGGGCTGGGAGTATTCGACCGAGGTTATCAAACTTCCCAAAGATAAAATTTGGGTAACCGTGTTTGAGAACGACGACGAGGCCTTCTCGATTTGGGAAAAGGAAGTCGGCGTACCGGCAGCGAAGATTATTCGACTCGGCGCGAAGGACAATTTCTGGGGCCCCGCGGGCGATACCGGTGCTTGCGGTCCATGCTCGGAGATGTATATCGATCGGGGCGAATCCTTTGGATGTGGCGCTGCGGACTGTGCGCCTGGATGCGAGAACAACAACTGCGGGCGTTTCATGGAGTATTGGAACCATGTGTTCCCGCAGTTCGATCAACAACCCGATGGTTCGCGTCCGCAACTGAAGAATCGCGGCGTGGATACCGGCATGGGCCTCGAACGTCTTGCGGCATTACTGCAGGACAAGGAAACCGTTTTCGACACCGACGGCATTTTCCCCATCATCGAAGCCACGCAAGCGCTGAGTAAAGTGCCCTACGGAAAAAATCCCGTGCCGTACCGCGTCATCGCGGACCACGCACGCGCGTTGTCGTTCATGATCGCCGATGGCGTGTTGCCCAGTAACGAAGGACGCGGTTACGTGCAGCGCCGTCTGCTGCGCCGCGCCGCGCGTTTCGGTCGTGAGATCGGTTTGGAAAAGCCGTTCCTGCACCAGGTCGTGCAAACAGTCGTGGACAAGATGGGCCACCAATATCCTGAGTTGATCGAGAGCCAAACGCGAATCGCGAAGATCATTCTCACGGAAGAAGAGCGTTTTCAAAGCACGCTCGCGCGTGGCATGGAGATTCTCTCGACGACATTCGATCGCATGAAGAAGTCCGGCGACAAGACGGTCCCCGGCGAAGAACTGTTCAAGCTTCACGACACCTACGGCTTCCCGCTGGACCTTGCGACGGACATCGCTGAAGACAACGGCTACACCGTCGATCGCGAAGGCTTCGAGTCCGCAATGCGGCGCCAGCGCGAACAGGCGCGCAGCGCGTGGACCGGCAGCGGCGAGGAAAGCCTCTCCCCCGTTTACCGCGTGTTGCATACGGAACTCGGCGATACGAAATTCACGGGCTACGACACGACGCAGGGCTCGGCGACAATCAAGGCGATCGTAAAAAAAGGCCAGCGCGTCGATTCGTTGTCGCTCGACGAAGAAGGCGAAATCATTCTCGATACGACGCCATTTTACGCGGAGTCCGGCGGCCAGATCGGCGATACCGGATTTTTGGATAGCGTAAACGGCGGCGCGCACATCAGCACCACGAAGGCGCCCGTGAGCAAATTGATCTGCCACTACGCGCGCGTCACCAAGGGATCGCTAAAAGTCGGCGATAGCGTCGATGCACAGGTTGATACCACCGCGCGCAGCGCGACCATGAATCATCACACCGCGACGCATTTGTTGCAGGCGGCATTGCAGGACATCCTCGGCGATCACGTGCACCAGGCAGGTTCGCTCGTCACACCGGAACGCCTTCGTTTCGATTTCACGCACTTTGAATCCATCGGCGCCGCGCGTCTGCTCGACATTGAGCGCATGGTGAACCAATTCATCCGCACCGCGACACCCGTCACGATCCGTCAAATGGCGCTGACGGAAGCGAAGGCAGCAGGAGCCATGGCACTCTTCGGCGAAAAGTATGCCGACGTCGTGCGCGTCGTGACCGTCGGCGATATCAGCATGGAACTTTGCGGCGGCACGCATGTGCCCAACTCCGGCACAATCGGATACTTCAAGATTACAAGCGAGTCTTCAATCTCCGCGGGCGTGCGCCGCATTGAAGCGGTCTGCGGCGAAACCGCCGTCGATACGTTGCAAGCGCGCGAACGCAGCCTGCAAGGCACCGCGCAACTTTTGGCGACTACGCCGGATCAACTTGAAACGCGCGTGCAGGCACTGTTGGAAGAAAACAAGCGCCTGCAACGCGAACTGGCGAAATGGAAACAGCAGGCCGCAGTCGGCGGGCAGACCGATTTCATGCAGCAGGTCAAGCAGGTCGATGGATTACAGCTGCTCGCCGTTCAAATGGACGGACTCGACGCCGAAGGCTTGCGCGGCGCGATGGACAAACTGCGCGAAAAGCTTCCGTCAGGCGTGTTAGTCCTCGGCAGCGCGAATGAAGGGAAGGCCTCGCTCTGCGTTGGTGTTTCAAAAGATCTTACCGCGAAAGTGAAGGCGGGCGACATCGTGAAGCAACTTGCACCAATTGTTGGCGGTGGCGGCGGTGGTCAGCCGCATCTTGCGCAGGCCGGCGGCAAGCAACCGGAGAAATTGCCCGAACTGATCGAAAAGACGCCCGACGTAGTCAAGGCACTCATCGGCTAGTGCCATGATAGAGCTTGGCCGTTGCATGGCGTTGGATGTGGGCGATGTACGCATCGGCGTCGCGCTCAGCGATCCCCTCGGTATCATCGCGCAACCGCATTCGGTCATCGCCGCAAAATCGCCGCAAGCCGACGCCGACGCGATCACAAAGCTCATTGCCGACACCGAAACCAAGATCCTCGTCGTCGGCATCCCGCTGAATCAGGAAGGCAAACCCGGTCCGCAGGCGCAGAAGGTGCTGGCCTTTGTCGAACTCTTGAAGCAGTCACTGTCGATCGAAATTGTCATGCAAGACGAACGCTTCAGCACCGTTGCCGCGCAACGTGAATTGATCGACGCCGGCGTGCGACGACAGGCCCGCAAAGGCATTGTGGACAAAGTCGCGGCGCAACGCATTCTCCAGACTTTCATGGATCGGCGTTCTCGCGAATTGAAAGCACAGCAACCGTGAGCGATTCCGCTGCGGCTGAGACGAAAAAGAAGCGATCCTGCGCACGCATTTTTCTGAAGCTGATTGCCGTCCTTTTTGTAATCGTTGTTCTCGCCGTCACCGCCGCGGGATTTGGCGCCTATCTCATTTATGCGCACGTCACCGGCAAGGGCGCAGAGGGGCCGCCTGTCCGCGTGGAAATTCCATCGGGTGTGACCGGCACGCAAGCAGCGAAGATCCTTGAAGACGCGGGACTCGTCGAATACAAAGAATTTTTCCGCTTGGCGGTCCGCCTCGACACGGTGAAAAAACCAATCGTCCAAGGTCTTTACGATATTCCGCAGGGCTACTCCCCTACCGAAATCTTGCATATGCTGCAAGAAGGGCCGAATGTTTCAGCTTCTGGATTTAGAATAACCGTCCCAGAAGGGCTAACGATTAAACAGGTAGTGAAGGAACTGGCGCGCCAACATCCGGATGCAACACATTTCAAAGATCCCGAAGCCTTCATCCGGGCCGCGTCGAATCCCGAGTTGATCCGTGAACTCGGGATCGATGCCCCGACACTCGAAGGTTTCCTAATGCCAGACACTTACCTTTTCGACGACGAACCCACGCCGGAGGAAGTCGTTGGCCGGATGGTCGAACATTTCAAGTCGGAATATGAGGCGCTTGTTAAGGAAATCCCCGCTGCCGCGCAACGCGACAAACTTGAAGTCGTCACCATCGCCTCATTGGTGGAAGAAGAGTCCAAGGTCAATGACGAACGCCCCACCGTCGCCGCAGTAATCGCGAACCGTGTGCAGAAGAAGATGCCGCTCGATTTCGACAGTACGCTGCAATTCGCGCTCGACAAATACGGCCAGCGCCTCCTCGATAGTGATAAGCAGGTCGATTCTCCGTACAATACCTACCGGAACGCAGGGTTGCCGCCGGGGCCGATCTCGAGTCCTGGGGTAGAATCGTTGCGCGCGGCGTTGCAGCCGGCGCAGGTTGACTACTTGTTTTTCGTGTCAAACGCGGACGGCAAGACGCATACGTTTAGCGCGACGCTCGAAGAACACAACAAGGCGGTGGCGAAGTATCGGCGCGAAATTGCCATACAACGTAAAGAGCAGGAGGCGGCGCGTGCCGCAGAAGAAAGCGGGCAATAGTAAGCCAATCATCCCGCGCAACCGGCTCATGGTTGCCGTTGCGCTCGATTTCGAGCACGAGCTCCGTTGCGCCGCGCAGTACGGCGTTGGCGCGGAAATTCAAACCTTCGGGTTTCCGCCGTACCTCGAAAAAGATTCCACCAAGCTGCTACAAAAAATGATCAAGCAGGTCGATAAGTTAAAAGGCCCGATCGGTTGCCACGGGCCGTTTATCGATACGATTCACCACAGCCCCGATCCCGACATCCGCGAAGTCTGCCGCATCCGTTACTTGCGCGCGTTCGACGTCGCTGAAGCGCTCGGTGCGAAATACGTCCTATTTCACAGCCAGTTCAATCCAATCATCCGCGTGCCGATTTATAAGAAGGCCTACCACGAGAACAGTCTCCGCTTCTGGCCCGAGATGATTGAAGAAGCCGAAAAGCGCAAGATTCCGATCTACATCGAAAACATGTTCGACGACTCCCCCGTCCCCGCGCGGATGGTCGCCGACGCGATCGACTCGCCCTATTTCAAACTCTGCCTCGACGTCGCGCACGCCGCAATCCACTCCACCCTGGACATCTCCGAATGGATCGACGCCTGTGGCGATCACCTCCGGCACGTCCACATCAACGATTGCATGGGGTCCATGGACGATCATCTGGGATTGGGTCAAGGGGTGCTGGATTTACGGCGGGCGTTTGCGTTGTTGAAGAAATCGAATTCATCGCTAACCTACGCGCTCGAAACGGGCAAACACACGACGGCCAGCATGAAGTATCTGTCGATTGCTAAGAGTGACTAATTTCGCCTGTCTTCTGTATTGGGAGGTACAAAGGAAACCTGCCGGTACGCAGGCCCAAAGATTCTACTGCTCCATTCCTTGCCCGATTCCCACCCCACGTATGCGCATTCAAACGTTGAGTACATCGACACCAGAAACATTGCGCAGACGATCGCCCATTTCCAAGCGCGATCCATGCGGATCACCGCCGGTATCGCCATCATTAACAGCACCGGCATTGATGCGATGTACCAGCGGAAACCGTAGGACTCTCCGCCGTAGTTGTTGGTGGACTTCACGTAATACGCGACGAGTATCATGAAGCATAGAAGCGCGGCAAGTGCGCTGCGCTTTAGAATAAGATTGTCCGAGCGCATTGATACCAGTGCGCCGATTGGCCCCAACAGCAGCACTGGAAACAACAAGAACACACCGCAGCGCCCAAAGGTCGTGTGAAATAAATACGTCAGCTTCGGTTCGCTCAGCGCATCGATCCCCAGCGGATGCCGCCAGTACGCCGTCTCGTACATGTATGTCGTCTCACGCATCTGCACGGGTACCAACGCTCCGGTCGCATACCAAGTCGCGATGAAATGAACCAATAGCGGCGCAATGCCGCCGAGCAGGCACCACGTCATCGCTTGCCGTGGAAAACGTATCAATAACCCAAGACCTGCTGCGGCAACGTAAATGCCCGCAGGCATATCCATCGTTGGCACCAGCGCACCGAAAAAACCAAAGGCGGCAAAGCGCCACGCATCCGGCGCGTGCTTGCGGGTGATCTGGCCCAAGGCGAAATACAACGCAACGGTCAACGCGCCCGCCGCGGGTACGTGGTTGGATATGGTGATGCTGAATCCCGCGAGCTGCGTGCCGAAGGCAAGCGCAGCGAGCAGGAAAAGTTTTTGCCCCGGCGTGAGATCGAAGAGATTCAGGGTCTTAAGAAAGAATATCAGTGCAAGCAGAAACGCGCCGCTGACCAGCACTATTGTTGTGAGCACCGTCAACGCATCCGCGTCGCGCTCATTCGTGAGGTCCCAACCCGCGACCGCGTGTGTGATGAGATAAATTCCCGTCATCATCAGCGGCATCACCGGCGGCTTGCTCGAGATCATCCGCCCGCCGTGCATCACGCCGTCGGTTTCATCACCGCGCACGACGACTTTGTCGATGGTATTTGGGGTAAAGGGATTGTCCGGCTGGTCGATGTACCAGGTGCCGTGTTGGGTCAGGCTGTACACCGTCGCTAGACGGCTGCTTGCGAGGTCTCCCTGCCAGCTATAGAACGCTCCGACACACGACAGCAAAAACGCAACAGCGATGATCGCGTATGCGGCCTTCGGCGTCACACCTGTGCGGCGCTTAGCGGCCGGTCACCGTGGACCACGCGCGCTTCCACCAGCTTTCGGAAGATTCCTCCTCGGCGGCCACTGTGCGCTCCACCTCTTCCTGCGCCGGCACCCACTCGCCGTTCACGTTTTCTTCCGTCTTGGCCGCGACAAAAATGCTGCCGGCGCGATACCAACGTCCATTGCGCATTTCAAAGGTTAGCGTTTCATGTCCGGTATCGCGCGCGTAATTGGAATCCGCAACTGCTTCATCGCGTTTGCGGTGCATCTTCGTCGAGAAACGCTGCTTGTCCACCTTCACTGTCGCGCGGTACGGCACCGTTCGCGATTCCGTTTCCTGAATATCAACTGCCGCGCTCGCGGATCCGCTCGGGTACAGGTAGTACTCTTTGAAGTAATAGGGGTTCTTGTGCTGCAACTTGCCGCTCGCATCGGACGATGCCTGGCCCGTGGCTTGGATATACGCGTCAACGGACTCGCGCAACCGCGCCTCGCGATCGGCGTCACCCTCCACCGGCGCGCTCGGCGCGGCCGCTTCTGGGCTTACATCCGATCCGCCGCCCCCAAACGTGCCGCACGATTGCACAGTCAGCATTGTGAGAAGGGCAAGTCCCAAAGAAAAAAACCGTCCGCTCAAGCGCATGGTTTCGATAGCTCCTGTTGTAGCGCTGTGTGCCAAACAAGCGCCTAGATTCCCCCGCGAAAAGGAAAGCAGCGCGGCACATGCAGACCCGGATTCTAACACGACGGGCACATTGCCGCGCAATGACAGTTACGGTGAGGTGACCCGCGTGTCGTTCTGGCTGAACGTTAACAGCCGGCCGTTGCGCTGCGTGTCTTCCACCTGCACCTTCTCACCCTTGATCGACTTGACTTTGAAACGCCCATTCACGATCCCGCCAACCTCTGCCAGCACGCGGCTCTCCTGACCCGCATCCGACTGACTCAGACCGAATGTCGCGGATTTGCCATCGTCACTGACTTCAAGAAGAGACATGTTGTACGCAAAAGTCTCCTGGTTGACTTCCTGCAACAACTTGCCGATCTCCGGGTTCGTGTCCACCTTGAATACGTCGTTCACATTCCTTACTGCATCTTTCAAATGCTGCGGCGTCCACGGCGAGGCATTCAGCAATCCCTTGACCTTTTCGATAAAACGCTTTTCTGCTTGCGCAAGGACATCAACATTCTTGCTGTGCCTTTCCTTGCGCAGCGCTTCAGCGGCCGCTACGACCGTTTTGGCCGGATCCTCGTTCCGCGCCAGCATCGCTTCGGCAGGATTGGGAAACCCGCGATTGCCTTCCTCCGGCACCGCCGTAAAATAGCCATACGCAAACTTTGCCACGAACAACAGGATAATAACGCCAACAACGATGCCGCCGATCTGCATCGCGCGCTCCATAGCGCTCGGGCCCTTCGGCTTTTTGAAGGTCGCCGGCTTGGTCGAAGGCATGGCCAAGGATGCTAGCGCCTGGCTACGTTCGTCCAACTGCGGGAGGCCGTCGTCCCCGTTCTGTGCCGCGCCGCCTTTCTTCTTCCCGGCTATTCCAAAAAGGGATTTACGTTCTGGTCCTGCGTCTTCCGGCGGATTGCTCTTGAAATCATGCTCCGAGCGAAACGCTTCCATGGCCTCCATCACACTGCTTGAAGGCGCATAGTGGCGCACGGTTTCGCCGCCGAGGTCATTGATGGAAAGGCTGCGCGTTTCGTCGCGCGGGCGTCCTACAGATTCGCCACAAAAACGGCATTTGGTCGCAAGGACGCTGATCTCCATGCGACAACTGGGGCAGAGGCGAGTCTTCTCTCCACCAGTAGCTTGTCCCACTTCACAGTACTCCCGAATTGGATGACACAGCCTGCCCCGGACTGGTCACACGCCAAAGGCCACGGCAATTCACATTCGCATACCGGCATGCGCATCGCGCGCAACCCGTTGGTACACAAGTGTGTGCAGTAAAAATCATAATATCGGTTTTCGAGGGGGATTTACAATAGTTTACGCGCATTTTGCTCAGTTCGTCAGAAGCTATTTAACTGCAACCAGTTGCAAAACGAATAATTTCGTGGCGTTTTTTTAGCCCCTGCCTAAGACTCTTAACGTTTCATCAATTATCTTATCCAAATGTTCGCCGCCCTGGTCCGCCGCCACTTCGCATCCGCAGCTTTCTTCCGCGCACTTGTACGCGCGCCCAGACACTCCGTAGGCCTCCCGGACCTTGTACAGTTTTTCAATCTCCGGGCCTTCCAGGCGGCGGACGTTTCCGAGCAGACGCGCGGTCAACAGGGATTCCGCCGCGTGCTCGATTTTCTCCATTTTGAACAACGCGTCAAATACGCTGACGCCAACCGTCAACGCTCCATGCCGATCCATCATCAGCGCATCGCACTTCTTGATTAGGTCGCGAATCGCGACCGCGCCTTCCGGCGTGGCTGGCGTCGCGTAGTCCGCCGTAGGAATTCCGCCAATCGTGTAAATCACCTCCGGCAACACGCAGTCCGCCAAGCTCAATCCTGCAATCGTAAATCCCAGCGCCTTCGGCGGGTGCGCGTGCACCACCGCATGCATGTCCGGCCGCTCTTCGTAGGCCGCAAGGTGCGTCGTGAATTCCGAAGTGACCTTCCCATCGCCGGAAATCTTATGACCCTTCGTGTCTGCAACGATCAGATCGTTTACCGCCATGAACCCCTTCGAAACGCCGCTCGGCGTGCATAGAAACCGGTTCGGCCCGAGCCGCACGCTGATGTTGCCGTCCGTCGCGGCAACGAGGTTCTTCGCATACAGACGACGCCCCGCCTCACAGATCGCCTTGCGCAGATCCAGTTCGGTCATTATCTCTCCCCTGCCATATCAACGTGATCCACAATTCCAACGATGACAGTCCGCACCGGTGCTCCCGCCTCGCCAAACATGTGGCGCGCCGAACTGCCCTCTTGCATGATTAATACCAAATCGCCCACTCCCGATTGCACGCGATCCACCGCGACAAAAGTTGATCCTTCAATTGCGCCTTTCAGCGTGAGTGCCTTCACCATAAAGGTCTTCTGACCGCGATAGAATGCATGCTTCTGAGTGGATACCACCTGCGCCATAACACGAGCGAGTTTCATGCTGCGAATCCAGACTCCGTATCCCGGTATCTCGGTGTTGCTGGAGTTTCATACCGGTATTTCTTTAATAGCGCGTATCCCAGAAGCAATGCAGTTCCAACCAATGCCCACTGTATCCCGCCGTAAACTGCATAAAACATTGGACCGGAAAAATCCCATCCGACGAAACTCTTCACCCACTCTGCATGACGGACCGGTTCATTGGGCCAATCAAGTACTGTGAGCACTGGTGCGTCAAGAATTGCTAACCAACTCCACTCCATTGTCCCACAAAAGCTTGGCCAGTATCGTGGCATTGGAGGCGTGTCCATAGCGACCGCGGCGGTGTGAAATGCCAGGCCGTATAGAAAACCTACCGAGGCAGCCTTACGCGGCACAGCTACGGCCGAAACGACAAATCTTTGCCATACCGGCGCGGTGAGACAAATGATTGCGATTACGTTGAAGACCAATACTGCCTTCATGCGTCAATTCCCTGCGTTCCGCCCATAGTTTGCATGGCCCGCCGTACAAGCTCAGACCCCATGCACCCGTCACGGTTCGCGAAAATTACTTTGTCACCACGTCAATAATAGCAATAATCGTCAGGTCTGCGGGATTGAATTTTTCCGGCAACGGAAACGTCGCCTCGCGCCCCTGCGCCATATAGACGAACTCGCCCACGTTTGCGCCAATCGCGTCGCAGGCGACGACCGCCTTCCCGGAGTCCGCCAAAGTTTCGTCCACAGGCTGCACCAGCAAGAATTTAACGCCGGTGAATTCGCGCAGCGCGTGACTGGCCACGAGCCTGCCGATGACTTTACCGGGAATCACGCGCCTAACGTCCGCGCCGCGGGCCCCAGTCCGGACCCTGTGCGGCAACGCTGATTCCCGGCACCTTGCGGTTCTGGCCCGTCGCCGCGTTTGCGGTCCACAGTTGTGGCTTGCCCTCGCGTGTCGATGTAAATACCACGTTTCGCGAATCGCGCGACCAGCTCGGCGATTCGTTCGAGCCACCGCTCGCCGTCAGGTTGCGCGGGTTGCTGCCGTTGGCGTCCATTACCCAAATCTCGAAGCCGCCCTGTTCGACAACGTAGGCAATCTGTTTACCGTCCGGCGACCACGAGGGGTCATAAGATTTCCCCCCTTGCAACGATAATCGCCGTACGTTTCCGCCGCTCGTGTCCATCACATAAATCTGCGGGCTACCCCCGCGATCGCTCACAAACGCGATGTTCCCGCCATCGGGACTAAAGCACGGTGACGTGTCTGTTCCGCCGTCGTTCGTCAAACGCTTCTTGTTCGTGCCGTCCGCGTTTACCAGATAAATTTCGGAGTTCGCGTCTTTACTTAGCACCATCGCGAGCCGGCTGCCGTCCGGCGCCCAGGCCGGTGCGCTATTCATACCAACTTCTTTTGAAAGCGCAGTGGATTTACCCGACGACAACTCAAACGAATACAAAAACTGATACCGGTCTTTGAACGAAACATAGGCAATCTTCAAACCGTCCGGCGAAAAGGTTGGCAGTATCGAGATCGAATTGTGCTGTGTGAGTTGTTTCAGGTTCGCGCCATCGTAATCCGCAATATAGATTTCTTTTTTGCCCGTTGCGCCGCCGCTGAAACAGTAGCCCGACGTCGCAATCCCCGGCTCACCATCGAGGTATTTCACAATGTCTTCTGCGAACGTGTGCACTACAAGTCGCCACGCGGATTGTTCAGATGGATAGCGCCGCCCGACAACCTGCTGGCCCGTCGCCGCATCGAGCAAACGTCCGTCCAGCGCAACGTTTCCGCCTTCTGACACGATGTAGCCATGCACGACGTACTCCGCGCGCGCGTTGCGCCACGAAGGAAAATCCAGTTGCGCCGCATCGCTCGTCAATCCCTGGAAGCTTGTCGGAAATTCCTCCGGACGCAGCAAACGAATCAGGCCGGTGAATTCAAGGTCGTATCGCAGCACTTCCGTCATCTGGCTTGCGAGTGCATCCTGCCCTGGCGGGGTTGCAAATGTAGGCACAGCCACGCCGACGCGGGAGTCGCCCACTCCCGTTGACCGGATGCTGACGCTATTCCCATCGCCCGCAGGCGCGGGAGGGTCCTGTGCAAACGCCATCGCCACAAACACGGCGGACAAAACACATCCACGAATTACTCGCACGTTAAGCTCCCATCAATCCGCACGCCGCCCGCGTGCCGTTACTTGGTTGGAATGAACGTATAATACACTTGCACTTGTGCGTCGCCGAAGCTGTCCGGCAACGCGGGATACGGCACAGCAGCTTTGACCGCGCGAATCGCGCTTGTCGCCACCGCCGGATCCAATGCCTCTTTCACAATTTCAGGTTCGCCGACTAACCGCCCATCGCGATTGACCCAAAACGAAATCAACGCCCCGTCGTCCACAGGTCCCAACTGAAGCCCTTCGGGAACGACCCATTCCTTCTCTACTTTACGCTGTACTAAACCGCCCCACATCCCCAGCGCGCTCGGAATGCCACCTGCCATCTGCAAACCGGCCTTGCCCGTCGATACACCCGGCACGACCTGCGTCTGCTTGCGCGACGCTTGCTTGGATGGCTGCGCACTACTGATGTCGTCCATGGGACTATCAGACATATCGTCCATTGGACTGTCTTTTATTTCATCCATCGGACTGTCGTTGCGCGCGATTTTCACCGGCTTTTCTTCGGGCTTCTTTTCTTCCTTCTTGGGTTCTTTCTTCGGCTTCTCTTCCTTGGGCTTAGGCTTTTCTTCCTTCACCGGCTTTACAGGAGGCTCCTCCTTTTTCTTCTCAACCGGCTTCGGCTTAGGTTCTTCTTTTTTGGGTTCAGGCGCCTTCGGCTTAGGCTCTTCCTTTTTCGGCTGCGGCGCGGGAGGTGCAGGCTTCGGATCAGCGGGTGGGGGCGCATCCGGCTTACCCAATGGCAAATCACCAGCAGGCAAATTCGGATTCGCAAGCTCGATCGAATACATCCCCGCTTGCGTTAATTGAAGTTTGCGCGTGGGCCGCACCGTAAACGCCACGACGAGTACGATGTGCAGCACGATAGACACGATGATCGCCTTGCGCAGGGATGCGGACGAGTGCATCGGCCAGAATTGTGCGTAAAAGCTTCTCATCGTATCGTCAGGACCGGCGGCCTCACCTTTGTGCTAAACGTCCACAAGACAGCCACTTGGATACATACTCAGGAAATTGCGCTACACCCGCCGACCGGGCTGTCCGTTCAATGCGAAGACTATCGCATATCAGGCTTCGGCAAGTCAATGAAAAGGCCCCGTAAAATCACACTAATCCACAACATACGCGGGCGTTGCGCATGCCGGACTGCAATATGTGGTATCCAAATTCGCCTACGCACCTTTAATCCTTTTTCCTGCCGCAGAGTTGCGCGACCGTAAAGTCGTGCGCATGGTTGCTCAACCGTTCAGTGCCCCCGGAATCCACCATCTCCACGACTCAGCCTTTTTCTGAAACCTGGGCTCATCTTGATCAGACTTTCCTCTAACCGTCATAACGTACTAGAATCCGAATGCCACGGGGGGCCCTGCCATGCAATCCAACACCCGCTTTTACGTCCTCGTCGCGATTGTCCTCGTAGCTCTTGGCGCATTCTGGTTTATGATCCGCGGTGGAAAATCCACGCCCGATCCGGCGCCGCCAGCCAAGCAAATGGCGAAGGCCACCGAAGACGAACCGATACCGCATGCCGAACCGGAATCAGTCGAAGAAACGAAGCCCACCCCCGACGCAGCCGCGCCAGTCGGGGATTACCAATCCGTTTCTAACAACACGGTCAAAGGCGAAGGCTCCGTCACCGGCACCGCCAAAGACGACTCCGGCGATCCCGTCGCCGGCGCGACCGTTCGACTGCTTCCGATAACGTGGAAGAACTACGAGCCGCGCCCTGTCGACACCGCCACGCTCGAAACGCAAACCGACAATGATGGCAAGTTTTCCTTCTCCGGCGTGCCCATCAAAATGAGCATCGGCATTGAAGCCGAACTCGGCACGCTATACGCGCTAGACGGCATCTACATCGGCGAA
>JADLHJ010000066.1 GCA_020848835.1 Candidatus Hydrogenedentota bacterium
GCGACCAGAAGACTACGGCCTGCCCGCTGGCGAACGGCTGAATGAACTCATCACCCAGTCCTGGAATCGCCTCCGCAAACATTGGTCGGAATTTCGTTCGGCGAGCGAGAGCCTGCCTGTGGGTGAGGCCGCCACCGGCCTGACCAACGACAAGTGGAATCTTCCCATCCTGCGTGAACTCGGATTTGGCTTCCTTCCCACAAGCGCAGGCCCAGAACTTGGCGGGCGCACTTACGCCATCAATCGCTTCTCCGGTTCCGTACCGATACACCTCATCGGCTGTGGCCTCAGTCTCGACCGTCGGGCTGCGGGCGTTCGCGGCGCGGCAGCGGCCAATCCACACGGCCTTGTGCAGGAATTCCTCAACCGCAGCCCCGGCCACCTCTGGGCGATTCTCTCCAATGGCCTTCGTCTCCGCATCCTGCGCGATAATCAGGCCCTCTCGCGGCAGTCATTTCTTGAATTCGACCTCGAGGCCATCTTCGCCGGCGAGCTCTATTCCGATTTTGTCCTTCTCTGGCTTGTCGCTCATGCGACTCGCTTCGCGCCGCGCGAAGGCGACCGCGCGGAGTCCTGTTGGCTTGAACGCTGGACCAAAATCGCCGAGGAAGAAGGCACACGCGCCCTCACCAATCTGCGCGGTGGTGTCGAGAAGGCGCTGGAAATCCTCGGCCAGGGGCTCGTCAGCCATCCCAAGAACGCTGCTCTGCGCGAGGCGCTCCGCAAGGGCGAAGTGGAGCTCGCCGATTTTCACGAACATCTCCTGCGCGTTGTGTATCGCCTGATATTCCTCTTTGTCGCCGAGGACCGCGAAATCGACGGTACTTCTGTGCTACATCCGCCCGAGAATTCCGACGATGCTCGGCTCGCCCGCGAACGCTATACCACGCATTACAGCACCCGGCGCCTTCGCGATCTTGCCTCCCGCGTCAAGGGCAGCCGGCACGGTGACCTCTGGCAGCAATTTCAACTCCTCATCGGTGCGCTTTCGGGCGATGAGCGGTTCGCTACCATGCGCGAAGCACTTGCACTCCCAGCATTGGGCAGCATGTTATGGAATCCCATCTCTACCACGATCCTTAACGGCCCTGGTCTCGGGCAGCCCGGGGCGGAGCTGACCAACCACGACTTCCTCGAAGCCATTCGCCTCCTTGCTTTCACCCGCCACGACAAAGTCCTCCGCCCCGTGGACTACAAAAACCTCGGCTCGGAGGAATTCGGCGGCGTTTATGAAAGCTTCCTCGCGCTGACCCCACAAATCAGCGGCGATGGAACGCGATTCACCTTCGCCGAGTTCGCCGGCAACGAGCGCAAGACTTCCGGCAGCTACTACACGCCCGACAGCCTTGTGCAATGCCTTCTCGACTCTGCACTCGACCCCGTGGTGCAGGAACGCCTCGCCGGCAAAACCGGCATGGAGGCCGAGAAAGCCCTCCTCGCCATCAAAGTGTGTGACAAGGCCGTCGGCTCAGGCCATTTCCTCGTCGGCGCCGCCCACCGGCTGGCCCGGCACCTCTCTCGCGTCCGCGCGGTGGCGGTGGGCGAGAGCGAACCCTCGCCGCTGCTCTATCAGACCGCCCTGCGAGATGTCATCGGCCACTGCCTCTACGGCGTGGACATCAATCCCATGGCCGTCGAGCTGTGCAAAGTCACCCTCTGGCTCGAAGCCCTCGAACCGGGCAAGCCCCTCTCCTTTCTCGATCACCACATCCGCTGCGGCAACAGCCTCGTCGGCGCGACGCCTGACCTCATCTCTGCCGGACTGCCTGACGAAGCGTTTGAGCCTATTGAGGGTGATGACAAGGAGGCGTGCTCACGACTGAAAAAACTGAATCGTGCCCAACGCGCCGGATTTGGCCCTCTCTTCAGTGCCGAGGACTCCGCCATCCGCGAGAAGTTGCACAAGGCTGCCGCGGCCATTGACGAAATGAGCGACAGTCGGCCCGAGGACATCCAGCGCAAGGAAGCTGCCTTCCGCGATGCGCAGAAAAACAATGAGTTCCAAAGGGCCTGGGACTTGGCTAGCCTCTGGTGCGCCGCCTTCGTCATCAAAAAGTATTTCCCGGGTGAAGTGAACGGACCCGCGAGCCTTGAACCCGCAACGCTTATCGTCCAACCCTCGACTGTTGATGTTGGCCTTTTCGGCCGCACGGAGGAAGCCCCCAAAGCTAAAACCAAGAAACCAAAAACGCCGAGTCGCGCGGTTTCAGAAATTCCCCTCGGCATTACAACGCAACACCTCCGCGACTTTGTTGAAGGCGGAGCACTGCCCGACGGCCTGATCGCCGAAGCCAAGAGACTGGCCGACCAATACCAATTTTTCCACTTCCACCTCGCGTTCCCCGAAGTGTTCGCGCAAGGCGGATTCGATGTCAGCCTCGGCAATCCACCGTGGGATAAAGTTGAATTGATGGAAAAGGAATGGTTTTCAGATAAGCGTTCAGATATTGCCAACGCTCAAACGGGAGCAAAACGGAAGAAATTGATTGAGAATCTCAAAACGGAAGACCCTTTGCTCTTTGCAAGTTATCTCGATGCATCACGCAGTTCGGAGGGCGATCGCCATTTCATCCAGCATTCTGGGCGATACCCACTTTGCGGCTCAGGCCGAATCAACACCTATGCGACTTTCGCAGAAACTGCTCGTTTGTTTCAAAATCCGGCAGGGAGAATCGGTTACGTTCTTCCGTCAGGAATTGGCACGGATGACACCACAAAACTGTTTTTTCAGAAGGTCGTTGAAACCGAGACTCTGTTCAGCTTCTTTGACTTTGAGAACAAGCTGCAACTATTCCCTGGAGTCGCACCAGTTCTCAGATTCTGTCTCGTGACTCTCAACGGTACAGATCGCCCAAACAAGGCTGGCGCTCATTTCATTTTCTTCGCTCAAAGAGTTGAAGATCTTCTTGAGCCAGACAGAAAGTATTCTCTCACCTCGGCTGAAATTCGATTGATAAATCCCAACAGTCAGACTGCTCCCATTTTTCGGACACGCATGGAGGCTGAGATAGCAAAACGCATTTACGCTGCGCACCCGGTGCTCATTGCTCATACCCCGCAAGCAAACCCTTGGAAAATCATGCTGAAGCAGGGTTTGCTCAATATGACG
The DNA here is from genome assembly GCA_020848835.1 of Candidatus Hydrogenedentota bacterium. GTDB lineage: Bacteria > Hydrogenedentota > Hydrogenedentia > Hydrogenedentales > SLHB01 > JABWCD01. The sequence continues at coordinate 3,110 of JADLHJ010000066.1, forward strand.
AGCGACAGTGAACAATTCGTTTCTAAAGCAGAGTTGGAAGCCCTGGGCTACGTGCTCGTAGGTAACCGATTTGTTAAGCGTGATGACGAGTTCGAACCGCTGTGGGAAGCAAAACTGGTCCATCAATTCGACCACAGACGCGGGTCGTTTGCTGGTCTATCCGGAGATAACATTTTTAATACAAAGGCGGCCACAATCAACCCGACTGAGGAGGAGAAGGGCAATCCGCACTACACGACAATCCCTCGGTATTGGGTGAACAAAAAGTCGGTTGAGGCACTTGTTCCGACTACTTGGTGCAACAGGTGGTTCATCGCGTTTCGAGACATCATCCAAGCAATGACGAACGCTCGGTGTGCGGTTTTCACCGTCATTCCGCGATGCGCGGTGAGTAACAAGCTGCCACTTGTCTTTCCGCAGGCCCAAGATTTCCGCGCAATTCCTTCCTTGCTCGCGACATTGAACAGCTTTGTATTTGATTTTTGCACGCGGCAGAAAATTGGAGGGACGTCACTCAATTTTTACATTCTTGAGCAACTACCAGTTATTTCACCTTTGGTGTTCCAGATGCCCTGCGATTGGTCGAGACAAGGCGGGCTACTCCGTGACTGGCTGTTGTCACGGGTTATTGAACTGACCTATACGGCGTGGGACTTGGAGGCGTTCGCGCAGGACTGCGGCTGGTCCGGCCCACCGTTTCGTTGGGACGAGGAGCGCCGCTTCCTGCTCCGCTGCGAGCTGGACGCCGCCTTCTTCCACCTCTATCTCGGCTCGGAGACCGAGTGGCATCAGCAACCCGCCGCCCTGACCCAGGCGTTCCCCACGCCCCGCGCCGCCGTCTCGTACATCATGGACACGTTTCCCATCGTGAAGCGCAAAGACGAAGGCCGGACTGAAGAAAAAAACACCGCCGGCGAAGTGGTGAAGCCCGGCCGCTACATCACCAAAGACACCATTCTCGAAATCTACGACGCCATGGCCGAAGCCATTCAATCGGGTAAGCCATATCAAACAACACTCAATCCAACACCGGCGGACCCATCGTGCCGTCACCCGAAGAAGAAGATCGGCATCCTCGCCTTCGGTTCCCTGATCGGTGATCCCGGACCGGAGCTGGCGCCAAAGATCATCATGCGCATCAAGACGCCGACTCCGTTCCCCGTGGAATACGGCAGATACAGCCAAACCAGAAGTGGCGCGCCGACCCTAGTTCCGCACCCAGCCGGCGCGGCTGCGTCCGGCGAGATCCTCGTACTCGATGACGCCATTCCCATCGACGAAGCGAGAGACATGCTCTGGCGGCGCGAACGTCGCAAAGAAGGCACAGGGGAAGCCTATGTGGCGGGCACGTCCCCCAACAGCGTATTGGTCTGCGAAATCACGGATTCCCCCTGCGTCAGCACCGTGCTCTACATCGATTTCCCACCCGAAGGAAAAATCAATAAGCCCAATCCAGACGAACTGGCCAGAAAAGCAATTCAAAGCGTAAAGGCCGCCAAGGACGGAAAAGACGGCATCACCTATCTCCTCAATAACATCGCAGCCGGAATCAAGACTCCACTCACAGCGGACTACGAAGCGGAGATATTGAAGCAAACCCAAACCCGGTCACTTCAGGAAGCGCTTGAATACGCGAAGGAATTATGAAACACCCCAAGCACGCCAACCTCAAAATCTACGAAGTACTCGCCGAGTCCATGCAAACCGGGAATGGGTATCAAACGCGACCGAACCCACCGCCAGCAGATGCCACGTGCTGTCATCGGGCCAAAGCACAATTAACACGCAAAAATCCAAACCCTCGCTGATGTTCTTATGAAAACTCTTATTCGACAAATGTTAGAAGTGGCGATGTTCAGTGGCGATGTGCCCCACAAGTTAGTGGTCGTGCCGCAAATTGAAGAGATCGAAGCGACCGGCGATGCGGACCGCCACCGGACCGGCAGTTTTTCGATTCCAGACGATCTTTTCCCAGCCAAATGCCGCGTGTGCCGACTCCCCGGCGGTGAAGCGTTCCTTGAGTCGCTCGCAGAGGAACTTCCGACCGACGAACCGGTCTGTGTTTTTGTTTGTCCTCCGCTACTGAGCCGGAGAGAGCTTTCGGATACGCTTCGAGCACAGTTCCCGTTAATGGACTTGGGCGAGATCGTCGTTACCCGCATGGCGGAAACTGTTGCGCCCGGTTCTATGATCGGGGCCTTGCTGCCTGGATCATTCTTTTTAAGCCAGTCTGCATGTGGGGCAAGAGAACGACTGAGTCAAATCGCAGTCCCTCGAATGGTCGTCGCGCAAAACCATCCCGCGGACGTGTTCGGGCTTGAAGTTCACGCCCAATTTCGCATGGGCCTTGTTTTTTTGGAGAAGGGCGGGGAGAGAAACGCGCCGGTTCGCTTTTTCAAGTGTCCTCCCGTTGAAAATGAAGCCGAACGCTCAGTAGTTTTGAATGACTTTCGCCGGTTGCTGCAGCAAGGAGGCGGTAAGACGGGGCATGGATACGTTCTGCGTGAAAGCCTGCGTCCCGGGGCTTCGTGGCTCTACGATGCCTATCACCCTGACTTGGGAAAAAAGAAGGAAGACCTGGCTCAGCTAGGTAGCTTGCAAAGTTTGGGTGACCTTGTCGAAGTCAAGAGAGGCATTCACCCGCTCTTAGATAAGAATCTATTGATAGAAGCCGACGAGAATCGCGGGGTCGTTCTCGTTGAAGGGCGGGACATCAAAGCCGATGGCATAGTTGAGTGCGACGCACCTCGATATCGCGCTTTGATTTCCGAGGAGCGTCTGCTTCGACCCGGTGACATTTGCATTCGGGCAATGCAAGGCAACCAAAACAGGTTGGTGTGCGCGATGGTTGGCGAAGAAATGGAAGCGGCGACGACAAGTCATACGGTAATCGTGCTGCGTCCGCGGCTTGATTTGACCACTCATCAGCGGGATTTCTTGCTGGCCTACCTTCGGTCCTCGGCGTGTCTGGAGTTTCTGAAAGCACGAGGACTTGGGGTGCAGATCCATCAAAGCAAACTTCTCGAATTGCCTGTGCCAGTTGCAGACGAGGCCTTGCACTTGGCGGTAGAGAGCCTCGGAAATGCAGCCAGGCAATTCAGGTCGTGGGCTGAGGAATTGGACGCCGCTCGCGGGTCACTCTTTGATTCGCAATCTGCCCGGAACGCAAGAATCAATGCGCTTTCAATGGGGCGCCTTGCCAAGCAACGCTACGAGACGGCTACCTTGGTCAGCGACTTCAAGCAACGCGTCCGCACAAGATTCCCGTATCCAATAGCGTTCCGATGGAGAACTGTCGAATCGCAGCACCCAACGCTGGAAGGTTACATACAAGTTCTTGAGTGCGCTGAAATCACGGCGACGTATCTAGCCATCATGGCATTGCTTTTGGCGGAATCGGTGCACAAACCAATCCGCTGGCTCGGTGAAATGGCCAAGCGAGTCTCAACCACGGGTCATGGCACAAACATGGGCGATTGGCTTTCCATCTTACAGGAAGCAGGCGGAGCAAACTTCGCAGATGACATTCCTGAGACCGCGCCATTTGTCGAAGTTTCGCGATTCCAGAGTGACCCGAAGGCGAGGCAGTGCTTGAAACTCCTCGCCGATTGGCGTAATGACCAATCACACGGTCGCGGGCCCAAAGGAGCAGACGTGCCGCTTGCGTTTGAGAACGCGAAAAAGGAACTCGCCGCGCTGCTACAAGCCGTCGAATTCGTTACAGACTATCCGCTCTGCCACATTGAGACCACTCGCCGAGACACGCTGCAAGGGATAACCCGCTACGAGTACCGCGAGTTAATGGGTGATCATGCTCTCGTTCCGCTTACGCACGGCGATACTCCAGACGCCGAAATCGAGGCTGACAGTCTTTATCTCCGTGACCAATCAGGCCAACTGCGGCTTCTCCGGCCACTCCTCATTGGACGGGAATGCCCAGTTTGTCACAGTTGGGGAACATTCTTCTTAGACTCGTGTAAGAAAGGGAGTAATGGTCAAATTTCGTTGATGACGCGGTAATCAGGCGGCGTTTCTCTCGGCCTTTTCTCCATTGACGAACTTCACACCGGCGATGACATCGGGAAGCAGCGTCGCGCCATTGAGCAGC
>JADLHJ010000067.1 GCA_020848835.1 Candidatus Hydrogenedentota bacterium
CTATCCGGCAAGCATTTGGCGATTTACCCAGCGCCATGTTAATAATTAAGGAGGAGCGAGGGCCGTCCGGCCCCGTCGCTTGGATTTTTACCGGCGGCGGGCGGGGCCATGGCGTGGGGTTGTGCCAGTACGGCGCGCGCGGAATGGCGCTTAACGGTTCCGCGCACGATGCGATAGTCGCTCATTATTTCAGCGGTTCCACCTTGGTGACGCTACAGTAGCGCTGCCTCCCGGTTCCGCGGCGGAAGTAGAACGCAATGCTGTTTGAGGGAATCAAGAAGAAGCCGACGCGCTACGCGATCGGTCTGATCTGCGGCAATTCGGGCCGTGGCGCCGACGCAGCGCTCGTGCGCATCAAGGGCACAGGCAAAGACCTCGCAATCAAACTGCTCCGCTTCAAGCACTTCTCCTACTCGCAAGGCATGCGCACACGCCTCGTCGTAGCGCGCAAAGACGCTCGCGAAATCTGTCTGTTGAATTTTGAACTCGGCGAGTTTCTTGCCGAGGCCACAGCAGACATGCAGCGCATCGCACACGCGGAAATGTGCGAAGTCGATTTCGTCGCATCAACCGGATTCTCCATCGCGCACAATCCTCCGCGCGGCTACGATCACGCCGTAGGCACACTGCAAGTCGGCGAACCCGCAGTAATCGCCGAACGCACGAATCTGCCCGTCGTTTCCGATTTCCGCTCGCGCGACATGGCAGCAGGCGGTCAGGGCGGGCCCATCTCCGCCTATCCCGATTGGGCGCTGTTCCGTCGCGACGACCGCACCATCGCGCGCGTGCATCTTGGTGGCATTACCAGCATCTCCGTGCTCACGCCAAAACTGGAAGACGCGATCGCATTCGACGCAGGCCCCGGCACCGTCGCGATCGACGGCGCAGTCCGCCTGCTCTCCGGGGGTAATTCCGAATACGACGACAAAGGCGCGCAAGCGTTAAAAGGGGTAGTGATCGACGAGTTCCTCGAATACCTCCTCGATCACCCCTACTTTGCAAAAGTACCGCCCAAGTGCACCAGCCGCGATGAGTTCGGCCCAGAGGTCTATCTGCGCGACGCTATCGCCGGCCGTAAAGACCATTCGCACGAAGACCTCATCGCGACGGTAACCTCCGCGGTGAGTTACTGCATCGTCCGCGCCTTCAACCGCTTCGTAAAACCGCAGTACCAGGTGTCCCGCGTCATCGTCAGCGGCGGCGGCGCGCTCAACAACGCGCTCATGACCCGCATCAAAAACGGCCTCTCCGACATCACCGTCCGCATGAGCGATGAATACGGCCTCCCGCACGATGCCGTCGACGCAGTAGGCACAGCCATCCTCGGCAACGAAACCTTCTGCGGCACACCCTCAAACGTCCCGCACGCCACAGGCGCGCGCGGGCCGGTAGTGCTAGGGCGAATTACACCCGCGTAGACCTTTCCGTATAATACGGTTAAAGTCTTTTTCCGTTCGGGCTTCTCCATGTTACGAAAATCAATAGCCTACGCCCTGCATGCGGTGCTTGTATTCCAATTTATTAGCGCGTGCGCAACCGCGCCCAAAGAAAAAATAACTGCCGACATCAACGCGCCTTCTCTGCTTGCAGTTGAGATTTCTAGCGAGTTCTCGGAACGCTATTTTGATGAAACGCATGCGGAGAATTTCGCACGAAAGTTTGGCGGCGATGCAGTTCCAGCGCTCATAGTTTTGATGGAGAAGAACGATACCAATATTCCAAAAGGCAAGGTCGCCATTTACCTGGGAAAGCTAGCGGATTCTCGCGCGGTAGTGCCAATTCAAGAGTTTATAAAGAATTCAATCGACACGTACATTAGCGAGGATGCGTATCTGGATTTGGCGTTCGCATTACGCGCGCTGGGTCTTATTGGAGATGAAGCAAGCCTGGAATATTTGAGAATTGGCACGACTAGAGAGTTCTGGAACAAGACCAATTCGGCATTTACGATTCCCGAATTGAATCTCGATCACGATGTGGCAGTGCAGGCAATGCGTGAAGCAGCGCTGAGAGGATATGCCTCGTCGGGAAAGAAGTCCGTTGTTGACGATTTGTCGGCTCATCCAGATGCATTCAATGACTTTCCCACTCATCTCTACCAAGAAGCATTAAAAGAAGCACGACGTAGATATTCTAAAGAGCAATTTAGTACGCCATGGCATAGTGAAAGCACGACGAAGTGAAACGCATTCTTCTAACCGGCGCAGCCGGTTTCATTGGTTCGAGCGCGTGTGACGCGCTTTTGTCTCGCGGCGATTCTGTCGCGGGGATCGACTGTTTCGATTCGTTCTACGATCCCGCAATCAAGCGCGCCAACATCACAAGCGCGCTACAATCGGATCGCTTTCGCCTGCACGAGATCGACATCTGCGACGAAGCCGCACTCCTGCGCGTATTCGAAGCCGAAAAACCGGACGTCGTCGTACACCTCGCCGCCCGCGCTGGCGTACGCCCCTCGCTCGAAGACCCGAACCTCTATCACCGCGTAAACGTCATCGGCTCGCAACACATCCTCGATGCGTGCCGGAAATACAAGCCCTCGCACCTTGTGTTCGCGTCCAGCTCCTCCGTCTATGGCGGGATTAAGGAAACGCCTTTCCGCGAAACCATGACCTGCGACCGGCCCGTCAGCCCCTACGCAGCGACCAAGCGCATGAACGAACTCATGGCGCACGTCTACCACCGCAACTATGGTTTGCAGGTCACGCTGCTCCGCTTCTTCACGGTCTACGGCCCGCGCCAACGCCCCGAGATGGCGATCCATAAGTTCACAAAATTAATCGATGAAGGCCGCCCGGTACCCATGTTCGGCGACGGCTCGGCCCTGCGTGACTACACCTATATCGGCGATATCCTCGATGGCGTGATCAAGGCCATCGACACCCCCTTCGGCTACGAAATCTTTAACCTCGGCGAAAGCCACACGACTAGCCTGAAGGAATTGATCATTCTGTTAGGCGAGTTGCTCGGCAAACCGGTGAACATCCAGCCCATGCCCTTCCCGCCCTCGGACATGGAAACCACTTACGCCGACATCACCAAAGCCCGCGACCTGCTCGGCTACGCGCCAAGTACCACCATGCGCGAAGGCCTCTCGCAATTTATTTCCTGGTATCGGCAGCAGCAGGGTCCGCAATCGTCCTGATGCTCCGGAGCCCATCTCGCGTCAAAGGCCACACGCTCCCCCGCGCATAAGGAAAATATTTGCTGCTGCCGTCGAAAAAAATCACGTAACCGCCCTCTCCTTCAAGGCAAGATCGCTCCACAAAGACGGGTACCTTGGAAGCGTCTCGATACCAATTGCTCCAAGCACTCCCCTCTGGCCGGTCCTTGAGTAGCTTGGCATTGAGCAAAGCATTCCTGCCGTCAGGTTTTACGCCACTCAGAGGCACCACATCGGCAAACTGTCCACCATTCACAAAATTGTCCACGCAATAACTGGCAAGCGCCGCCAAATCACCTTCATCCTCAGTTAGATAGCCCAAATATAGGAATTCACTGCGCTCGTGACCGTGCGGGAAAATACCTTTCAGTACATCAGACGATATTATGTCGTCTATACATAATAATTTTGGTTGAATTGGTGCCGTATACGGGATTCGTGCCGACGGATCTTGCAGCAACTTGAGCACACCATGCATAACTCTCGGACTTGAGGCAGATTGCCCCAAGTCCTGCCTCGTCGCGCCTTCTGCCTGCTGAAGTTTCAAAACCAACATTGGCACTGCGACCACCAGCGCAACGCACAACATCGCTAATTTCGGGTGAGTTTTCACCTGTCCACCTTTCATGCAAAAGATAGCTCGTTCGTAGTTCCGCGTTTACGCGGTCGTGCCGAACACCAGAAGCCGATAAAGCACAACAATGCGCGACAACCCTGCATAGGAAAAATTTATTGCTTTGCTTGTTTTTTTGTCAATCAAATACGGGTCGTTTCGCGTGCGGATTCAATTCATCAAGTACCACTGCAATCATTTCAGTCAAACATTGACGGCTTAATTCGCGTCACCTATCTTCCTTCGCACCTTCGCACCTTCGTACCGCTCGACCCCTTGTTTCCCATCCGCGCTCATTCGCCTAATCCGCGTCATCCGCGTTCTAGTCTTCCAAGCCGGAGTGCAACGCCGTGGGCTATATAGTAAGAGCCAACGAGCGCAAGCCGTCCCCACCGGCGCGCGCTCTGCTACCCAAACAAGGAGAACTCGCATGTAGGTAAAACGAGCGAACACCACCAGGGACCAAATCGTACCTCTTGGACCTCCACGAATCGAGTCCGTGATCGTTTCCCAAACCTTTCGGCATTAATAGTGTCGAAGGAATTGCTGGAAATCCACGGTCTACGCGCGTTTTCGTATTGCCGGTCAACGCCCGCCCGGCTATACTCGTAGTTGTCTACAGGAGGCTACCGACATGGACCCCTTGATGATCGCGTTGAAACGCCTGAGGCTGCGGCTATTCGTCACGCAATGGACCCGCTTAACGGTCCTGTCGCTGATCGTGACCACCGGCCTCGCCTGCGCATGGCTGCTCATCACGCGCCTTTTCCCGAAGGTGGGCCCCGTCGAACCGGTCACAGTATCGCTCGTCGCATTGGGGCTCGTCGCCGCGACCGTCTACGCGATCGTAAAACGCCCCAGCGTGTTAAGAGCAGCATTGGAAGCCGACAAACGCCTCGGCCTGCAGGAACGCATCACCAGCTCGCTTCAGTTGTCCGGCATCGATGGCGACATGGTCGCCGCCGTGCACGACGACGCGCGAGTGCAACTCAACCGTCTCAACTACACAAAAGAATTCCCCTTCACCACGCCGCGCGCGATTCGTTGGTTGGCGGTGCCGGTCATGCTGTACCTCGTAGGCTACCTGCTTCTGCCGGAGTTCGATCTCTTCTCGCAGCGCAAACGTGAAGCCGAAGCGAAGGCGAAAGAAACGGCCATGCGCGTCGAGGCAGAGCGCCTTGCAGAGATCGTAAAGCCATTGAAGGAAGCTGGCCTCGAAGAGAACGCCGACCTAGCTACGATAGCGACAGAAGTCGAACGCATCTCCGAACAACTCAAGGCAGGCGAGCTCAGCGAAAAGCAGGCCTTCGCAAAGTTAACAAACCTCACCGAGCAACTCGCCGAACAGCGCGAAAAACTTGGCGCGAAATCGCCCGAAGCCAGCCTTGCCAAGGAAATGGCCAAGCTCGACTTCAGCAAGGAATTCGCGGAGAACGTGCAAAAGGGCGACTTCGGCGAGGCCCAGCAAAAGGCCGAAGAACTACTCGAAAAAGCACAATCCGAAAAGACCACGCCCGAAGAAAAAGAAAAAATGTCGAACGAACTGAGCAACCTCGCGAAGGCGCTCAGCGAATCGAATCCCGAATTGGCAAAAGCCCTTTCCGAACTCGCCGCCCAGATGAAAATGTCCACCATCAATCCCGGAGATCTGAAAAAGGCGATGGAAGCCGTCAAGATGTCGCTTGAAGATTTGAAGCGGCTTGCAGCGCAGTTGCAGAAACTCTCCGAATGCCAGGGCAAACTCGGCGAGTGCAAAAATAAAATGTACTGCTCCGCGTGCAAAGGTATGTGTAAAGGTCCTGGTAAATGCGCAGGCAGCGGGCAGGGCCTTGGCTTGGGCGGCGCGGGACGCGGCCAAGGCAACCGCATCGGCGAATTGCCAAAAGTCACCACCTCCACCGATCCGTCCCTCGCCCCCGGGGATATGACGAAGGGCAAGATCCTCGCGACGATCATGCAGCGCGCCGCACCGCAAGACAATGAAAACGCCACGGTCGATTACTCGCAACAGGCAATCGTCCAGATCCAACAACAAAGCGAAGAAGCGCTCACGAAAGAAGAAATTCCCGCGGGCGCGAAAGAATTCGTGCGCCAATATTTCGGCTCCCTGGAACCCGATAACCAGCGCGCACAACCAACGCCGGTAACCGCGCCATAAAGGAGCACGGGCTTCCAGCCCGTGATGGAAGAAGTTCAGAGAACCGGGTTTGCGCAGTGGAGAAGAAAATCACGGGCGGGACGCCCGTGCTCCTTTATGATTTCGATTGCGACGACCGAGAACGCGACCATTTCGTAGTTACTTTACGGTGCAAGAGGGTAGGGATTGCGAGTTAACCGGCGGCAGTTTTTGGGTGCCTCGATTGTAGCCTGCGTTTCCGCGTGCGGCACACGCGAAGCCGCAATCACCGCGAACATGTGGGGGAAGTCCGGCGTACGCGACGGCGAATTCATCCGCCCGCGCGCGATGGGCGCGACCGATACCGAACTCTACGTCATCGACACTTCGGGCCGCGTCCAAGTTTTCTCACACGATGGCAAACACCTGCGCGGATGGCACATGCCGGAACATAGCAACGGCACGCCGACAGGCATCACCTTCGCGAGCGACGGCCGCATCATCATTCCCGACACGCATTACAGCCGTATCATGGAGTTCACCGCGCAAGGCGAGTTGATTACAAAGTGGGGCGAATACGGCACCGGCGAAACGCAGTTCATTTATCCCACGGATATTACGCTCGGCCCGAACGGCGAGTACTTCTTTACGGAATATGGCGTGGACGCCGAGCGACTACACGCCTTCGACGCACAGCGGAAATTTCTCCGCCAATGGGGCAAGCACGGCGACCAGCCCAATGAGTTCTCCCGCGCGATGTCGCTGGCCATCGTAAAAGACAAGCTCTACGTCGCCGATACCGCAAACCATCGCGTGCAGTGCTTCGCTCTGGACGGCACGCTCTCGCACGTCATCGGCGGACTAGGCTCCGAACCCGGCAAGCTCAAGTTCCCACACGACATCGCGCGCGCACCGGACGACACGCTCATCATCTGTGAATACGGTAACAACCGCATCTCGCGTTTCGCCTGCGACGGAAAATTCATCGCCGCCTTCGGTAAGCCTGGTCGCCACTACGGCGAGTTCAACACACCACGCGGCGTGACCGTCTCGCCGCAGGGCACCGTATTCGTCGCTGACACCGACAACAACCGCATCCAGCGTTTTCGACTGGAGGACATTGCGTGAGCGAGTGGCTCAACAACCTGCCCTTCGTGAACACGTACTGGATTCACTTCTCGTATCCTTGGGCCCTGCTGTTTCTTGTGCTCGTGCCCTACACGATCTACATGGGCCGCCGCATCCGCACGCTGTCGCGATCGCGCAAATGGTTGTCCGTTATTCTTCGTTGTCTGGTTTTGATCTGCCTCATCGCGGCGCTGGCCGGCGCGGAACTCGTCAAGATCAACGATAAACTCGCCGTGTTCTTCCTGCTCGATCGGTCAAACAGCATTCCCGAAGAAAAGCGCGAGGAAGTGCAGCAGGCGGTGCAAACGCTGTGCGACGCGAACATGACCGCGAAGGATGAAGCGGGCGTCATCGCGTTCGGCGAAGACCCAAGCATTGAGCTGACCATGGGCCCGTCGATGAACCTCGAAACCATCCAATCCTACGTCGGCGGAGAGCAGACCGATCTCGCCGCGGCCGTGCGTCTTGCCATCGCAGCATTCCCGCAAGGCCACATGCGCCGCATGGTCATATTCAGCGACGGCAACGAAACGCGCGGCTCCGCGATGGAAGAGATCAAACTCGCGCAGGCCTCCGGCGCGGCGGTGGACATCGTGCCGGTTGATATTGGTGGCGCAAGCGAAGTGCGCATCGCCGATGTGTCCGCGCCGAACCGCGTGAATGCGAGCGAGCCCTTCAAGGTGCAGGTGACGGTGCACGCAGACCAGGACAGTGAAGCCACGCTCCGTCTCTATCAAAAAGTGCGCGATGGCACGGTCATGCTGCCGCCCGCGCAGGTGCATCTACAGAAAGGCGAGAACGCATTTCTCCTGCCGCAGGAACTCAGCGCGTCCGGCTTTTACGAATACGAAGCCGTAATCGAGTCGCCGAACGACACCGTCATGGCGAACAACGAAGGCCGCACCTACACCGTCATCTACGGCGAACCCTCCGTACTTTACGTAAATGGGGACCCGCAGCACAGTCTGAAGCTCGCGCCAACGCTGCAAGAGGAAGGCATTAAGGTAGCCTCCGTAGATTTCGGCACACTACCTTCATCGCTCGCGCAGTTGTCTCAATTCGATTCCGTCGTGCTCGACAACGTGCGCGCAACCGATCTTTCCAATGAGCAGCTCAAGACCTTCGAGGCCATGGTCCGCGACTTTGGCGTGGGACTCGTGATGGTCGGCGGCAATCAGAGTTACGGCGCCGGCGGTTATTTCGATACGCCTGTCGAGCGCGCATTGCCTGTGAGCATGGATCTGAAGCAGCGCAAAATAATGCCGCAGGGCGCGTTGGTCTGCGTCATGCACACCTGCGAATTTGCGGACGGAAACGCATGGGCGCGCGATATCGCGCTCGCCGCGCTCGATGTGTTGTCACCGCAAGACCTCATGGGCACGCTCGCGTACGACTGGCAAAAAGGCGATTCGTGGCTCTACGACCTGCAAATCGTCGGTGACAAATCGCTCATGCGCCAAGCACTGAATGGCGCCGTAAACATTGGCGACATGCCGGATGTGGGGCCGACGCTGAAGATGGCCTATGACGCGTTGGCCGCCTCCAGCGCATCGGTCAAGCGCGTCATTCTCATATCCGACGGCGATCCCGCCGCGCCGTCGGATTCACTGCTTGCAGACCTTAAAGATGCGGCGATCAGTGTGAGTACGTGTTGCATCAATCCACACAGCAATTCCGATCAACAGATGCTGCAATACGTCGCGTATCAGACTGGCGGCAATTACTACTTCGTATCGAATCCTGCAAAGCTGCCGCAAATCTTCACGACGGAAGCGGCGCTCGTAAAGCGCGGCATGCTCGTGGAAGAGGAAGTAAAGCCGCAGGTGCAGTACGACTCTGAAATCCTGCGCGGACTGACTGCCGACGCAATTCCTTCTGTGCTCGGTTATGTCGCGACGACGCCGAAAGAGAATGCGATCGTATCCCTCGTCGGCAAAGAAGGCGATCCAATCCTCGCGCAATGGCGCTACGGGCTGGGCAAATCAATCGCATATACCTCCGATGTGACGTCACGTTGGGCGCCGCATTGGCTCGCGTGGGATGGGTTTAACCGCTTCTGGTCGCAAGCCGTGCGTTGGTCCATGCGCGAAGCGTCGCCGTCGAATTTCCGCGTCGAGACGAAGATCAAAGACGGAAAGGGTTACGTGAAGATCGACGCCGTCAACGAAGACGGTACTTACGTGAACTTTTTGAAACCGGAAGGAACGGTGACAGGCCCCGGACCCGATTTCGCGAGACAGGATGTATCGCTCTCGCAGACCGCGCCGGGAATTTACGAAGGCACCTTCCCGCTGGAGAACCGCGGCGTTTACATGATCAACATGACGTATAACCGCGAAGACGGATCGCAAGGCATGATTCCCGCCGGCCTCGCGCTGAATTACTCGAAAGAATACGAATACAACTCCACAAACTTGCCACTGCTCGAACAACTCGCAGCGGTGGGCGGCGGAAGCGTGGTGAAAGCAACGGACAATCCATTCCGCCACGACTTGCCGAAGCAACGATCCATCACCCCGATTTGGCCCTATCTCGCGGCCGCGGGCGCGTGTCTGTTCCCGATTGAAATTTTTGTGCGCCGGGTCGTTTTTAATTTGGGCGTCGTGTGGGTATGGCTGCTCGTCGCGCTGCGCAAAATCCCCGGCATGCGACGCCTCTTGCCGGAGCCTAAGATGAAACGTACGCAGCTTACCGGCGCTTTCGGCACGATGACCGCACCATCGAAGAGTTTCGTGTACGTCGCATCCGGCGCCTTCTCCACGGAAGGCAAAGCCGCCGCCGCCGCGATGCACACACCCGCAGATACGCCGGAAGCCATCGGCGACGATGTGACGGTGACTGCGACTGAACTGCAACAAAAAGGCCGCACCGAATACACGCGGCAACTACTCGAAGCAAAAGAACGCGCGCTGGATAAGCGCAAACGCAAACGATAAAGCAAAATGCAAAGTATAAGGAGATTGTCATGGACGTGGTAAAGGCCGCCGAAAACTTTCGGCAGGATTTTCAAAAACTGCACGACGAAATATCGAAGGTCATCGTAGGTGGCGAATCGATTATTGACGGCGTGTTGACTTGCCTGTTCGCGGGTGGCCACTGCTTGCTCGAAGGCGTGCCTGGACTAGGTAAGACCCTGCTTGTACGCACACTGAGCGAAGCGCTAAGCCTGAACTTCTCGCGAATACAATTCACGCCGGACCTGATGCCCGCGGACATCATCGGCACCAACATCATCGCCGAGGACGAAAAAGGCCATAAGGAGTTCCGCTTCCGGCCCGGCCCCATCTTCGCAAACATCGTTCTCGCAGACGAAATCAACCGCGCGACGCCAAAGACGCAGTCTGCGCTGCTCGAAGCGATGCAGGAACACACGGTAAGCGTCGCACGGCATGTCCACAAACTGGAAGAACCGTTCTTCGTTATGGCCACGCAAAACCCAATTGAAATGGAAGGCACCTACACCCTGCCCGAAGCGCAACTGGATCGTTTCTTCTACAAACTGATTGTCGATTACCCCGGCGAACAAGACCTCATGAAAATTCTCGATCGTACGACCGTCCGCGAAGTCGCGCACGGGACAGCGGTAATGGACGCCGCGCAAATCGCAACGTGGCAAGGCCTCGTCCGCGATGTGGCCGCCGCGCCGCAAGTCGTCAACTACGCAGTGCGCCTGGTACTCGGCACGCAACCATCGAAGCAACACTCAACAGACATGGTCAGCAAATACGTGCGCTTTGGCTCCAGTCCCCGCGGCGCACAAGCCCTAATGCTCGGCGGTAAGGTGAACGCACTACGTGCAGGGCGCTACAACGTCAGCTTTGATGACATCCGCACAGCGGCGCTCCCAGCGTTACGTCATCGTATCATCTTAAACTTCGAGGCAGAAGCCGACGGAGTCCGCTCGGACCAAGTAATCAGCGACCTGCTGAGCAAAACCGATACCGCAGCGAAAGTAGCATGAGCCAAGAAGCAATAGCGTCCCAGTCATTGCTCACCGCCGAATTCCTGGCGCGGCTAGATCGACTCGCGCTTATGGCGCGCAAGACGCAACTCGGCATGACGAAAGGCGAGCGCAAGAGCAAACGGCGCGGCAGCAGTGTCGAGTTTGCTGATTATCGCGATTACGTGCAAGGCGACGATCTAAGGCACGTGGACTGGAACATCTACGGAAGGCTTGAATCGCTATACCTTAAATTGTTCCACGAGCAGGAGGACTTGACGGTCCATCTGTTACTCGACGCGAGCCGCTCCATGGGCTTTGGTTCTCCAGCAAAGATCGATTTGGCAACTAAAATGGCGGCGGCCATCGGCTACATCGGCCTTGTTGGTTACGACCGCGTATCGGCGGAATCATTTGCCGATGGAATGACGCATCGTCTAGCGCCATGTCGAGGCCGGGCGCACGCGGGCAAACTGCTTACCTTCTTGAGCAACGTCCACGCGGATGGTCGCACGTCGCTGGAGGATTCGACGAAATCCTACATCCTGCGCAATCGCGCAAAAGGCGTCGCTGTCCTCTTCTCGGATTTCCTCGATCCCGAAGGATACGAAGGCTGCCTTCGCCGACTACTGCAAAGCGGGTCGGACTGCTATGCGGTGCACGTGCTTTCGCGCGAAGAAATCGATCCGCCTATCGCCGGGGATCTGAAACTGCTGGACAGCGAATACGCGATGCACGTCGAAGTGAGCGCGAGCCCCTCGCTGTTAAAACGATATAAAAAGAACCTCGAAGGCTTCTGTGAAAGCATCCGTCAGTACTGTCTGGCGCGCGGCATCGGTTACATTTTCGCGCCGAGCGACGAGTCGCTCGAACGGCTAACACTCGATGCGCTCCGCCGCGGAGGGATGTTCAAATGAGTTCATGGGACCTGTTCTGGCGCAACGCAAACACATTCTTGAGCAAGGCCTTCCTCGCGCCGCCGTACCTGTGGTTTCTTGGCCTGATCCCGATCATTGTGTTGCTCTATCTTTTGAAGCTTCGTCGCACACAAGTGGTGATCGCCAGCACCATTCTGTGGGCAAAGACGCTCGAAGACCTGACGGCAAACGCGCCATTTCAAAAACTGCGCAAGAACCTGCTGCTGCTTCTCCAAATCATCATTGCGCTGCTGGTAGCACTTGCGCTATCGCGCCCATTCCTGAAAATGCAAGGCACCGCCGGACAAAACCTCTGCCTGCTCATCGATCATTCCGCAAGCATGCAATCGAAAGAAGTCGAAAAGACGCGTCTCGATCTTGCGAAGGATCGCGCATTGGAACTCGTGGATGCGATGCAACGCGGTGACAAGATGATGGTGGTGACCTTTGCCGAAAATTCGGATGTATTAAGCGAATTGACTGAGGACCGTTCGCGCCTGCGCCGAGCGATAATGTCGATTCAGGCAACGGACACGGGCACAAAACTGCGAGACGCATTTTTCGTCGCGCATTCGCTGCGCCTTACCGTTCCCGATTTACATTCTGTTGTGATAAGCGACGGCAACATCGCCGACCTCGCCGACATTGGCCCGCGCGTTTTCGACAACCAGCGCCAAGTCGCCGATCAATCCACGGAAGCGCGCTCGCGTGGCTACGATCTCAGCTTTTTGCAAGTAGGCGAGAGCACAAACAACGTCGGCATCACAGCATTGAGCGAACGCGAACCCGTTCCCGGCGAAAGCGGAGACAGGCAGGCGCTTGTCGCGCTGCGAAACTCGGGAACCGAGAAAGCCGCCGTCACCGTCACCCTGGCATTCAACGAACAACCAATCGCCGTTGAAGGGGTCGAAATCGAACCGGGGACCGATCAGGAACTGGTGTTCAAACACGGCGAACTCGGCGAAGGCATTCTCGAAGCAGAACTCGACAACGACGATGCGCTCGCGGTGGACAATCATGCGTGGTTGTCGCTGCGCCCCGCCGCCAAATTGCGCGTGCTGCTCGTGGCCGATCCCGCCGCGACGGGCACCTACTTCCTGCAACGCGTGCTCACTCCCGATCCGCGCGTAGAACTCAGCACAATTGCTCCAGCGAACTTCGCACCAACGTCCGACTACGATCTCACTATCTTTTACGATTTTGCGCCGAATGCGGGGCAGCCCTCTGCGAATGCAACGGCAGCCGCCGCACCAGCGAGCCAACTTCCAGCGGGCACGCTCGTATTCATCAAAGCATTGCCGCCGCTTGAAGGCATGGTGAGCGAAGGTACAATAGACAATCCAC
The DNA here is from genome assembly GCA_020848835.1 of Candidatus Hydrogenedentota bacterium. GTDB lineage: Bacteria > Hydrogenedentota > Hydrogenedentia > Hydrogenedentales > SLHB01 > JABWCD01. The sequence continues at coordinate 13,222 of JADLHJ010000067.1, forward strand.
CTATTGTCTCCACGGATGCCGAGCACCCGCTCATGCGGTTTAACCTCAACCCCGCAAACGTGGGTGTGCACAGTGCGGTGAAGGCCACATTGCCGCAAGGGGCACGCCCCGTCGTTTCGACTTCGGGTGGCACGCTTATCGCGGACGTATCGCGCGGCGGACAGCAGATAGTATGGATAGCGTTCGATCACGCCGAATCTGATTGGCCGTTAAATTTATCGTTCCCCTTGTTCTTCCAAAACGTGCTCGCATGGGTGCCGCGCTCCGCATTGGCCTCCGAGACTTCAATCGACGCAGGCCGTCCGCTCACATTGATCGCAAAACCCGAAGTGACCACTGCAACCATCTCTACGCCGGACGGCCGCAGCGAACAAGTCCAACTCGATCCGCTACGGCCAGTGTTTTACAGTAATACCCAGCGGGCGGGCGTCTACACCGTTGAACTGGGGGACGTTCAAGAGCGATACGCGGTGAACTTGCTTGATCCAACCGAGACGGCCATTAAACCGTCCGATGCGCTGGCAATTGGCCGGGGCGAGTTTGCGGCGGAGCGTGGGCAGGTGCGGCAGAACCGCGAGTTGTGGCGCGTCTTGTTAGCGGTGGCGTTATGCGTGCTCGCTGTCGAGTGGTGGGTATTTAGCAGGAGGGCATGGATGTGATCGGCGCAATGAATATGCAACGCGCACAAATCTCTGGTATGTTCTTTCGTGCTCGTATGTTCGTACATCGAATGGTTTGTGTCACAACGCTGTTCTTTATCGTAACGACACCGTCGTTCGCCCAACCCGACGCCAGTTCCGCTGCACCCGAAGGCCAACTTCTCGTAGACGTATTGCCGCAATTTATCACGACCTACCGCGAGCGCTCCTGGGTGCCCGTCGATGTGCTCGTCCGCAACAACAAACAGGACATCTCCGGCACGATCGATATCACAATGTTCACCGGCGAGGACCCGAGAAGCCCTGCATACCGCCTTCCCGTCGAGTCGCCAAAAGGGTCCGTAAAACGCTTCCGTCTCTACTGCAATTTTTCCAAAGCGACCGCGATGAACGTGATGCTCTACAACGGACGTCGCGCGGCGCTGCCCGATCCGTTGCGCCTCACATCGCGACCGATCGACAAGAACGACGTGCTCGCGCTTGTGCTCGACGACGAACCTGCGGACTACGGCTTCGTATTCAATGCGGTGCAGGAGATGAGCCCCGGCCTTGGCTACCACCGCGAAAGCCTGCGCATCGGAGAAATGAGCCAATTGCCAGAATTCCCCCAATGTTTCGACGCGTACACGATGATCATCCTCGGTAAGTTCGATCCCATGGAAGTTCCTGAACGCCAGCGCGAGCTACTCCTCCGCTATGTCGAGCACGGCGGCGTGATCGTGTTGTGCATCGGCGAAAACGCGCAACGTTTCAAGGGCACCTGGGTAGAACAACTCGCGGGCGTGGCGATTGGCGACGTTGCTGCATCGAACGAAGCAGCCCTGGCCGGTGACGTGTTCGGCCCCGATCTCGCGCAAGGAGCGCGTGACGACAAAAGTATCGTGTACGCGCGCATCACACCCGGGTCTGGCGCATTTATACAGAGTCTCGGCGGCAGTGCTACGAACGTGGTACTTGCCACGATTCGTCCAATTGGTTCCGGTCATGTCGCAACGATTGCTGTCGATGCCGCAGGTAAAGCGCTGCACGGCACCGCAGGCTTCATTGCGCTGTGGCGCAACCTGATCGAACTGCGCGAAGAGGCCGCGGAGCCAAACTACGAATTCGCCTCATGGCAAGCGGCAAACACGCTTCCCTCCGCGACCGGCATTCGCGTGTATCCACGCTCGTCGGTGCTTATATATCTCGGCCTCTACTTCGCGGTTGGCATCGTGGGCAACTGGATATTCTGGAGCCTGCTCAAGCGCCGCGAGATGGCCTGGGTCTGCCTCGTCTTTATTTCGTTCGGCTTCACTGCATACGCGCTCGTATACGGCACCGCCGGCCGCGCGAAAGCCACTGAGATTTCACAACTCGAAGTGCTGCGCCTGCCCCTCGAAAGTCCAACCGCAAAACTGCGATCGACTGTCGGCATCGTCGCCGCCCGGTCCTCGCGCTACAACCTCGCCTTTCCAAATGCGTATCCGCTCGTGTCCGACATCGACTCGCGCTCAACCATGATGGGCATGCCGCAAAATGATTCGTTGATGGGCCGCATGAACGTATTCCAGTTTATGCAAGGCCCCAACGCCGCCGTGAACAATTTTTCCGTCGGCGCCAGCGAAATGCGCATCGTGCAGGTCGAATCGGAAATCGCCACGCCTGGAAAAATCGAGGGCGGACTGACCTGGGACGCGGAAGGGATTCATGGTGAATTGCGCAACAACACCGGATTGAAAGTGCGCAACCCGTTCTTGCTCATCAACGGTCAGCAACATCGCGTCGATATCAACGACAATACTTGGCGCGCGAATATCCCGAACGCGGCACTCGCCGCGCGCGACCGGATGCAGGACGTGTCGAACCGTTACATGATGAACTTCGGCTACTACGGCGGCGGCACCATGGACGTCGGCCAATTGAAAGATCAGTACCTCAAGGACCTCTTCGCAGCCGAGCGCAATACGGCTTTCATCGACGAACGCATCGGGCCCTACGTTTGCGGCTGGCTCGACAGCACCAATCCCATCAAGAGCGTAGACCTCGGCGAACCTGCGCAAGAGCGTGTATTCGGCACGTTGCTTATTGCCGACGTGTCCATCGATCTCGCCCCAGGCGCGGGTGTACGTCGTATCGAATTGGATGTTGACGTGCCTATGGGTAATCGCAATCAGCAGTTCCCGCCCCAGTACTACGGTGGCGATGCGCTCAGCTATTCGGTAAACGGCCCCGAACCCTTGCCGGTGCTCATCACGATTCCACGCAACTATCTCTCGCGGACGGACGCCACCCTTGTCGTAGACGTGTACACGCTTGAACAAGGTAACAACGCGCAGGCTGTGTTCTATCCAAAAGACGCGGACGAAAACTGGGCCAAGGAGCACGGTGGCGAATCTACGGCTGAGAACCAGTCCGGCCAGAACGTGCGCATCACGGCATTTACCGTGGCCGACTGGGCATCGCGCGTTACCGAAGACACGCACCAGGTAGAAGGCATCATTACCGTTAATCAGAACGGAATTCGTCAAGGCTTCGCTCGCGTGGACGTTCGCGCGCGCTTGCTCATACCGCAAACCCAATTTTATGGGGGAGTTTGGAAACCATGGCAATCGTAGAAACGCGGTCGCTGACAAAACGCTACAACACCTTCACTGCGCTGAAGGACCTCAATCTGCAAATCGAGGTCGGCGATGTGTTCGGCTTTATCGGCCCGAACGGCGCAGGAAAGACGACGACCATAAGAATTTTATCCACATTGTTGGCACCGACCGCGGGCGCCGCATTCATCGATGGCATCGACGTAACGAAGCAGCCTTACGAAATTAAGAAAATCCTCGGCTATATGCCCGACTCGTTTGGCGTGTACGACGGCATGCGCCTGCGCGAGTATCTTGATTTCTTCGGCGCGGCCTACAAAATCCCCGCAAAGAAGCGCAAAACGATCATCGACGACGTGCTCGCATTAACGGACTTAAACTCGAAAGCGGATGATTTCGTCAGTGCCTTCTCGCGCGGGATGAAGCAGCGCTGCTGCCTTGCCAAGACGCTCCTGCACGATCCCAAAGTGCTGCTGCTCGACGAACCCGCCAGCGGACTCGACCCTCGCGCACGCATCGAAATGCGCGAGTTATTGAAAACATTGCAGGGAATGGGGAAGACCATCCTGATCTCCTCCCACATCCTCTCCGAACTCGGCGACATGTGCAACAAGATCGGTATCATCGAACACGGCACCCTGCTCGCTGCCGGCGATTTCCGCGAAATTCTCAACACACTGCAACAGGAACGCGAAGTCCGCATCGAAGTCCTCGAAGGCGAAGACGCCGCAATGAAGATCCTCGAAGCCACCCCTGGCGTCACCAGCCTCGAACGCTCCGGCAGCGAGTTCAACTTCGTCTCGCAACTCGACCGCATCGCGCTCGCAAACCTCAACACCGCGCTCGTCACAGGCGGCGTAAAAGTCCTTTCCTTCAGCCAGGAAGAAGGCACACTCGAAGACGTCTTCCTCCACGTAACAAAGGGCGGCCTGTAGCGCATCCAGAATTACCGATCAATCCGCAGAATCGCGAACAGAACGTTGGCTGCCCGATTTAGCGCCAACGGCGCGCCACGGTTTGCAGCCTGGGCCGTAAGGCCCAGGTAGCTTGCGTTCAATTACTCCAATGAGGCCTGAAGGGCCGACACCACCCTGCCCGGCAAATTGCGAACGAGCCATCCGTTTAGTGCAGAATGTCCCATGTTCATTTCAACTTCTATTGGCGTTGCTGTGTTCACCGCCCGCAACGCGTGTCCTGAATGACCAACATCGCCTCGATCATCCTCTGCGCGGGCAAGGGCCGCCGCATGCAGGCGCGACGCACGCCGAAGGTATGTTTTCCTGTCGCGGGCAAACCAGCTGTGTTGCACCTGCTCGAACACCTTGACGCGCTTGGAGTCGCGCCAAATATTATGGTCGTCGGCCACCTCGCGGGCAAAGTCGTCGAAGAAATCGGACCGAAAAGCCCTCGCGCGCTGTTTGCATACCAGGCGGAACTCAAAGGCACCGGCCACGCAACAAAACAAGGCGCCGCGCTCCTGCAGCGCGTAAACTTCGATGGCGCAATCCTCGTCGTCGCGGGTGACAAAGTCGTCGAACGGCGCGCGCTGGAAAAGCTCCTGCAAACCTACGATCGCGAACAGCCAGACATCGCATTACTAGTCGCCCCCAAAAACCGCTGGCCCAATGCAGGTCGCATCGTATGTGATGAGAAAGGTGGGGTAGCCCGCATCATCGAACGCGCCGATCTCGTAAACGCAGAGGCGAAGAGTGAGTCCTTCCCATTAAACGGTTCGCAACGCAGCGCTGCCGAAATCGAGTCCGCGGCAACGACAGTGAACCAGGCGGTATATCTCTTCCGCGCATCTGCATTGTTTGATTCGCTCGATGCGTTGTCCACAGGAAACGTGCAAAAAGAAGAATATCTTACCGACACCATCGAGCACGTGGTAAAGCGCGGCGGACGCGTGATCCCTGTGCCGGTCGATCATCCCAACGACGTGCTCGCCTTCAACAATCCCGAAGAATTGCTGGCCATCGAAGAATACTTCCGCCAGAAGTCCGGCATAGAAACGGCAACTGGCCGCGCGTTAGATCCGCGAATCTTCAAGACGCCGAAGGAATGGGCCGCGCGACTGCAATCGCCGGATTCGGAAATGAACGTGCTCCTGCGCGCACTTTACGGCGAAAGCCAATCGTTGCGCGAAGAAAAACGGAAACGCCTGCTGGCTGCAGTAGAGTTATTCATTAAACGCTTCGGCACCGACGGTCTCGTTACCGTCATCCGCGCCCCAGGCCGCATAAATCTGATGGGCCGCCACGTCGACCACCGCGGCGGTTGCGTCAACTTGATGGCCATCGATCGCGAGCACATTCTCGTAGCGCGTCCGCGCAACGACGCAACAGTAGTCGCGCGCAACGCCGACGCCGGGCATTTCGCCGATCTTGAATTCTCGGTGGGCGATCTATTGGCGCAAGTAGGGCTCGACGACTGGCGCGAATTCGTAAACAGCAGAATCGTCATGCAACTCGTGCGCGATCTTGCGGGTGATTGGGGCAACTACCTCAAAGCGCCGATGTTGCGCCTCCAACAACAGTTTAAAGAGCGCTTAATCTACGGAGTGGATTGCGTCGTCAGCGGCGATATTCCGATCGCCGCTGGTTTGAGTTCGTCTTCCGCGCTCGTCGTTGCCATGGCCGATGCGCTCGTGTTAACGAATGGTCTCCCGCTAACCGCGCACGATCTCGTGGACGTTTGTGGCGAGGGGGAGTGGTTCGTAGGCACGCGCGGCGGCAGCGCCGATCACGCCGCGGTAAAATTAAGCCAAGCGCGCCGCGTCGCACACGTGGGCTTCTTTCCATTCGCCATTAAAGAATACGTACCCTTCCCAGACGGCTACTCGCTTGTCATCTGCAATTCGCGCATACAAGCCCGAAAGGCCGCCGGCGCACGCGACATCTTCAACGAACGCGTTGCGTCTTATGAGTTTGCCGTGCTTTGGGTAAAAGATCGTTTTCCCAACTACGCACCGCTCATCACCCATCTCCGCGACATTTCTGCGGAAAACCTTGGCGTTGACGAAGCAGGCATTTACACGATTTTGCTCGAAGTGCCGGAACGCATTTCCCCGCAGGCCTTGAAAGAAAAATTTGGCGCCGATACATTCGCTTCATTAACGCAGTCGCACACACCGCCCGTTGAATATGAACTCAGGGGCCGCTTACTTTTCGGAATTGCAGAGTGCGAGCGCAGCAAACGCGCGCTGGAACTGCTCAAACTTGCCGATCTCACAGAGTTCGGCAGAATGATGAATATCTCACACGACGGCGACCGCGTCGTCACGGCAAACCGCACGGCATTCGCACAAGACATCGAGAATATGGCGCTGCAAATGCTCACGATGGACCTGTCCTCGGAAGAAAGCGCCGACCTCGCGCGGCTTTATCGCCAGCCAGGCGTATATGCATGCAGCATTCCGGAAATCGACGCAATGGTAGAAATTGCGCTAGCCACTCCCGGCGTCCTCGGCGCGCAACTTTCAGGCGCAGGGTTGGGAGGTTGCATGATGGCGCTTGTCGAGCAGACTGCCGCATCCGCCGTGATTGAAAACATGACCCAGCGCTATTATGCGCCCAACGATCTCAAACCCGGCGCATTCGAATTTTCGCCAGTCGCCGGCTCGGGTCCGCTTTCACTGTAAAAATTCCGCATAGAAAAGGAGACGTCACCATGCGCGCGATTCAACTACTCTGCATCGCCCTACTGGTATCTGCCCTGCCCGCAATCGCGCAGCCGATTAACGAACCACTCGTGCCGAATCCGACCGCTGTATCCGACGCCGACCGCATCGAAAATCTAAAAGAAAAGTCCGTAATGGTCTTCACGCCTCACCCCGACGACGAACATTTCTCGATGGCCGGCACGCTGCACAAGCTCGTTCAAAATAAGAACAAAGTCATCGTTGTCATCTACACCAATGACAATAAGGGTTCAAAAGATCTAGAGATGACCCGCGAGCGTCTCGCGCAAATCCGCCGTGCCGAAGAAGAAGCGGCCAGCGCAGCCGTCGGCATTCCAAAAGAAAATCTGATTTGGCTCGGCTACGAAGACGGCGATCTCGAATATGCCGATCCGTATCGCCTGCGCGGCGAACTCGCGCGCCTGATAAAAAAATACCGGCCCGATGTCATCTTCAGTCCCGATCCCGGATCCAAATGGACACAGTGGCACAAGTCAGATCATCGTATTGCGGCCTACATCACGCAAGACGCCTTCCGCGCGGCCGAATGGCATCTTTATTATCCACAGCACCTGCTCGACGAAGGCCTGAAACCGCACGCGGTACCCCTGGCCTACTTTTACTACTCGCAAGAACCGAACTACGAAGTGGACATCACCGACATCTACGAAATAAAAGTGAAAGCCGTAGCCGCGCACGTCAGCCAATTCGAACCATCAATCAGCAAATACACACCTGATATGCCCGACTTCGCGCTCAACGAACTCCGTGAAGGGCTGAAAAAGGCAACCCAAAGCAACGGCCGCATCGTAGAGCGTTTCCGCCGCCAACCAGAACCGTGACGTTACGCGATCACGCGGCGGAAATCAGATGGGAAGTGCCCCATCGACACGTGTTGCTCCGCAAAGTACCGCCCGTATTTGCGCAACGGCTCGACATTTGAAGCATCAACCAAACTGCGCAATTTCCTCAGCGTGGCCGTGTCCGTCGATTGATTGATTTCGGCAAATCCTTTTCGATTCAGCAGTGGCGAGTAACGAACATAGTGCAAGAGCGGCAACTGCGAAGGCGTGTCGCCCTGTAGGTCTCCCATCTCGCGATCGATGTCGTGTGCCGTTGGCGATTCAGATATCCACTGCATCACCGTCTGCGTGTAGGTCGATGCCTCGCTGATTAGCAGCCGTGGAACGTTCGACGCCCAGCCCAGCAGCGAATGCCACGGTTTGGCGACAAACTCCTCGTCCACGGCCCAGTGTCCCGTCCCGACAGACACCAACAATAAGTTGCTTGCGCCCGGTTTCCATTGAAATGGAAATCCCTTTAACGTCGCGACCCACAACAAATGCAGGCTTGGATCGTGCGTCGTGCCCACGCTTCCATCAATAAATGTCCCCCGCTCGACCAACTCCGTGAGCGTGTTTGACACCGTAAACGAATGCGGCCTGAACACCGTCGGCGCGGCAGTGCTCGCGCGCACAAGATCCGCTAACCGGATGCCGCTGTTGTCCCCAAAAAACTTTGCGTGCGGATGGTTCACGAACTTCCACACGCTGCCCGTATCGAGTCGGCGGCAAAAAATGCACAACCCCGTCTTCAACGAATCGTCACCAAGCGTCTTGTCGCCGAGTGTCTCGCGCAGAATCTCCTCCAACCCCTTGCTGTGGTAGAAGGATTCCCAAGACTTCCACAAACGCCGCCGGAAGATCGCGCGCCCCAATTCTTCATAGCGCTTGATCAAATCGTCTACCGTCCAGCCCAGCGCAAGTCCGCACGCAATGAGGGAACCGGTGCTCGTCCCACCGATGAGATCGAAATAGTCGCACAAACGCAGATTTGGGCTGCCGTGTTGTTCGCGCAAAAGTGTTTCGATCCGGCGCAGATATTCAAGCGCCACCAACCCGCGTATCCCCCCGCCGTCAAGCGCGAGGATGCGCTTCGGTCCGGGCGCAGTAAATCGATCCAGCAGTAGCTTGTTCCCCATGGGCAGCCTCCAACGGGAGGCCCTAGCATGCGCAAAAGCAATAAGGACGCGCAAGCGAGAAAAAACAGGTAGCGGCGGGCGTTAGTGCGATTCGGCTGGTTTCGCGCGCGGCAGCGCGAGAATGCTGCCCAAGGTATGCGAAGCAGTCTGTTCCTCATGCGGCGTTGCGTCCAACGCTGGTGCCTGCGTGGTTTCCGTATGCGCAGGTTCAGTTCCGTGCGAGGATTCGGATGGAGGAGGTGTAGCGTGTTCGGTGGGCACCGACTCGCCGTGAGCATTGGCGGGCAAAGGTTCTGCGTTTTCACCTGGTGACGCAGGGCTTTCTCCATGTGCACTCGCGTCCGCAGCAGGCGCACTTGCGGGGTGAGTCTCGTCCAACGGCGTAGCGCCCTCTTCCGCATCCTCGCTGGTGCTTGAACTTCCCAGCATCGCATCCAACGCATTCTCGTCGTAGATCACAAAGTCCACGCGCCGGTTCTTCGCGCGGCCCTCAGGCGTATCGTTGGAAGCCACAGGCCGGTACTCGCCGTAGCCGCTAGCCGAAAACATGTCCGGCGGTAATTGCGCCGCTTCCGTCAGCGACATAATCACGTTTACGGCGCGCGACGTGGAAAGTTCAAAGTTGTTCTTAAAACGTCCGCTGATGGGCACATTATCCGTATGGCCTTCAACATGGATGTTGTAATCTCGCGCTCCCAGCACCTCTCCAACCGGCTTCAACAATTGCACCGCCGCGGGCGTAAGGTCGGCGCTGCCGGCATCGAAAAGAAGCGAGTCCGACAACTCCATGACCAGCTTCGGCCCTTTCGGATCGACCTTGGTGTTCACCAACTTCGATAGACCCTGCTTTTCCATCAGCGCGTCAAGATCGCTCTTTAACGCCTTGATACGTCGCGTGCGGGTATCGCCGTCCGCCCCTTTGTTCCGCGAGCCTTTACGCGCGTCGCCGTCCGCTTTGTTGGGAAGGATGGAATTGCCGGAAATTGGCTGCCCGCCGATGCCCGCCGCATTCATCGCAGGTTTACCGAACACGTGTGACAAACCCGACGCCAGCGCCTTGAACTTCTCCGCGTCCGTGCGCGACATCGAGTACATGACCACGAAGAACACCATGAGCAGCGTGATCAAGTCCGCGTAGGTGATCAGCCAGCGCTCGTCGTTCTCATGCTCTTCGCCATGTCCTTTTTTCATTTCCATGTCGCGTGTTTCCGCTGCGCGCTGGCCTTAGGCCGCCTTCGCTTCCTTGCCGTGATCGGTGAAGAACGACATGAGTTTCTGTTTCACGATGTGCGGGCTGTCGCCACCGTAAAGTGACAACACCCCTTCAACGATCATCGTGCGGCTCATCGCCTCTTCTTTTGCAATCGTCCCGAATTTCTTGGCGATAGGAAGGAATATCAGGTTTGCAAACGCCACACCATACAACGTCGCGATGAATGCCATCGCGATAGCGGGACCCAGCGTGTCGGGATTGGACAGATTGCCCAATACGTGGATCAGACCCATAACCGTACCGATAATTCCCATCGTGGGCGAAAAGCCGCCCGCCGTCTTGAATACATCGCCCGTAGTCTTGATCCCCTCTTCTTCAACGTAAATCTCCGTCATCATGATTTGCTTCACCAATTCTGGATTGGTACCGTCAATCACGAGCCGCAATCCACGGCGCAAAAACGGATGGTCAACTTTCAGCTTTTGGTTTTCGAGTGCGAGAATGCCTTCTTTGCGTGCGATCGTGGCAAGCTGGACAAACATATCCGTCACTTCGCGCGGCGGAATTCCCGGCTTGCGAATAAGCAGTGTAATCTTCTTGAGTACGTCCAGTATCTGATGGAGCGTGTAACATGTGCTGGTCGCGCCAAATGTACCGCCTGCGATAATCATAAGCGCGGACGGCGCAAACAACGCGCTCAGGTGCGTGCCTTCGAGCACCGCGCCAACAAGGATAGCGCTGATGCCGACCACGAGTCCGACAATTGTCATTGGTTCCATTTGCGCACGTCTCCTTTATCCAAACGGCCAGCGCATTCGTACCGCTCCTTTAGCGCCGGTGTCAATTTTATCAGAGTCAGTCAATAATTTCTATATATTTTTCATAAGATATAAACTATTACATATAAAGCACTTATAAATAAGTGTGCGGAATTTGCGGACTTAGTCAGCACAAATTTTAGGAAAAAATACCCCGTGAATCCCCCGTATATATCGACTCAAATACTAGAAAATATACTTGTAGTATCCCTCATAAGACCCGAAAAACGCAATGCCCTGTCGTTCGACATGGTAATTGCCCTAGGCGACATGGTCGCAGAGGTAGACAAATACCCCGAAGTGCGGGCCGTAATCGTCCGTGCAGAAGGACCCGTCTTCTCGGCGGGCATCGATATTGCCGCGCTGGTCCAAATGCGCGCCGAAGCAGGCGAAGCAAATGCGGCGCGGTGGTTGCGCCGCGGCGCAGACCGCTTGCAGTACGCGTTGCACATGATAGAATCGACGGAACTCCCCGTCATCGGCGCACTGCACGGCCAAGTGATCGGACTTGGTCTCGAAGTCGCCTTATCTTTCGACTTGCGCGTTTGTACCCCCGACTGCCAGTTCAGCATTCCGGAATCACGCATGGGCCTCGTCGCTGATGTCGGCGGCACGACTCGCTTAAGCCGCACGGTTGGACCGTCCCGCGCGAAGGACCTCTTGATGACGGCGCGTTCGCTCGGCGCCGAGGAAGCGCTGCAGTGGGGGCTCGTCAATCGCATCGCGCAAGACGGCGATGCCTTCGCAGCCGCGCAGATGCTCGCGAAACAAATCGCCGTAAACGCGCCGCTTGCTGTCGGCATGGCCAAACGCATCGTCGATCAAGGCGACGGTCTCGACAAGCACTCGCAGATGGCGATCGAACGTTGGGCGCAAAGCCAGCTCATCACGACCGATGACGTTGTCGAAGCGGCTTCGTCTTTCTTCGAAAAACGTGCGCCGAATTTTAAAGGCAAGTAAGGCGCGGTAATCCTTCATGCGGCCGGTGCTATTCGAAATCTACAGTGTGCCCTTCTTCGCCTATCGCACCCTGCTTGCGCTGGCGTTCGTGGTATGCACGCTGCTGATGGTTCGCGCCAGCCGGACCCGCCCCGGCGGCATCGAAGTCTCCCCCATGCTTGGCATCTGGGCGATGTTCGGATCACTCGTTGGCGCACACGGTTTCTTTATTGTCCAATATGGCGACGTACGTGATGTGTGGCGCGCCTTCTTCGTATGGGAAGGCGGACTCGTTTTCTACGGCGGGCTATTTGGCGGACTACTCGCAACAGCGCTCTACCTCAAATTCTGCAAAGTCCCTTTTCTGAATGCCGCCGACAGCGCCGGACCATACCTCGCCATAGGTGAAGCGATCGCGCGAATCGGCTGCCTGCTCAACGGCTGCTGCTGGGGCGCTATCTGCAATTTACCCTGGGCCATGACGTTCCCTGCCGACAGCCCAGCATTCGCGCAGCAAGTCGCCGATCACAATCTTTCGCGCACAGCAACGCACTCCCTACCGGTGCACCCAACGCAGATTTATATGGTCATTGGACTTCTCATTATTTCGGCGGTCCTTCACCGCGCTCTGTTTCGCGAACGCCCCGCGGGTCTGATATTCTTTGGCTACGTTTTTCTGTATGGAGTCCTGCGGTTTCTCGTCGAATTGGTGCGCGGCGACAGCGCCCGGTCTGTCCTGGGGCTGACCGTATCCGGCGCGATCAGCGCCGCTTTTGTGGTACTCGGAATCGCCGCCAGCGCGTATACCGTGCGCAAGGCAAGGAGTTGGTCTGAATGAACCGGTGGACGGCTGCCGTCGTTTTGTTGCTTGTTCCCTGCGTGGTCAATGCACAGCCGCTGGACGTGTCAAAGTTTGTTGGCGAGGACTGGTACGGCCTCTACCTCAACGGCCAAAAATCCGGCTTCCTCATGAATGCCGTGACACAGGACAAAGACGGCAGCATCGTCGTCGTGGAAGATGCACAGTTCAAAATGCTCATGCAGAACGTGCCGCAAGACCTGCGCACCTTTGCAAAACACACCTACACAGCCGATGGATCGCTCATTCGCTTCGAGCAAACCGTACAGGACAGCCGGGGCACCTCTGCCTTTCACGGCGTGGTCGAAGCCGGCGGCCTGAAATTAACATCGACAGTAGCCGGCGCCACAAAAGTGGACATGCTCCCCCTTCCCAAGGAATCGCTGCGCGACGCCTTCAAACAATCCATGCTCGCAAATCCAAACGCAAAGGTAGGCGACAAGATTGCCTTCTCCTATTTCGAAGCCGTGATGGGCGCGGAAGACGAAGGCCAGAGTGAAATCGTTGCCGAAGAAACGCGCGTGCTCGAAGGAGTACCCACAAAGGTATTCAAAATCAAAACGCACATGACATTCACGAACCTCGACACGATCTCGTATGTCACCGATAACGGCGTGCTCCTGGAAGACATCATCGCCGGTATGATCACCATGCGGCTGGAACCAAAGGAAGTCGCCAAAGACGTAAACTACGTCAACGACGTGCTGGTCGCCAATGCGGCTTATGTGGACAAACCCATCGCCGATCCGCGTGGACGCAAGTCGCTCCGCCTCGAAATCAAAGGCCCCCTGACCTCCGCACACCTCTTCAATGATGAACGCCAGTTCCTGGCGCAAAAGGGCGATTCGTTCGATTTCGTGGGCCGCGCCATTGCCATGGACGGCTTCACGCCGGCAACTTTGCCGATCACCGATGACAGCGTTATCGAATGGACAAAACCAACGCGCTTCGTGCAAAGCGACGACCCCAAGATCGTTGAAAAAGCCCGCGAGATCGTCGGGGACGAAAAAAACAGCATGAAGGCAGCCGAAAAACTATGTACCTGGGTGGACCAAAACGTGCGCACCTCCTTTTCCGCCCGCCTCACCAACGCACTTGAGGTGCTCAATAGCCTTGAAGGCGACTGCACCGAACACAGCGTGCTCTTCGTCGCGCTCGCGCGCGCAGCGGGTCTCCCGGCGCGCGAAGTCGCTGGACTTATTTATATGGACGGGAGCAAACCCGGCTTCTATTTCCACGAATGGGCCAAGGTTTGGGTCGGCAAATGGATCGACATCGACCCGACCTGGAACCAGCCCTTGGCGGACGTGACACATATCAAGCTCGGCGAGGGCGATATTTTCCAGCAGGCGCAACTGATGCCGATCATCGGTAAAATCCAGGTCGTCGTGCTGGACGACGAGAAATCAAGCTGATATAAACACCGGTCGTGCGAGCAACTGCGGGGTGGCGGCGAACGATGCGTATTGGTTTTCTAGTTGTAGCGGTGGTACTGGCGATTTGCGCGGGATGCGTATCCAATCCGATGGCATCCGGCCCAAAACCTTCACCGCTACACGCGAACGAATTGCAGCAAAAGATCGACTTGGTACTCGACTACGAATCCGGCCGATCGGATACATTGCCCGCCGACCTATTCGTACTCGCGCCGGCTTCCGAAAAAGGTACCGACGATATAGAAGAAATAAAAGCCATGGCCGCGGACATGAAAGCGCGCCACACCGAAATCGAAGCCTTGCGCGCAAAACAAATCCTCGGTGAAGACCATCGTGGATACCTCGCGCTACGCAATGACGACAGCTTTGAAAATGCCGCCGAAAAAAATGCGGCACAAAAAACCATGTCCACGCAGAACGAATGCCGAAAGGCCGTCTACCGTGGCATTGCACGTGCCAGCGAGGAAAAAGGCCTAACCCTTACACGTGTTGAGCGCATGTTCGCCGCGCGGCGCATGGCACGCTCCCAGTCCGGCGCACTGGTGCAACTGCCCTCGAACGATGATGAATTCGCTGCCTTCCAACAAACGCCCGCCGGTCAAAAACTGGGCGCTGCTGCAAGACCCGGTGACTGGGTGGTCATTCCCTGACCTCCCGGATTGCCGCCGCACTTCGACTCCCGCATAATCACCTAATGTCCAATCTGACCGATACGTCTCCCAAAAGCACAACGGGAAAAAACCTCACGCGCTGGAGTGCAGTGCGCTTCGTGTTGGTGTTTCTGCTGCTCACCGTCTTCCTGCTGTCCGCGGGACGATATGCGGTCAACACACAGGCAATGAATTGGTACTTGTTTCAAGTCGCGCGCCAGACCGCGTTCATACTCAAACTAATCGGCGACGAAGGGTATGTCGAAACGCCGGAGGCATACGAAGGCCGTGCCACAATGATGCGCGCGGAGATGGACGCGTGGCAGCGCGGTGAAGACGCGCCCGCGGTTCGCAGCGATACAAATGCCTCGCCACTTACTGCATATGAAATATGGCTGCATCGGGCGCTGCGGCACGCAAACGATTTTCGTACAGAGAAAAAACATTTCGGCATGACGGATGAAATCCCACCCGTTCAGAATCCATCCACGGATGACTATCTCGCACATGTCCGTTCCATGATCGATCGGCTCAATGCCTCCGCCACGCGTGGTGAAGGGCCGATGGCCACCTACGTGGCGGCGCCTGGCGTCAAGGAAGTCGCGGTCGAGGCACAAAATTCGTTGGCCGTATTGGACAAAAACGCAGCCAAAGATTCACTGCCTGTCGGCCCCATGCTCGCGGAAACTGTCTCCAACCTCGAGCGCGCGCGCATTGCACAGCGCGATTTTCTAGATGAACGCATCCGGAAAGTCACTGCGCAAATCCAGGAAAAGCTCGGTCCGCAAGTGACTTTCGTCGCGCGTAAGACGGAAAATCCGCCGCTGCAATTCACCTTCAGTCTTGTGCCCGACTGCGGCGCGTTGCCGTCGATGTCGATATTCATCGCCGCGCTCATTGCGTTTCCCGCGCCCATGCGAAAGCGCGCACTGGGCCTGCTGATCGGCCTTCCGATTCTATACATCATCAACCTCGCGCGATTGACCTGCCTCGCCGCGATCGGCGCATATTGGAAGCAAAACCCCGAGGTCTTCGAGTTCGCGCACCAATACGTGTGGCAGGCAATCTACGTTCTCATCGTGGTCGGCGTATGGCTTCTTTGGGTGGAACTGATCGTAAAACCAGGCAAAACATGGCGGACGAATCCCAGCTCCGCCGCGTGACGCTCTTCGCGTTGCGCCTCATGCTCATCACGCCGGTGCTGCTCGCATTGTGGTGGCTGAGCATGCCCCTGTACGCCCGCGTGATCGGCGAGTGCGCCGCAGTAGTCCTTCGCGTAATGGGCTACCCAATCGAACGCGTTGTCGTAAACGCGCACGGATTTCTGAACACGGACACCACGCTGGGCTTCGCACTCGGTGGATCGGTACCCACCGCACCCATTTCCTGGGTTGTCACCAACGTTGCGATTTACATCAGCCTCATTCTCGCCACGCGCCGCATGAAATGGAATTACCGCGCGCGCGCGCTCGGCATCGGTCTGGCAACACTCCTCGCTGCGCACATCGCACACGTCGTCGTCTTCTTCGCGTTCGCGCCCGCCATCGAACGCAACCCGCAGGTACCCACCGCGATCGCGCAAATCCTGATCACGCTGCCGTTTCTGCTCTGGATCGTGCTGGCCTATTGGAATACGCCCTCACCCATGCCCTCAAGCGCCACCCCAAACCACGTCGCGGAACGCGAATCCGAATCGAAGTAATCCAGATGAAACTCACGCTTCAAGGTCTGTAGTTCCGCGATTACGCGGTCTTCTGCTTGATTTATAGGCTTGCTCGCCCGCCGCGTGCTATAGTATCGCCCATTTCGCAAGTGGAGGTTTCTGCGTGAAACGCGCGGTACAAATCATAATCGGCATTGTCGTAGCGGCGCTTTTGATGTGGGTGCTGCTGCGCGGCGTATCCTGGCAAGACCTGCGCGGGTCTCTGCAAAAAATCCACTGGGGCTGGCTCGTTCTTGCGCAGATACCCATCTGGGCCAGCTTCTTCCTGCGCATTCAACGCTGGGTCTACGTCGTGCGCGCGGTGCATCCCGCGACTTTTCGTGCCATGTTTAACTCAACGCAGCTCGCTTTCCTCGTCAACTTTACGATAGGCATGCGGCTTGGCGAACTCGTGCGCCCCCTCGCCTTGAGCCGGCTGTCGCGCATGACCTTCGCGAAAGCCATGGCCGTAAACGCGCTGGATCGCGTTAACGATTTCGTCTGTCTCATCGTCGTGATCCTGATCGGCGTAGTTGCATTCCGCCCCGACCACGACATTCAGCTTCCCGCAGGTACCTTTGGCTTGAAAGAAACGTTGACCATTCCAAAGTCCACCGTGCTCACCGGTGGCGAGGCGGCCGCAATCTTTCTCGTCATCGTGCTCGCTTCACTCGTGATGATCTACGTGAACCAAAAACTCATGCTGCGCATTACCAATGCAGTCGCAGGCGTTTTCTCCCAAAAACTCGCCACATTTGCTTGCCATATGATCGAACAGTTCGCCGAAGGCCTGCACGTATTTCGCAATATCGGCGACATGACGAAATCCCTCGCCTTCGGTCTCGCAACCTGGGCCTGCTTCCTGCTCTCCTATTTTTTGTTTATCAAAACGTTTGGAATCTCTTTCCCCTGGTACACACCCTTCATCATCCAAATCTTGCTTGGCTTTGCGATCAGCGCGCCGGGCGTCCCCGGAATGATCGGCCAGTTTCACCTGCCCATCGTTGTGGCCATGTTAATGGCGATTCCCAATGTCTCGCTCTCCGACTGCATCGCCCTGGCGATGGTCGCGCACTTGTCGAACATGGTGCCGATAACGATTTTTGGAGCATACGCAATTCTTACTGAAGGGCTGAGTCTTGCCGACTTGCGCCGTGATGTGCGCAGCGCTGAAGAAGTTGGACATGAACCTAGGGAGCTGCGCGATCTTCCTGAAATAGAAGTGATCGTAAATACCGCAGAATCCGCTCTTGAATCACAGAACAATGAATCTGAAAAATAAAGCTAATTAGCTTCCAACATTTCGCTGGCCGCGTCCGTCTACATACGCAAACGGCATTGCAAGCGTATTGAAATGTTTTCCAACTCGACCGTCGCGATCGATCGTAATCACGCCGCCGCTACCCTGAATGTTCGCCAAGTGCGCGATCCCGCCCTGCGCCGCAACATCCGGAGTCAGACCTCGCGCAATACCATCGGCAACAAATTTCGCGAGCAACACGCGCATGATGTATTCGCCTACGCCTGTCGCCGAAACGCCGCACGCCGCGTCCGCATACGCACCCGCGCCGAAGATTGGCGAATCGCCCACGCGTCCGGGCATCTTCGCGCGCGTGCCGCCGGTAGATGTCGCGACGGCAATATGCCCGCGCGCATCCAATGCCACCGCGCCGACCGTGTCGTGTGCCGGATGCGTCGCGTCGCCAATCAGCAATTCGTTGGAAATAAAGTCAAACCCGTTCGCGTGCGCATAGCGCGTCGCGCCCTCGCCTGCAAGCAAACAATGGGGCGTATCTTCCATCACCTTTCGCGCAACGGAAATAGGATGGCGCAAATTCCGGATCGCCGCGACCGCGCCGAAGCGCCCCGTCGATCCGTCCGCGATAATCGCGTCCATCTCGACGTCGCCGTCCGTATTTGCGTAAGAACCCGTACCCGCATCGAACGCGGGATCATCTTCGAGCACCATAACCGCCTGCTCTACGGCATCGATTGCGGATCCCTCGTGTGCGAGAATCGAGATGCCAACATCGAGCGCGCGTTCTACGCCTTCAATCGCGCGCGGCAAGCGTTCTTCGTGCCATTGCCCCGCGCCGCCGTGAACGATAAGTGCAAACATGGTGCCAGCGCAGTTCCGTGGGTGGGTTGCGGTAAGGGTTTTAGGTAAAGCGTTCCCGGAATAGGTCCGCGCGCGCAGCGTTCAGCGCGTGCTCATCGCTCGTACCGCCAAGCCTGCATTGCAGGTGTGCGGGCTGCGCAATAAGCTGAAGCTCGTCTAACGTAAAATAGGAAATCGAGTCGGCCAGGTTTGTGGCCGCGCCTAAGCGCAGGTTCGACAAAACGCTGAGCGACTCTTCCCACTCGAGCACGCGCGCACCGCGCGCAGTACCCAGAGCACGACCCACACGATCTGCCAATGACAATGATCCGTCATTCGCCATCGCCCCGCGCGCATCGCGCTCTTGTTGGATCAATTTGCCCGCGAACGCGCGCAAGTGAAAATCAATTTCGCCTTCGGAATAGCCCAACGTGCTCCGATTCGTCAGTGTATACAAGCTGCCGGGTGCCGTCGCTACCGCGCCATACTCGCCGTCAAAATCATGGTGTTCGATGTGCGCGTTGTCCACCACGTCCGTCAAATGCCCGCCAAACGTAAGCGCGGGCAAATGTAATGTCGCAGACAGTTTCAGGCCCGTGCCGACCTCGTACAACGCCGATGTCAAGAAGCCGTGCTTCTCGTGATACGCATAATCCAACGGCACGTGCAGTGCATCGTCAATCCGGCTTAAGGTATTCCAAACCTCAAGCGGACACAGACCCCGGCCCATTGCGGTAATGCGCAGGTGGTCCCGCTCGTTCACCATGATGCTCATGCTCTGATCGTTCGCAATGTACACGCCGCGCGGACCACGGCTCTCAATAAGGTGCCGTGTAATCAAGCGGCGCTCGATGAGCATCCGCACCTCGCGCACATGAAGGTCGGTGAGCTCGATATATGAGCCGGACTTGAGGAGACCGGCAGACTCGATCGCCTGGGTCACCCGTTCTTGCACGACGCGTTTTTCATCTTCAGAACAACGCGCAGGGAATGGCAAATCGGCAAGATTTCGCACCAGCGAACCGCGCGTGCTTAGGACGACGTCCTCCTCGGGGCCAATTGTCGCTAACCAAGGCCCGGGCTTCGTGAGCGCTGTCTTCAGCATGCTCAATTCCCTGTGGTCCGGCCGCCATTGTGGCCGACGGGTTCGGTCATCACAATTTCCAAATCGCGTATCTGATCGCGGAGGCGCGCGGCCTCTTCGTAATTCTCCGACTTGAGGGTGCTCCGCAATAGCGCCCGCAGACTGTGCAGTTCGCTGCGGCGCAGCTTACGTTCATCGGACACGTGCGGCTCCTTGCCCCGATGCCGCAGGCCAACGTGAAAACCGCGCAAAAGCGCCTCAAGCGAATCGCCCAGCGCGTCGTAACACGCGCCGCAACCAACGCGGCCAGATTGCACGGCCTCCTTCAGATCCGCGCCGCAAACCCGGCAGACCCGGTGGGGAACTTTGGCCTCGACAGCAGGCGCTGCCGATGCCATCGCCCGCGCTTTGGAACGTCCGGACGATATACCACTTAGTTCAAATCCCGATGCAGTCTCGTCTTGCATGCGGTTCATACAATCCGCACACAACTGGACTTCGGTAACTTTTCCGCCTACGACTTCCGCGTAACGCATGGTCGCAAGACTCTTATGGCATTTCTGACACAGCATCAATCCGTTTCCTTGGCTGGAATTATAACATCAGCAGCGGAACGTTGCATTTCGGGCGTTTCGTAGTGGAGAGAGAATTCGCCGATTTCCTACTCGCCGTTCAGGTTAAATCGAAATCGGCGGTCCGGCCTTTGCTCATTTGAATCGTCCGGAGT
Source organism: Candidatus Hydrogenedentota bacterium (assembly GCA_020848835.1). GTDB lineage: Bacteria > Hydrogenedentota > Hydrogenedentia > Hydrogenedentales > SLHB01 > JABWCD01. The sequence continues at coordinate 33,643 of JADLHJ010000067.1, forward strand.
ATCTTCGGGTACCTCCGCGTGCTGGGGCTGGTGCAGTTCGGCCTGCCGGGCAGCTTGCCATCCCGTCACAATCGAATGCGACAAGTACGCCAGCGTGGCGATCCACAGCACAGCGCATACCGCCGCAGCCGCGTGCCACACCCCCTTTACAAACGGTACAGACTGGCGGCGCACTTCGGGAATCATCCCCAACAAATATCCTGCGACGCCGCCGCCGACGTGCGCCGCATTGTTCGCCCCCATGACAAATCCAAATACCAGAGAATACATCGCCCATTTGATGAGTTGTTCGCGATACTCCCGCACTACACCAACCTGATTCTTGAAATATGAAATGCCGAATCCAATTAGGCCGAACAACCATCCTGATGCGCCGACGGTACCCGCATACGGATTATGGAGAAAGGAGAAATAATATAAGTATGTCGCGAAAGCGGACGCAATTTGCGTTACCGTGATGAGCACCAGCATCCGCCACGGGCCAATGCGGTCTTCCACGATCGGCCCTACCTGCGTCAGCGCCATCATATTGAAACCAATATGGATTATTCCGCCGTGCGCCAATCCAAAGGAAAGATAACGCCACCATTCATCGCGAAGACTTACTTTCCACGCCCCAAACATGGCGGAATGCTGCGGCGCCACCAGCGCCGACATACCCTGCATGGCGATCATCAACATGAAGTTCAAAATGATAACGACCATGAACGCGCCCAACATTACCGGTGTGCCCTGCGGGAGCGCCACACCGAGCAGGCGAGTAATCTTGTACCCTATGAGCGTCGGCGCGCGCTTGCCGCAATGCGGGCACATCCGCTCCTCGCGCGCGACGATACCGTTGCAGTGGCGGCAGCGTTTGTGGGGATAGGCCAGCCATTGCAGCGATGCGGGCAAATGCACGCCAAACGACTTCTGCTGGGAACGCTTCTCAAGTTGAAATAGCTTCCACTTCAGCCGTGTCGTGTTAAAACCCAGCTTTCCCAGAATCTCAACGATCTGACTTAAGAGGCCCATGCGCGACTGCGCTCCGCCATCACTGCTTTTGGTATTTCAACACGGGGTTATACACAACGTCCACCTCGTCCACGTTCACCACAGCGAGGTGGCCGCGCTCGTACAAGTATTCCATGTGCGCGCCCGTCTCCAAAAACGCGAGCAACACGTGATACCCCTTGCGTTCGCCAAACAGATCCCGCGAAACTTCCGCCACGGTCACTGGCTCTCTGCACAAATTTAGCGTCTTCTCAAGGCGCGCATCATGAAACGCAATCGACGCGTCCACGCGCGCGGCCAAATCGTCAATCGCATCTTCATGACCGCCCAGCGCAACGCGAATCCCAGGTATCGCGCGCACCTTTTTCAACGCACTCATGTAATGGCCAAGCCCCGTGTAACGCACGATAAATTCCGGCGATTGGTTCGGCGTGATGTGCGAAAGCACGTGGTCCGCGCTAAACAAAATGTCGTCCAACCGTATGCAGACCTGCCCCGGACAATGCCCCGGCGCATGGTACAACTCAAACGGTGAGCCCGAGAGCAAACCTTCGTCGAAGGTAAAATCTACCGGACGCGCGCGAAACAAGTCCTTCGACCATTTGTTCATTTCCAGCAATTTCGCCACGCCCTCCTGCCCCACGCCCGCGCGCTCCAGAAAGATGTGCAAATTCTTCGTGGACACCACCAACCGCTCGTTGAAGTGGCGCACGACGCTCATATCAAGCTCGTGGATCCCAATCTCCGCGCCGCTCTGCTCAACGACAAAATGTAACCCACCGAAATGATCGATATGCCCGTGCGTTACGATAAGCCGCTTCACATCGGGCAGCGCGACGCGTTCGCCAAACTCCTCGCGCAACCGCGCGAAGCAATCCAGCATCGAAGCGTTTGACGCCTCCTGTCCCGATGCCGCATCGATCAGCGTAATCGGATCGGTCAGGACCAGATAGCAGTTTGTGATGTGGTTCGGAAACGCTTCAACCGGCAACTTGTAAACAACAGTGCCGCCAGAGCTGGTAAATTTCCGGATAGTTCGATCGTTGTGCATAGCGGGTAACGGTACACGAATCGTGCGTCGTGGTGGAACTGCAAGGGAGGCTGGCGTCTTATCCCACCTTCTCCAACTTCTTCGAATGCTTTTCTATCTTTTCCTGCACGCCTTCCAGCTTCGGATCCAACCGCCGCGCCCGCCGCCACTCCGAAACTGCGCGCTTCACATCGCCCTTCATCAAATACGCGTCCCCAAGGTGGTCCCGCAAGATCGCGTCGTCGTGGTCCATCGCGACAATCGCGCGACGGATATATTCAATTGCTTTGTCCGCGTCACCGCGGCGGAAATATACCCAACCTAGACTGTCGAGGTAATAGCCGCTGTCCGGCTGAACTTCCAAAGCGCGTTTCAGCAGCGCCTCCGCCTCGTCCAACCGCATATCCCGCTCCGCATACAGGTACGCGAGGTTATTCATCGCCTCGGCATCTTCGGGATTCAGCTCGAGGCAACGCTTCAAATGTTTTTCCGCATCGCGAAAACGTTCCAGTTCGTCGTATACCGTCGAGAGATATAAGTGCGGATATTTTTCGTCCGGGTGCGCTTCGGCAACTTTCGCCAACACCGCCTCCGCTTCAGCGTGCTTCTCAACATTCATGTAAGCGCGCGCGAGCACAATATCCACGCGCATCGAATTGACGCCTTCGTCGCGCAACGCCTTCATCTCGTTGATAATAAATTCGCCTGCGTCTTTCTCACCGAAGAAGAAAAACATCGTACCCAACACGCCCCCGCACTCCTCGTCGATATCGCCTTCGACTTCATCCAACGTATCCAACAAGGGCCGGTATGGATCGCCCGCGTGTTTACGCGCCAGCGCAGTGAACAGCGTGCTCAAAATCGGCGTGCCTTCCGTCGCCTTCAGGTCAGCGGCGGTCCTCGCTTGCCCCGCGCGCAACAGCGTGTACATAAACTCCAAATTCAGTCCCGCGTCTTCTCCGCGTGCATCTTCCAGCTTGGACAATTCTTCCACTGCCGCGGCGTATTGGCCCGTGCGGCACAACGCACCCGCCAGCATTTCGCCTGCGCGCGCGTTGCCCGGCGCTCCCGACAAATACGTCCGTAAGGTATCGACCGCAGCCTGATCCTGATTCAATTGCAGGTAGGCAAGACCAAGCTGCATGCGCAGCTCATTCATGTCCGGCTTCAGTTGCAGCGCCTTTTCAAAGGCCTTGCGAGCGCCTTCGCCATCGTTGATGCGGCTCAAGTGCATACCCAGCGCCGCCTGCCACTCCGCCTTGTCCGGCGTCAACTCGACCAGTTTCTCCAGTACCTGAATCGCGGTGATCCAATCCATCGACCGGTCGCCCGCGTCCACCAGCCAACCGAACTCTTCTTCGTTCTGCGGATTCAGCGCCAGCGCTTTTTCAAACGCTTCCGACGCCGCCTCCTGATTGCCCAGTTCCTGCTGAATCGTCCCCATCACGATCCACAGGCGTACATTCTCCTGCTCCACCTTGAGCAAGCGCGAGCATGTCTTCTCCGCATTCACGTAATCCGTCGAATCGATGTACGTGCGCAGCAAACGCCAATTCAACTCATACGAATCGGGCATCAAGTCCGCCGCTTTTTGATACTCTTCAATCGCCGCCTCGGATTTGCCCTGCCGCTCAAGCACTACGCCCGCCAGAAAATGCGTGTATGCATCCGCCTCGCTGGTCTGTCCTGAACGCAGCACCGGCGCGTCGCCGCTGGTGACGCAACCTGCGAACAGCCACACGAAAACGAGCGTAAAGCTCATGGTAATTGGCCCTCTAACTGAGGTAGGCAGAATCGATGAATGCATTCGTTGTGTATAGTCTCGCCCGGTTTGGCGACCGGAGGTTAGGGCATTTGTACCGCGCGGAGAATCTGCATTGCGCCGGATAGTGTGGCTAAAACAGGGGGGCAGTGTCTAATTGTACTGTAAACGGCGAAAAGCTCCGGCGATGAATCGGGCAGGGCCCCAGCGTTTCAATCGCCGCGAAATGCTCCACCGTGGCATAGCCTTTGTGTTTGGCAAAGCCATATCCCGGATACTGTTTGTCGTACTCATGCATCAAGCGGTCACGCGAAACCTTCGCGATAATGCTCGCAGCCGCGATAGACTGTGAAAGCTGATCGCCTTTTACAATACGCAAATGCGGAAACGCGCAACCGGGAATGCGAAATCCGTCCACCAGTAAATAATCCGGCGCCGGACTCAATTGCTGCACCGCCAACATCATCGCCCCATAGTTCGCCTGCTGGATCCCGCGCCCGTCGATCTCCTCGTGCGAAACCATCGCGCAACCAACGGCATGATCGCCGTTCATGATTTTCACAAATAACCTCTCGCGTTCGTCTTCGGTCAGGAGCTTCGAATCGTTTAAGCCTTTGATGGGATACGCAAGCACCACCGCTGCCGCTGATATCGGCCCCGCCAAAGGACCGCGGCCCGCTTCGTCCACACCCGCGATGCGCCCAAAACCCTGCTCGGACGCCTCACGCTCGTACTTCCAGCGCCGTACGTTTTTGCGGACGACCCGCACCTGCACCACTTCGCCCATGATTCCCCCGGCTATCGTTTGCCTCGCACCCGGAACGGCCGCATTTTACATCATCGATCGCGATTCGTCACTCGATTTTCTCCCGCACAATGTTGCACACTCGTAGTTTCCGCCAAATTCGCAGGAGATTCGGAATGCGCGCGCCCTCGCTAAATTTTCTTAAGAAATTGCTTTCCACGCCCAGCCCTTCCGGACAGGAAGAAAAAATCCAGGAAGTCTGCAAGGCCTATGCGAAACCCTTCGTGGAAAAAATCTACAAGGACGTTCACGGCAACCAGTATCACGTCGTGAATCCCAAGGGAAAATTGCGCGTGATGCTCGCCGGCCACGTGGACGAAATCGCGCTGATGATCCATCACATGGACGACAAAGGCTTCCTGCAATTCCAGGCCATTGGCGGCGTCGATGCGTCCGTGCTCGACGGCCAGCGCGTACAGGTGCACACCGATAAGGGCAGCATCTCCGGCGTAATCGGTCGCCGCGCGATTCACCTCACCGACGCCGACGAGCGCGGCAAGCCAATGAAGATGCACGACCTCTGGATCGACATCGGCGCCAAGGACAAAAAGGAATCGCAGAAACACGTCAGCATCGGCGACACCGCGACAATCGACGCAGGATTTGTCGAACTGCTTAATGGCCGCGTAGTCGCGCGCGCGATGGACGATCGCATTGGCGCATTCATCTGCTTGGAAGCCGTGCGTCTATTGCAAGGCCGCAAAATCGATTGCGCAGTCTATTGCGTTACAACCGTTCAGGAGGAGATAGGCCTGCGCGGCGCAACGACCAGCGCCTACGGCTGCGAACCGCACGTCGGCATTGCGGTCGATGTCGGCCACGCAACCGATCACCCCAATTGCGACAGCAAACGCTTCGGCGCTTTCAAACTCGATGAAGGCCCCATCATCACGCGCGGACCAAACATCAACCCCGTCGTAGGCCGCGGCCTCATCGATGTTGCGAAAAAGAAGAAGATTCCCTATCAAGTCGAAGGCGCCCCGCGCGGCACCGGCACCGACGCCAACGCCATGCAACTCAGCCGCGGCGGCGTGGCCACGGGCCTTATCCACGTCCCCAACCGCTACATGCACTCGCCCGTGGAAATGGTCTCACTGAAGGACGCCGAGCATTGCGCGCAACTACTCGCAGAGTGGATCTGTACGTTGAAATCGGGGATGAGCTTTATTCCGTAGTCTTCGCATCGTATGAAGTAATTGCAACACTCCATAGTCGCATGTAGACTGCGCGCCCGATCGCGATGGGCGCGAACGGGTATTGGAGGGTGGACTATCATGCCGACGTCGCTGCTCAGAATTCTTTTAGGACCTCTCGACTTTTTTTTAGATTTGTTTTACTCTATTCTTGCTCGAATCTTTGGCGACCCCGCTTAGTTCAACAGCCACATTCATTTCCGACAATGACGAAGAGGGGCCGCAATTGCGGCCCCTCTTCCATTCAGCAATTCAGGCCATGCAACTCAGCCGCGGCGGCGTTGCAACAGGCCTCATCCACGTTCCCTATCGCTACATGCACTCGCCCGTGGAAATGGTCTCGCTGAAAGACGCCGAACACTGCGCGCAGTTGCTCGCGGAGTGGATCTGCACGCTAAGGTCGGGGATGAGCTTCATTCCGTAGATTTCGCACCCTTGCCGACGGGCGAGTTGAATTGGTCTGTTCTCGTGCTTAGACTCGGCAACTCCTGATCGCGATGGGCGCGCAAGGGGTGTGTCGCAGGTAAGTCCAAGAAAGGACAATTATCATGATTTGGATCTTCGTTTGGATTATTTCCTCCCTATTTCAGAGTTTTCTCCCCTAAAATTTGTGTGTTCCGAAACGAAGAAAGTAACAGACAAATTCGAGGAGGGGTCGCAGTCGCGGCCCCTCTTCCATTCAGCAATTCAGGCCATGCAACTCCGCCGCGGTGGCGGCGCCTCGTGACTCATCCACGTACCGAACCGCTACATGCACTCACCCGTGGAGATGGTGTCCCTCAAAGACGCGGAGATTTGCGCGCAATTGCTGGCGGAGTGGACTTGCACCCTAAAATCCGGAATGAGTTTTATTCCACAGATACTCATTCAGAAACTTTCCAATATCACTGACGCGCCGTAGGCGCAACGCAACCCTAGCCAGGGGCAACGCCCCTGGAAATTGAAAACGGACACTATTTGTCCCGCCCTGAAGGGGCACTGCAAATACATACTTTACAAATGAATAGGGGCCGCAATCGCGGCCCCTATTCCACTCAGCAATCCAGGCTGCGGGCACAACCCGAACGCGTACTACTTGATGAACAACATTTCCTGGTACGTCAGCAACGGCCACAGATCGTCCGCCACCCGGTTTTTCCGCTTGTCAGTATTTCTGTAGCGGAAACACGCGTATTATCTACAACTCTTCGCAAGCTAGATGCGCACATTGAAAGTTGATATGAATTTTCCGTAGATCGCGCATCGTGGGAAGCAATTGCAACGCTCCATCGTCGCATGTAGAGTACACGCCCGGTCGCGATGTGCGCGAACGTGGATCTAGTACTGAAGTTCAATATTAGAAGGGGTCGTCACAATGTTTTTCCTTAAGTTACTGAATACGGTTGTTTCAATTTTATCAGACTTGCTAGGCGATATTTCTGCGATATTAGTGGGAATTATTACTGGATAATCAGACGAAGAGGGGCCGCAATCGCGGCCCCTCTTCCATTCAGCAATCCAGGCTGCGGGCACAACCCGAACGCGTACTACTTGATGAACAGCATTTCTTGGTACGTCGGCAACGGCCACAGATCGTCCGCCACCATTCCTTCCAGCTCATCCACAATCTTGCGCAGCGCCACCATCGCTGGAATCACGTTGTCGCGGCTGTAGTCACACGCCTCATGCGCTTCACCCGGCATTCCCGCTTTCGTATCGCCAAGCTTCTTGATGGCGCCCTGTAGGTCCGAGATCAGTTTTGTAATGTACTTCAGCGTATCCGCGTCCGTCTCAATACCGACCGCCTTCAGGTTCGCAAGGCTCACCGCCAGCTCGCTCTGATAACGAATCGCCGCCGGGAAGATGATCGTCTTCGCCATCTCCAGCATCAGACTCGCTTCAACCTTGATCGTCTTCACATATTGTTCCGCATAAACTTCGTAACGGCTTTCCGTTTCGCGGCGCGACAACACCTTGTACTTCTCGAACAGCGCGATGACGTCCTCATCTTTAATAACAGGCAACGAATCCGGCGTCGTCTTCAAATTCGGCAGACCGCGCTTCGCCGCTTCGTTGTGCCATGCTTCCGAATACCCATCGCCGTTGAACACGACGTTCTTGCATTCGGAGTAAACCTTCTTGATCAGTTCCTCCACCGCCGCGCCGCGCTTCTCCGGCGTGCTCGTGTCGGCCTTCTCGAGAAGGTCTGCACAGTAGTTGAGCGATTCCGCCATGATCGTGTTGAGCGCGACGAGCGGACCCGCGATCGACTGGCTCGAACCCACCGCGCGGAACTCGAAGCGGTTACCCGTAAACGCCATCGGGCTCGTACGGTTACGGTCGCCGGAATGCTTTGGAATCGTCGGCAACACATCCACGCCAACGTGCATCTCTTCTTTCTTGGACGACGCAGCCTTGCCGCCCGCGATCGCTTCCACAATCTCGGTCAATTCAGAGCCGAGGAACACCGAGATGATCGCGGGTGGCGCTTCGTTCGCACCAAGACGGTGATCGTTCGAAGCCGACGCCACCACCGAACGCAGCAGCTTCGACCACTTGTACGTCGCGCGAATCATCGCCATGCAGAACACCAGGAACTGCGCGTTCTCGGAAGGCGTATCGCCCGGGTCGAACAAGTTACCGGCAACAGCCGATCCCATCGAATAGTTCAGGTGCTTACCGGAACCGTTCACGCCAACGAATGGCTTCTCATGCAGCAGGCACACCATGCCGTACTTCTCGGCGACGCGCTTCAGCGTCACCATGATCAACTGCTGGTGATCCGTCGCAAGGTTCGCAAACTCGAACACCGGCGCAAGCTCATACTGCGCGGGTGCCACTTCGTTGTGGCGCGTCTTCACCGGGATGCCGAGCTTGAAGCATTCGCGCTCCACTTCAAACATGCACGCGAGCACGCGCTCGGGGATCGCACCGAAATAGTGGTCTTCAAACTCCTGGCCCTTGGGCGGCGCAGCACCAAACAATGTACGGCCCGCATTGATCAGGTCCGGGCGCGCATAAAAAAAGTTCTTGTCGATCAGGAAGTATTCCTGCTCCGGGCCCGCGGTGGACGACACGAACGCGCCATTGGTCCCAAAAATCTTCAGCACGCGTTGCGCCTGCGTGTTCAACGCCTGCATCGAACGCAACACCGGCGTCTTCTTGTCCAGCGCCTCGCCCGTCCACGACACAAACGCCGTCGGAATGCACAGCGTCGTGCCGTTCGGGTTCTCGAGAATGTACGCAGGGCTTGTCACGTCCCAGATCGTGTAACCGCGCGCTTCAAAGGTCTGGCGGATACCACCCGAAGGGAACGACGAACCATCCGGCTCGCCCTGGATCAACGTCTTCCCTTCAAACTCCGCGATCGTTCCGCCGAGTCCGTCGGGGTTGAAAAACGAATCGTGCTTTTCCGCCGTCAGGCCTGTCAACGGGTAGAACACGTGCGCGTAGTGCGTTGCGCCTTTCTCGAGCGCCCACGACTTCATCTCCGTAGCAACCGCGTCCGCCGTGCTCGCGTCGAGCTTGGAACCGGATTCGATCGTCGCCTTCAATGACTTGTATACCGCTTTCGGCAGGCGGCGCTGCATGACCGCGAGGCTGAACACGTTCTCTCCAAACAAGCTGCTCGTTGGCGTTTCCGCAAACGGCACCGTGCTGGGCATCGCGGCCTGGTTGATGACCTTTGATATCGCCGACCGGCGTGCTGGATTTCCACTCATAGCGTTTCAATTACCTATTGGTTTGCCCGGCAACCAAGTGCCGTGGATTCAGCGGCTCATCGCCGCACAGCCAAAACCTCACCAATCCCAGCAGGCGCACCAGCACCTGCCACCACCACAAAACCTACCGAAATGTAACTTCGCTCCTTTCCGGCTACCAAAATGCGCCGATTTTCCTCGTCTCCGCCATGCAGCATTTCTCCTGCGTTCACATCCCATCAGTTCAACGCCGCATTCCTGAAGTCTGTCCCGCGCCTATAGTTCCGCAAATTTCCGCGAAACTTGCCTTGCCATTTCCCGCAGAGAAATGCCGTTCTTCCGCGTAGGTGACCCAGTCCGAATCCGTACGATAAAGCAACGCTCGTGCCAGACCCTTCTCCACAATTCCCAGCGTAACGCGCCGAGTGTTCCTTCGAATTCGTTTGGAGTTCTGCGTTTACGCGGTCCTGGATCCAACCCGACGGCTCCTGCCCGAAATAAAAAGCTCCCAACGCGCCTTGTGACCGTTCGGAGTTCCGCGTTTACGCGGTCTTGGATTTCAACCCGACGGCTCCAGCCTAACCCCAAGACCTCCCAACGCGCCTTGTGTTCGTTTGGAGTTCCGCGTTTACGCGGTCTTGGATTTCAACCCGACGGCCCGTTACGAGCATCACAACCACTCCAAAAATACGACCGTCTTCCGCGCCAAAGGCGCTCGGCAACCCTAGCCAAGGGCAGTCGCCCCTGGAAAAGCGCCCCCCCAACACACTCCGCGCTGAAAGCGCACCGCACCTACCTTCATCAACTTCGGGGAGAACACATATATGACGACCCATAATCGTGATCGCCGTTTCAAAAATATTGCGTACAAGCACGACCCAATTTTTCGCCACGCGCAAATACGTATCAAATCCATTACACAAGTCTTTACAAACCAATCACATGCGTCATATTTAGTCAACTATTTACCCCTTGTTTCCCAAATCCCGATCACCCGTGCGATCCGGGAGATCCGTGGTTCAAAGACGCCTGTCCCTCCAAAGCTTTGCACGAAGGACGAGTGCAACACCGTGGGCAAACTTATGGAGACCATCGGACGCCCACCATGAACGCGAACGCGATCCACGCCACAGACCCCGTCCTCTCTATGCCACCAATCCTCCAAGCGCCGCCCGCTGTCCACGACGTTCATAACGTCCATTCCGCTCCCCCCGTCGCACCCACGCGCCACCCCTCACACCCTCCCCCCTGCAAAACGGAGGCCTCTACGCAATTTCAGGGGTTACGACGATTTTGGCGCCGCGACACCCCCTTGTTTCGTCAAAAAAACAAATTTACACCCCCCCGTTTTCGTGCGCGGGCTTGTGCTCGTCATCGCACTCGTGTGTCGAAACCCGAAAGACGAGCTTCGATTATGATGAAGACCACGCGCAAAGAACGAGCGACACGCCAGTGGGATTACGGCGTGACCCGCCCTTTTGCGCGTGCTATAGTGGGCATCTACCCGCGCAAGGCCGGCGCGGTATGCAAGGTTTCAACCGCTACAAGGTGGAGGTAGCTGAACGATGGTTCGGGCATTTCTTTCGGCGTGTCTGGTCGTTTCCCTGTGCGCCTCGGCGAAAGTCGAAATCGGCGCAACAGTGGACAAATTCGAGTTTCAGGACATTCGCTACGTCACGCGCACGTTGAAGGACCTCGGCGACGCGAAAGCCTACGTGCTCGTATTCTCATCCACAACTTGCCCCGTCGCGCAACGCTATATTCCAAAGATAAACGAGCTCAGCCGCGCCTACGCAGACAAAGGCGTGAAGTTCGCGCTGGTGAACGCAAGCAGCGACGACACCATCCAGCAGATGGCCTATCAGGCCCTCGAATACAACATCGAAGTCCCCGTCGTGAAAGACCTCGATGGTGGCGTCGTGATGGCCACCGGCGCATCGCGCACCCCGGAAGCCGTGATCATCGCGGACGGCAAGCTCGCGTACCGCGGCCGCATCGACGATCAGTACAAAGTCGCTGGCGGTCAACCCAACGTGGGCAGTGAAGACCTGAAAAATGCAATCGATGCCGTGCTCGCGGGCAAAGCGATCGAACATCCGGAAACGCCCGTCGAAGGATGCGAAATTACGTTTGCCGAAACGCCAAAACCAAACGAGCCGGTGACCTTCGCGAAAGACGTCGCACCCATTCTGCAGAAGGCCTGCATGCCCTGCCACCACGAAGGCGAGGCCACGCCCTTCGCGTTGACCACCTACGATCAAGTGACGGCTAAAGCAGACATGGTGGCGCGCGTGATCGATGAAGGCCGCATGCCGCCTTGGTACGCGCACCCGGATTTCGGTTCATGGGCAAACGCGCGCACGATGACCGACGACGAAAAGCGCGTCATCGCGCAGTGGCTCGAAGGTGGCAAGCAAACCGGCGACCTCGCGAAGATGCCCCCGAATCCCGAATTCTCGCCATCAAAATGGCTCGCGGGCGAACCCGATCTTTTGCTAACCGAAACCGAAACCTACGATTTACCAGCCAGCGGCGTGATTGATTATGTCTACGTCACGCTGCCCTATATGTTCCCCGAAGACACCTGGGTGCAGGGCATCCAAATCCAACCCAGCAATCCCAAAGTCGTGCACCACGCAAACGTCGTCTACACGATTCCGCCGGCGGGATACAAGGAAGACTCGAACTTCCTCACCGGACGCGTCCCTGGCGGCCTTCCCGCAATGCTCAACAATGGCGTCGCATTCCTAATCCCCAAAGGCGCAGTCCTCACGATCCAAGTGCATTACGTCACCACCGGGAAAGCGGAAAAGAACCAGATGTCCGTCGGCATTCGCTATGCCAAAGAAACGATTCAAAAACAGGCGCGGCACAAGGTGCTCAGCGCGCGCGGATTTACCATTCCGCCCGGCGCCGCGGCGCAACCCGTCGCATCGACAAAGACCATAGAAGACGAAGCAACCACGCTCGCGCTATTCGTACACATGCACCTGCGCGGGAAAAACACCAAATTCTTCGCACATTATCCCGACGGCAAGTCCGAAACCCTGCTAGTAATTCCAAACTACAGCTTCGATTGGCAGATGCCCTATGTCTATCCCGTGGAAGGCGGCAAGAAACTGCCCGCTGGTACGAAGATCGAGTGCGCGTCGCAGTTCGACAACAGCGCCTTCAACCCGTTCAATCCGGATCCCAACGTAACCGTCGAGTACGGTCCGCAGACCTTTCACGAGATGATGGACGGTTACATCTTCTACGTGCTCGACAACGAGCATCTGAACCTGCAGGTCGATCCGAAAACGGGCCAGGCGATAACCAAAACAGCGAGCGCCACGCCGTAGAATTGGCTGCGAATATCGTGGGTAATAACGAGTCGGCCGCGGAGGCATGCAACATGTCGCCGCAGCACGATCTTGCGCCTTGGGCGGTGCCGATGCGCGTTGTCGATCACTCGTTTGCGAATCCCGCGGATAATCTGGCCTACGACGAACTGCTGCTCGATGACGCAGAATCAGGGCGCGGCACGGACACACTACGCATTTGGGAAAGTCCGAAGCCATTTGTCGTGCTCGGTGTATCGCAGGTCTTGCGCGAACATGTGAACGTAGCCGAATGCGCGAAGGACGGTATTTCCGTACTGCGCAGAAGTTCCGCGGGCGGTTGTGTATTGCAGGGCCCCGGCTCAATCAACTTCGCCCTAGTGCTGTCACACGCAAAATTCCCCGGCATCGCTACCATTCGCGGTTCTTACTGCTTCATCCTGGGCCGGCTCATGGCCGCCCTGCGCGAACGCGGGATCAACGCCTCCCACAAAGGTACATCCGATCTCGCGGTCGGCGGCAGAAAGATATCCGGCAATGCCCAACGCCGCCGTAAGCACTACATCCTTCATCATGGCACCTTGCTCTACAACATGGAACCCGAATTGATGGAGCGCTACCTCATCGAGCCCGACGACCGCCCCCAATACCGCGGCCACCGCACTCACCGCGGCTTCGTAAAATGCCTGTCGCTAACCTCGAACGAAATCCGCGAATCATTTCTCCGCGCCTTCGCCACACCCGGCACGACTCCCGATAAGCCAACGAAAACGGAACTGACCGCAGTAAAGGCGCTCTCAGAAGAACGCTTCGCAACACAAGATTGGATCAACCGCCGATAACGCAAACCTGTCTCGTGCTCGTGCCTGCAATTGACCCTGCGAATGCCGCATCGCGCCTCACAAATCTTTCGCGAAATTCTTCGCGACCTCGCCATTTCCCGGCCACGTGTAATCCACCTCCGCAATTCGCTGCATGAGATCGATTTTCGCGGCAAACGCGGGCCTCACGTAGTAATAGTGCAAATCCTCCGCCGAAACCCCATACGCAGCCGCGAGCACGAAGCCATACTTCGCAACATACGCGCGCAACACCCCAACCATCTTCGGCCAACCTTTTAGTCCAGTTATCCCGGCAGCGCTCGGCGAATCATATGCATGAAAGACGATTAGATCAGGGTTGAACGTTTCCAAATGCTCCAGCGTAATAGTGCCCCCGCGCGCAATCTCGAAATCATTCAGTCCCCATGTGTCGAGCGAACGGCACTGCGAGTAGAGCGGCAACAGTCCCGCCTCGCTCGTGGCGATACGCAAACCTTCGTCTTTGTACTGCCGCAACATCCGCCCCATTTCCGCGCGGCCATCGGGATAATGCTTCCAGTCGTCGCTCCATAGACGCACGAATCCTATCGCCGCCAAAAAATAAACAAACGTGCACACCGCGAGCATGCGCTGTCGTGGCGTGATCGTTTGGCGTGCACGCGCGAGCATGCGCTCCATCGCGACGGGCCAAGCCATCAACGCCATCGGCAGAATCGCGTATTGAAATCGTCCAGCGAAATTCATCTCGCTTGAAATGAGCACGAAACTGCACGCAAAGCCGATAATAGGTATAGCCACCGCAATGGTGGACCGTCGCGTATCGCGGTGCGCGAGCCCAATGGCGTATAACGGCAGCAACGGCAAAGTGAACTTGAGCGTATTGTATATCGAATCTTTCAACCCGGAAAAATGCAGCGCGCCGCCGCCTTTCTTGTAGAACGGATTCGGAAATGGATGTCCAAAGTAATCCCAACGCCACAAGAAGTAGCTCAGCCCAAGCGTTGCGAAGATTCCAACAAACCAAACTACGGTCTTCGAGGCGCGCTTCCATCCGATTGCCAGAATAATCGTGAGTAGCATTAGGCCCGCGAGAATTACCCCTTCCGGCCGCACCAGTCCAGTTGCCAGCGAACACAACGCAAACACAGCGGGTAACCAGCGTCTGGAACTGCCACACATAATCGCAAGCGCAAACAACCAAGCCGCCGCCGCGCTCATCGCAAACACCGGCGCGCCGAAATAGGTACTCACATATGAAGAAGCGGGGCCAAAAATCAGATACGCGCACGATGCAATAGCTGTTACCAACGGCGCGCCCAAGACAACGCGCACCGCGATAAAGACAAATCCCACCGTAACGACATGCGCAGCGAGAATTAGCGCGCGCGTAGCAAACTCCAACGATACGCCGGCCCTTACAACACCCGAAATCGCCGCCATGAAAAGAAAATCGGTTGCGCCATCAATCGGTGGATCGTCCACGTTCCAGACAATGCCATGCCCGGATGCAAGATGTTGCGCATACCGCATCAACATCGCTGCGTCTTCGGCTGGCGGCAAGGAGAAATCCACGGAGAGCGCAACTTGAAGAGTGGAAACAGTAAGGACAATCGCCAGGGCTATCCGATCGCGTGTCTGCATGATCTGGCGTCGCTCACCAACTAAATTTTAGTAGGCAGTAATTTCTGGATGTTTCACGGAGTGGCACGCTCCGTCCAGGAAATACCAGGTTGCTTTGCGGAGGAGAACACCCGATTCGTGCATCTTGTCGATCACGCACTTCGTTGCTTCTCCTAATTCGCGGCGGCGCGCAACGTGATGCGCCAAAACCGCCCATCTCGCCTTGGTTCCTGACTCACCGCCATACATGTATGAAACAGTCTTCGCCCCGTCAAATGTCAGTGCCGCCGAAAGACGACGCCGCCACCCCCTTACGAACTCCTCCTGCATTGAAGATGCCACCGACAATCGCACGTATATGTAAAATACCGCTTCAGAGGCGACCAGATTCTGCGCTACGTACTCAACATTAGCCCAGACATCTTCGGTCGACGGCTCTCTCCTGTTCTTTTTTGGCCGATTGTTTCGCGCGGCATCTTCATCAACAATTTCGGAACAGAGGTTTATGCATTCATCACAAATCGCACACTGGCCGTTTCCACCCAGCGCCATGACTTCACTGCGCCGTTTGCCGCAAAAGCTGCAGTTCTGTCGGGGTGTAGTGCATTGCGCATCCGATTCCGGAGCATCCTCGGATGACATGAAGAACTTCTCATAGAAAGCATCGACGCACACATCACAGATATTCACATGGGGCCCGGCAATAAGTTTCATTACATCGGTATGCGCGGCCAAGCAAAACGAACACCGATGAACACCTTCCTTTTCGCGCATTGGTCAATGCTCCTTAGTGCATACCTGCGGAATGAGCGCGCAAATTGAGCTACAGCGTGTAGACCTTTTCCTCTTCGGCGTTCCATAGCATAGTTTTGCTTTGCCGGTACGATTCGACGGCCATCTTGATGGCTACCATGGTCGATGCACCAAGTTCCACGTTGCAAAAAGTCGGCCCCAATCCACGAATCGCGTCGATGAAATTGCCTTCCATGTCTCGCTTCTGTTCGATGGGAATTCGTATCTCGTCTTTCCCTTCGTTTGCCGCCTTGAACTCTTCCTTGAAATCGCCGTTGCCCTGCAGGAACGGCTCTCCACCCAGCTCCATCGTCCCAAACTTTCCATATACGCGATCGAGTATTCCTGCATCGTTAGTCAGCGTGCTCACCAGAAACATCGACCACTCGCTTGGATAGTCGGCTGACATCAAGAACGTGTCTGGTATATCGCGCCCGTCTTTTTCGATGTATTGACCGCCCGTCGCACTCACGCGCTTCGGATACTCGCCATTCGGCCCAGCGACAGTAATCAGGAATGGCGCGAGTTTGTGATACAAAAGGTCCGTTGCAACGCCGCCGTTATACGGCCAATACTTTCTAAAGCGAAAGAAATGGTCCGGCGTCCATGGAATGCGCGGCGCGAGGCCCCATTTCCAGCCCAGCCACATATCCCAATCGATGTAGTCATCACCCGTTTTGTCCGGGCCAGCCGTCGGATCGACTTTCTGATGCTCGTTGAACAAACAGATGCGCGCATTGCGATTGTACGCGCCGTGTGCCCAGGTCACCTTGCCGATACGCCCCGCGCTTATCGCATCGTGTCCCTTCCAAAATGAATCGTTGCCCGCGCCCTGCGGCCCGACCTGGAACACGCGATCCGAATTCCGCACAACGTTGCGCAGTTCAATTGCCTGCTCCACGGTATGCGTCATCGGCTTCTCGCAATACACGTGCTTGCCCGCGGCAATCGCGTCCATCGCAATCTTTGCGTGCCAATGGTCCGGCGTAGCAATCAAGACTGCATCAATATCTGGCCGCTCCAGCAATTTCCGATAATCGCTAAATCCCTCGCCCTGACAAATATCCTTCGCGCGATTGATACGCCGCGTATATACATCGCACACCGCAACGACTTTGATATTGTCCGCTTCGCTCTTACTGACAAGGCTTCCGACATGCCCCGTTCCCATCCCACCACACCCGATAACGCCAAAATTGATCCGCTCGTTGGCGCCAAGAGCAGTGGTTGGTGCAATTGCGGAGATTGTCGCTGCCGAAGAAATTTTAAGAAATGTCCGTCGCGAAGGGATCTTGACTGTTGCCATCTCTATCTCCTCTCTTCAGGATTATCTTGGCATCAGCCCAAGCAACTAGGCTTGCCCTCGCCCTCTCCACGCCCAGTAAAACGGTGCCGCCGACAACATCAACACCAGTCCAATTCCGGCATTTGCCGGTGCCTGGATGATGGTCACGACCACGAGCACGATGCAGAACGCCACAAAAAACCCGGGCACAAAAGGATACAACGGCACTTTGTAGGCGCGCGGCGCGTCCGGCATCGTTCGCCGCAGCACAAATACCCCTAGCGCCGTCGCGCCGTAGAAAATAAACGACGCAAAAATAACCATGTCTGTAAGCTGATCGAAGGTGCCGCTAATCACCAATATCGATGCCCACACACCCTGAATGATCAGCGAGTTCGACGGGGTCCTGTGTACGGGATGACACTTCGACGCGCTGCGAAAGAACAATCCGTCGCGCGCCATCGCGAAGTATACGCGCGAGTGCGGCATCAACTGGCAATTTGTCGCGCCGAATGTCGAAAGCAAAATCAGCACGGCGATAAACGTCGCACCGCCGTTGCCCATAAACGAACGCATTGCCTCCACGGCCACGATGCTGTTCTGTTTCTCGGTAAGCGCCGCCATCTTTTCAACAGGCAGGACATAGAGGTAGGCCGCGTTCACCACGCAATACACCAGCATCACGCACGCAGTTCCAATCGTCAGCGCCAACGGAATGTTGCGTTTCGCGTTGCGCACTTCCGCGCCGAGTGACGTAATATTGTTCCAACCGTCATACGCCCAGAACGCCCCAAGAAACGCGGCGAACATCGCCCCGAACAGACCAAGCGAAGTTTTGTACTCCGCGGTTGCGCTCGGCCCTAACGGAGAAAAATTCTCGACGCTTCCTTTGCCGATCGTCAGCCCAAGCAGCACCACCAGCGCGATTCCCACAATCTTCAACGTGGTTGTAATGTTCGCGATTACGCCACCGAACACAACCCCCATGTAGTTCGCCGTGGTTAACGCGACTATCGTGGCGATCGTGAATAATTTCACGCCCATGTTGTCGAAGGGCTGAAACAATCCCAGCACCGACCACTGCTCGTACACTTCCGGAAATCGCGGAAAAGCAAACAACGAATTCGCCGACTCGCCAAACACGTATGCGATAGACGCGATCGACGCCGTTTGAATAATCGTGAAAGACGACCACCCGTACAAGAACGCGAACCCGCGCCCGTACATCTTCTTGAAAAACTGATAGAACCCGCCCGGCTCCGCGATGATCCCCGCCACCTCGGCATTGCTTAACGCGCCAAACAAGGTCACAATGCCAGCGATAATCCAGCACGCGATCAACAAACCCGGCGACTGCACCTCCGCCGCCATCGGCGCGGCCTTTTTGAACACGCCGGATCCGATCATGTTTCCCATGATGATCATGCACGCAGTGAACAGCCCAAGCTTCGCGATTAGGCCGGACTCGTGAATCTCATTCTTATTTTCGCTGTGGTCAGTCAACGCACTCGCCGGAGATATTTGTTGCGAATAAGTTGTCGGTTCATATTAAAACTTCTGCGACCGCTCCATATCGTCAAGCCACTTACCCATGCGCTCCTTGAATCCACTAAAGATGAACTCGCCGGTTACCACCTCGCCTGCGATCTTCGTATCGCCGGTCACGGAAATCTCGTCATCCTCGACATCTCTAACGCTGGCCTCTCGAATATCATCGAGAATCTTCTTCGACTTCTCGGCACTTGCCGCGTCTTTCGCGCGCGCTGTCACGAGGATTTTGAAATCACCCGTCTCCGTGAAATCGCCGATCACGCTCAGTTCGGAAGCCAATTCCAAAAGTGGCCCCGCGCTCTGCTCTTCGGTAGCTTCCCCACCCTCGGTGCTTTGCTCGGTCTTGGCCACTTCTGTATCCAATGGCAATTGGGCCTCTGCCATCGCTTCCGCGCCTGACGCGGTAACACTTGCTTCAGCCACTTGAGCTTCCGCGAGGGGCGCTGCGGTTTCTGTACTTGGCTCGCCCCTGTGCTCTAAGGGTTCTGCAGACTGCCGCTCGATGCGATAGAACGGTTCCAAGGCGAGTATCGCCTCTCCGCTATGGTTCTGCATCACAATTTCTATCGCGTGTCCGCCCTCGAGTTTCACCCCCGTGCGCGGCGCCACCTCTGGCCAATGCTTTCCCGCCAACGCCTCCGACTCCGCGTCGACCGCGCCTTCCCCACGCAATATGATCGCGCCCTTTTCGCGCGTAAGCGATTTCGTCAGCCACGTGTCGATTCCCGGTGTATCCCCTTCCTTTTCCGACACCTCGATAGCGGCCTTGCTCACTTCATTGAACATCATCATAAAGGCAGGCCCAAGATGTTTGGGGCTGCCCGCAATAGTGACCGTTCGTTTTTTCCTCATGGGATCAAGATCCACGACTACGCCCGCCTCGTGCGGCAGGAAATAACTCATGGGGCTCCCTCGCTGATCCATCATCGCGATGAACTGCTCATGGTTGGGATCGAGCGCAATAGCCGCCACGGTGTCGTTCGTCACAAAGCTAGCCACCGGCACCCGCGGCGCACTGTCGATTATGTCGAAGACATACAACGGAACGACCAACAACAGCACCACCAGCAACAGCACGCTGACCCCAAACACCACCAGCGCGATGACACAACCTCGACTCATTAGTGGACTCCCCAACAAACCGCGCGCAACTATACCACGCATGGAGATGCGCACTCCTTGTCCCATACCTCCCGTTCTTCCCATCATTCCGAAACTTCCCACTATCTGCTATTGTGAAGCCTGTATTTGCGTTTCCCGCACCGCTATTGCTACCCTATTTGCCGTGTACCTGCCCTGGTCTGAACTCGATTCCCTGCGCAAATTTAACGCCTTCGGGCACGCACGGCGCGCCCCGAATACGGCGCGGAGTTAACCATGGGACAGGAACGTAGCGAAGCGATCGTCGTGCGCGGAGTCGATTTCAGCGAGACGAGCCGCATCGTCACCTTCTTAACGCCGGCGCGCGGCAAACTCGCGTGCATGGCGCAAGGCGTTCGGCGCGCAAAGAGCCCAATGGCAGGTGCGCTCGACACCTTCAACCGGCTCGAGATCGTGTATTACTGGAAAGACGGGCGAAGCGTGCAGAAGCTGGCCGAGGCCGCGCTGCAGCACAGCTACCCCGGCATTAAATCAGATTTGAATAAGAGCATGTTCGCGGCGTTCCCGCTCGAGTTCGCGTACAAAGTAGCGCAGGAAAACGAACCCTCACACGAATTGTTCGCGGCGCTCGCGGAAGGCCTGGCAGACATGGAGTCGTGGACGGGTCCCGCGCGTACGCACGCCGCGTGGCAAACGATGCGCTTGCTCGCTGTTGCCGGGTTCGAGCCGGACCTGAGCTGCGCGCAATCGTTTGAGATTCCCGTTCGCGCGGGCACACTCGATGTGTTGCGCGAACTGGCAGCGTTGAGCGACACGTGCCCGGTGCGAATCGATCAGCCGGAGGCTTTCGAGAGCCTCGCGCGTTATACGGTTCGTCACGTTGATTCGGAATTCCGCAGTCTGCGCGTAATCGCGCAAATGTTTAGTAAGTAAACGCAACCACAAAGCAAGACATCGAAATACATGGCAGCACCAATCGAAAAAATTCGCAACTTCTGCATCATTGCCCACGTCGATCACGGAAAATCCACGCTGGCCGATCGTTTCCTTGAGGTTACCAAGGCCGTCGAAGAACGCAAGATGAAAGAACAGGCGCTCGACACGATGGACATCGAGCGCGAGCGCGGCATCACGATCAAATCCGTCGCGGTCCGCCTGAATTACACGGCGCAAAACGGCGAGCAATATGTCTTGAACCTCATCGACACGCCCGGTCACGTAGACTTCTCCTACGAAGTGTCGCGCAGTCTCGCGGCCTGCGAGGGCGCGCTCCTGCTGGTGGACGCCGCGCAAGGTGTCGAAGCGCAGACGCTCGCAAACGCATACAAGGCCATCGAACAAAATCTCGAGATCATCCCGGTCATCAACAAAATCGATCTCCCCAGCGCCGATGTCGATTCCTGCCGGCGCCAGATTGAAGATGTGATTGGTCTGGACGCCAGCGAAGCGGTACTCGCGAGCGGCAAGGAAGGCACCGGCGCCATTGAAGCGCTTGAGGCCGTAATCCAAAAGGTGCCCGCGCCCAATGGCGATCGCAACGCCACCCTCCGCGCGCTCATCTTCGATGCGAAGTACGACGCCTACCGCGGCGTGGTCATCTATATCCGAATGATGGATGGCCGCATCACGCCCGGCATGAAGGTGATGATGATGTCCAGCGGGATTAAATACGAAGTCGTTGAGCTTGGCTTCTTCCGCCCGGAAATCACACCGGCGGAAAGTCTCGAAGCGGGCGAAACAGGCTACCTCATCTGCAACATCAAAACGCTGCAAAACACAAAAATCGGCGACACGGTAACGGACGCGCTCAATCCGGCGAAGGAAGCGCTCTCAGGCTACAAAGAACCGCAGTCCGTCGTGTTCTGCGGCATGTATCCCGCCGTAGCCAACGATTTCGAAGAACTCCGTGGCGCGCTCGAAAAGCTGCAACTCAACGATGCTTCATTCAAGTACGCCGCCGATATGTCTGATGCGCTCGGCTTTGGGTTTCGTCTTGGTTTCCTTGGTCTGTTGCACATGGAAATTATCCAGGAACGTCTCGAACGTGAGTTCAACCTCACGCTTGTTACCACCGTACCGAACGTCGCCTATCGCGTTACCAAAAACGACGGCACTGTGCTCACCATCGAAAACGCGTCGAAGATGCCGATACCCAACGACATTCAGACGATCGAAGAACCCTACATCGAAGCCGAGATCATCACGCCGACTGAATACCTCAGCGCGGTGATCGATCTCTGCAAAAAGAAGCGCGGCATCCACGTTAAGGTGGACTATCTCGACGCGCGCCGTTGTCTCGCGATCTACCAGATGCCACTTTCGGAAATCGTGCTCGACTTCTACGACAAGCTGAAGTCGTATACGCGCGGCTATGGCTCGCTCGAATACCAGATTATCGGCTTCCGCCCGGGTAATCTGGTGAAGCTCGACATCCTCCTCAACGGCGATCCCGTTGATGCGCTCTCGTCTATCGTTCACCGCGATCGCGCGGAGTGGGTCGGCAAACAGCTCGCGTCGAAATTGCGCAAGCTGATCCCCAGACAGCAATACGAAGTCGCGATCCAGGCTGCGATTGGCAGCCGTATCCTCGTGCGCGAAACCGTCTCCGCGCTGCGTAAAAACGTCACCGCGAAATGTTACGGCGGTGACATCACGCGCAAACGCAAGCTGCTCGAAAAGCAGAAGGAAGGCAAAAAGCGCATGAAGCAGGTCGGCTCCGTCGAAGTGCCCCAGGAAGCCTTCATGGCGCTGCTCCGCGTCGGCGACGAAGGGGGCGAAAACTAATGTCCGGCAAAAAACCGGATACCAGTTCACCAGCAGCCGCCGTGCTGCGCCCGATAGCCTCTGCCATTCAGGCGATCACCGGCCCCTGGACCCGTGAAAACGGATGGAGCTGGATCAAGCTGATCGTCTTCGTCCTCACCGTCTGGTGGTTCTTCATCCAGCCCTTCCGCATTCCTTCGCAGTCTATGTTCCCAACGCTCAACGGCGACCCCGGCTTCTTTACCGGCGATCGCGTATTTGTAAACAAACTCGCATTCGGCCCGCGCATTCCTTTCACTACCACGCGCCTCTGGAACATGGGACACCCGCGTCGCTTCGACGTAGTGGTCTTCCGCGCCATCGACGACGACTCCCCGCGCGATACGTTCTTCCAGCGCACGATGAATTTCTTCCTTCCAAAGG
Source organism: Candidatus Hydrogenedentota bacterium (assembly GCA_020848835.1). Classification (GTDB taxonomy): domain Bacteria; phylum Hydrogenedentota; class Hydrogenedentia; order Hydrogenedentales; family SLHB01; genus JABWCD01. Next base: position 56,782 of record JADLHJ010000067.1, read on the forward strand.
TGCTCATCAAGCGCGTAATCGGTTTGCCCGGTGAACACGTGCACATCGCCGGCGGCAAGATGTATATCAACGGCAAGCCGTTGGAATTGCCGGACAATATGACGAATCTTGAGTTTCCGAATGGCCAAGTGGGCGTTAAATACACCAACGAGGCACCGCTACAGTTCAAGATCCCAACAGATAAAATGGAAGCGGATATTCGGCGTGAGAACGGATCCGAAGATGACGTGAACTTCATGCGAGTGGACACCTTGCAGTACCTTGCTAGTCCAAATTCAATGAAGTACGGCTGCATTTTCGATGACAAGTATTCGGTCGTTCCTCCCGGACACTATCTCTGCCTCGGCGACAACAGTGCCAGCAGTAAAGACAGCCGCTACTTCGGCTGGGTCCCCGAAGACTGGATGTTCGGCCGCGCATTCTGCGTCTGGTGGCCCTTCAAACACCGCAAAGATCTCAGCGGCTTCACCGACACCTTCTCCGGCATGCTGCTCCTCATCGGCATACCCGGCCTCTTGCTCGGCTACGAGTTCATCATTCGCCCCTTCGTCGCCGTCGCCATGCGTGTACGCGGCGAGGGATTGTCCGGCGCGCTTCAACGCGGCGACCGTGTGATCATCAACCGCCTCGCCTACGGACTGCGCAGGCCCTTCTCCGACAAACGCATCACCGCCGGCCGGCCCGCGAATCGCGGCGAAGTCGTCGCCTATTTCGTCCCCAGCGGTGACGATACCCAATACTCCGGCGAAGCCCTCCTGGGCCGCATCGCAGGCCTACCCGGTGACGCCATCACCGTCGAAAGCGGCGTCATCTTCGTCAACGGACAATCCACTGGCGTGAAATTCGACTCTGGCGAAAGTGGCGGCACAAGGATCAAAAGAACGGGCAACGTCCCCCAAACTCGCTACCTCATCCTCACCGAAGCAGGTGACACCGCCCCCGACAGCCGAACGCTCGGCTTCATCGCACACGATCTCCTAATCGGCCCCGCCACCCGCATATGGTGGCCCCCGCAACGAATGCGTTCGCTCGCTTCACGATAAGGTGAGATCGTATGGTCGCCATCCGCGAATATCGCGACGCGGACATTCCGATTTGCGCGCGGCTTTATTACGACACCGTGATCAACATCAACGCCCGCGACTACACCCCCGAGCAGATCAAAGCATGGTCCCCTGAAGTGTGGCCCGATTCATTCTGGCGCGAACGCTTCCAACGCGCACATAAAGTCTTCATCGCGGAAATCGAGAACAATATTGTCGGCTTCTCCGAGTACCATGCCGACGGTCACGTCGATACCTTCTACGTCCATCACGAACACCAAGGCCAAGGCATCGGCAAACGCCTTATGCAACGCATCGAACAAGAAGCCGCGCAGACCGGCGTCAAAAAACTCTACCTCGAAGCCAGCATCACAGGGCGCCCGCGCTTCGCGCGCATGGGATTTGCCATTGTCGGCGAAGAAGTGAAAGAGTATCGTGGTGCGATCTTCTGCCAGGCATTAATGGAAAAACAATTGGCGCCTTAGCGCCGTGGACGATTCGTAAATGATCAAAGCCCGCATCATCGGCACCGGCCACTACCTGCCGGAGCGCGTCCTCACTAACAACGACCTCGAACATCTGATGGATACGACGGACGAGTGGATCCGTCAGCGCACCGGGATCCTGCAGCGTCACATCGCCGCAGACAACGAAGCCGCGAGCGATCTCGCCGCGCACGCCAGCCAAAACGCGATGAAGTCCGCAAGCATCTCTGCGGAGGAAATCGATTTCGTCATCTGCGCCACACTCACGCCCGACTATTTCATGCCCTCCTCCGGCTGTCTCGTCCAACACAAGATTGGGGCGAAACGAGCAGGCGCGTGCGATATCAACGCAGCATGCTCAGGTTTCATCTACGGACTCCAACAAGCCGATGCGCTGATCCGCGCAGGAGTGCACAAGACAATACTCGTCGCCGGCAGCGAAATCATGACCTCACGCCTCGACTGGACAAAGCGCGACACCGCAGTCCTCTTTGGCGATGGCTCCGGCGCGGTCGTATTGCGCGCAGACAACGGCGACTCGGGTGTCATAACAACCTACACTGCTTCAGATGGTGGAGGCCACGACATACTCATGGTCCCCGCCGGCGGTTCTGCACAAGCAATAACACCGGAAAACATAAACGAGTTGAACCGCGGCATCCTCATGAACGGACGTGAACTCTACAAGCGCGCCGTGTACGCATTCGGCGATGCCGTCGAACAAGCTTTGAAACGCGCAAACGTGCGCGTAGATGAAATTGATCTCTTCGTGCCGCACCAGGCCAATAAACGCATCATCGCCGCCGCCTGCGAACGCATCGGCCTCCCCGAAGAAAAAATATTCTTGAACCTCGATCAAGTTGCCAACACCAGCGCCGCGTCGATCCCTATCGCCCTCGATCAAGCCTGCGCCCAAGGCCGCATCCGCGAAGGCTCCCTCGTCCTCCTCGCCGCGTTCGGAGCAGGCCTAACCTGGGGCTCCGCAGTGATTCGCTGGTAAGCAACCTCGCCATTCCCACCAAGAGATTTCAAAAACACGCCATGCGCCATTTGGAGTGCGGTGGCGGGCAGACACCGCTTTGGCTGTTTCGGAGCCTTTGCCTGAGGTGGTTCAAGTTCAATCACATAGTGTGAAAACATGTTGAATTAAAGGAAAGTACCGCAACGTCCGCTGAACGCGGCGCGCCCCGAAGTGCGACGCTTCCTCCGGATCCTCATCACAAGCATCTGCGCAACAACGTCGCGCCGCGCTCACCAAACGCTACGCTACGATCCGCGCTCGTTCAAACGCCGCTCCCAATCGTACTCGCGCGCCGTAACCAGATTTTCCATCCGCCGAATGCGCCGCTCTAAATTATCGAATGTACGCTTCAACCGCGCCAGCGCCATGCTTCGCGAGTTCACGTACGAATCGTAAAACTCCTGCTCCGACTCTTCTTCAAACGGCACGACCGGCTCCAGCTTCAACAATATCGCCGCGAGAATGTACAGGCCAACGATGGGCCACAGTCCAGTGAAAATCGTCGTCACAACCACAAGCACGCGAAACCAGAAAACGTTGAACGACAAATACTCCGCCATACCCCGGCACACGCCAAAGATGACGCCGTGCCGCGAACGGTAAATCTGGCCTTCGCGCCGCTCGCCGCGCCAATCCGTGCCGCGCCGCCCTTCGCGCCGTTCCTCGCGCCGCTGATGTCGCGCCTCACGATGCAATTCGCGCGCGCGCCGCTCCTTGTTGCGCCACGATCCCGAATCGTTGCCAAATGGGTCGCTCATGACTGTGCCTCTTTCTTCTCGCTCTCGCGTTCCCGCTCCAACAACAACGTCTCCAGCGCCTCAACGCGCTCTTCCATCTTCAACAGACCGTGATAGATGTCCTGGATTAATCTAGCTTCCTCTGCATTATTCGTTTGCCGGGCCTTTCCACCTTCGCCCTTCCAGATGCGAAGGGCACCGAGAAAAACACCGCCCAATATCGCCACCATAATGCAGAGGAAGAATAACTCTGCCGGGCCAATGCGCATGATTCACCGCTCCCTTCTATACCAGATTCTTTTGTTCGCGTTCGTCGAGCATGATTGTTTCAAGCGACTCAACGCGGTCATTCAATTTTTCGAGGCCAACATAGATTTCCTGCATCAGCCGGGCCTCATCCGCGTTCTCGCTGGCGGAGCGCTTTCCACCTCTCGCAATGCGAATGGCCATCGCACCTGTAAATGCGAGGGCGGCAATTACGGCAATGCCAATGACTAGAACAATTACCAGCACCAAGAGCGCATCCAGGTCCGAGTACGTCATCCTTATGCTCCCCGATTAAGCGTCGTTACCGCGTCGAGTAACGCCGCGTATCGTCGCGCATAATTGTCTCTAGCGAATCCAATCGATTCTGCATCCGCGCCAACCCGCGATCGATGTCACGCATCGCCCGCATGTCCTCCGGCGCACGTTTACGCGCACGCCGCGCGGAAGGCCATCCCAACAGCCACACGACAGCCATCACAAGCAGAATCGGTATTCCACACACCAGCAACGGCACAACGATCGCGATCGACACGGGAACCACGATGCCAACAATAATCCCAAGTAAGCCGAGCACCAATCCTATCACCGCGCCGATGAGCCCGACTACTAAGGAAACAATACCTTCAATCATTTCCGCACCCCTCCTGCAAGGTTCAGCTAATCAAACTCGCCATCGCGATCGCGTCTGCGCTCCAGCCGTTCCTGCCGCCGCAACATCCGCCGCGCGCCACATTCGATCGACCGCTGGCTCGGGCTAAACGTATTCGCCGCGTGAAAGGCCAGACCGATGCCCCAACCAATCAATGGATACAAGAACCACGCCTCGCTTCCACCTGTCACAAGGTTAATCAAAAACAGCGCCGCATTGACGATAAGATACGCGCGCAGATGATGCCTGAATCCTTCGCGCTTGTATTTCTTGAATGCGTCCCGCGCCGCATCCAGCTTGCCATACTTGCGCTGCTCCGCAATGGCACGCTCGACTTCCCGCACGTCAAGCCCAAGCTCGCGCGCCGTGTCAATCAATTCGCCGCGTGTGATTTCCCCCGAATCGCGCTTGCGGTTCAGCCCGCGGCGAAGAATCCCTTCGACCTCACTGATCGTGAACATCTCTTCGCGTTCCGTCTCGCGATCCGTCCGGTAGTCGTATGGCATTCGTGCGTTCCCTTTTCCTTGTCGTGCGCGTGCTCGTGCTCGTCATCGTACCCGACACTCGATAATCGAAATACGAGTACGATGACGAGCAGAAGCACGAGCACGAAAGTACGTTCAAATTTCTAAATATGTGCTGCAGCCGTGATCGGCGAGTATCGATTCTTAGCCCTGCTTCTTCGCCTTCAATTCCGCAAGCTGCTTCTCGATGTCCTCATCGCCCGTCAACTTCGCAAACTCTTCCTCGAGCGATGCCGTCTTCTTGCCGAAGTTCACCAAGTCCGCCTCGGCTTCCATCCGTTCGATGCGCTGCTCAAAATTCTCGAACCGGGCCAACGCGTCCGCGTTGTCCGTCGCGCGCACATGTTCCTGCGTTTGCTTGCGCTTCTGCGCCGCTACGTGACGCTGCACCAGCACGCGCTGCTTCTCGCGCGCCGACGCCAGCTTGTCCTCGAGCTGCACGATGTCCTTCTGGTACTGCTCGACCAATCCATCGCACTGCGCCAACTCGCGCTCGATCGACTCCGCACGTTCGCGGAAGCGGCGCTTCTCTATCAACGCCTCGCGCGCAAGGTCCTCGCGGCCCTTGTCCACCGCGAGCTGCGCCTTCGCGCCCCAATCGTCCTCGCGCTTCCGTACTTCATCGGCCTCGCGCTGGATTTTCTTCTTCGTCGCCATCGCTCCGGCGCAAGACGCCTTCACCTCGACGAGCGTGTCCTCCATTTCGCGGATCATCAGCTTGATCAGCTTCTCCGGGTCCTCTGCTTTTTCGAGCATCGAGTTGATATTCGAGCTGATGATGTCACGTACACGTGTGAAGATACCCATGTTAAAAGCTCCTTCGTCCCGTCATTCTACGCATTTCCGGCGAGAACGCGCCCGCCGGCAATACGGTTTCGATTTCCCAACGGACGGACCCGCCAAGCGGCGCTCGCCGCATGCACCAGGTTCCGGCCCTTTAACGCATCCAAATAACCCGACGTAACCAGGGCGTGATTCACCAGCGCCGAGACCGCCGCAATCGCGTCCGGCTCGTCGTAGATCACGCGCACGCCGGCCACAAACTGGTGGCCCCGCTTTTCCGGCGCGCACCACACGATCTGACCTTTGAGTTCCACCGGCTGGCCGTTCATTTTCACGCCATCTGCCTCAAGCATCACCCGGGTTCCAGGACGCAGGTACCGGCCCATCGACATCCGCAGCCCGCCCCGGCTCACCTCACTTACCAGTGCCGTGCCTTCGTCGTTTGCTGCATAGCGATAAACCATCCGGCCACCGAATTCGACCCGCGCAAACTGCCGCGCTTCGTCGTACCCTAACCGCTGTTCCTGCGCCATTTCCCGAGCCCTCTTGTGTTCCAATTCCCGATGAACAGCCAAGTGAAAGCAACGCCTGTGCCAGCCACGCCGTTTTTCTTAACATGCTTCATTTAAAACACTTACAACAACAATAAAAATCGGGTCGACATCGAGGCTTAGCGTATTCCACTAAGTGGTGGTTTTTTTCGTCATAATTATGCGAACAATCTTCTGCAGCGAAACTCTGCAGCCACCCCGGATATACTTACGGTAGGAGCACGTGGAATCGCTTTTAAGGGGGACGCCGACATGTATTCCATTATCGTCTGCCTTTTGTTCGCAACGACGGAAGCCGCGCCTACCCCGCCGCCTTTCAAACTGGAATCGGTCACCGTCAACCAAAGAATAGATCCCAAAGGCGGCTTCTTTTCCGAAACCTCCTCATGGACCGAGGCGGACTTGCCGACGTCTTACATTCAGCACTACCTCACTCTCGACGCGCCTGAAGCGAAAATACCCCTTGGAATGGAAACTGAAGAGTTTGGCGATTCATGTCCGCCGCGGGGGATGGACCCAAAAACGTTGCAAGTACACTCGGTCGGCACATCTGGCGTATTGGCAGTCACGTGGAAAACGCACATGGTCTGGGGAGGCCGCTGGGAACTTGAAGCGATGCTTATCCTTCAGCGCAGTACGAAAGGGTGGAACGAACTATTTCGCGACTATCATCAGTCTTATTATCGCGCTGGCGCTGGTTATAACAATTCCGCCAGTCTTACCTTCGAAGCAGATACCGAACACGAAAACGCATACGCGCTGACCGTGCGCAGAATTAATATCGATACTAGCAAGGCACCCAAGCCCATGTATCGCAAAGATGAACGTCCAGATGAACCATTATATCTTCTAAAAGAAACCACTTCCGTGAAATGGCCGTGTAAAATAGAAAACGGACAGCTTGTATGCGGTGAAGGCATCGCCTTCTTAGAACTCGGCGACAGTGAATTTCCGATCGACGAAGTCGCCGCTGCGCTGCTAGCCGGAGAATCCAATGAAACGGCAGTTCCCGAGAAAGTGGAGCAACTGCGCACCCTGAACCTCCGACTCAATAAAACTACGATGTGTACGGGAAATATCGTTACTGGAACCGCACCTCCGTATGTACCACAGCCAGAACACAGGTGGTCATCACTTTAGCCCCTAGGACGATATCTATTCTCGTTCCCAAGCCTCCCCGCCTTCGAACGGATTAGCTTAATGGGATGCTTTACGACGTTCGTTCTGTAATTCCTTCCTTATTTTTAACGCTTAGTGATTGATGCGTTCTTTCACGGCAACATCCCAAATAACTTTCGTACAATATCTTGCGCAAAAACCGTTAGTTATTTATCCCTCGTTCCCCAAACGCGCGTCCCGCCGCCGAAGTGCAACGGGCTGGGCCTATACATAGAGGCACTCAAACGGGAACCAACGTCGTCTGATCGTGATTTCAGCGCCAATGGCGCGCCACGGTTCGCAGCCTGTGGGCGTAAGCCCCAGGGTAGGTTATGCTCTCCCGGCCTGAGGCCTGAAGGGCCGGCACGCGGCAAAGTTTTGGACTCTCCGTCGCACCTTTCCGATAATGCGGCACCACAGTCCCGCATCATGCGGGCCGTGCGTGGAGGACGTGTCCCGTGTGGGTAGAAGGTAAAAGGAAAGAGCGCAGTCAAGCGCCCACTTGTTGCGCGACTTTACGAAGTCTCGCGATCGCCGTATTCTGTCTCCTGATATTCGCGGTCGCAGCATCTGCCGAAGCACCACCCCGTCCCGAACGCGGCGCGGTGAACGGCGACCGCTACCGCGTCATCGTATCCACCGACATCGGCGGCTCCGACCCCGACGATTACCAGTCGATGGTCCACTTCTTCATCTACGCAGACCTATTCGATGTCGAAGGCCTTATATCCTCGCCGCCCAAACAAGGGCGTGCCGAGCACATCCACGAGACCATCGACGCCTACGAAAAGGATTACCCAAATCTCGCGCACGCGTCGCCGCAATATCCAAAGCCCGCAGCCCTGCGCGCAGTGGTAAAACAAGGCGCAATCGATCCCGCGCCTGCTGAAGGTTTCGCCCAACCCACCGACGGCTCGCAATGGATCGTCGCGCGCGCAAAGGCGGACGACCCGCGCCCGCTCTACGTGCTCGTGTGGGGATCAATCACCGATATCGCACAGGCCGTTCACGACGATCCATCAATCAAAGACAAGTTGCGCGTCTACGCGATCGGCTCGTGGAACACCGCCAACGACCGGGCCGCGCGAGATTACCTGTTCCGCGAACACACCGATCTCTGTTGGATCGAATCCGACACTTCCTTCCGCGGCATGTACGTCGGCGGCAATCAGGAAAGTGAGTGGAGCAACGCGGACTTCCTCGAAACCCACGTGCGCGGCCATGGCGCACTCGGCGATTTCCTTGTGGCCAAGCTCGGCGCAATAAAGATGGGCGATACCCCATCCGTTTTGTACCTGCTCGCCGGTAATGCTGACGATCCCGCCGGGCCCCACTGGGGCGGCAGTTTCATCAAGACCGATCATGGCCCCAACTACTGGACTGACGCGAAAGACCCCGCCTTGCAGGAAGGCAAATACCCCGGCGCCAAAACTGTGAACGTCTGGCGCGAACAGTTCCTTTCGGATTGGCGCGATCGCATGGATCGCACCTTGAAAAAGAATTGATTAGTGACATTTCTACCCCGTTTTTGACGTAACGCCGCGCGCCCTATACAATTCCGCGAAATTCCACGGGACAACCCGCATGCCGATTCGTTTTTTCAATACATTGACGCGTACCAAAGAAGTGTTCGAACCAATTGCCGCGCCGCATGTGGGCCTCTACACCTGCGGGCCTACGGTCTATAACTTTGCGCACATCGGCAACCTGCGGACCTTCCTCTTCGAAGACCTGCTGCGCCGGCACCTGAAGTACCGCGGCTACCAGCTCCAGCACGTCATGAACCTCACGGACGTGGAGGACAAGATCATCCGCACCTGCCGCGAGACGGGGGAGTCGCTAAAGTCGCTCACCGGCCGTTTCGCCCAGGCCTTCTTCGAAGACCTGGACACGCTCGGCGTAGAGCGCGCAGAGATTTATCCCGCCGCGACGGACCACATCACTGAAATGGTGGACATTATTAAGAAGCTCCGCGAGAACGGGCACACCTATGAAGCGAACGGCAGCATCTATTTCAAGCTCAGTTCTTTCCCGCAATACGGTCAGTTGAGCAAGTTCAAACTCGACGAACTGAAAACCAACGCAAGCGGCCGCGTGGATTCTGATGAGTATGAAACGGAAGACGCGCGCGACTTCGCATTGTGGAAGGCCTACGACGACGACGACGGCGCGGTGTTCTGGGAAACGGAGCTCGGCAAGGGCCGGCCCGGCTGGCACATCGAGTGCTCGTGCATGAGCATGAAATATCTCGGCGAGTCGTTCGACATTCATTGCGGTGGCATCGACAACATGTTCCCGCACCACGAAAACGAGATCGCGCAATCGGAAGCCGCCACGGGCAAACGCTTCGTGAAATATTGGCTGCACAGCGCCCACCTGTTCGTGGACAACCGGAAAATGTCGAAGTCTCTCGGCAATTTCTACACGCTGCGCGATCTGCTCGCGAAAGGCCACGACCCAATCGCGATTCGTTGGGCGCTGATTTCCACGCACTACCGACAACCCAGCAACTTCACCTTCGAGGGTTTGGAAGCGGCAACGGAATCGTTGCGTCGCGTGCGCGACTTCCGGCGTCGTCTGGAAGAAGTGCGCATTGCTGGTGATGGTTTGGGCGAGTTGGATGCGAGTTGTGAAAAAGCATTCGGCGATGCACTCGACGATGATCTCAACATCTCCGGTGCTATCGCGGCAGTCTTCGATTTCATCCGAGAAGTAAACAAGCTTATCGACAGCGAAGTGACAGGCAAAGGCGGCGCAGAACGCGCGCTTGCTTTACTCGATCGCGTGAACACTGTCACTGGATTGTTCGGCGCGGGGGCCAAAGAAGAAACACCCGCTGAGATACTCGCCTTGGTCACCGAACGCCAGCAGGCCCGCCGCGCAAAGGACTTTAAGCGCGCCGACGAAATCCGCGATCAACTCCTCGGAGCCGGCTGGGTGCTCGAAGACACGCCCGACGGCCCCCGCGTCAAAAAAGCCTAAAACACCAACGATCTTGTCAATCGAAAATGGCTATTGGGAGTGCGGCGGCGGGTAGACACCGCTTTGGCTGTGCTGTGCGTTGCGATGACAGTCAACGGCGCTGTGTATTAGATCGGATCGCCCGGTTTCCACTCGAAGATGCGTTCCGGATTCTGAAAATATCCATTCATGATCTTCTCGAAGTCGAAGATATGCCCGCCGTCCATCGCGCGGTGATCGAAGGTGACGCAAATCGTCAACACGTGACGCGGCACAATCTCGCCGTTCACGACGCGCGGTACCAGTCGCGTCAATCCTACGCCCCACATAAACACATGCGGCGAAGGTATCACCGTCACCGTCTGCCACCCATCCACCGACATACCGATGTTCGCAACCGTAATCGTCGATCCGATCACATCCTTCGGCTGGAGCTTCTCTTCCTCAGGCGTGTTCTTCACTTCCTCGTCGATCGGCTCCGGCCACAGTGACGACTTGAGCCACAACAACGCCATCGGCAGGCCAGACAGGTCCAGCTCGCGAATCGCCGTCCATAACAACGTGCCCGCTATTTTGCGATACAACTCGTTCATGTCCGTACGCCGCGCCTTGCGCGTCAGATCGCGCATCTCGTTCGCGACATCGATCAACGAGCGCTTGTGTGGATTGCGAATGATCGGGCCCATCACACCGCGCTTCGTGTGCACGGTGAACAAGGGGATGATGTCATCCATTTCGTGGAAGCGCCCGCCATCGCGCAGCGGCGTCCACTCGAAGTAACCGTTGATAATCGGCAGATGATACGTGACGTGCGAAATGGTCTTCAGGAAGAAGGCGGACAGGTTCTTGTGGACCGCCATCTTGGTGAGTTCTTCCGATGTGTGCTTCTTTCCGCTCGCTTTCATCTCACGGATGACGCGTTCGCCGTACTCAATCACCGGCGTGACATCGAACTCAACGTTGCCCGCCGCATGCGGAATTTCCCTTGCGGATTTGGACAGCAGGAAGGAAACGCACTGCCGTACAAACGACAGCTTGTGCGTCTTGCGCACCTTCAGATTTTCGTGCGCCCAGCGGATTTGAAAGTCGCGAAACATTGAGAACGCGCAGAGCCCGTCTTCAGTCCAAACGCACCGCGCTTACGCGCAGCACACCCTCTCCAATGCAACAACTTGGACTACATATATGGAGACTGGGTTTCGACATGGGCCCCCCGCGCAATTTGCGCCACAGACTCCGCCGCAGACGGAGCATGAGATACGATAGGCCAAAGGGGAGGGCACATTCAATGTCGTACCGGGCGCCGCGTTGCAGAAGCATACCCCTGTGTCGTAACGTCTCCAACCGCAGAGGCCGTGACGGCGCATCGGCCTGTGTAAAGGAGGATTATTCGCGTGATTATCGACAAATTGTCAAATGGCAATATCTATAAAGCGCTCGGCCCGCGCGTGGCCGCGGCGTTTGACTACCTTCAAAACAACGACTTAGACAAACTTCCAGACGGCAAGCACATTATCGACGGTGAACAACTGTTCGCATTGTCCTTCCGGTACACCAGTCAGCCCATCGAGGCCGGCAGCTGGGAAGCGCATCGGCGCTACGCAGACCTGCAATACATCGTGCGCGGAGAAGAGCGCATGGGCATCGGCCTGCAAGGCCGCCTCGAAGAAAAACCTTACGACGAATCCCGCGACTGCATTTTCATGAATGGCGACTACACAGACATTATCACAGTAAAGGCCGGCGAGTTCGTGATTTTCTGGCCCGGCGAAGCACACAAACCAAACCTCGCTGTCACCACGCCCGCGCCAGTCGCAAAAGTGGTCCTGAAGATCGAGTGGGATTAAAGTCGGACGATCAAGAATCGTGTCCCCGAAATAAACCATTTGACCTGCTAAAGAATCCAACCCAATAAACTGACGAATGGGGTGGATTCATGCGTACCGGGATTACCTTTCTCTTAGCCTGCGTAGCCATCGCCGCGCACGCGGCAAATATTGAAGGGCACTGGGATGGAGCACTGACGAACAAAGGTCAACAGTGCCCTGTCACGGTCGAATTCGTAAGACAAGACGGCAAATTTACCGGCAATCTTTCCATGCCGATGTACGGCTGGCTCGGCAATCCTTTCAACGAAGTCACGCTTACCGGCGATGCGTTGCACGCAACGCTCGGCTACATGTCTGCGCACGTGCTTGATGCGCATGTGGAAGGACGCGGTAAGAATGCTGTGATTAAAGGGAACTGGACCGTAAACAAACTCAAAATTCCATTCGCGGTCGCACGCGCAGAAAAACCCGCCCTGCCTTACACGATCGAAGAAGTGACCTTTAAAAACGGCGATGTCACGCTCGCGGGCGCAGTGTACGCACCTAAGACGCCCGGTAAGCACGGCGCCGTCGTATTGCTCCACGGCAGCGGGGATAACCCACGACACTGGTACTACGAACCCGCCGACTGGTTTGCGCGCCAGGGCATGGTCTGTCTCATCTTCGATAAGCGCGGCAACGGTAAGTCCACAGGCAAATGGCTTGATGTCGGCTTTAACGAACTTGCCGACGATGGCATCGCCGGACTGCGGTTATTGCAAACGCGCGACGACGTGGACCCCCAAAAAATCGGTTTTTGGGGCATCAGTCAAGCGGGATGGATCATGGAAGCCGCCGCGCAGCGTTGTAGCGACACCGCATTCTTCGTTTGCATCTCCGGCGGCACCGCAGTCGTCGAGCGTGAAGGCTACTGGGATTACGAGTGCACCCTTCGCGCAAAAGGCTATTCGGATCGGGACGTCGCCGATACCGTCGAAATGCTGCGCCGTTTCAATCAGGTAATCCGCACAGGACAAGGCTACGAAGAATTCCTCGAATGGATGAAGCCCATGCGCGACAAACCGTATTGGTCGCTACTTGAATGGGTACCGCGCCCGCCGACTGCAATTCATCAGCAATGGTATCGGCGCGTGATGGATTTCAATCCCGAACCTATCCTGCGCGGACTGAATATCCCGATGCTCTTCATCTACGGCGAAGCCGACGACAGCAATCCCACCGCAGAAGGCGTCGAAATGCTAAACAAAGTGAAATCCGAAACCGGGAAGGACATGACGATCATGACGTTTCCCGGCGCCGACCATGGCGTGCGCGTTGCCGCCGCACCCGATGCGGCGTTTCCGTTCCGCGTGCGCCCGCAAGAATTTTGGGACGGCACTGCCCGCTGGCTCAAAGAAAAAGGAATCAATAGCTGAAAGTTTGTCCCGCGAAGTCGCGCGCTGGAAAGTAGCGCCTCGTTCGCCGAACGCGGCGCTGCTAGTACTCCATCGCGATCATAACCAAGGTGCCTATCGTAGGCAGACTGATCTGCGCGCGGCCATTCTCAATCGTCATCGGCAACTCATCGCCATCCGGCAATTGCACGACGCGCTTCACCGAAATGTCGGGGAGCTGTAATGATACACGCACGCCGTTAACGGGAATGTTCGGCAATTCCTTTTGAAAGCTCACCGCGCTTAGGACGTAGCGTTTACGTTCCGGCTGGTTGAAAAGGGTGAACTCAACGCACACCGGCGCCTGCGCTTCTACGGTGAATTTTGGCGCGAGCAGTCGAAGTAGACGGACAAAAATATCACCGCAATGCTCGTGGTTTTCCAGCGCCTCGGCAGCATAAATGACCGCGCCTTTACCAACGCGATTCATCACCACACAGGGTTTGTCCGTCGCGATACCCGGTGGATTACTATGAATCGATGCATACTGCTCGCCGTTGTCGGGATTCGTGTACGGCAAGGTCAAGGTGCCAAGCACAGTCGCGCCGTCGCGTGCGGTGATTTGCCGTTGCGCCGTCGGCAACATCAGAGGCGACGCGGCAGTGTAAGGCGCAAAGGCATCCGTTTCCTTGGGCGCGATATACGTCACGCGCTCCGGCGTAGTTCCTCCATTCACGACACCGAAGCATTCGCTCAGTAGAAAGTTGTCATTGCGCGTGCCCATTTTGTTCACGAGAGACGTATCGCGGCTCGCGTAGAAATAACCACCTGATTCAACCCAAGCCTTGATTGCGGCGATCTCTTCCTCGTCCATCTTGAGCACATTTGGCAGCACAAGTAACTTGTGCCGGTGCAATCGTGCGAGATCTTTCTTGGTAATCACCCCGTAGGGAACGTGGTTAGCCCGCAGTGCGCGGCACGCGCCAATAAGCGCGTCCAGATGCGGCACGCCTTCCGCACTGTAGTCCTCTACATGCTTGCCGTTTTGCGCGAAATCGAATTTCGATTCGGTGCTGAGATAAACGGCAACATCCTGCACCAGCTCGCCGCCTGCGTGCTGCTCAAAGGGAATTGTCTTCTCGAACACGCGGCCCATCGTTTCATACGTCGCGGGATTGATTGTGCCCGCTGGATCGATCGCATCGATAAAGATGAACGCGCCCCCGTCCGCGATGCTCGCCGCCGCCTTCGCTTCCAGCAATGCTTCGGGCTTGAGCGCAGTGTGGTTTTGCAGATTCAGCATCACACTGGTTTCAAATCCATAGGGCAAATTGGGACTTAAGTTGTAGAGCAACTTGCGGATTAGCGAACCCTGCAACGCATCGCCATAGAAATCGCCTTGCAGGAAATCGTTCTGGGCCGCGAGCGGTTCTGTCACGCCCAAGCGCCAATTCGCCAGAAACGTGGATGATTGATGTTCCACCGAAGCAAACGGCTTCTTTGCGCGTACGGTTTCCGTCATGTGCTTCGCAAATTCGACCAGCCACGCTTCTCGCTTGCGTTGGAAGGCAACCCAAGTTGGGTCTTCCCAATTAATCGTCTTCGGCAATTCCCCACCGACTTCATCGGCGAAACGTTTGGCACAATGCGCGCAATAGCACACGCGCGGCCAAAACGTCATGTCGAAGCGCATACCTTGGAATTCATACTGGTCGCAAACCTCCTGCGCGAGTCCAGCGATATAGTCCCGATAGCCAATAGCGTTCGGACAACAAATCCCATAGCGCCCGCCTTCTGACGCACCAGCGCCATCCGCGCGACGAATCTTCCAATCCTCATGGTTGCGATAGGCCCAGGTGTCGTGGATCAGACTCATATAGAGAACGACGGCGATCTCGTTCTTGTGCAACGCATCAATTGTGCGCGCGAGCAGGTCTTTTCCCTCATAGGCGGCGTGCGTCTTGCCAAGTTTGGTTGGGAAATAGCAAAGCCCAACGTGCGAGTGCGCATAAAGCACTGCCGACTGCGCTTTCGCCGTCGCCAGCCGCTCGGCATACACCAACGGATTGAATTTGGAAAGGAACTCCGGATTCCAGTCCATGATGTGCATATCGATTACGTTGCGACGGTATGCGCGCTTGTACCAGGGCCAATCGGGAGGCGGGGTCAACGCGGAGGCAGGTTGCACTACAGTGGATGCTACAACCACGCCTGCCGCTGCCAACTGCATAAACGATCGCCGCGTCAATTCGTCTCCGCACGCTTTAGCACTCATGTAAACGCCCCCGGAAGTTGTCACCACAGCCGCTGCACCAATACCGAATCCATATTGTATGCTACCTCCATCGTAATCAAGGCGTACGCAGTGGATTTCCCAAACCGGCAAAGTACAATTCGCGATCTGCTCGATAAAGACCTCGGCGATGGTTTCGTTGAAGGCACGGTCGAGCGCATCGTGTTCGAGAATGATGAGACGGGTTTTGTTGTCGCGCGGCTGCAACAGTCAGGCATTCCCGGCCTGACCACGTTTGTCGGCAGCGCGCTCGCGATCTCGCCGGGCGAAACGGTGCGCCTCTGGGGACGCTGGATCGACGATCAAAAGTTTGGCCGCCAGCTTCGCGTCGAAAAATACGAGACCCTGAAGCCTGCCACTGCGGACGCCATCGAGAAATATCTTGGCTCCGGCTTAATTGATGGCATCGGCCCGCACTTCGCAAAGAAGCTTGTAGCGGCGTTTGGCGTCGATACATTGCGCGTGATCGATGAAGAGCCCGAGCGACTGCGCGGCGTAGGCGGCATAGGCGCGAAACGCGCACAACAGATCCGCGCGGCCTGGAAATCGCAACGCGCGATTCAATCGATCATGCTCTTCCTCCAAGGCCACGGCATACCCGCGTCACAAGCCGCGCGCATCTACAAAACCTATGGCGATTCCGCGGTCACCGTCCTGCGCGAAAATCCGTACCGGCTGGCGGAAGACATCTTCGGCATTTCGTTCAAGTCGGCGGATGCAATCGCGAACCGGCTCGGCATGGGCAAGAGCGCGCCGCAACGCATTGCGGCCGGGGTGTCGCACGTGTTGCGCGAAGCGCGGCAGGACGGTCATTGCTACTTGGACGCGCAAACCGTGCTCGATTCGGCAAAGCAATTGCTGGGCGCCAACGATAACGATATCGTCACCGCGCTTGCCGCCATGGAATCGCAGAAGCAACTCGTGCGCGAACAGGATGCATTGTTCGCACCGCGCCTGCATGCAGCAGAAGTAGGCTGCGCGGAATGGCTCAAACGTATTATTTCCGTGCCTGCCGAAAACGTCCCCATTGACGTCGAGCGCGCCATCGAATGGGTCGAAAAGAACAAGAGCATCACGCTTTCCGCCGAGCAGCGCGACGCCATCCGCACCGCGGTCGCCTCGAAAGTCATGGTAATCACCGGTGGCCCCGGCACCGGCAAAACAACACTACTCAATAGCCTGCTCACGATATTCGGCAAGAAAAATCTTGGCTTGCTTCTCGCCGCCCCCACCGGTCGCGCCGCCAAGCGCATGAGCGACGCAACAGGTCGCGAAGCAAAGACGATTCACCGTCTGCTGGAGTGGAGCCCCAAACAGGGCGGCTTCACGCGCCACGAAGGAAGCCCGCTCGCGGCCGATCTCGTCGTGCTCGACGAATGCTCCATGATCGACATCCACCTCATGCACGCTATGCTACGCGCGCTTCCGCCGCAATGCCGTCTGTTGCTCGTGGGCGACGTGGATCAGTTGCCTTCTGTCGGTCCCGGCAACGTGCTGATGGACATCATCGCCAGCGGTATCGTGCCTGTTGTTCGGTTGAACACCGTCTTCCGTCAAGCCGCCGAGAGCGGCATCATCGCAAACGCACACCGCATCAATACCGGCCAATTTCCGCAATTCAACGATCGCGATTTCTTTTTTATCGAACGCAGCGCACCAGAAAAAGCGCTGGATACCATCGTCGAGGTAGTCTCCTCGCGTTTGCCAAAACGATTTCAACTCGATCCGATACGCGACATTCAGGTCCTTGCGCCGATGCGTCGCGGCGAGGCAGGCGTAAGCAATCTAAACGACGCGCTTCGTGAAGCGTTGAATCCAAAGATGGAGCGAATCGGCCAGCGCGCATTTGGATTGCAGGACAAAGTCATGCAACTCCGCAACAACTACGAACTGGACGTGTACAACGGCGACATCGGCGTCATCAAGCAGATTAACCACGAAGTCAAAGAACTCGTCGTCGAAACAGACGATCGCCAGGTACTGTACTCATTCGACAACCTCGACGAACTCACCCTCGCCTACGCCAGCACGGTGCACAAATCCCAAGGCAGCGAATACCCCGCAGTCGTCGTGCCCATGCTCACCGAGCATTACATGATGCTCCAGCGTAACGTGCTCTACACCGCACTGACCCGCGCCAGCCGCATCGTGGTCATCGTCGGCGATCCCAAGGCCATTGGCCGTGCCGTGCACAACGTGCAGTCCACGCGCAGAAACACACGCCTCTGCGAACGCTTAAAGAACACGCTGTAAGTTCTCAAATCCGAAATCTCAAATCTCAAATTTGAAATTGAATCTAAGCCGCGGACATGGCACCTGCAGTCAAGGCGTAAACGTGGTTGAATTCTTGTTTGTGCCATGCGCTATATGGAGTGCGGCGGCGGGTAGACGCCGCTTTGACTGTCTCGGTGCGAAGACTATTGCACGCGCTAATCCGTTGGAGGCGCGATCACGGTCAAGGCGCGCCGCTTGACCGTGAAGGTCGCGGGTAACTCGCCAGCGGGATCGCCATCGATTTGAAGCGGCACACGCGCGTTGGTCGTCGAAGACAATCTAACTTCCAGACCATGCCGGTACGTCACCGCCCGCCGATCCGCGAAGCCCGGCAATTGCGCCAAGAAAATTAGCCAAAGAATTTTCGCAATCGACAGTTTCCGCAAGATACACACATCGAGCAACCCATCATCCAGCGATGCCTTTGGCGTGGCACGGAAAATACCCGCCGACCAACTGCAATTGCCAACGATTACGTAATGCGCATCTTCACATACAATCTCGCCATCAACCTCGACCGTAATGCGCGGATATTCATAACCAAGGATCGTCTTCACCGCGGGCCACACATAGCTCAGAAAACTCAGCCGCTTGCCGCGAGTCGCGTGCACAACCTCGACAATTGCCGCATCCAACCCCGCGCCCGCGCCAAGCAAAAATAATCGGTCACCGGCATGGCCCGTATCGATAGAGCGCGTGTTATTGTTCGCAATGAATTCGGCCAGCGCAACGGGATCCGTCGGTGTGCGAAGTTCCCGCGCGACGACATTTGCGGTACCGAGCGGCAACGTCGCGATCGGCACACGCGCGCCAGCCAGCGCGTTCGCCACTTCATTCAAAGTGCCATCACCACCCACGCTCACGACGCAATCCGCACCCGGCTCCTTCGCCCACGCATGCGCATCGCCCGCGCGTGTCGTGATGCGCACCTCGCTGGTCACGCCGCGCGCTTCCAACGCCGACGCCAGCGCAGCAGCGACTTCAGGCCCGCGCCCCCCGCCCGAGATAGGATTCGCGATAATGCGCACATGCATGCGATCGATGATAAACACAAGCTGCAGCGCGATAAAGACGATTCGCATCTCAGTGCGTCTAATGCTCTGTTGAAACCCAAGCCACTCGGAATGTGCCAGCCCTTCAGGCCTCGAACTATAAAGGGTGCTTGGCTCGTCCCTGGGCCGCACAGCCCAGGCTAGAAAACGTATCGCGCCTTCAGCGCAGAATACGTCCGACCCGTATGTGCTAAGGGTTCAACCAGCATGCGTCTCGCATCAAGCCCATAGCTTCTTTCAAAACCGTTTTACATCGAAAAGGAACTCTTCAGCGCCGACGGCGCGATACGGTTCCGAGCCTGGGGTGTCAGCCCCAGGTAAATCCGAGTCCTTACTCACAATAGAGGCCTGAAGGGCCGGCACGCAGACTCGGTACCAAGCTACGGCATTTTGTCTCACGTTTCCGCGTAGTGATACGCTCGATCCATGGATTCGCTCGACCGATCCCGCCGCGAACTGCGCAACCACGCCAAGCTCGCGCTATGGCTTGCGCTTCCGTTCATCGGCCTGATGCTCCTCGTTTCCCCACGCGGCGATTTCCCGCTGAACGACGATTGGGTCTACGCGAAAATGGTGCAGGTCCTCGCTAACGACGCTCACTTTGGTCTCTCACCATTCAGCAACGCCTACGCCCTCACACAAACGCTCTACGCCGCACCCCTCGTAAAACTCTTCGGCTTCAGCTTTACGCTACTGCGCCTCACCACAATCTTTATGGGATGGATCACCGTCTGCTTCACCGCCTTCACCGCCCGCGAACTCGGCCTCCCCAACCGCAGCGCAATCCTCGCCGCCCTAACGGTCTTCGTGAATCCGCTGTTCATCAATTTGTCATACACCTTTATGACCGATGTGCCGTTCTGCGCGTTCGCATCAATTAGTACTTACTATTTTGTAAAAGCGTTTCGAGTACCAACAAAGGCGAATCTCTTGGCGGGCACATTATTTTCGATTCTCGCTTTTTACAATCGGCAGATTGGCGCGGTGATCCCGACTGTATTTGCTTTTACCGCATATC
>JADLHJ010000068.1 GCA_020848835.1 Candidatus Hydrogenedentota bacterium
CGGGCAAAGCCGGGTACAAGTTAATTTCAGCCGATTACTCGCAAATTGAATTACGCATTCTCGCTCACCTGTCGGAAGACGAGTTCCTGTGCGAGGCCTTCGCGCACGATGCGGACATCCACGAAGAGACCGCCGCGCGTGTGTTTGGCGTGTTGCCAGGTTTTGTAACGCCGGATATGCGCCGCCAGGCCAAAGCAGTGAATTTTGGTGTTGTATACGGTATCAGCGCATTCGGGTTGTCGCGCAACCTCGGCATTTCGACAGCGGAAGCGGCAAAGTTTATCGAGAATTATTTCGCGAAATACCCGGGTGTGAAACGCTGGATTGATACCACACTCGCGCAGGGCGCGAAGGACGGTTACGTGACGACCTTGCTGAACCGCAGGCGCTACGTGCCGGAGTTAACGTCGGCGAACCAGACGGTGAAAAAAGCCGCCGAGCGCGTGGCGATGAATACGCCGGTACAAGGGAGCGCGGCGGACATCATCAAGGTGGCGATGATCCGGCTAGATGAAGCGCTGATGAAGACAGACGCGCGCCTGCTCTTGCAGGTACACGACGAACTGGTCGTAGAAGCGCCGGAGAAAGATGCCGAGCGCGTTGCAGGGTTGATGAAGAAGATTATGGAGGAAGCATTCCCGCTTAAGGTCGCGCTGAAAGTAGACGTGGCCATAGGCAATCACTGGGCAGAGATTCATTAACTCGCCAAAACAAACGAGCCCTTGAGATCGTTTCGCAACTCAAGGTCCTTTTCATAATGCAAGCGGAAAAACTAAGAACAACAACAAACGGATGATTTTACAGTGAGAGAATACTCAAACGACAAACGTGGTGGCGGCGGTGGACGTGGCAAGATGGGCGGCGGCGGAGGCGGCAAGCGCATGGGCGGCGGCGGCCCCGGCAGAGGCGGTGATCGCCGGCCGATGCACGGTGACCGCGATCGACACCGCGGCCCGCGCCACAATCCGAACATCGTCGACGTAGCCAACGACGAAATTGAAAACGGCGATCTGCCTACCCCAGGCGGTCCGGAAATTGCCATCGGCGATATGAAGAAGATGCCGATGGAAGATTTGATGGACATGGCAAAAAAGTTGGAGATCGAAAGTTACGGCGGTCTCAAAAAGCAAGACCTGATCTTCCGCATCTTGCAAACGAATATCGTAAACGCGGGATCGGTATACGGCGAAGGCACGCTCGAAATATTGCCGGACGGTTTCGGTTTCCTGCGTTCGGGCATGTACTCCTACTTGCCGGGGCCTGATGACATCTATGTTTCGCCGTCGCAGATTCGCAAGTTTGCGTTGCGCACCGGCGATACTATCCAAGGTCATGTGCGTCCGCCGAAAGAAGGCGAACGTTACTTCGCGCTGCTCAAGGTCGAGGCCGTCAACTACGAGAGCCCCGAGCACGCGCGCGAACGCATCCTCTTCGATAACCTTACGCCGCTGCACCCGAACGAGCGCTTCAAGCTTGAGACCGAACAGAAAGAAGTGGCCATGCGTATCATGGACCTTATTTCGCCAATCGGTAAAGGCCAGCGCGGTTTGATCGTCGCGGCGCCCTTCACAGGTAAGACGGTGCTGTTGCAGAAAATTGCAAACAGCATCACGCACAACCACCCCGAAGCACACGTCATCGTGTTGCTGATCGACGAACGCCCCGAAGAAGTTACGGACATGTCGCGCTCGGTAAAGGGCGAAGTCATTGCGTCCACATTCGACGAAGTACCCGAACGTCACGTACAGGTCGCGGACATGGTGCTTGAAAAAGCACGGCGCCTTGTCGAGCACAAGAAGGATGTCGTGATTCTGCTCGACTCCATCACGCGTCTAGCGCGCGCCTACAACGTGATCGTTCCCGCGAGCGGCAAGGTCCTCTCCGGCGGTGTCGATGCGAACGCATTGCAACGCCCGAAGCGCTTCTTCGGCGCGGCGCGTAATATCGAAGAAGGCGGCAGCCTCACGATCCTCGCGACGGCCTTGGTGGAAACCGGTAGCCGCATGGACGACGTGATCTTTGAAGAGTTCAAAGGCACGGGCAACATGGAAATTCACCTGGACCGCCGCCTCATGGAGAAGCGCGTGTTCCCGGCAATCGACGTGCTCAAGTCGCGCACCCGCAAGGAAGAATTGCTGGTGCCGGACGAAGACCTCCAGCGCATCTGGCTGCTGCTTAAGGTCCTCAGCCCGCTCAGCGTGACGGAAGCCACGGAACTATTGGTCGAGAAACTCAAGAAGACCAAGACCAACGCCGAATTCCTGGCGATGATGCAGAAGATGTAAAGCTTGTCATCGCGTTATCGTTTTTAAGAATGGGGCCGCAACTTGCGGTCCCATTCTTTTGAAGCACGATTAACTCGCCAACATGCTTCGAATAAGCATGAATATTGCGACGACCTGCATGGCAATCATGTTCAAGATGCCAATCACTATCAGCAGCGGCATGATCAATGCAACGAGCGTAAACTGCAACATGTATACGTAGTGTGTTGTGCTTTCCTCGATGTACTGCGCTGATTTGCGCAGCAGGTCTTCCAGCCGTCCGCTGAATTCGCCGGTGCGCACCATTTCCAGCGCAAGTTCCGGCAGCATTCCGGTGCTACTCAACGCGGCAGTTAGTTCGGTTCCCTGCTGAACCATTGGCACCGCTTGCACCAGCGCGTTTCTCACACGCGGGTTTACCGTCGTTGCCGCGGCGCGCTCGATCGCGCGAGTAACATTGAGGCCCGCGTCCAGCAGCATCGCCAGCGTTCGAAAGAAACGCACGAGCGCCATATTGTGCAAAATGCCCCGCCACGGCCACGTCCGCGAAGCAACGGCGTAGATCAGCTTTTCGATAAGATCGAAATGACGCAGCACGGTGAACACCACCAAGAAGGGTAGCCAGGAGATAAAGTTAGTTATCAGGAATTGGAAGGTATAAACCTCGGGACTCAGCTTTGTGAGCATTAGTCCTTTGAAATACGGAATGATATAAACTGCGGTGATGATCAATAGCAGCGGATACATGAGTTGCCGTGCCATTGCGCGCAGAAATTCGACGCGCTTTTCGTAATCGTGTGCGAGATAGTCGAACGCGACTTCGACTTTTCCGCCGCGCTCGGCTGCATCGACCAATTCGAGAAACAGATCGGGAATGTAGCGCCGCTGCAGCCGAAACGCCTCGGCGAGGGTCCCGCCGCGCTTGATGTGATCGATGATCGGCGGCATCAAACGTTTCAGTCGCGCAGCGCCATGTTCGCCCGTCATTAATGAAAGCGCACGATCGATTTGCACAGAACCTCGGCTACTTTGATCGAGCATGCGGCATAAATACGCCATCGTCTTGGTGTCAAGCTTTGGAGAAATGAGACTCACACGGGGACCCTTCCTAATCTAAGAATAGACACATCGACGATTCGATTACGATTGCGAGGACGGTTACGATTACGGGATGCTATACGAATATCCGATCATAGGCGCGGCGACGCGCGAACCGCATTACTTGCAGGTACCCCGCGCTGAATTGCCGGCGCTGCCCCGCAACCCAATTCACGTGGTGCTCGACAACCTGCGCAGCGCGTTTAATGTCGGGTCCATCTTTCGCACTGCGGATGCGGGCGCGGTCGCGCACATGCACCTCTGTGGCATGACATCGTTTCCACCCAACAAGAAACTTGAAAAGACCGCACTCGGTGCGCATGACTATGTGCCGTGGACGCACCACAAGACCACGCGCGAGGCCCTCGAATCGCTCAATGCCGATGGCATAACCTGCATCGCAATCGAAGCGATGGAAGGCGCCACACCACACGTCGAATTTCCCTGGCCGCGCCTGGTCGCGATTGTCTTTGGCAATGAGGTAACTGGCATCGCCCCTGAGACAATCGCGCTATGCGACGCAACAGTCCAAATCCCCATGCACGGCTACAAGAACACGATCAATGTCGCCACTGCCTATGGGGTAATCCAGTATGAAATTCTCCGGCAATGGAATGCGATGTTCGTCAACTCCTGTGGAGCGGCCCCGTCAGACCTTGGCTGACTTCAGGCGCGTGAATCATCGCCCATATATGCGCGGCCCATGCGCGACAAGGTGTTACATCTTTTCCAATCCCTGGCATACACTTTGCTTCCTCCGTATCGGCGGATCACGAACCAAAATCAAACATAGCTAAACAAAGCAACATATGATATGACTATGGCTAGATTCGTCTTGGTGAAACTCAACATCTCAAAGGGAGAACTGTGATGCGTTTGATAATGGCACTCGCATTGGTTATGGCGATTGCGTCGCCCGCGTTTGCGGCGGACACCGTCGTCGGCGATCCGTATCCGTTGGACAAATGCCCGCTCACGGGCAAGGCCTTGACGGCTGATTCCCCCAGCGCCGTAAAAGATGGACGCGAGTTTAAGTTCTGTTGCGGCGGCTGCAAAGGTAAGCTCGAAACCGATGCGGCATCGGTCATCAGTAAAGCCGACGCGGCGATCACGGAAAAAGAAAAGCCTGCGTACCCGCTCGACACCTGCATCATGTCCGGTGAGAAGCTCACGGACAAAGCCGTGGATGCGGTCATCAACAACCGTCTCGTGCGCTTCTGCTGCGCGAATTGCGTCGATAGCTTCAAGAAGGACGTTGCGGGCAACATGAAGAAACTCGACACGGCCGTCATCGAAAAGCAGAAAGCGTCCTATGCGTCCAAGAAATGCCCGGTTTCCGGTGAAGAACTCGGCAGCATGGGCGATCCGCTCAACGTGGTCATCGCGAACCAGATGGTGTCCTTGTGCTGCAAGGGCTGCGAGAAGAAACTCCGCGCAGAGCCCGCGAAATACATCGCGATGGTCAGCGCGCCGGCCGAAAAGAAGCAATAACAACTTTGTAGCGACATTGTTTGTAGCGCCCGGCTTCCATGCCGGGCGTTTTTTTGTCTGTCACTGCCGCTGGATAGGGCAATTATGAAAGTCTAGCGGCATGGAAGCCGGGCGCTACCTAGGTTGCGTCAGGTATACTCGCTCGAATAGGAGCAAAGAGTGGCGACACCGCGAATTGAGATCGAATATTGCACTCAATGCCGTTGGTTGTTGCGTGCGGCGTGGATGGCGCAAGAACTACTCACTACATTTGAAAAGGAAATTGGCGAAGTAGCGCTAGTGCCCGGCACGGGTGGCGTGTTTGAAGTGCGCGCCAACGGCGCCACGTTGTGGTCACGAAAAAGCGAAGCGCGGTTTCCCGACATGAAAGAGCTCAAGCAACGCGTGCGTGACAGCATCGCGCCGGATAAAGACCTGGGGCACAGCGACCGGTGATCGAGGTGCCCCAGATCGCGTGCGTGAAACTCCACCAGTTGGTGGCCGCTTGGTGTGTACATATTTTCACAGCCAGCAGCGCGGTAATTGGCGTTTTCGCATTGCGCGAGATTGCGCACGAACATTGGAATAACTTTTTTGGGCTGCTGGCGCTGACGGTGGCGATCGACTCCTGCGACGGGGCCTTGGCCCGGTACTTTCGCGTGAAGGAGCGAGTCCCATCGATCGATGGGGCGCTGCTCGACAACATTGTCGATTACTTCACCTACGTGCTAGTGCCGGCGATATTCGTATTCGAGAGCAAGTACTTCACGTCTGCTGGTGCCGTTGCGGCTTCGTGCATGATGGTGCTTTCATCCGCGTACCAATTCTCACAAGTGGACGCGAAGACCGAAGACCACTGCTTCAAAGGCTGGCCGTCTTATTGGAATGTCGTTGCGCTATACATCGTATTGCTGGATCTTTCGCCGGAATCCAACTTTGGTATCGTCCTGTTTTTCACCGTTTTGGTGTTCGTCCCCGTTAAGTACATTTATCCTTCGCGCACAAAGCAGTACCGAAAACTTAACGTCTTGCTTGGGTTGTTATGGGGAATATCAATGCTTGTCCTCATCCTACAGATTCCAACTCCAAGCGCGTGGTTATTGTGGCTGTCGCTCGCATACGTTGCGTATTACATGCTGCTAAGCTTCTGGCTTACTATCCGCGAGGAAAAAAGGCAGACGCAACATCTGCAGTAGCACAAAGCCAAAGTAAATTGCGCCCCGGGGGGCTACTCAACCGGGGCGCAATTTTTTAGTTCGCGGTCGTTAAACCGTTTTGTCGAACAACATACCCAGAAGTTCGCGGGTTTGCGCGGCGATGCGCAGTGCTTCCTCCGGCGGTATCTGGCGAACGACTTCGTCGTTTTCGTCCACTATCTGCGCGATGATGCGGTTGGTTTCCGCGTCTACGTGCAGGCGGACGCCGGATACCGTGGAGATTTCCTGCTCCACCGGCTCATGCGTTCCGCCCGTCGCGGAGTGATGCTCCGCGGGGGCCGCTTCCATTGGCGTTTGGTCAGGAGCGCCTCTAGAAGGAGTATGCAATGCCGGCGGCGCCGCGTGTGTGCGCAGCTCCTGTGCAGCTATGCTGGGTACTCCCATCGTTGTCTCCTAGGATTCTCCGCGTGCGATCCCCGAATCAATCGAGTTTCGTCATCGCGAGATCATCCATTGCGCGCGACGCGCGTATTAGCCGCCAAGCAGCGTCAACGCCGTTTGCGGAACGATGTTCGCCTGGGCAAGTACCGACGTGCCCGCGCTCACCAGAATCTGGTTGCGCGTGAACCGGATCGTTTCCCGGGCAATGTCAGCGTCGCGGATAGCGCTTTCGGACGCCGCCGAGTTTTCTTCCTGAATTGCAAGCGTGTTAATCGTGAACTCGAGGCGGTTCTGGAACGCACCCAGCGTGCTGCGCAGCGACGACACCGAACGAATTGCGGTGTCAAGCGTGCTCAACGCACCGACGGCCTGCGCGACGCTCGAAATGCGGACCGCGCTTACGCCAAGGTCGCGAGTCGATGCGCCTGTGACGGCAATCGTCAGCGTCTGACCTTGTTGGGCACCTGCCTGGAATGTAACCGACTGCGCCGCGCTCAACACGCGGATGCCGTTAAATTCCGTGTCCTGCGCGATGTCGTCGATTTGCGCCAGCAATTGCACAACTTCTTCGTCGAGCGACACACGGTTGGCGTTGCTGTTCGTGCCGTTGGCCGACTGCACCGCAAGTTCGCGGATACGCTGGAGAATGTTGGTCGTTTCGCTGAGCGCGCCTTCCGCCGTCTGCACCAGGCTGACGCCGTCCTGCGCATTGCGCTGGGCTACCTGCGAACCGGTTACAACGGAGCGGAAACCTTCCGCAATTGCTAGACCGGCCGCATCGTCCTTTGCGCGATTGATGCGAAGTCCACTCGACAAACGCTCCAAACTGACGTTCAAAGACTGAGTCGAGCGATTCAGTGTGCGCGACGCATTCAGCGCCGCGACGTTCGTGTTAATTCGAAGTCCCATAGTCTTACCCTCCATGAATGGTGTATGCCGGGGCATCCCTACCCCGTTTCCACGTTTTGTTGTCGTTGCCTTGTGAAGGCGTGGCTTGTGCTGGAGAAATCCCTATCCCCACACAAACTAGCGTTTCGTCACAATTACACCTCCGTATCTTCGAGGTGCGCCCGCCCGTCCGGTCCTAGGCCGGACGGGCAGCCGCCTCGCTGTTAATTTAGAAAGCCTGACTACCAACCCGCGTGTTGCGCGCGCGGATGTATTACGCGATTAACCGCCCAACAACTGAAGTGCTGTCTGCGGGACGATGTTTGCCTGGGCAAGTACCGACGTTCCCGCGCTCACCAGAATCTGGTTGCGCGTAAACCGGATCGTTTCCCGGGCAATGTCAGCGTCGCGGATCGCGCTTTCGGACGCCGCCGAGTTTTCTTCCTGAATTGCGAGCGTGTTGATCGTGAACTCGAGGCGGTTCTGGAATGCGCCCAGCGTGCTACGCAATGACGAGACTGATCGAATCGCTGTATCGAGCGTGCTCAACGCACCAACGGCCTGCGCGACGCTCGAAATGCGGATTGCGCTTACACCAAGGTCGCGTGTCGAAGCGCCATTGACAGCGATGGTCAGCGTCTGCCCCTGCTGCGAGCCGGCCTGGAATGTCACGGACTGCGCCGCGCTCAATACACGAATGCCGTTGAACTCCGTGTCCTGCGCGATGTCGTCGATCTGCTGGAGAAGCTGCACGACTTCTTCATCAAGCGATTGGCGGTTGGCGTTGCTGTTTGTGCCGTTTGCCGACTGCACCGCAAGCTCGCGGATACGCTGCAGAATATTGGTCGTCTCGCTGAGCGCGCCTTCCGCCGTCTGCACCAGGCTGACGCCGTCTTGCGCGTTGCGCTGGGCGACTTGCGACCCAAGCACGACCGACCGGAAGCCTTCCGCAATTGCAAGACCAGCCGCATCGTCTTTCGCGCGGTTGATTCGCAGCCCGCTCGACAAACGTTCGAGGCTGACATTCAGCGAACTTGTCGAGCGATTGAGCGTGCGGGCAGCGTTTAGCGCCGCGACGTTCGTGTTGATCCTGAGACCCATAGTAAATCCCTCCGTGAGTGGCTGGCCGTACGCGTCCGTGCGTACGTGTTTCCCTGTCTACCTGGTCCGGCGTCCCTTCCGCCGTCCCCGTCGCCCCATCCCTGTTGGGGCAACGCATCGTCATCTACATACCGTCTTGGCCAATCGGGCCATCCCTGACCCGAGATTCGCATCGCGGTACTTTCAGTAACCCGTCCGGTTCCCTTAAACCGGGCTGGCCCCCGGGACCCGCTTCGGCGTTTGCTAGCCCACTTCAGCGTGTCCGTCGTTTTTATCGGCAACTTTAGAAGAAACTTTAGAGAATTTTTTAATAATTTTTTCGGGGTATGCGGAATTAAAATAATTAATTGACTAAAATGAATAAATTGCCGCACTATAGACTGTCGATTTGCTACCTAGAAATACGGCTTGAGAAAATTACTACGTCTAGATTCCACAATATGTGGCAGTCTGAGCATTCGGCCTACCACGCAGTGCATTCGACCCGCTTGACAAGCGTTGTCGGTTTTGATAACCTTGCCAACGGTTTTTGGGGTATCTTTCCTCTATGCAGGGGGAATACTGCAGGTGGTTTCGTAACGTAGTGCAAAGTTAAATCCGGACAATTCCATCTATTGCAATCTCACAACGGAGAACGAAAGGAGGGATGAATAGCTAGACCAGTGATTGGTCTCCGAGATTGCGCAGCGATGTGACACATAGATATGAAGTGGACGTTTGGCCCACGGCGGGCGCTCTGGAGTTTTTCGCCGGGGGCTGACATAGGATAGACAAAGGAGAGATCCTCAATGCGTAAAGCAGCGATGATCGTACTGTTCGCGGCAGTGATCGCGATGGC
>JADLHJ010000069.1 GCA_020848835.1 Candidatus Hydrogenedentota bacterium
CGAGCTCGCAGGGGCTCGCCTTTTTGTGCAATTTCCCACCCGGTGAACGGGTAGCTCAGTCGGTAGAGCATCGGACTTTTAATCCGGTGGCCGCGGGTTCGAATCCCGCCCCGTTCACCATTTTTCCAGCCTGACGAAATTCCGAAAAATCAGTTTGTGACTATGGCCCCCATCTGCACCACTTCGAAGTTGCCGCCTTCAATGTCTTTGAGTTCGCCCAGTTCGTCGTCGTCCCATCGCGCGTCCGGCGCACCGGAGAAGTACCAGTCGCTTCCATTGTCGGCGACGATCATGCCGTATTTTTTCATCGCGCGAAGGATTACTTGGTTGCCTTCGCTGAAACCGGTGATGTCGAAGTCCGCGTCCAGGCGCACGCGCATGCCCATCGGCGGAAGGTCGGGATCGGTATCGTCGCTCGCGAAATGACGTGCGGGATGCACGTAGGCGCGGCGTGAATTGCTCACGGTAAAGCGGAGTGCGTGGTTGATCTCGCCTCGTTCGAATACTTCGTCCCACCGCACCAATCCGGGAAAGATCGGCAGGCCCGCCGCATCCGCTGAGGTCCAACCAGCGGGACGCATCGCGTTCGATTTCAGATCGAAGATCGCGCCCGAACCAGCGCGCCAAGGCTGACCTGCGCGCGTGGGCGGGTATGCCGCAAACAATTCGTACAGTATCCAATTGTCCCGGTCGATCATGATGATGTGGCGATCGCCATGCGAGTCGGCCCCACCTTCAATCGGTGCGTCACTGGTGATGGGATAGGGTCCTTCGTCGCTCTCGTCGTCGTATTGAAACGTGACATTCACGCCAGCGGTGTTCCCAGCTACGACAATATAAGGTATGCCAAAGGGGCCGCCGTTCCAGTTTGCGCCGAAATCGGGGTGAAGCGTCGTGTAACGTCCAATACTATCGATCAGATCGTCCGAGTTTGGATCGACGGGCAAGGTGTCAACGGGAGTATTCCACGCGTTATCGAATGGGAGAACCAGCGCGCCGTTCAGGCTGGCGTTCACGCCGAGGTCGGGGACCCCAGGCTCTCCGCCACCGCCTCCTCCTCCGTCACCCCCGCCATCTCCCCCACCGCCACTACCATCGTCACCTCCTCCGCCTCCATCGCCACCGCCGGGATCCGGATCGTGGCCATCGTTGGGCGTGGTAGTGGGACAGGAAGAGAAGAGAAATAAGACAGGAAGAATCAGCAAAGCGATAGCGAGACAACGAAGCATGGATCAACCTCCCTGTCTCGCGAAAACCCCAGCGTTGATCCCGGTCAAAGTATACCACGTTTTTGGCCCAAACGCGCCAGCACGGGACAAATCCAAGTTGCGCGGGTGCGCATCAGAATGGTAATATTTGGCTTCTGTCGCCTATTTCGACGTACCCGTAGCTCAATTGGATAGAGTGCCTGGCTACGGACCAGGAGGTTGGGGGTTCAAATCCCTCCGGGTACGCCATAGTTAAATTCTGGCCGAATGCCGAGTTAGGCATACTCCCCTTGTGGGCGACGCGGCCGTAACCCAAAGCAAAGCGCATGTAGCACTACATGCGCCAGCCAAAGGAATACGGTTATGCACGCCGAAACTTCGCACCTCACGCCGAAACTTCGCCTCCACAAATCCACCCAGCAGGGCTACGTCGTCCTCAACGGGCGCTATATCTATCTGGGTCGCTATGACCACCCCGCAACGGCTGAACGTTACCATCGCGTCATTGCCGAATGGATCGCCAACCACCGGCAACTGCCCGTTGAGGCCGAGGATATCTCCATTACCGAGATCGTCGCGCAGTATTGGAATCACGTTGTCATCTATTACGTCGACCCGCGTGGTCTGCCGACAAGTTCGCGCGAGAATATTCGCCGAGCGTTAAAACCTGTTAATGCACTATACGGAAGCGCGCGCGCCGTCGCCTTTGGCCCGAAGTCACTGCGCGCCGTGCGCCAGACGTGGATCGACGCAGGGTTGGCGCGAAAGACCGTCAACTCCTATACCGCGGAGGTAAAGCGGTTGTTCAAGTGGGCAGCATCCCACGAACTAATTCCTGTCACGGCGTATCAGGCTTTGCATACGTTGGACGGTCTAAAACGCGGACGCTCCGAGGCGCGAGAAACAGCGCCTGTGCTTTCCGTTCCACCCGCAGACATCGCTGCCGTATTGCCAAATGTATCCCGGCAAGTGCAAGCTCTCATTCAGCTTCAAATCCTAACCGGCGCCCGAAGCGGTGAACTCCTAACGCTACGTCCGCTTGATTTCGACACGAGCGGCGCCGTGTGGCTGGTGCGTCTTGCCCACCATAAGACTTCTTATCGAGGACATGATCGCATATTGTATTTCGGACCGAGGGCTCAAAGAGTCCTAAAAGAATTTCTAAATGATCGACCAGTTCATGATTTTCTTTTCAGCCCCCGGGAGGCCGAATCCGAACGATATACGAAATCCCTGACACATCGACGACCTGATCAGCTTCCAAATGTGCGCCGGACCTCACGTGTCCTGGGCGAGGTGTACACAGTGAACAGTTACCGCAGGGCGGTGCAGTACGGCTGCATGAAAGCCAAAATTCCAGTATGGAATCCGCACCGATTGAGACACAACGCTGCAACCATTGTCCGGCGTGAATATGGTCTCGAAGCAGCACAACTCATCCTCGGGCACGCCCGCGCCGATGTAACGCAGGTGTATGCGGAGGTGAATCACGTAAAGGCGATAGAGGTTGCGAAAAGCATCGGCTAAAATACAGTAGGTTGCAAGGAGCCCAACATGGAAAACGCAAAGATCCTAGGATTGAGGTTTCAAAAGTTTGATGAGGAATTCTCGCAATTTGCCCGCCTTTCCGAGTGGGAAAAAAAATGTAGTGCCGACTTTGAAGCGCTTGTGTGTGAGGCTGGACGATTGGCTTGGAATTGTGCTCACGAGGGTCTGCTTGCATCCGATCTCCAGGAAAGGGTTATCGACGCCAAGAAGTGTTGGGAAGATATTCAAGCACGAAGAAAACCGGAACTCGACCAATTTATCTATGAAAGAGTTTGGGAGCCTGCAGGCTCGAAGTCAGATATGTACCCGATAGTTGGGCCATATGAAATCACTCATTTGAATGAACCAGAGACCAAACAGGAAGTCGGCAAAAAGGTTCGAAAGAATTCGAAACGAACCCATATGAGATTGGTGTCTGTACGCACCTTTTTTTACGACGACTTTGAGCGAATGGCGCACTACCGATTTTGGAGGAACATTACGGTCCCGTTCTTGCAAAGCAACTACGGCGGAATTGCGCCGGTGGGACTCAGGATCGATCAGTGCGGACGCAGCAAGTTCCAATGGCCGGAGTCGATTGTAGTACCGATTGACCCGCACCATGTTGGAGACAAGCGTTTGGGTGTGTTTAGGTTACAGTTTATTACTGAACGCGCCAAGAGCTATTCGGACGCATCCCGTGCGTTGGCAAGTATATTGCTAACGAGCTCTGAAGAGAGCGACCTAAATCGTGTCCTACCGGCCCTACAAAAACCCTCACCTGCACAGGAAATGACCCAGGCAGAAATTATCAAGCATTTATACGACGCCGATTTCGCAAATTGCGGAATCGCGCTGACTCAATTCGATGGACAATTTAAGAGAGCGGTTCGTAGCCATAAGATTGAGTCGCGAAAAGTAGGTGACAATCTGTACGTCAGTCTGAGCAGCGCCATTGTTTGGATTCAAGCAAAAAAAGAAAAGCTCAATGCAAAGGACAGAGAACGTTTTGGCTGATTTCTACTGATAGAGAGCGTAACTCAGGTGCGCTTTTTGAATCAGAAAGTGCCAAAAACCGCGTAAATTTCCGCACCTCACGTGCGCGCGCATGCTGAGGAAGTAAGGTTCCACAAGTTTAAAACAACTGTGGAGCCTCCAAATGATTGCGGAACATTTAACACTCACAAATGCTGCAAAACAGTGTCCAGGAAGACCGTCGGTCAACGCCGTCTGGCGATGGTGCCGTAAAGGCGTTCGAAGTCGAAACGGCGAAATCATTCGACTTGACCATATCCGGGTCGGGGGCCGAATCTTTACATCGGCCGAAGCGCTGAACAAATTCTTCTCTGCAGTTGCGCGAGCAGACGCACTACATTTCAATCGTGCCTACCTGGGAATGCCAACCCAGAAAATCTGCAATCCCGCCGAAGACATGCAAGAACGAGTCGCGCGTGCAAACAAGCTTTTGGAGCAAACGGGCTTCTGAGGAGCGCAGCCAGTCGGTAAACCAAAACAACGTAAAGGAATCACTTTTCATGTCAACGCAGAATTCACCAAAGAATCACGCTCAAACTCAAAACGCCGAGAACGAACTCCTTCGCGTCCACATCGATGATGTGCTGCCCGATCCAAGCAACGAGCGAAACGCATTGCGAAACATCGATGAATTGGCCACGTCGATTGGAGTAGTGGGACTTGTCGAACCAATAGTTACCGTGAAACACGGCGATCAATTCAAAGTGGTATCAGGACATCGACGACTTGAAGCCTGTAAGAGAGCGGGGTTAAAGAATCTAAACATCGTCGTACGGGATGCGGATATTGACACCTCACGACTAGAAAACCTCGTATGTAACATTCAGCGGGAAGACCTTAACCCCATCGATCTTTACGACGCAGTTGTAACCTTATACGCAAAAGGCGATAACTACGGACCTCAAAAGGCATTCGCGCAAGTAATCGGGAAAAGGCAAAGTTGGGTAAGCGAAGTCCTTGGAATTGGACGTCTCGACCCTTCGCTTCGGGAAGAAATTCGGAAATCCGAACTGCGGGTATCTTGTGATGCAGTAACGAGAATTGCACGTGAAAAGGGTAAAGAGAAGCAAACGTCCCTCGTGAAGGACCTCCTTTGCGGCGCCACGAACCCTCAGATCCGAACGCAACTATCCTCTCGACGCGCTAAAAAAATCCGCATCAGCGCGAAGGTTGGAGACTTTGTAGCTACTGTTACTGGCCCGGAGGTTCCGGAGGGTTATGAAAAAATGTTGGAAGCTAACGAGGCTTTAGCTGCGAAGGTGCGAACAGCACAGACTAATAAAAACACTTAAGAGGTGGCATTCTGAATCCTTCTGGTCCCGGTTGGGCCTTACATCCCCATGCCTGGCGAATCCGGCGGGTATTCATTTCATTTCCAGTGCTCGATCTCTGGAACAGAGGAACAGACCTAGGGTAACGAGCTAGGGCAAACATTGCCGTCTCTAATCTGTCACCTCACAAATCCTCGATTCTTTACTGCGATAAAGCGTGTCGTTTTCTAAGAAACGTATGCCCTCCTCACCGCGGAATGATTTTTAGGGGCCGCAGTAGGTCATTGTCAATTTAGCTCCCACTCCAAAACTGGCGCCTCTATCTACAAAAGACCAAACCAAATATACGCCCAGCCATTCTCGGTGCAACTGAAACAGCTCTGCCAGTGATGAGATTCTCGGCGCCATTGAATCCGGCGTAGATATCGGACGCTGCATTGCGCAGGTATACCAAGAGTGTCGAGACCTGGAGGTGATTGCCGCAGCATTCGATGCTTTACAACGCGAGCTCGAAGAGCAAATTCGTCTCAGGATGGATGTAACCAGGAAGTCATTACTTGAGCATTTCGACGAAGAAGTGGGCGAACGCCAGAAGGTGCGCAAGAGCCAGACCCAGGAAAATCTAGCCGAACGCGAACGGTGGCTCCTCGACCTGACTTGAACAGAACTCAATGGTGAGGCTCGGTTCGACGCCGAACGTCCGCGGTTTTACTACGACAGTCCGCTCAGCCACCCCGGACACTACCATTTCGACTTGAAAGAAGCCGAGCAGTTTGGCGACACGTTCTACCGCCAGAACCATCCGCTCGCGCAATCCCTCATCGATCGCAGTTCGGCCCGCGACTTGCCCCCCGGCATTGCTCCGATTTAACTACGCGGCCTATGGTGCCGTTGTCAGCACCGTCAAACCCTATATCGGAAAGTCTGGATGGCTGGAGGTTTCGCGCTTGACCGTCAACTCGCTTGAGACGGAAGAATACCTGTTTTTTGTAGCGAGGACCGATGCCGGCGAGGCCGTCGACCCTGAAATCGTTCGAAAACTGCTCCTCCTTCCTGCTACAGTCTATCCACTCACGGAGCCAAACGCTGATTTGTCCGAGCTACGTGAGGGGGAAATCAGGGCTGTACTCAAGCGGGTCGAGGAGTGCAACGCGCGTTTCTTCGATGAAGAGGTAATCAAGCTCGACCATTGGTCCGAAGACTTGAAGCTGGGTCTGGAGCGCGAGATAAAGGACCTCGCCAAGGCGATTCGGGAGGCCAAAAAACTTTCCACCCTGGCTGGCTCGCTCGCCGACAAACTGGAAGCCCAGAAACAGGTAAAGGGGCTGGAGTCGACGCGCAATAAGAAGCGCCGGGAACTGTTGGACGCCCAGGATGAAATCGATACACAACGGGACGCGCTGATCGTTGGGTTGTAAGAGCGCCTGAAGCAAAGTGTGGATTCGCGCACGCTCTTCACACTGCTGTGGGAATTAATTTCGCAATAGGAGATGCACATGACGGAACCGATCATTGTTTGTCCGCAGTGCAAGACCGAGATAAAGCTGACGGAGTCTCTGGCGGCTCCGCTAATCGAGTCTACCCGCAAGGACTATGAGCAGCGCCTTGCGAAGAAAGACGTGGATGTGGCAAAGCGCGAGGCCATGCTTCGTGAACAGGAAGAGGCACTCGCCAAGCAAAAGGATTCCATCGACGATCAAATTGCCGAGAAACTCCGGCAAGAACGTGCCAAGATTGCCGCCGATGAAGCAAAAAAAGCCAAGCTCGCCTTTTCCACCGACCTTGAGGCCAAAGATAAGGAAGTCGCCGAACTTCAAGATGTTCTCAAGCAGCGCGAAGAAAAACTGGCCGAGGCGCAGAACGCGCAAGCAGACCTCATCCGCAAACAACGCGAACTCGATGATCAAAAGCGCGAACTTGAATTGACCGTTGAGAAACGAGTCCAAGAAGGACTAAACGCTACGCGCGAACAGGCCCGCAAAGAGGCCGAAGACGGGTTGAAGCTCAAGGTCCTCGAAAAGGACCAACTCATTGCCTCCATGCAAAAGCAGGTCGAGGAACTAAAGCGCAAGGTCGAGCAAGGCTCGCAGCAACTTCAGGGCGACGTTCAAGAGATTGAACTCGAATCCTTGTTGACTGCCCGATTCCCAACCGACACCATCGCCCGCGTGCCCAAGGGTGAATTCGGCGGAGACGTGCTCCACACCGTCATAGGCCCCCTTGGCCAGCCCTGTGGCACCATCCTTTGGGAATCCAAACGCACTAAAAACTGGAGCGACACTTGGCTTCCAAAACTGCGCGATGATCAGCGCGCCGCCAAAGCCGAAATCGCTATCATCGTAAGTCAGGCGCTCCCGAAAGACATCGAATCGTTCGACATGGTCGATGGCGTGTGGATTACCCACCCGCGCTCGGCCCTCCCAGTCGCATTGTCGTTACGCCACACGCTTATCGAAGTGTCTCTCGCTCGAAAAGCGTCGGAAGGTCAGCAGACGAAAATGGAAATGGTCTACGACTACCTGACCGGTCCGCGATTCCGTCATCGCGTGCAGGCCATCGCCGAAGCTTTTTCCTCCATGCAGGAAGACCTCGACAAGGAAAAGAAAGCGATCACGAAGCAGTGGGCGAAACGGGAGGAACTGATTGCCAGGGTGACTCAGGCAACTGTCGGGATGTATGGAGACTTGCAGGGAATTGCGGGCAAGTCCTTACAGGAGATCGAAGGATTCGATCTCCAAGCGCTGGAAGCTCCCGGAGAACAAGGCAAACCATGACAACCCAAAAAACGAAACCGGTTCAGAATGCGGCGCTCAATAAAGAAGCCGCCGTTGGCGATACGAATACGGACGTTCCCAGCGCCCATGTAATGCCTACCCATTGCCCATATAGGCAAGCATCCCTCCTGCAGCAGGCACTTTCTCCAGATAAGATGCGCGTCGCTTTTTTCCTCGGAGCCGGTTGCTCCATCCCACTCATTCCCGATGTTGCCGGTCTCACGAATAAAATTGTGCAAAGCCTCGAGGCCTCCAAGGATTTTGCTTCTCCTTTTAAGGCGATAAAGGCTCGTTTATCCCTACCTGAAAATACATCGGCAACCATCGAAGACATTCTAACATTGGTGCGTACTCTCATTGACGTCGCCGGTCCTAATGGCGTCGACGGGGTAGCCGGGGACGTTCTTGCAAAGCTTGATCAAGAGATATGCTTCATTACAACGCAACTTGTGAGCGTGCGACTACCGAACAACGATACCGCATACCACAAGGTTGCCTCATGGATCGGGGCAATTGATCGTCGCGCTCCCGTAGAACTCTTTACAACAAATTATGACTTATTAATTGAACAAGCCCTTGAAGAATGTCGTGTTCCATTCTTTGACGGCTTTGTTGGCTCGCATCGCCCATTTTTTGATTTGAAGTCTACGGACCTGGATCACGACTTCTTGCCCTCGCGTTGGGCACGTCTATGGAAGATTCATGGTTCGATCAATTGGTGGCGTGACTCCAGTGGAAACGTCGAACGTCGAGAGAAAGTTCAGGACGGCGAATATCGGCAGATGATTTATCCATCGCACCTGAAGTATGACCAAAGCCGACGAATGCCGTACCTAGCAATGTTGGATCGCTTGAGAAGGTTTCTCACTTCTGGACAGGCAGTTCTCGTTACCTGCGGCTACTCGTTCAGCGATCAACATCTCAATGAAGTGATCATGGATGGTTTAACGAGTAACCCCAACGCCGTTTGTTTTGGATTGTATTATAAGGATCGCGGCACGCTCCCGCCTGCTGTCCGTCAGCGTATACGCCAGCATCCTAATTTCCGGCTCCTTGCTCTCGACGGAGCTGTTTTTGGCACGCTTGAGAGAGATTGGCATGCGGATCCAAAGCCCGAACATCCGCTACATGCTATTGCAGCTCGCGACGGTGAAGTTAAGCGCGAAACGACTTCTAGCCAGGCAAATTGCAAGTTCCTACTGGGAGACTTCAGTGATCTCGGCCAATTCCTCGCGTGGCAATTAGCACAACAAGATTCTGACTCAGGCCCCGACCATGCCAAATGATCCTTCCCATATCGGCACTGTACAAGATGTGCAAGGTGCTACCGTGACAGTGGAACTTGGCGCGGACACAATAACCGGACTCACGTTCGTGCATGGAGACGCCTATCGCGTCGGGCAAGTCGGTAGCTTCGTCCGTATTCCGCTGGGTTTTGTAAACCTCTATGGCATAGTCTCGCAGGTAGGTGCTGGTGCCGCTCCGGTGCGCGATGGAGACCTACATCCGTTCGGAAATCGTTGGCTTCGAATACAGTTGGTTGGAGAAGCGACCAGGGGAGGCCACTTCGAGCGAGGTGTCTCGCAACACCCCACTATAAATGATCCAGTTCACATCGTAACGGAGCTAGATCTTCAGGGAATATATGGGCCAGGCGAACCAACCGACTATGTCACCATTGGTCACCTAGCAAGCGCCGAGTCCATCCCCGCACTGGTCAACATTAATAAGCTCATCACACGCCACTCCGCAGTGCTTGGAACAACCGGCGCGGGGAAATCAACTACAGTGGCAGGACTTTTAACTTCCCTTTCCGATTCTAGTCGATTTCCCTCCGCGAGAATTCTAATCCTAGACATACATGGTGAATACCCAAAAGCCCTTTCTGATCGCGCTTCGGTGTTCCGCGTCACTGCAAATCTTGCTCGCCACGAGCAGACGCTGCTAATTCCGTTTTGGGCGCTCAAGTTTGAAGAATTTGTTGCACTCGCCTTTGACAGGCTAAATGACTCCCAACTTGCAGCCGTAGCGGATCAAGTCGTCGCGCTTAAGAAGGAGTCTATCGCCTCCCGTGCTCTAATCGGAATCACCGCAGATGAAATTACCGTCGATTCTCCCGTACCATTTTGCTTGCACAAACTATGGTTTGAACTCCATAAGAGAGAACACCACACGCTAATCCCTAAACCCGGCGGCAGCGCCGATGAGGTGGAACCCGCCTACGTCCTTGATGCCAACAGCAAGCCGGTCCAGCTTGGTGACTCCATGTCCGTCACTCCTCCGCTCTATCGCACGGTCAAGACGACAGGACCCGCTCCCGAGCGAGTTCAGCACGGTCGAGATCCTCTAGGCATACGGCAACAATTAGCCAGCCTGGCATGGAAGCTACGTGATCCGTCCTTTGCTTTTCTCTTCAATCCCGGTGATCTGCGACCTAATAATGAAGGAGTTACCGTGCGAGACTTGGATTCACTCCTCGAAGACTGGATAGGTGGTCCCCAACCTATCACTATTCTCGATTTGTCTGGCATTCCATCTATCGTTCTCGACAAACTGATCGGCGCGTTACTTCGCATCATCTACGACGCCATATTTTGGGCGCGAAACATTCCTGAAGGTGGACGGGAGCGTCCATTGTTACTTGTCCTTGAAGAAGCGCATGCATATCTTCATGCTGGCAATTCTGGCCCCGCCGCCACTGCCGTACGGCGAATCGCTAAGGAGGGTCGCAAGTATGGAGTCGGAATGATGATTGTGAGCCAGCGTCCATCTGAGATTGATGCCACGATTCTTTCTCAGTGCGGGACTTTTTTTGCAATGAGACTGGCAAATGATACCGACCGTGGACACATCACGAGTGCCGCTTCCGACAACCTAAAAGGCCTGTTCGACATGCTTGCTATTCTCAGGACAGGAGAAGCAATCATTGTGGGCGAAGCAGTGAGTTTGCCCGTCCGCACACTGATTGATGCCCCCCCTAGACATCGTCGTCCAGATAGTGAGGACCCGCGCGTCGCGGTACGAGGCAATCTGCAACAAGACGGATACGATGGCCCCGGTGGCTGGAATCAAATGCGTGATACCTCCGATTACAAGGCCGTAGTTCGGCAGTGGCGTAAACAGTCTCCATATTATGAACATGAGAACACAGCCTCGACGACGGTCGAGCCGACCAAGCCGGAGGAATCAAAAGATGGATTGGATTGACACACCCGAATCGTCAAACCTCGCCCGTTTCGGCTATGAACCAACTACGCTTATTCTCACCGTAGAGTTCAAGAACGGCGGTACGTACAACTACTACGACGTACCAAGCGTTCTTTTCGAGGAAATGAAGAATACTCCCTCTAAAGGAGGTTTTCTCGCACAAAGAATCAAGGGCACCTACCGATACGCCAGAGCATGACATCTGCCTAGCAGATTTGCCTCGTCAGGGCTTATTCCTATGAATAAAACGAAACTTGAGTTGACCTGGATTGGAAAAGAAAATCGCCCGTCGAAACGGCGGGCACTTTCTCAGACGACGGTCCTCGTGTCCACAGTGCGTAACGAGGAACCCGAAGAAGCGATCAAGCAGGGCAATCAGCTGCGCGCGTGATCGCCTCCTGTGCTAGCGACCGTTAACGGCCGGACCCCAACAGCGACGTAATCTTGCGACCTTTGGGGCGAGTGCCCACGGTTACCCAATAATACACCCGCCATTATTTCGCGCGGATAAGCGTTTTCTATTGTTCGTTACGGCCGGGCTCCAATGCTAGGGAAATGCATTTTAAATCCCCTCTAGAGAGTCGCATAAGATTTCCCAATTGCTTTCGATCACAAGTCACCTTTCGCCAGCCGCCAATGCATAACGATCCCGAAATAGGAATCGTTTTGCAGCAAAAACCTCCCCAATTCTTACCTAATTGCGCATGGCTGCAAAATTGCCTGCGGTTGTCATGCTCGGACAGCTAGCTTAAACTATGCAGCGACAAGGTTTTACACCACACCTGCTATGACGAAAATCAGGCTAAAATCGGGTCCTTTTGAGAACGCCTTAGATCTGGCGTTGCTCCGGGTGAGTAGTCCAAATGTACTGAAATGAGCGATCCCCTGGGTCACTTCAAGGTCACTCTATCGATTTTATTGGGGTTTTTGATGGCTGTCGGCGAATCACGGTCTCTCCGCCATTTAGCCAATTTCACCGTTTTTAGGGCGGATTTGCGAGTAAATTTGCGCAAAATGGAGTGCAATAACCTTTGGTAGTGACCCGGCCACTTTTCAGCGCTGACTCGTACTTGTGTACTACCAAATTTAACGTTAGGGTTGGATGGTGCGAAAGACTTCGGAAATCCGAACTTTTCTTCTGTGAGCCGCCTCCACTTCGCCCAACTGGCTTGTCACTTAGATGCGCTGGTTGATGTTGTCAACGTGCTCGCGCGCTTCGTCGGGAGTCATCGCTCGCCATCTCCTTCATTTTAACTTTTTGGCCCACAGTGCTTGGGCACATGCTGCACATGCACCTTGGCGGTTTTCTCGCATGCGGGAGCAAGAAAGGCGTCTGTGCGATTCGGATGAGATTTTCGACTGCGCGATACTTAGCATTGACCCGAATGGCCCGACTTCGCGGCCATGCGTCAATGTACGTCTTTAATTGGACCTTGCGCGTGCGCGGCTTTTTGCTGGGTGCGTAACGCGTGCCCTGCGCTGGTCCTCAATTCGCCTCGCATCCTCAAGTGAATGTTGAAGGCGTTGCGATCGCTCTGTGACTGCGGCTTTGTGAAGCGCGCTCTGGCGGCGGATCCTAAGAGTCGTGCAGATGATCGCGATGAATGAACCCGTTATCAAGAGCCGTGTCTCGCGCCACGACATTATCGTTTTAATCGAAACCGCCAGCTAATGGATGCGGCCTAATCTGTATTTACCATACTTTGAAATTGCTGAAGACAACTATCACAGGCCACAAGAAGCCAACCAAGATGTTGGAAACCGGGACGAGCTTGGTCGTCATCCAATTTGGCGAGACAACGAGCATGATAGAGGATTGTAGCCAGCTTTTCAGAAATTTTCGGCGTCCTTAATCCTTACGTCGTTTTCCTCCTTGACGATATTCACAAGAGCGGCAATTGAGCTATACGCAGTGGTCAAATCATTGGGAGTACCGCATTCCATAAATTTCGCTATTTCGCGGATTCTTTCCAACGGGCGGACAACATCTGCCATACATGGCCCTCTCTCAGGTGAATGTTTAACAATCTAGCGCAAGAACACAACGAGTTCAAATGATTACGCTTGAAGTTCCGCGCCCAAAGCTGTTAACTATTGACTCTCCTCCCCAAAAGCGTACCCCATTAACCCGCGTGCCGCTCACTGCACTTGCCCCGCTTCATCAAGTCTTTCATGATGGCACGTTTGGGCGGGGCCTGCTACTTTTCTGAGTCGATCTCCTTGAGCAGCTGCATGTCCAGCGCCTGGTCCTCCACCAGTTTTTGAGCCGGACATTCTCGCCTTCCAGCTGCTTGAGCTGCTGCAATTCCGAAACATCCATGCCGCCCATATTGTTTAGCTTGCCCTCGAAGCCATTTGATTCGATTCGACATGGCAGGCTAAATTGTCCAAGTATCCAAGTATTCTGGAATCACCTAGGCCTGATCGGAATCGCCGTTCAGCCTGTGCACGAAAGGATCCTCAC
The DNA here is from genome assembly GCA_020848835.1 of Candidatus Hydrogenedentota bacterium. Lineage (GTDB taxonomy): Bacteria > Hydrogenedentota > Hydrogenedentia > Hydrogenedentales > SLHB01 > JABWCD01. Next base: position 13,487 of record JADLHJ010000069.1, read on the forward strand.
GTGAATTCGAAGTTCGCTCAGCTTGAGCCGGTCTCCTTCGTATTACTGCTAGCGCTCACAATAATTTCTGGATGCAGCCAGCCCGACGCCTCCCCTGCAAAAACAGCGGGCCTCGCGTCCGTACCACCTCAACCTTTGGCTACTCCGCAATCCGCGGAACCCGAGCCGCTAAAGACCGAGCAGCCAACAGCTCCGCCCGCCAATCATGCGCCTGCGGTGACTACTCCAGAAAATGAAGTTCGTCCCGCAGCTTCCACAAAGTCGACGACAGGTGAGGCCCCACAGCAACAATATTTGGAGTCTGTCTTTCTTTCCAAGGCAGAGTTCTCGTCCGATCAAGACGGCAAACCGAAGGGTTGGTGGGTTTCGGATTCGAAGTCGATAAAGAAGAGTAATGTGAAAGGGCCTGCCGATTCGGCCGCGTGGACAGTAACATCGGGCAAGTCAGACGAAGTACGTCTAGTACGATCCGTCTATGCGGACTTGAGCGACGAAAAAATTGGGGTGAAGGTGTTTGTTAAAGCCGCGGAACCGGAAACGGTGAAGTTGGCCATTGTCTGCAAATCCGACGCGGGGGAATTCTTCAAATCGGCAATAAACAAAGGCGGAGACGATTGGCAGGAACTTTCGCTGGAAGCGCAATTGCCCAAGGCAATTGAGAAGGATTCACTCAGCGTACGTGTTGCGATCGCGCCGGGACTTAAAAGCCCAATTGAGTTGGCGAATGCTGAGGTTAATCGCTTTACAAAAGTTGCAGCCGCCTCGATGCAGATGTTCCCGGTCTTGAAGCGTGAACACTTTGCGATTGCAGAGGATGGTTTACCGAAGGGATGGTGGGCATCCGCCAGGGACCGCGTGAAAGTGAGCGGTGAAACGGGCGTATGCGGCGATTTGGCCTGGTCGCTTCAGCCAGACGCAAAGACGGACGTAGTGATATCGCGCAGCGTCTATGCGGACCTGAGCGGGATGCGGATCGAAATCATTGCGCACGTCAAGTCTGCCGAGAAGGAAAAGGTCGTCTTATCCCTTAATGGCAAATCCAATGACAAGGACATCTTCGCCGCCGCGCGAAACGCAGGCACGGGCGACTGGGAAGAACTGCACATTGTGCACGACCTTCCGCAAGAAGTCGATCCGGATTCGCTCTCGGCACGCGTCACGTTGCTGTCGGGAGCCAAGGTTCCTGCCGAAATCTCGTGCGTTGAGATTAATAAAGTGGCCGCGAAATAGAACTAGCGTAGAGGACGATTGAATTTGGTCTGCCATATATGAATTGCGCGAACGGAGTGTCGCACACCATACTCATAACCGTAGATTTTCCGCCTATCCGCGGCGGCATAGCCCGCCTGATGCAGTTGACCGCTTCATGCTTTTCATCAGACAGCATTACGGTATATGCGGCTGAACGCGCAGACGCAATTCAGTTTGATAGTCACTCGCCGATTCCTGTCAGGCGGTATCGCTACCGAAGTGGCACGAGTCTCTTGACACTCGTTGACACGCTGCGGCTTGCCGCCACGGTCCTGATGGACATTCGGCGGAAGTCTCCATCGATCCTTTATATCGGTGCATTATGGCCTTTGGGTCTAATTGGATTGATTGGACGGCTTTTCGGCATTCACTACATCGTCCATGTGTATGGAATGGAAGTGTTACGGTCACGCGGCGCGATCATTGAAGCGTTGCGAAGCCAAATTCTTCGATCTGCTTCTGTGGTGGTTGCAATCAGCGGATTTACGCGTGAGCTCTCAATATCCAGAGGCGTCAGACCTGACCGAGTTGTCGTGCTTAAACCGACGATTGATCAATCGTTGTTTCGCAACCATGAAAGCTCGGCATCGATTCGAACGTCCTTGGGGATAAATCGAAAATACATCCTAGTGACCGTTTGCCGACTTTACCCCAGAAAAGGCGTCGACCGTGTCATTGAAGCATTGCCTGCAGTGCTGGACGAGTTTCCCGACACCGGGTATATCGTTGTGGGCGATGGCCCCGATTTACCGCGTCTTTCCGCGCTTGCGGATCAGCTTGGAGTATCGCGTGCGATCCAGTTTGTCTCAAGATGTTCCGACGTGGATTTGGTTCGCTATTATCATGCGTGTGACGTATTCGCGATGATCAGTCGCTATATCGAAGAGGAGGCCGACGTTGAGGGCTTTGGAATCGTATACCTCGAAGCAAATGCATGCGGGAAACCGGTAGTTGCGGGAAATAGTGGCGGAGTATCGGACGCCGTCGAAGATCATGTCACGGGTTTATTGGTCAACCCGGAAAGTTCGGATGATGTGGGGACGGCAATACGTGAGCTTTTCCGCGATCCAGCGCTTGCAGCGCGACTGGGGCAATCAGGATTAGAGCGGCTCGATCGCGAACTGAGTCTGAAATCGTATGCAGAACAAATCCACTCAATCGTGGGACGTGCGTGGGCCTCAGCGCGGGGCTAAATCTCATCGAACGACAAGTGCTTTATTAAAGCATATTGTTGATCCAAAGTCCTCTCAACGATTCGATCGAATTGCGGTACGAATGCATCTTCAACGCTAACTTCGTCAATGCGACCGGCTGCGGCATCCCGCAGCACGTAAAACGCGTTGACACCCGAACTATCACACCCGGCAAGCAGGTAACCCTTCTCGGCGGCGAGTTTTGTAAGCGCTGCGAGCGATGCGCCGTAATACAAGCCGGAGGAGTGTTTCCGGTAGCGGCTGAAACCGGGATCGTACCGCACCGTAAGAGAGCGCACGGGGCCAAAACTGGAGTTGTATTCGATTACAACTACCCGTGGCCGGATGACCGTGATTGCTTTCCAAACCCAATAATCGTTGCCGTCGATATCCAGCGACAGAAGATCGATCGTCCCCTCGAACCCACGCCTGCTGATCTCGTCGTTAATATTGTCCGCGGTAATAAAGGCTTGCGTGATGGTTACACGTTTTGCCCGATTACCAAGTCGATCAATGTAGTTTTTCCGCGCGCGCCGAACCATGGGTTCGTCGCACTCAAGCAGCAATCCGCTCCAACCGAAGTTTAACGAGAGGTTGGCGGTGTTACATTCGAGCCCATCTTCAACGCCAAACTCGATGAAGCGACGGTCGGTAGCTCCTATCACACTTAGTATGTGCAGAATGATTCCATCTTCGCCATGCTGAGAATAGACCTTCGATTCGAATTGGTGGAGCGGCTGGCGCCACGCACCCTCGCCCATGAGCGAGGCAAATTCCGAACTTAGCTGACGAATCGCGGCGTGCCGCTGTGCAGCTTCCAACTTCGCCAACTGCCCTGGCAGACCGGCAACACGCAATGCCTTGGTCGTTGCGCGTGCGACCAAGCGTCTGACAACATGCTTTAGCATCTTTTTCTGACGTACCTTTCTGCTTCGCATACAATTCTTGCACGTTCCTCACGACGCAGGATTATAGCGACGCACCCCCCCGCGAATAGACACACGATTCCGGCCCGCGCGGCAATGCTGGGCACCGGGTTCCACTGAAGCGCGTGCGACGTCGCCCAAAGCGCACCCAAAATAATCCCGAACAGCGCTGTCATGCGAGGCCAATCGTGGGGAATTGGATAACACCGTTGTGTTATCCAAAGCACGAGTATGAGTTCGACGCCATACGCCAGAGCGGTCGCTTCCGCCGCGCCCATACCGCCGCGGGCTGGAACCAGCAAGTAAATGAGGCCAACTTTTGTGATTCCAGCGAGAATTACGATGACACTCGGCATTCCCGTCCGGTGCGTGATGGCAAAGCTTGTCATCAGCATAAGACATGCGCCGTCGCAGGCACTTGAGAACGCAAGCCACGGGACAAAATAAGTTGCATTGCCATAAGATGCGGTGGGGGCCAATATCCAGAGGATTTCCTTCGACGCGGCGGTAACGCAAACGGCCACAGACGCCATAGCAATTAAGAGCTGGCGCAGTATGGGCTCGAAGTGCTTTGGCGCATCCGACACTTTTGCGAGCCGGAAAGCGTATGGAGGATAGGCCGTTTGAATGGCTTGACTTACGATGACCACCATCAGCCCGATCTTAGCGGCGACGCCGTAAACCGCGAGTTCTTCTTTATTTACCCATGAGTTTAAGAAGTACCGGTCGGAGACGGTCAAAAGCGCCCCCCCCACCCCCATTGGAATAAGAGGAAGGCCGAACCGCAACATGGGGCGAAGCACGGACCAGCGCAAGATTGGCCTATACCAGCGCGCATTTGCGATGAGGCCCGCGAGCGTGAGGGCGGCTAATCCACAGATGTCGCCTAAAATTACGCCGGGCAGTCCCCACTTGAATACGAGTAGAAAAACAGCGATGGCGCAGGGGCCTATCACTGCGCGAACTAGGTTGAGCAGCATGAAGTGGAGACTGCGTTCGCGAGCGCGAAACCAAGCAAGTGGCAGATTGCTTAACACGGTAAACGCGGCCTGCATCTGCACGAGGATAAGCAGTAGGCCCATGTCCGGCGATCCGAAGACAAATGAGGACAATCGATGCCGGTAGACAAATATCAGCGCACATAACAGCAGAGCCCAGAGCATCAAGAACGAAACCGTGGTGCCAAACAGATCGCGATGGTTTTTCTCGTCGTGCAGGTGGAAATAGCGCACCAATGCGGGATTCAGTCCAAGATCGAAGAACACAATCATGAAAATCTGGGTGGTGGCGGCTAATTCGAAGTTGGCATATTCCTCGACGCTGAACGCCCGCGTGTACAGGGCGATGAGCGCAAAGACCACGCCGCGGTTGATGATGATGCCAATTGCGTAGATCGCGGCGTTTGAGAATGTTCGGGATGTGCCGCTCATGCGCACCTTTCATAGCGCGGGCTTCCGTTGACCCTCCGCGTTTGAGAACCATATACTCTAGCGGAACGCATCGCTCCGAAACATAGAATGGGTACCGTGATCACACTTCCCCGCAGGCCCACTATACTTCTCCGCTCGGCTGACTTGTTATCCCGAAGTTGGATGCTGGCGGCCGCGTTATGTATGGGAGCAAGCGCGCAATCACCTTCGATAGTGATGCCTCGCGTGACCATTCCGGTTCCTCCGTCCATCTCCACACAGCCCGAGGCGCGCATGTCGCCGCTGCGATTGTTCGGTTTCGACGTCAGTGCGAATGGTACAGAAACACCCATCAACCCCATCACATTTAAGGAGAACGTGAAACTCGAATTCACGCTGCACTGGGTCCCGTTAGGCAAGGTGCCGGCCGGATCAACGGTCACAATACGCATGGCCGGCGGCGGTCCGAAGTTGGAGCGCGAGTATAACGTCGAGGTGCCCGGCGGGCAAGTTGGAATGGTGGTACAGCAGCGCGTTACCTTTCCGTATGATGGAATGCGGTGCAGCGGCGATGCAACGTTGACCATCCATACGCGCGGCGATTCCGCGGTTTCTTCGCCCGAATCACTACAATATGTGGGACCGATCCATGCGTTGCCCCTATCGTTTGCCTCTCCCATTGCGGAAGAGGCCATTAAGAAAGTATTTGGTCAACAGGCTATTCCCGTGAGCTCCAGATTTCGTTTGGGTCCTGGCGCAACATTGCGGCTCGACGTCCACGCTGCGCCGCCAATCAACGGCCTCGCCATCGTATCGGCCACGGGATATGACGGAAATCCGACGCAAGGAGATCGCGTGTGCGCCGTGCGGCTGCTCGATGCCGCTGGCGCGTTGCTTGCCGAATCGTATATTGAACAGGGTGTCACGACCGCAAAGTCGGATTACGATTACTACCCCGCCGGAACTTTAAATACCAAACGGATCGCGTTTTTCGACACGATGCCCGCACCGGCAGTGAACAAGGCGGGGCAACCCTATTTGCTGTACACCTTCGCAGCTACGCTGCCGCTGGCATCGCCTACGGCTCCTGCTTTCATCGAGTTCGAATATCTTCTCAACGACTTCGTGTTAGATGTGAAAGGCCTTGCGCTTATACCTGCGCAAGGAACCCCAAAATGAGTGGCGAAAGTGCCTCGCGCGCGGCAAACTTCTTACATCAAACATCGGAATTTCTTTTCTTTGTGATCGTGCTTTCGCTTCCCTGGGAATTGTTTCAGCGCATTCCCTCAATCACCGTGACGCTGACAAAGGCCGCGTCCGCGCTCTTTATCGTATGCGCGATTGCGCAACGAATACTCGAACGCAATTGGACATTCCGAAGGACAGGACTGGAACTCCCATTGGTTGCGTTTGCCGCGCTTTGCGCACTCTCCGTAATGACAACCATCGACCGAAAACTTACGCAGTACCTCCTGATTCTGTATGCGCAATACCTCGTGCTGTTCTACGCCGTGGTTTGGCACGTATCCAGCGCCGCGCAAGCAAAGCGGCTTCTGTTGTTGTTCTCGTTGTCCAGCGCGGGCGTCGGCGTGCTGGCGATTGCATGTCGTCTGGGCATGCTGTATCCCACATTAGTGACGACTTACGTTCCCTTGGGCGTTCGCGCAACGCCGGACACGTGGGACGCCATCGCCACGCGCATGGTGCCCGCTGGTGAGGACTACAACCAAAGTGTGCTGGCGCCCTTGCTTGCTTTTGTGACGTGCACCGTGGCGATCTTCTGCAAGACCTCGCTCCCGCGCGACGCGGCAATATTGGGCACGATTCTGCTCGGATCCTTTGCGGCAATAGGCGTTGCCCTCTCGCGAAGCTCGATTGCGTTATGCGTCGCTGCGGTTATCGCAATGGCCCTTCTCACAGCCCTGCGGCCTGAAAGGCGTTCGAGCGCTGTGCGCAACTCTGCATTTGTGATCGTCGCTTTACTTACCATATCCGCCATAGCCATGCCGGACGTGCTGCAACGGTTCACCCTCATCGGGGGAACGCGCGATCCGTCATTGGAAGGCCGCATGGCGACTTATCGCGCGGCGGTTGCACTTGTACCTCGACATTTGGTCTTCGGCTCTGGACTTGGGACGGGCGACGCGGCGATTGCCGCATCGGAGTTTTCTGCACAGGCAAAGGGAGTTGTGATTCACAACCTTCCGCTGCGATTCCTGTTGGAGCTGGGCTTAGCAGGACTCGCAGCGTATCTGTGGTTATGGTTCGCGCTGTTTCAGCGCTTGGGGTCACGCGTGACCAATTGCTCGGAAGATGAGCGTCTCCACCGTAATCAACACCTCGCCATTTTTATAGCGGTGTTCCTTGTTACGATGCTTATGCCGTTTAGCGCACTGTCGCTGTACCCGGTGCTGCTTGGTGTGGCGTTTGGTCCAATCGTTAACACTGGGCACGCGATGACGATAATCGGAACACGCCGCTTGCTAATCCCAGCCGCGATCCTGGTCGGTCTTGTCGTTATCGCCAATATTTTGGCGTTTCAATTTCTGGCGCGTCGGGCTGATGCATGGTGCGACCTCATGCACCGTGCTTCGCAGGCTGAACAGGAAGGCCGCTTTGCGGCAGCCGAAAAACTCTACCACCAGGCGCTGGATAAAGACCCGACGCATGGCAAGTCGCCTATGTGGAACCGGGCATTAGCAGTCTTCGACTATCCCTTCATTGTGCGCCAGATGCACGTCACCCGCGCGCAACTCGATTCCGTTGCCGCGGCATGCTTCGGAGTCGGCCGCGCAAATCTGATGCAAGGCAACGGTAGCGAAGCGGCGTCCTACTTGTCGGTAGCAACGAAGCAAGATCCACGATTTGCCCAGGCCATCGATAATCTTGGAGATTTGGAATGGGTCCAGGGCGCGTTTGCAGAATCTATTGAATATTACGAGCAAGCCGTGAGCCAGTCACAGTTACCGGGCAACGAGGCGATGCGTTCCATTGTGGAATTGCGAAGCGCCCAGATCGCTGTTTTGTTGGCAAACGGCGACGTGCCCAGCAAATTATTCGCTGCGCGCTTGCTCAGGCGAAACGGACAATGGACAAAAGCTACGCAAATATATGCAGATGTGTTGGCAGCCGACAGCGAGAATGCCGATGCTTTATTTCACCTAGGCATCGCGGCTGAGATCGAGGGACGCGCAGAAGAGGCACATCGCATGTACGAAAAATCACTCCTGGCCGCGCCGGACCACCTTGGCGCGGCGCTTCGACTCAAGCGCATTACGGTGCCGGAGCAGGATCCGAATGTGGAGACTGTGCCAAAGGCGATGCTTCCGTGACGGCATTGCTCCCATCACAGTCTCGCAAGAAACGCACGACGAAACCCATGCTCAGGTAAAGCGCGGCAACGCCTGCAGGCGTGTTCGGCTCAAGCAGGTGGATGAAAAAGCAGCATAGATACCCCACATACAGTCCAATAACGATGGCCTGATCGCGCAGCGGTACGGCGCGCACATTTCGCAGCACGTAAAGGTTGAACGCAACTTGGATTCCCAGCACGAGCAGTATCGCAATCGGACCGCCTCGATAGAGCACTTCCAGTAGATAGTTGTGTGTTGTTCCCGTTGCACCGATCATGACGCCCGCGGAGCTGCGCATATAAAACCAAAGCTGATGGCCTAGCCCGGCACCGAATAAAGGGTTAGCGCGATAGGTGTTCAAGGCCTCAAGCCATGTGTAATAGCGCTGATCGTCCGCAGGATTCAAATGCGAGAAACGATCGAGTGTGCGCTGCAATTGTCCGTCGGCTGCATCTGGGAACGCAAAAGCAAGGACCATGGCACCAACGACGGCGAGCGTGGCCAAGGTTGCAGCAGCCTTGACCGGACCGGAGAGTGGTTCGCGCCGGGTCCACGTCAACAAGAACATCGCCGCAGCGGGTGCACCGACGGACAATAGCAATCCCATTCGCCAGCCGCTGATGAAAAGCATGATAAATGCTACGCTTGCGCCACAGAGGGCGAGCGACTTGATCGCGAAGGATACGCGCGAGCGCAGCACAACCGACACATATGCAAGGCATGACGATAGAGGTACAAGCTCCGTTGCGGATAGAAACCGCGGATCGAATCCGACGATCATGTACGAATCGGGTGCCCACGATTCGCCGCGCGCGAAACGGCGCAACCCGATAATCGTCGTGGCAGCAACCGCAGCGAACAACGCGAACTTGACCGCATCCAGGTGGGGCCTGCGTAGCCTCATGATCAGCGGCAGCAGAAACGCAAGCGCGTAGAAGAACTGCCGGCGATAGTCCCCGAGAACGTCTCGCAGTGGGTGACCATTTGCAATGCCTACGGCCGCCGCGATAACGCCGTACGCCGCGAGCGCGAGGAATGCTCGAATGAGACTGCGTTCGGCAGATGGGCGATTAATAGAGAAGTTTTGTTCCAAGAGTGATGCGATCAGTTTGCGAACAGCCCAAGCCGCGAAAAAAACTGCAAGAATGTCAGCACCGTAAACTCGAAAACCGCCCACTGCAAAGGGCATGTCAGATGCCAAAATCGCGAGGCCAAATACGAGCACAAAATAGCCAAGTACTGCCCACGCGGAAAGCGGAACAAATATCGCGAACCCAACAACACACAGCTCTGCAACTAGGAAAGTCGAGTCCCACGTTGCCGCTACGAAGGCCACAATGAGAACTTTGAGCAATTCGCGATGATTGGGCAGAGTATCGCCTTGTTCAGAGGAAACGGAATCTTGTGAGGACATGTTCATGGCTGTGCTGGAGGAAGTAGCACTACTTCAAACACATCGAAAACATAGTCGTTCGTGGATACAAACTCGATCGCGTCGAGCGGTGTCTTTCCTGGTTCGATTTCAAGCCATCCGAGGTATCGGTGCCGTTTGAATGGACTGCCCGATTTGTCCGAATAATCGGCATCAATGGATTCGACGATCTCTACCTTCGCATGATCCTGCTCTGACGCGGGATAAAAATCGATGTCCGTGCGCGCAGTGGTCGACCCACTGCGCATGGTCCACGAATCAACGTCGTGATCTTGGCGTTTCGCGATGACATCGCACACCGGTTTGTCCTGCGCAATTGGCCCAAACGAAAACGCCGAGATTACACCGATCCGGCCAACCTTTCCCCGCCATGCTTCCGGTATCGAAACGGTCTGCCTTGCCCCCGCGCCAAGACGGAAGGACACATCCAGTGCAACGTAGTTGGGTCCGAATTTAGCCTCGAGGTTTGCACGGGGTACTTTCCCTTGCTGAATCGCAGGCTCTATTAAAATCGCTATGGATTGAAGGGGTGTATAGGCAAGCGCACCGGATCCGACCGCCGTCGCGCCAATTATCAAGTCAATGCGGCCACTTAGATTCAGTGCGATTTCGGGTAGATCGAGCACATGCTCGACCCGATGTAGCGTCCCGCGTTCCCAAGTCTGGCCTTGGCCATCCGGCCCCGCACTGGCCTCCACCTCGCGGGAGAGTCGGCCACGAATTCCCATGAACCGCAGTCGCAGTGAAAGCTTCAAACTCGTCGTCTCGTTCGCGCACCAATATGTGACCAAGGTAGCAGGACTCACGCTATTGAGGTGTGGTGTAGCCGTCAACTTGTTGCCATCTTGTATGATATCGATACCCAGCAAACGAACCGGCTGCATCTTAGCCGACGGATCGGGCAATGGCGGCAAGAAAGGTGCAGGAAACGCCGGTCGGAAGTCGACATTCCCTAGTTCGGGCTGGATTTGTCCTGGCAATTCGGAAATGACAGTTGGTTGGGCAGGCGTCGAAAGCGGCGCGAACGTAACAAAGGCCAGCAACAATATGTTAGATTTATGCATTGCGGTAGGTTTTCGCACGTGCCACTTTCGATAATTAGAAGAAAGTCTACCGTAGAGATGCCTGACGCTCAACTTGCCTCGTGGAAAATACAGGCATACGACTCGCCAACCGGGACAACCTTTTTTACGAAAATGGAACACACAGCAGAAGTAAGAGCCGCAATGTACCGGTCGATTCGCTACTGGACGTGGGGAACAGCGTCCGTCTTGTCGCTCACGATCCTTTCACTTCTCTTTGCATACTCGTCGTTTGGCGGATCGTTTGTCGAGCAGCTCGGCGGCAAACAAGGCGAAACCCTGGTCAAACGCGCGAGGGCGCTTGCCGCCGCCAAGGACACCACAGCAGCCATTGCCACGTATCGCGTTGCGGTCGAAAAGCAGTTTGATTCCGCGCAACAGCGGCATTGGGCGCGGCGCGAATATGCGGGGCTGCTACATTCAACGGCCCAATACGAAAAAGCTGCTTCCATCTTGCGTGTGTGTGTCTCTGAATTTCCTGCAGACATGCAACCGTGGTCTGCGCTTTGTGGCGCGCTTGCAGCGGCGGAGAAATATCAGGAACTCGCCGAAGCTGCCGGACAGTGGTATCAGTCCGCGGAGCAATTGGACGACGCTTCAAATCGCTCGCTGGCCCGTTACTATCTGGGGCTCGCGCAAGAGAAACAGGGAAACCCTGACGCCGCGGTGGCAACGTATCTCGTCGGCCATTCCATCGATCCCAAGGGCCTGAACGCCTACCATGCCGCTGTCTTACTCAATGCCATGGGTGACGATGTACAGGCGGGACAGCTCCTCAATCAATTTATCCCCCATTCCAGCGGTTGGCGCCGGGATGCAGCAGTGCGGCTCCGGGCTCGAATCGAGCCAAAGACCCCCAAGTAATTCGATATGGTGGGATTGAATTGATCCTCAGCCGAACCAACAGTATCCTACTGACTTTCTGTCTGCGCGAAGTTACGATACCGGGAAAGGGGCTTGCATGATACGAGTTGGGCTTGTGGGATACGGCTATTGGGGGCCAAACTTGGCGCGAAATTTTAATTCCAACAGCAATTGCAATCTGGTGCGCATCGCCGACATGTCGGACAAGCGGCGAGAACTTGCCCAGCGGACCTACCCCAACGTGGATGTAGTAGACGACCCCGCGCGCGTGACTACGGCAGACGACATCGACATCGCCGTCATTGCGACACCGGTCTTCACGCATTATGACTTGGCAAAAGCGGCGCTCACGTACGGCAAACATGTCTGGGTAGAAAAACCAATGACCTCTACGCACGAGCAGGCAATAGAACTCGTGGACCTCGCTGAATCAAAGGGACTTACCCTCATGGTGGATCACACCTTCCTCTTTACGGGTGCGGTCATGAAAATGAAAGAGCTGGTGGACACAAACGAACTCGGCGAACTTTACTACTTCGACTCCGTTCGCATTAACCTTGGTTTGTTTCAGCACGACATCAACGTGATATGGGATCTTGCACCGCACGATTTCGCCATTATGGATTACCTGCTCGGCCCGTCGGCCCGAGCGGTCACCGCGAACGGTAGCGGGCACTTTGCCACGGGACTCGAAGACGTTGCGTATGTCACTGTGTTCTACGACAACAACCTCATGGCGCATTTCCATTTGAACTGGCTTTCGCCCGTTAAACTGCGCCGCACGGTTATCGGTGGGTCGCGGCGCATGCTGGTCTGGGACGACCTCAATCCGGAAGAGCGCATCAAGATTTACGACAAAGGCATGGAAGTCGAGACAAAAGAAGGGTTGTACCGCATTCTCGCCACGCCACGAATCGGCGCGATGCATTCGCCCGTTGTTCCCAACACCGAAGCGTTGACGCTGGAAGTGGATTACATGTTGTCATGCATCGCGAACAAACAGAAGCCATTTAACGACGGGGCTGCGGGCGCGCGCATCGTGGCCATGCTGGAAGCGACAGATATGTCGCTCCGCCAACAGGGCAAACTGGTTGAATTAAAGCACTAACGGAACATCATGAAAAACTATCTACGCATCGCGCCGGACGTGTCACTGGGTAAGAACGTCAAATTGACTTGCTTCATTAACGCGTATGGCTGCTCAATCGGCGATCGCACAAAGGTGGGCGCTTTCGTTGAGATACAGAGAGGCGCCGCCATCGGAGTCGATTGCAAGATCTCCAGCCACAGCTTTATCTGCGAAGGCGTCACCATCGATGACGGTGTGTTCATCGGCCATAGCGTCACCTTTATTAATGACCCATATCCTCGCGCGGTGAATTCGGATGGCACGCTCCAAAGCGATGCGGATTGGACGGTGGTTCCTACGCGCGTCGGCAAAGGAGCCACGATAGGTTCCGGAACCACTATTTTGTGCGGAATTACCATCGGTGAAGGCGCAATGATTGGAGCTGGCAGCGTAGTGACCAAGTCCGTGCCGCCACACCAGGTATGGGCGGGCAATCCGGCCCGTTATTTCCGCACACTGGAAAGCAAATAAGCCGCCGGCTAATGAGTGAATCGATGCGCATCGTAGTGGTCGGGGGCGGACGGATGGGATTGCCGCTTGCTTCACTGTTTGCCGACAACGGCGCGACGGTTACGGTGTGCGATGTCAATTCAGTACTCGTCGATACAATCAACCGCGGCCTGTCCCCGTATGAAGAACCCGATCTTGATCACTACATCGCGCGAAACGTAAAGGCTTCACGCCTTGCCGCGACAACGAATACCACGGCGGCCGTACATAACGCCAACGTCGTGGTCGTTATCGTGCCCGCCTGGTTGACCGAAGCGCGGGACATCGATTACAGCGTGTTGCGCGCGGCCTCGCGAGACATTGGACGCGGCCTACAACCACGCACATTGGTATCGTACGAAACGACCGTAGCCGTTGGCGGAACTCGATCCGAACTGGTGCCGGTTCTAGAACAGGAAAGCGGGCTCAAGGCGGGCGTCGATTTTTTTGTTAGCTTCAGCCCCGAACGCGTCAAAGCAAATCTGGTCTTGTCACGATTGCAACAGACCCCAAAAATCGTCGGAGGATACAATACGGCCTCTACGCAAAAAGCGGTCGATTTGTACAAAACTTATCTCGGTGCGCCGGTAACCGACGTCATCTCATTGGAAGCCGCGGAACTGGCGAAGCTTGCGGGCATGCTGTACCGCGACGTGAACATCGCTCTCGCGAACGAACTCGCCGCACTCAGCGAAATCGTGGGGGTAGACTTTGCCCTCGTGCGCGATGCGGCAAATACCGACGGCGAGTCCAGACTGCTACTCCCCGGCATTGGCGTCGGCGGGCACTGCACACCGGTGTACCCCCACTTCATGATTAATGACGCGATACGGCGGGGTGTGCCGCAACGCCTTTCCACCGCCGCGCGCGCCATCAACGACGAGCAGCCCGCGCGCTGTGTGGAGCGCCTCGAACGGCAGTGGAAACCCGTCAATGGCCGCGCGGTACACATTCTAGGCCTCGGTTTTCGTCCGGATGTGAAAGTCGATACCTACAGCACGGCGTACCCGCTTCGCGACGCCCTGCTGGCGCGAGGGGCCGTCGTTACACTCGAAGACCCGTTCTACAGCGACGACGACGTACGCGCCGCTGGGTTTGTTCCCGCGCACACAGGACGCGATCGGATGGATGCCATTGTGCTGAATACAGCGCACACCGCATTCAAAGAGCCAAATTTTTCCGATTGGCGCGCCCATGGAATAGAGGCACTCATCGACGGACGTAATTTTTGGAATGCGGACGCGGTGTCCGGCGCGGGAATTCTCTATCTCGGCATTGGCCGCGACGCAGCCCTTTCGCCACCCAACACACTGTAATCGGACTACCGCATGAAGCACGTCAGCCCCAAACGGCCCCGCGCGGGTATGGTGGCGTACACCTACTACGGAACGGACGAGCGTGTAAAGCGGCACGTCGCACACCTGGTCGACGCGGGATACGATATCGACGTCATCACCCTGGTGGACCCCACTAGGCCCTCGCAACTACCCGAGCAGGATCATATGCGGTTCTATTACCCGAGCGCGCGACAGTACGATCGCCAGGGAAAGTTCCAAATCCTGTTCGCATACTTTGGCTTTACGCTCGCCTGCGCGTGGATTCTGTTGCGCAATCACTTCGGGGCGGGACGCTACGCAATCGTGCATGTCAACAACATGCCGAACTTCATTGTGTTCTGCGCGCTTCCCCTGCGCGTCCTGGGTGTGCCGGTGGTGTTGGACCTTCACGACAACATGCCGGAAATTTATCAGCATAAGTTTGGAGTAGAAGCTAGGCATTGGGCCATACGCGCGCTGTATCTCGAAGAACGGCTCAGCATGAAGTTTGCTAATTACTGTTTCGCGGCGACGCATACACAGTGCGCGCGGCTGCGCGAGAATGGGTTACGCAAATCGACGTCATCGGTTCTATTGAACTTGCCGTCACCCGCCCGGTTTCCCGAATGGCCCTTGCCCGAATCGCCACCGCCCATCGATGGCCCATTCCGTATGGTTTATCATGGCACTCTAACGCCGCGGCTTGGCGTGGACCTTGCGATACGCGCAGTCGCACTCCTGCGCGAACGTGTTAGAGAACTTCGTTTTGAGATAACCGGCAATGGCGAACACCGCGATGAACTCGTGCGGCTGGCGAAAGAATTGGACGTAACAGACGCCGTGAGGTTCAGCGAAGGTTTCGTGCCGACAGAACGCCTTGCGGAGCTACTGCGCGGTGCTCACCTAGGCGTGATCCCCTCGCGCGACACCATCGCAACGAAAGTCATGCTACCGGTAAAACTACTCGAATATGCGCAGCTGGGAATTCCGTGCGTGACCGCGATAACACCCACGATTCAACACTACTTTGACGAAAGCATGGCCCGCTTCGTTCCCCCGGAATCGCCCGAAGCCATCGCCGATCAGATCGAGTATTTGTACCGGCATCCCGATCTGCGGCTTGAAACCGCACGCAATGCACGCCGTTTCTTTGAGAAATACAACCTTGATTCAGAGCGCGCGCGCTACATCGATACAATGAACGCGCTGGCAGGGCAGCGAGCGCCTCGCGCTTAGACACGCTCGAATGCGTAGACTGCCTTTGCCACCGTTTCAATCTGCTCCTCGGTAAGATCTGGGTGCATCGGCAGCGAAAGAATTCGCTTTGCGAACCTCGCCGACGCGGGAGCGCCGGCCGGAACGGTGCGAATCCCGGTGTATGCCGTTTGATTGGCGACGGGCACTGGATAATGAATTCCGCAGTAGATCTGCTGATCCTGCAACGTCTTAAGCATATCGTCGCGGCGATCGTGCTGCACAACGTACAAATGCCACACATGTTCTACGTCCGGATTCGCCTTCGGCAACACGAGGCTCGTGCCCGCCAGGCGTTCGGCATAGCGCGCTGCGAAGGCACGGCGCTTCGCATTCCATTCATTCAAGTACTTCAGCTTCACCTTGAGGACCGCAGCCTGCATGCTGTGCAAACGGGTATTAAAGCCGACGACGGGATGTACGTACTTCGCGGCCTGACCGACATTGCGATAAACTCGGATTTGTTCCGCAAGCGCTGGGTCGTTCGTCACGACTGCGCCGCCTTCGCCATAAGAACCCAAGTTTTTGCCGGGATAAAAACTGAAGCATCCCATGACGCCAAAGGTACCAACGGCCTTACCTTTGTACCGCGCGCCGTGCGCCTGGCACGCGTCTTCGATCACATGAAGCCCATGTTTGCGCGCGACCGCCATCACGGCGTCCATATCCGCCGGTTGCCCATAGAGGTGCACCGGCATGATCGCCTTGGTGCGCGGCGTGATGGCCTGTTCGATTAGAAGGGCATTGATGAGATAGTCGCTCTCGTTGATGTCGACAAGCACAGGCGTCGCGCCCGCAAGCGCTATGGCGTTGACTGTAGCAATAAACGTGTTGGCTACGGTGATGACTTCATCGCCAGGGCCGATGCCGAGTACGCGCACCGCAAGGTTAAGCGCGTCGGTACCGGAGTTTACACCAACGCAGTGGTCCGCGCCGCAGTACGCCGCAAACGCCTGCTCGAACTCCTGCACAGCGGGCCCAAGAACAAATGCGCCGGTACTTAGAACCTTATCCAATTCCGCATGAATCTCGTCTCTAATCGAGTGGTATTGCGCGACGAGATCGACAAAATTTACCTTCAATTCAGCAACCCTTTGCCGTTGTTATTTGCTTCGGCAGCTCAGCACGGAATGCCGTCGCAAAGAGTGAAAAAACCCTAACACACACGCTCCCGCATGAGCAAAGTCCCACCGGCTGCAAATGACAGGGCGAGTGGACAAAATGAGGACTACGCATTACGATCATTCAGGGCACGGGCCGATGCGGAGCCGATTTGAAAAGTGCGCTCGACTGCTGCCCCCACACGGAGTGCACAGGTGTTTGTGAAATTACGCCATGCTATCGCGGCGCTCGCCGGAGTCGCCGCGATATCGATTGCGGCGGGTTGTCCCCAACCCGAAATACTTCCGCGCGCCGACAAACCGGAACAGGGCCGCGGTGAGGGCCTGAACTCCCTTAGCCGGCCGTTTACAGACAAAGAACTATTTCGAGCGATTGATCTCAACACGCCGGGCTTGGAAAAGACTCGGCAATTTGTAAACGACGACAAACTCGATGCTGCCACGCGAGAGCTCCACAACTTCTTTCGCGGCAAGATTGGCAACGCGCCGTTTGTCGATCCGGAAATCGATTTGATCTACTTCGACGAAGAGCAACGTCAGGCCGCCGAAAGGTCCGCGCGCACAGGGCACCTTGTGTCGAAGTATACGGGGAATGTGTTTCAGCTAGATCCAAGTCGGTTTGACTTGGGGGCGGTAGATTTCTCGAATGTGGATCCGCTCGACGCGCTGTACTTGCTCGGGCTGGATGAAATCAGCGACCGGTACAGACCGGCCTTTTTTGTAACGGGCGATCCGATATACGTCCAGCGCTCGAGCGAGCTCATCTCCAGTTACTTCCATCATTTTCACGGCGGGGCGAGAAACAGCGCGCCTGACACGGCCCTGACCCCATGGGAGCGCTGGACCGTCCGGCATCGCCTCAGCCATTTGCTTGTCTATTTCACGCTGTTTCAGAAGACAGATCTTGATTACAAAGTCACTGCCAAGGCGCTGAAAATCATTCTGGAGGACGAACGTCTACACGTTTCGAGAGGACACTTGTGGCAAGGGAATGCTATCCAGTACATGTGCTTCACCGGCGCGCAAGCTGGCGCCATCTATTACCCCTTCCGCGAATCGGAACTGTGGTTCGAGAGCCAAACGAGCCTACTCCTCAATGGCATGCGCGATCTCGCGCCGGACGGGTGCAACAGCGATCTTTCGGCTGCCTATGCAGCATCGTATGCCCTTTGGTGCGATCTCTACAAACCCGTCGCATGGCTTGACAGCCCGAGGAGCCTGGAGAACGTGCCGAGTGATGTTCATGATCGAATTGAGGCACTTGGCGAATGGCTAATGAACACCACGAAGCCGAACGGTGAGTACGCACCATTTAACGACAGCGACCGCCCGTCATTCTTCCCCGAGTATGCGCGCGGACTCGGCGCTTTCTTTGACTACTTTGGGCGCTCGGACTTTGAATGGTTTGCAACCAATAAAGCGTCGGGCGCCCCGCCCATTTATCAGTCGTTCCCGCCCACGTCCGACACGCCAAGCTATGCCGGAATCTATGTCATGCGTAAGGGATGGAACACGAATGCAATTTACCTCGCCTCGGATTTCGGCCCAGGCGGCTGGGCGCACAACCATCCCGACTTTGGAAGTTTCGTTCTGCATGCATTTGGTGAAGATTTGATCGATGAAGGCCGCACGGCACCCTACGGCAGCGCTCTTCATGACGGATACTCGATTCGCTACTGGGCGCACAATGTGATCGCGGTGGATGGTTTGGGGCAGGAAGTCGGACCGATGGGACGCGCGCCCTACGGACAACCCGTTCCGACGCCATGGGAAACAAACGCCGTTTTCGACTACGTTTCAGGTTCATATCCGCTACACGAGCTGCACCCGGCCAACTTGCCGGGGGTGGTCCACCAACGGGCGATTTATTACGCCAAGCCCGATTACTTCCTTGTGCTCGATCGGGTGGAAGGATCCGGCGTCCGCCGAGTGTGGTGCAAATTTCAATTGGGATCGTCGCTCACCGCGACGTTGGAAGGCACTTCCGTGCATGGTGTAAGTCAAACCGGCACCTCAGTTTGGATCATTCCGGGCGATTCGCGCGCAACGCCAGCAGTAATCACAGGGCAGACCGAGCCGCGGTTTGACGGCTGGGTAAGTACAGACAATACGCTTACCGCGCCTCACGCCGCGCCGTCGATTGAATACGAGGACGATCAAATGCTGCCGGTGAATTATGTCACCGTCATTCAGCCAACGCGAAATCCGAATACACCCCCGCTCCGGGTAACGTCGCATTCGGTTTCGGGCGCAAACGGGACCGGGCGTGCGATTCGCGTTTCACCGTCCTCATTGAACTACGAAGACATCTATCTTTTGCGTCACGACGGAGAGACCGTTGCGCTGCAAGATCGAGACGTTGTATTTAACGGCGATTTGGCTCAATTCCATGTGACAGGTGCCATTCTCGATCGGGTTGCGGTAGTCAACGCAAACACCCTGTCATTCACGGAAAACGGCGTTATATTCGCATACACCTTTCCGAAAGCGACGAGCGCATATGCGCTCGCAAGCGAGGATTTCGCCATCTGGCGCACCGAGTAAACCCGCGAAGTCGGGTACGCCCGATTGAATTGGAATCAGACTCACGCTTCCGTTCGCTTTGGCGGTTATCGGGGTGTTTATGCATTTATCCCTAAGACCGAAATGTTTCAGTCGACGCACCCCACACCGCTAGCGCTATGTGGCGGTCCTGAAAATTCGGTATCATCCGGGCACTTAATGGCGTTTCTGGCAGACAATCCACATGATGACAGTCAAGACCCGTAGAGTCGCTGTGTTTGTAGTTGCCTTGGCACTCTCAGGAGCAGTCGCGGCGTGCTTTGTGTCATCTGTTCGTGGCAGCTACGTCGGGGTGCGCGTAGAAGCAGAGGTGACGAATCTCGATCCCCCGCTGCTTGTGTGGGGGCCTCGTCAAAACGAGTTCGTACCGATGGACCCTATCCCTGCGGATTCGCCGGACGCTCCCGTGGCGCACTACGAGTTTGTGCTGACGAAAGTTGGTGAAACCGAACCGAGTGCCGCAAATGCGTCTGTAACGATATTCGGAATTCCCCGCCCCATGGCAGGCGAGCAAACGCCGCCTGGCAGTTGGCGTGTTACGAAGGAAGCCATTTCCTCTACACCTGTGAACCGCACGGCTACCTATCGATGGGAGCATTGGGGACCGGAAGGATTATCGCTTGCATTCGCAACAGGGCCCGATGGCGGAACGGTGATCGTCAAAACAGCTCAAGGTGAACAGCGCATCAATACGCACAGCGAAAAAAATGGGCGAATCAATATCCCAATCGCACCCAATCGAATACGGCGCGCGTTTAGTGCGCGCGTCCCCCGCCCCGCTCTTGTCTCGCTCCATCTTCGATTCCCAAATGCCGAACGGCTAAAATTACTGCATGTTGAATCGTGGCGGCCCTTCGTCGCAAAAGGATCTGAGCCCAATGTATCCGAGTCGCCTCCACTCACACCCCTTTTCACTCGTGCGGATTTCGAGAAGGAGAACAATGGCGCGCCATCGGGTTGGTGGGTGAGTAATCGCGAACATGTTGTACGCAGCGCAGATGCAGTTTCAAATAGTGCAATAACCTGGACCCTTGCGCCCAACGATAAAGACGCAACACGCCTGGTCAAGACAATTGATGCCGATTTGTCTGGTGAGACCATGGAGGTCGTTGCTAAGGTAAAAGCCTCAGCCATAGACACGTTTACTGTGGCGATCACAGGAAAGTCGGAGGGAAAAGAATTTTCCTTTGCATCGACCAACACCGCCTCCGGCGAGTGGGAGACCGTGCGCCGTGTGGTGCAACTCCCAAAAGTTGTAGACACGTCTACCTTAAACGCACGTTTGATGCTCTCGCCCCACGCGACCGCACCTGTGCACGTGACTGCCGTCGAAATCAATCATGGTTACATTGCGTCACCTATTACGTGGACACTACCGGATACTGCGGATCAATTGAGCTCGGCGATCGCGACTGAGACCCTCCAACGCGACGCACAAACCGGAGATATTGTACTGCCAGATCCGTCCATACTCGAATTGGGAGGAACTGGAACGGCGGTCATCGGTTTTCTCCTGGCGCTTGTCGTACTTGGATTGCTTCACATCGTAACGCGGACTATTCAAGCCGGTTGGCGGAGATTTCCCGAATCGCGATGGAAACATCGAACGGCGTCCGCAATTGCAAATCTTGCCCTAATCCTGACCAGTTGTGTGGTGGGTATCGGGCTTATTGAAGCATCTCTGCGGTTGATTTACTTTGGCACGTTGTCCGGCATTGATGTGCGTTCCAACATCTCAGTGCAGGCGCACCCTACACGCGGTTGGATGATGAGACCAAACAATCGCGCACGCACGCAGTACCTCGACTATGACGTGTTGGTCACGACGAATTCGAAGGGGCTGCGCGACGGTGAGCACGCATACGAACATCCCAAAGGTGTTTACCGCATCGCTCTCCTCGGCGATTCTTTCATGGAAGCTTATCAGGTCGACATGGCATTTGCCTTGCCCCAACTGCTCGAAGTGGCCCTCGAGTCACGCAATGTTGAAGTGATCAACTTTGGCGTTCGGGGGTATGGCACGGCCCAGGAATATCTCATGCTGCTGGAGGAAGGTCTTCGGTACACACCGGACCTGGTTCTGCTCGCGTACTATCCACTCAACGATCTTGTCGATAACTCGTACGAATTAACACAGCTCGCCTGGGGCGATGACGTATGGCGCACCGCTTCCCGCCCCTACCCTGCCATCGATACTGATGGCACAATTTCTGTGGCGCTACGCGATCCTCTAAAGGCGCGGCGAGCCATTGAGCTGGATGTGGCCCAAAGTCTGCGGTGGAAGGAAATTCTCGCCAATCGAGGTTTTATAATGAATACCGCAACGCATGAAACGTTCAGGTTTCTACAGCAGGCCTACTCGCTTGATAACTCAATACAATTCGATCCAAATGTCGAGTATGGGTCGTTGCTCACAAGTTACTCGCCCGGTGTGCCGCAACATCCTGAAATGACAGCCGACCAGTACGCAGCACTTTGGAACGACGCATGGGACATCACCGCGCGGTGTATTCGCGAAATCCGCCTTGTGGCGGCGCAGAACGGGGCCAAGTTTGCAGCGTTCTCGATTCCCGCAAAGATTCAGGTTGACGAGCGACTTCAGGCTTCATTGTTATCGCAGTTTCCTGGATTGCAGTTGAATATCGAAAAACCCCAAGCTCAGCTCGCAGCACTCGCAGAAGCCGAAGGCTTCGCGAAGCTTGATCTTTTCCCTGTTATCAAGGCTAGTTGCGGAACGGATGGATCGGTCCTCTACCACAGGTACCGCGACACGCATTGGAATTCGAAAGGCCATGCCGTAGCGGCCAAAGCCTTGATAGAATTTCTTAAATCGCACGAGTTGATTCCTTCCAACGTGCAATGAATAAGAAGCGCTTATTTTTTATTAAGTACTACGACGCCATATTTATAAACATCGGCGTAGCAGACCACGCACGGGTCGGCGATTATTTTGTTCCATGCGCTATGCATCCCTTCGGACCAACGAATCCAACTGCACACGTACAAAGCATTGTCAGACAAGTATGGCTTAATCATCTCAAAGTACCGCAGGGTCGCCGTGGGCTCAAGGTGGCCGTCGATGAACGCATAATCAATTGTTCCCATCACGCGCAGCACTTCAGGAAGCGTAACTTGAAACTCACCAATGTAGCCGCGCGCACACGAAATTCCTAATGATGAGAGGTGGCGATCCGCTGCGCGCGACAAGTCCTCCGAACCTTCCAGCGTCTCGATGGTACCCGCGCCGTTTAGCGTGAGTGCCGCCGACTGAAAACTGGTGGAGACTCCGATCGAGGTGCCAATTTCGAGGCACCGCAGCGGACGGAACGAACGAATGAGCCGAAATAGCAAAAAATTCCAAACATATGGTTTCGCGCCGACGCGGCACAGTTCGCCCAAGGTATACTCGTCGAAGTGAAGCTGGCCTGTCTCAGCTTCTTTGCCAAAATTCCGCATTCGCACCTTTTCTTCGCTGCCGCACAATTCCTGCCGGAATCGTTCGCAGCGCCACAGCCATTCCCGCTCCGGCGCGTCCGCGGAGAATCGGGCAAATTCGCGCAACGCTAGGGCTAACTGGGAGGCTGGTGCCTGATCGAACCGGGCCAAGGCACGCGAAGCGCGCCGTGCATGAAGTATGAACCAGATATCCTTCGCCGCTTGTTTGGGGCTTTGCCAAGGATACATAAGCCGTGCCCTGCCGGTTGCCATTACAGCTTCACGATCGAACATGTGGGCCCCGGTTCATGACCCTTGGTCGCATTTCGCGCGTCGTACACCAGTTTCGCCTCGCGCACCAGCCGGGCATAATCGAAGGAACTATGCGCGGTTGAAATCACAACACAATCAAAATCGTCATACGTCATTGACAGATGCAGCGATTCCATGCGCGTTCCCGCCCAGTCGATCTGGGGAACGTAGGGATCGATATACGAAACATCGGCGCCTTTGTTCCGCAGAAGTCCGATAATATCGAGCGCGGGCGATTCACGTGTGTCGTTCACATCCTGTTTGTACGCCACTCCCAGAATGAGAATCTTGCTGCCATTGATGCTTTTTCGCACATTGTTCAAAGCGTCGGCGATTTGCGTCACGACATATTCCGGCATGCTAGAGTTAATCGCCGTTGCCAACTCGATAAACCTCGCCGTGTACTGCATTGTCTTCATCTTCCAGGACAGGTACAGGGGATCGATGGGTATGCAATGCCCGCCTAAGCCCGGCCCGGGATAAAATGCCATGAAGCCAAAGGGTTTAGTTCTCGCGGCGTCGATCACCTCCCAAACATCGACGTTGAGGTGCTTGCACATGATGGCAAGTTCATTGACCAGGCCAATGTTAATTGCGCGGTAAGTGTTCTCGAGTAGCTTTACCATTTCCGCCGCGCTCGGACTGGATACCGGAATGAGTGTATCCACCGCATGCCCGTACAGTTCCTGCGCCCGCGCTGTACAGGCCGGGGTCATGCCGCCTATGATCTTCGGTGTATTGCGCGTGTGCCACTTCGGATTGCCCGGATCAACGCGCTCGGGAGAAAACGCTAGAAAAAAATCCGTCCCAACGCACAGGCCGGACTCTTCGAGCCGCGGTAACACCAGTTCATCGGTGGTGCCAGGATACGTGGTGCTCTCGAGGACAATGAGCATGCCCTTGTGCAGGTGCTTTGCAACCTCGTCCACCGCGGCGACAATGTACGAGATATCGGGATCCATGGTTTTTGTGAGGGGCGTCGGAACACACACACACACAGCATCGATATCGCGTAGCACGGAGAAATCCGTAGTTACATCGAACACACCATTGTGGATGGATTCGCGCAACACATCCAATCCGACGTCGAGAACATGCGTCTCCCCCTGAGCGATACGTGCCACCTTGTTTGCATCGACATCAATGCCCGTGACGCGCAACCCGCCGCGGCAAAACTCCAGCGCCAGCGGCAGCCCAACATATCCCAGACCAATTACCCCAACACGCATAGTTAATATGACCCCTTACTGAGAAATTAAAGTTGCGCCAACCGCCGCATGCAGATCAAGATATTCGGCCGCATCGCAAGGGCGCGACTGTAACTTTCGCGCGCAAATTCCCGATCGCCCGCGAGATCGGCTTTCAGCGCCCGTAACAGTTGACCTTCCGCAAGAGACTCCGCTTCGCGCGCATCTGCGCGTTGAAAAGCCTCGTCCCACAGTCCAAGCAAGAGAAATAACCAAAGCGACTGGCCCAGTCCGTCGAGTTTGCCTTTGTATTGCTCATCAATTAACGTAATGGCTCGGTCACGCTCAGAAACGCGCGCGTTCCAGTAGCTGCCAAACGCCTTATTTGCCGCAGCGTAATCGCCCTGCTCAAACTGTACCTGCGCTAGCGCATAACTTGATCGCCCTTCATCGTAGCCGGATGTCTCGAGGAGCGTGCGGGCGGATTCCAAGTCGCCGCGCAACAAGGTAATTTGCGCCTTGTCCCATGCACTGGCTTCTCCGTAGATTTCGCCGGCGACTGCAAGGCGTTCGAGGGTTTCCAATACGCTCGGCAGACCAGCGAGTTGTGGTCCTAGTTGACGTGACACGTCGGGCCACAGCGAAGGCGTGAGAGAAAGTGCTTTTGCGAGTTGCGCCTGCGCGACTTCGAACTTGCCTTGCAGTAATGCGCCTTCCGCGTTGGCGACGAGTGACAATGCGTGCTGGCGCTGGGTCCAGTTCATCCCAAAACGCCGCGCGGCAGCGAGAACCCCTAGGCACAAGCCCGCGACGATCACCCATACGATGAAGTTGGTCGCCAAATATCGGATTCGCGCATCTGCTTTGGGCATGTCTACTTCCTCTAATACGAATCGCCGATGCGCAGCACGACGGGTACTGTCTTGAACAGGGTCTGGACGTCGAGCCAAAGCGACCAGTTCTCAATATATTGTACGTCGAGGCGAATCATCTCATCGTAGCTCAAGCGACTACGCCCGCCAACTTGCCACAATCCGGTAATCCCCGGGCGGATGAGTAAGCGCTTATAGTGCCAATCCTCGTACTGCTCCACTTCGTATGGAAGCGGCGGGCGCGGGCCCACCAAGCTCATCTCGCCCCGCAACACATTGATCAATTGCGGTAGTTCATCGATACTGAGTTTCCGAATGAACTTGCCGAAGCGCGTGATGCGCGGATCGTCCGCAATTTTATAGATCGGTTTGCCGTCCTTGTCTACGGCCGCGGCCTGCTTTGACTTGATCAGTGATTCGATGTACTGCTGGTGGATGCTGGGGTCATTATTATCCCGCATGGATCGAAACTTCAGAAAATTGAAGACACGGCCATTCAATCCGACGCGTTTCTGCCGGAAGATGATTGGTCCAGGCGAATCCAGCTTTACCATAAGTGCGGTCGCCACCATCAAAGGCGACAAGACTAGCAACGCCGCGAGTGACACAAAGATGTCCATCGCGCGTTTCAAAAGTTGGGGCCATTGTGCGTATAGTCCCGTGCGAGCGACATTCAAAAGGCACACGCTGCCCACGTACTCTGTTCGCGCCTCCGTGTGGAAAGCGGGATAAAACGGCGCCACCATGCGCAGGTCCACCGCCATTTGCCAACATGTCTGCGCGATGGTCTGACGTTGCTCCACGGAGAGAGTTGCGAAGTCGGCGGCGATAATCAATTCATCTAGATCGCTTTCATTAATAATTCGATCAAGTTCATCTACAGGGCCGAGGAGTCTTGCGCCGGCATTCTCCGTAATCGTATCGCCATCGCACGTGATGATGCCAGAGAGATTGTACTCGGACGAAGTTTGGGAAAAGAGCGAGATGAGCTCCTGCGCGCCCTTGTTGAAACCAAGTACCGCGACGCGCGTGCGGCCAAAATCGAAAATCTGTAACGCAAGCAGTCCAATCAAAAGCGCCGATCGCACCAGCAGCATCCCTACCAGCAGCACGAGCGCCACGTAGATGAAATATAAGCCTGAAATTTTCGCCGCACTTTCGACAGTCAATGGCTCGTACGCCATTCCCAACACGTAAAGCGCCGCTGTAATAAGCGCTGTGCAACGAAAGATTTTGCCCAACGCACCAAATGGAACGATATGCGTGCGCGACACCGTATACAGACGCAACCATTGCGCAGTTACCAGTTGCACCAGCGGCGCAACGAGGAGCAGCGCTGCATATGGGCGAAATTCCGTTGAGAATAAGGTGTTGAGGACAAGCCAGGGCAAATTAACGATACCTTGGGCTTGTGATTGCAACGCATCGGGGAACCCGTTCTCCATGAGGAATGCCGTAACTACCGCCGCCGCCGCAACGCAGACGCCCCCCAAGCGCTGTGTGAGGAGCAAATGGCCGCGCCGCCGCCGCGTGTGTACCTGCCAACCTGCGGACACATTGAGCTCGCCCGCCGAAGCCGAAATCTTGGCTGCGGTCGTGCTCTGTATGCCAGTTCCCAGCTGGTGTTCAGCCATATCCGGTCGGTCTTCCGTCAGTGGTTATGGAGCGCCGGGTGAACTATCCCCCTCACCTGCGCAATTACCGTCGCCCAGTCTGCCGAAGTATATCAAGACAGCAGAGTGAGGGAAAGGAATGCTAACCGGTGAGAAACGCGCGAATATGCTGGTTGACCGTGCGCCCATCGCCCGCCCAGCCGCCGAGTTCGCGCACCGTTTCGATGAGTTGCCAATACAGCGCGTCGTAACCGGGATCACGGGCGCCGCCAAAAAGAATGGGATGCCACACGACCGACGCGCACCCGCCGCTGCGCTGGAGCAGTTTTAGTTCTTCGGTAATTCGGGGCAACGCCTCCGAAGCGGACAACCCCAGGTACGTGCGTAGTGTTACGTCCATCAACACCAGCGGGATTTCGAGCACGCGGTACGGCCGATCCTCGGCAAGGTTGTACGGAAAGTATGGGTGCGAAAAACCAGATCGCGATCCGCAGGCGTCGGGGTATCCCATCGACATATCGTATTCGATTCCCGCCTGCTCCTGCGCAGTAAAGAGAGCATCGTAGTGAAACGACAGGTAGTGCTGACGCGACCCTAATGGTCGAGCCAAATATGCGCCGAGCGTACGCACTTCTTCAAGATACCACTCTATGCGTTCGGTCGAACGATAGCTCCCATGCAGGCACATGTCGAAGCCCGCATCGAGAATAGGTTGCAGATATCGCTGGACACTCGAGTCGTCGATTGTATAGGTCACGTCGTTTGGATGTCGCGACGCCACGGCGATCTGATATGACGCGCGCACTCCACACGATATTTCTCGGCGCACCAAATCCGGCACCGTGAGGTAGGGATTTTTGCCGCGCATCGCGGCGTGTAGCAGCGCCATGCTGACGCGCAGAGCGTCGCCAAGGCTGCGATGAGTCACGAGTTGCCTTAGGACAGATTTCGCTCCCATCGTCACCGTCTCGCCAATGCCACGGGGGATAAAGTCCTCGTCGTGCGACAGCACAACACCGAATGTTCGCACGTCCGGCCATCGATTTCTCAACTCGAACCGTTCGCGTAAAGGTAGATGCACCGAGCGCAATTCCGCCAGCAATACACACGCGTAGTCATCCACCACGGTCTGCGGAATGTAGAGCCGCTTAAAAACACTATCCGCACACATCGCTCGTGAGCCGCTGTTCCGATCAGGCGGGATACGCTCAGACCAACTCGACAGAAAATAGAATGCGTTTGCCGGCAAATCCCAGCGGATCAAGTTTGGCTTGGAGCCCGGCCAGGCAGTCTCATCAAATACGACTGGTACGCCCTGCGCCGTTCCAGCGTCAATTACATCGGACTGCCCGCTGAAGAAGTCCCATGCGCGCGACGAACAGTAGATCCCAAGCGCGCCATCCGGCACAGATGCTTCCGAAGTCGTGTACACAATGGAGGCTGGCGCTTCGCCGGTATCATCGTACGCAACGCGCACGCGCCAGGCGAGGAATAGGGTATCGAATACGTAACGAGCTTTGGCGCGCGCGTGCGCAGGACAATCGAGACGCACAA
The DNA here is from genome assembly GCA_020848835.1 of Candidatus Hydrogenedentota bacterium. Taxonomy (GTDB): domain Bacteria; phylum Hydrogenedentota; class Hydrogenedentia; order Hydrogenedentales; family SLHB01; genus JABWCD01. The sequence goes on from JADLHJ010000069.1 coordinate 41,841, forward strand.
CGATTGGCTCGGACACAGCATTTCCCCATGATTTCTAGCGTAACGCACGCCCATCATGGCAAGCTGCGCGCATGCAATCAATTTGCGTTGTAAGTGGAACTCTCCCGAGGAATTCCGCAGAATGCCCGGAATTCGTAGCATTGCTAGGCGACAGGTGTACTCGAATGCAATATCAACACCGCATCGTGCGGATTCTCCATACCGGTATCGCTCTGTACGCCGTTACACTCGTGCTCGCTGTATTCCCTTACTCCTCCTTGCCGACCGTTGACATCAAGATTCTGATTACGCACATGGCGTCCTTCATCTTGCTTGCCGTTTATGGCCTCGGCCTGTGGCGCGGTCACGCGCCCGCTCGGTACCCCCGCTTGCTGCTTCTCCCAATCATCATTTTCACCACATTGTATGCATTCGCCGCACTTGCATCGCCCTATCCGGAAAACGCGCTCGTCATGACCGCGCGGCTCTTCTCTTGCGCCGGAGTCTATTTCATCACGGCGATCGCGTTCAGCTACGCGCAACAGGTATCCCGATTGTTGATCACCGTGGTCATCGCCGTGGGCGTCGCGTCCGTTTACGGTTTCATACAGTGCGTGGGACTGGACCCGCTGCCATGGGACATCTCACAGGCCGCGCAGGATCAACTTCGACATCTGCCCAGCACTTTCGGCAATCCCAATCTCGCCGGACACGTACTCACGCTCGCAGTATTGTGCTCGGTGTATCTAGCGGCACAGCCAGCCACCCGGTGGGCGGGCCTTTTGTTGCCGCTTTTTTTGGCGCACCTCATGCTCACGCAACACAGGGCAAGTTGGGTAGGGTTGGCGATTGCGGTCGTCTTCGCGGTGACTGCGTGGCGCACGCGCGCTATCACTACCGGCATCGAGCGTGGCGTGAGATCGACAATAACGCGTTTTGTGCTGGTGGTTATTGGAATTGGTGTCGTCGCGACAGCCGTGCTCGCGATGCAGAAAGATTTTCGCGCACCCACGGATACCTCATTGCTCTTGCGGTACAACGCTTTTTACAGCGGAGCGCAAATGGTCGTCGATCGCCCGCTTCTAGGTTTTGGCCCTGACAATTATCGAATCTTCAATATCCAATACTGGACGCCTTATGAACAGGAGCACTTTGCACGCAACCGAATGCTGAATGAGCATCCGCACAATGAATTTCTGTTCGCGGCAATCAGCGCGGGTGTTCCGGGGCTTTTGCTTTACATTTTCATTCTGAGTCGTACATTCGTATCTGGGCTTGCAATATATTTCGGCGCGCTCGACGTGACCGCGCGGCACTTCGGCCTCATGTGCGCTACTTTTGCGCTTGTGTTCGCCGTTGACGGTATGCTTGGATTCAACCTGTGCGCGCCGGTTTCCGGCGGCCTCCTGTTCTTGATACTTGGCGCTTTGGATGGCGTTTACACCGCCGCCGCGCCTAACCACATCATCAATTTGCGGCGTTACCGGGCTGCGGTGACGGCGAGCGTGATGATTTCGAGTATCTGCGCAGGAACGGGCATCGCGGTATTCGCAAGCCAGGTTTACATCGCACGAGGTCAAAGCGCGATGTACTGGAAATATTATAACACCGCGGCTGCTCAATTCGATCGTGCCGCAACTCTTACTCCATGGAACTGGATGCCCTTCTATTACGAAGCAAGAACGCATGCGGCAGCGGGAGATCTGACCCGCGCGCTGCGTCTGACTAACGCCAGTTTGGAGCTAAATCCGCAGTATGTGTCATCGCTGCTGGATGCGGCATTCTTTGAATTCAATCTCGCGGCAACTGAATCAGCAACTACACTACCGGGTACATTGGAAACCGCGCGCGAGTTTGCACGAAGAGCTCAAAAGCTCTGCCCGACACTGCCCGAGGCCGAGGACCTTTTAGGTAGGGCGGCGTTCCTCGAAGCTAGTCGACTCACGATCGAGGACCCTAAGCAGTTGAAGGAATTCAACCGACTTATGAATCAAGCGGCGGACCATTTCTCCTGCGCCATTGCCTATGGCGCATCAAATGTCAATGAATTGTCGGAGTTGACTGCCAAGACCAGAGCTATGGCTTCGGTTCCGTAAGTCTCGCGCCGTCTAGACTCAAAGAAATGGCGTCTGATAAACTTCCTCGGGTCCAATGGAGAACTTCATGCAACTTTCACCCTTATCCATACTTTCCGCGTTGTGGAAACACAGGTGGCTTATAATGACAGCGTCAATCGTCGCTGGCTTAATTGGCATTGTTAAAGCTTTCGTCACCCCGGATAACTATGAGGCGCAGAAAATCCTCGTCGTGACTTCCGTTGACCTCACAGCTGCCCAGTCCGCGAAGGGTGAAGTCTCACTTACCTCGTCGATTCAGGAACCGTTGAGTCCGAAAGTCTACGCGGATTTGCTAAGTGCGCCTAACCTGTTGGGGGAAGTTTACGTGCGTCTTCTCAAGGAAGTCACAATTACGGAAGGCGACTACCCTAACCTAACATCATTTTCCAACGAACTTTCCGCTAGCGTCACAATCGTGGACCAGACTGCACGGCCCGTCCTGTACTCCCCTATCATCACTTTACTGGCTCGAGGACATGATCCCGAAAAGCTTCGGCATATCGTTGAGAAGTGGGCCGTGACCGCCACCGAGTGGTCACGCACAATTGGCGAGATTCGTACCGCCGCTGCGGCAGAGCAACTAAAAATTGAAAGCAATCGCGTGTCCCTCGAACTGGCTGACTTGCAGGCCGCGATGGCTAATGAGCGAGGAAAATGGAACGTCGAGATTATGAGAAAGGAGCTCGAAGGACGGCAACTGCTAATGGCCGAAACTGAAAAGGCCCAAAGCGAAGCTGAGCGCGATTTGCGCGGCAGCGAAGATACCCTGAAAGCAGTACGCGAAGCAAAAGCGGGAGTGCCCGAAAAGGTCCAATTATACCGCTCGCCTTCTGATGACGCTTACTTCATTTTGAAAGCAACTGGCGATCAAAAAGCCGTCGCCGACGCCGAGAAATCGGGAATGATTAACGAATTCTTTAATCCAAACTACAGCGAATTAGAAAGACTCGAAACCGAGAATTTGGGAGCAGTTTCATCGTCGCGAGCAAAGCTAGAAACCGCAAAGCAGCAACTAGAAACACTTCGAGCCAAGCAAGATGAACAAAGCGTCCTGGCGGCGGAACATGAAGAACTGCAGAATCGTATGATGGCCAACGTTAAGGCGGGGCTTGACATGTACGGACAGATTGCATCAGCCGAACGTGTATTGAACACGATGCAATCTCTCGCAACAGCCACAAACGAAAACGGTGTCACCCCCCTTGGCCTGAACCAACTTCGAAAAGAAGTAAGCCCCGTCATCACGAGCGCGTTTATGGGCCAAGGCAGAAAGATGTACGTCATTTTGTACGTGGCCCTAGCCTTTGGGCTATCGAGCCTATACGCAATATTCGTTGAGGTTGTCCGGCCTGCAATCCTTCACTACATGCGCGGCGTGCAAGATGCTTAGGACTTTACCTTCTTGCTAATCAATCTGTAGTGACACGCCATCAATTAAAACTGGACTTGCATTCACCGAAACGCCTCTGACCAATTCCACTCGCACTTCTGCTGGGTATTGGTCGGGCGGAATCGTCGCCGTTGCGGCAAATTCATGCCAATTCCCATCGCCGGGGTGCGCACTTGTTGCACGCAGCTCTTCTGATCCCAACTTGCACTTCACGAGCAGTCTAAGTTGATCTGGAGCTGCCGCTTTGCCCGAAACACGTGCGGTTATGGTCTTTCCGCGAACACTTGCATCCAACGCAGGTACCACCTGCACGAGCGAAAGACCACCAGGGTCTGCATCGGGTTTTGGAAGACTCGCCACATAGCCCCGCTCTGGCGCTTCAGGATCAATTACAATCGATGCAGATTTCCCCGCGTTGCCGCCCCAAAGGGACAAGTACCACGGTGCCATTGATTTTGTCCATCCGCTGTCCTCAAACCCGCCATTCAAAAGGAGTTCGCGACCTAAATTGCCCGCAGCCGCAGCGTCATGACGCACTAAATACGCCTCAACCTGTTTGACGACGGCAGATCCCTCAGTCGCGCCGCGACGGGTAATGGAAAGTTGTATATTCGTTGGAATACTGCCGACCGGCCAAACCTTTGAAACGGAAACAGTAGTCCAGACTCCACTACCCGGAATCGCTCGCACATATTCCTCGACGCGTCCGGCAGAGTCGCATACAACCCTTAACGCCAACTCATCGCTCGCCTCAGTCTTGGCAGTCAGACTTGCAACTAATTTTGCAGGGACATCATTTACAGGAATTGTTGGGCTGGGCTGGCGCAGTTCTATACTCGGCACGGAGTTTCCGATTTCAAGTGCCGTCCCTTGGTAAATATCCGATGCCAATTTTACTTTGCGAATCTCCGTGCGCGCCGAGTTTGGATTCGCAAGCGACCATTTCCCGAATGTGGGCATTTCGTCCAGAGTCGCAACGTCCAATTTGGTGAAATCGTTGTCAACGACCAGTAGCTTGCCATACGGATCACCCTTGCCACTGTAGACGATTGGCTCAATCGATATCAGTTCCAATTTGCCCACCGCCACTTCAGGAGAGTTATCCGCGGCATCCAACGGCACTGCGCTGTCGATTTCGTCACGAGAAGATCCGCATCCAAATATCGCAAGGAGCGAGTAGGCGGAGAGACAAAGTGCGACGGTTAAATGTCTGAAAATAGTAGAGTGCTGCGCAAGGTGGCCGGTTTTGGTTGACATAGACGTGTTTACTCAAATTCCTTCGCTTATATTCTTGAACACAGCACGGAGGATTTTCAAGGCCTTATGCTACACTCTGCAGAAACGGACGGGAGGGATAATGAGCAATTCACGGCGAAGTTACCGTATGCCTCTTTGCTGTTGGTTACTTTATGGAATGCTCTCGTTTTCATTGCGCGTTGAAGCCGAAATCGCTACTGAATTGGTGGTGTCCGGTTTGCTTCAACCTGTCGTACTCACTGTGCCTCCAAAGGATGTGAAACGTCTCTTTGTCGTTGAACGAAGCCTTGCACAAATTCGAGTGATTAAAGACAGAAAACTCCGTGCAAAGCCATTCCTGAACCTCTCTGAAAAGGTGAGCAATTCCAACACAGAGCAAGGACTTTTGGGTCTGGCGTTTCACCCAAAGTATAAAGAGAATGGGTTCTTCTTCGTCAACTACACCGACAAAGAGGGTCGGACCGTAATTGAACGGTACAAAGTTTCCAATCGGCGTAACTTCGCCGACCCAGAGAGCGGGAAAAGAATTCTCAGCGTCGATCAGCCACGTGACTATCACAATGGAGGCACCATTGCATTCGGGCCCATTGACCATTACTTGTACGTCGCTATGGGCGACGGAGGCATCACATCGGGAGACAATCTATCGATGTCGAGTGCGTTGGGCAAAATACTGCGACTAGATATCGATGTGGACGTCAATTCCCGGTTGCCCTATTCCATTCCACCGGACAACCCTTACGTTGACGATCTAGATGCCAATCCAATCGTGTGGGCCCACGGCGTTCGTAATCCATGGGGTTTCGCTTTCGATCCACTTACCGGTGATCTTTGGTTTGGCGATGTTGGTGAAAATGCACGTGAAGAACTAAACGTGCAGTACGCAAACTCGTCGGGCGGCGAAAACTACGGATGGCCCACAGCGGAAGGTTTCGCCTGCAAAGGCGGCAGCGGGACTTGCGGCACTAATGCTGGGTTTTCCTCCCCAATTCACGATTACAATCGTGACGTGGGCAGGTGCATAGTCGGAGGTCGCGTGTACCGCGGCACAGCAATTCCTGAATTGCATGGCACATATTTTTTCGCCGACTTTTTTTCGCCGGTGTGGTCAATGAAGTACAACGGCGTGGGCATCACAGATCTCCTTGACCGCACCGAGGAGTTAGACCCGCCGGGATCGACAACCATTAGTAGTGTTTCTGCATTCGGTCAAGATAATGTCGGTGAAATTTATATCCTAGATTTTTATGGTGGGGCGGTTTACAAGATAGTGCCGAGCGTCAAGCGAAATGTGGTGAACGCTGCCGGATCCTGAAAATGCTCCCCTGACCTTGCTACTTACATCAACGATCGGCTCCGCAAAGATGTACCTCCTGCGGTCAGCCGGAATTGACGCATCTTCAAGGCGACTGATATTCTCTTGCGATTCCAACCGTTGGGAAAGACTGGTGCATGCCTAGCAACCAATACGTAATCGTGACTCCCGCACGTAATGAAGCGGCTCATATTGAAAAAACGCTAACCTCCGTCGTAAATCAAACTGTTCTGCCGCAGCGGTGGGTCGTCGTCAGCGATGCTTCGACCGATCAGACTGACGATATCGTGAGGGATTTTGCGTCGCGAAACAATTGGATCAGGTTTGTGCGTATTGAAAAAGACCCCTCGCGCAGTTTTGCCTCAAAGGTATACGCAATACGCGCCGGCGAACAAGGACTCACCGAATTATCGTACGCATACTTTGGGATTTTGGATGCTGATATTGAGTTCGCACCGAATTACTTTGAATCCCTGCTTTCACGCATGAATGCCAACCCGCACCTCGGACTTTGCGGCGGGCTCATCTACGATTACGTCAACGGAGAATTCATACCACAGCAAATGATTCGGCGAAGCGTGGCAGGCGCAGTGCAGTGTTTTCGCCGCGAGGCCTATGAACGGATCGGAGGTTACATTCCTCTTCCGATGGGTGGTATTGATGCGATTGCCGAAATGATGGTGCAGATGCACGGCTGGGAGGTTGAAACGTTCTACGATCTCCGCGTAAACCACTTCCGGCCCGTGGGAACTGCGTTCGGCAACCTCTACGTGGCTCGCTATCGCGACGGAATTCAGGAATATGCGTTTGGCAACCATCCGCTGTTTGAGATTGCTAAATGCGTTGCCCGTGTAGGCAATCGTCCATATGTCTTGGGTTCCATGATGCGATTGGCGGGTTATCTTAGCGCAGCTTGGAAGGCCGAGCCGAGGCTAGTTCCACCTGATGTTGTGAATTTCATGCGCGAATCGCAACTATACCGATTGAAATTGCGGCGGTCTCCGCCACGAGCGAGCCAGCGCGAGAATCTACGGGCATGAGGTTTTGTTTGAGGCTCTAAAAAATCGAGCTTAAACGACGTTTCTTGTATCATACGCCATATGTTGGTGGGTCCATCAAACTTCAGTTGGCATCTAGGTACTCTGGCGGGCCGTGAAATTATCGGACGACAGATTTCGCAAGTAGATGAAGAAATTGCAAAAATCACCCAGCTGCTCGAAATAATTCAGTCGCTCGATCCAAATGCTAAGAAGTGGGACAGGGCGAATGTCGCAACTGTTATGGGAGCGATTGGAGAATACTGTCCACAATTTGTTTGTGAGATTTCGGAATTCGACACCGTGCAATTCCTTATGGGCGCTCGGAGCGCTGTGCTTGGAGAAACAGAACCGCCGTCCTGGCATTTAGGCGAAACGTAAATTGTAGTCTGAATCTAAACAGTACCGTCGATTACTCTGGGCTTAACTGCGTGGAAGGAGCCAAAATGGCAGATATTGTTCGCCCGTTGGAACGAATCCGCGAAATTGCGAAGGCGATGGAGGGTGGCGTGGTAAGTGACTTGACCTCCGCATATAGTTCAATCGCAGCGATGGTGGATATCGTGCAAGGGGAAGTTGAGGCAAAGGGCAACGACGCATTCATCCGCGAAAAAATCAATGTTTTGCTGTATCACGCACGCTGCCTCGCAAAACTAGACGACGACAAAGCGCGACCCGGGTTCCAGCATCTCAATTGGCTACTCGCCGCACAAAATGAAATTTTGCAGCAATGCCACTCGTTAGATCTGATTGTTGAAGTTGCTCCGGACGAGAACACGCATACCCTGTAATGTCCCGTAAGGCTGCGTCAGATCGAGATGTATTCTCTTAGTACACCAAGCTTTAAAAAATAACAGGCAGTCTCACCTTTTTTCGCGAAATGCGAAGTTCTGTTATAATGAAAATGTGCGCTGTTTGAACGGTTCTCTCCACAGTGCATCAGCCGTCGCCAACCGCAGCACATGGCGGCGGTTTTTTCTCATAAACGCGCTGTGAAGCGTTCGAACAAGCGTGCTCCTCAACGAAGCTGAACAGTGTTTCGGACCGGCCTTTCCTAGCTCAAACATTCGTCTCGAAACTTAATATTGACCCTTTCGGTGTATGAGTTCTCCCAAGGACTCTGACCTGCTCCCATTTTATGTAACAGCCGGAGTGAGAGTATTTGCCTTGGTTTCCAGCGCTGCGCCACGGGTATGCGCATTTGTGCAACGGGGAATTCCGTAGGTCGACCGGAGTTGCGCCAATGCGCCGCGAATTCTTACACGCCGCAGCTTACCGCTTCGTTCGGAGCGGTCTTCGGTGAAATCGTAATTCCACACATGACTGCGATATTCCGCTTTCATCAAAACGTCCCGTGAGGGCCCAGGCCCGTTTCTTCACGCGTTTGCGCTTACGCTGCAACTCTTCTTCCTTCCAAATCCGGTGCACCCGTTTCTTGTTCACTCACCACGCTTCGCGTCGCAGTTTGGCTAGAATTCGCCGCACCCCATACCGTTTGTGTTTCTCTGCGTGTTGACGGATTCGCTTGCGCAACGCTGCCTCATCGCTTCGGCACTGCCTTTCATAGCGCACGGTCATCCGTGGCGCTGCATGCATGCCGTTCACCGCATTTGCCCCGCTGCACCAAATCCTTCACGATCGCGCGCCTGGCGGCGGTGCATACCACTTTTTTGCGTTGATCTCTTTGAGCAACTGAATGCCCAACGCTTGGTCTGCCACAAGTTTCTTGAGTCGGACATTCTCGTCTTCGAGCTGCTTGAGCCGCTGCACGTCCGAGACCTCCATGCCGCCGAACTTCGTTCGCCAGCGATATCCCGACTGTTTGAACACACCGTCCTCTCGGCACACATCCGCTTCGGGCTTGCCCTGCTAGACCTCCTTTAAAATCCGGACGATCTGCTCGCTATTTCGCTTCCCCTTCTTACGAGGGTCCTCCCAGTTCGGATGTCCGAAGTTCCCAACAATTCGAAGTTAAACACATCCGATAGTAGGTACTTCTCATCTAACCGCGAAGTTTGGAATTCTCCGGCGAATCGCTGACTTGACGATCGGCATCTGTTGCTTCGCTACGGTTGTGCGTATAGAATTTAATGAGGCCACCAAGTTTTTCTCTACAAAAAACCTCGCCTTCATCCCTCACCGGTTTGGAGATTGTTCTTAAGTCCGGAACCGTGTTGCCCATACCAATGCCGCCATGGGGCCGCTCTTCATGGTAGTACCGAAGCCATGTTTGAAGAATGTGGTTAAATTGTGCTGGACTAAAACAAAGGAAATGGTTGAGGCATTCACGCCGTAACTTACCAATAAAGCTTTCCGCAAATCCATTAACGTTGGGCGCTTTCGGAGGAATCTTGATTGACCGCACGCCAAGATTCGTCCAGAACGCTTCAAAAGCCCCGGTGTATTTGCTATCGCGATCACGAACCAAATACCTAGCTTTGACTTTGCTCTTAATCAGCCACGCAGATGCCTTACGCGCCTCGGCCTCCACCCACTCTTCATCTGGGGAAAAGGTAGGCAGACTGCAGTACACTCGCCGCGTCCCTAGATGCATGAAGAACACGATATAAGCGTGTTTCGATCCATGCCACGTTGTTATTTCTTTGGAGAAAAAGTCCGTTGCTATGAGGCTCTCCATGTTCGCCCGTACAAAGTCATTCCAAGGAATGGGTTGAGATTTGCCGCTTTTGTTCCAACTTGGATGAATACCGTTATCCAGCAACGTATTTCGAATTGTTGACTTTGATATGCGATATCCCAACTTTTTCATTTCCCCAAATATTCTTTGGTATCCCCACTGCGGATTCTCTACCGCCATTTGAACTACAAGGCTCCGCATAGAACTTGTAATTCGACCCCAAGCCCACCGTCTGTTCTTTTTGCCGCGCCTTATTCTGCGAACCCAGTGCCTGTAGGTCTCCGGATGCACAACGTGTATTAAATCTTCAATCTCGTGATCAAAGTAATATCCAAGCCGCAGAAGTTCAGCGCGTTCTTTGGGCGTCAAGCGCAATTTTCGGTTGCCCTGTCTGCGACGCAGCATTTGAATCTGCGCTTCGAGAAACTGCATTTTCGCATTGTATTTCGGCCTAATCCATTCCATCGCAAGAGCGAATATGGGGGCTAGTGTTTCGGTCATCAGTATCCTCCTGTTTGTAATGTAGCCGTCAGCTTGTGGGTCATTTTATGGGTCGTCTATCCGTATCGCAGTTATAGTTATATTATGTACAGGAATTTTCGCAGTACAAATTACTGAACACGTGTTTTATGTGCTACATGTAACGCGAATCGCGTGGGACGCAAGTCATTGCGGCGCCTGCAAAAACAACAGACACAATGTGTTAGGGGAGTGGACGGATGCTCGCTCATATCCCAACGGTTGCAAGCGGCTATTTGGCATCGCGCCAGTTAGCTGCGGAGGACGCTTTTTTGCGTCCACACTCCGCAACTTTTTAGCGCAAATCTGAAGATGTAGTCTACTCGTTTAAACCCGAAAACTAGCACAAACCGACGCACGGCTTGCAATTTGCGGATTTTTACAATACTATATTTTGAAACGGGTTACGCGCGTTAAGAGCGATTCCCCAGTCGCCTACGGACCAGGAGGTTGGGGGTTCAAATCCCTCCGGGTACGCCATCTTTTTCCCGCAAGTCGGCCTGTCCGCACCACTTTATTTGACTCGAACGTACTGAGCCTGCTAATGTCACGGCCTGAGCGGCGTCGTGGCGCCGGGCAGAGGCAACAATACGAATGACTATACAAACACCTTCTCACGCTGGTGAGAAGGTGTTTTTCTTTTTGGGGGTGCGCAGTGGCCGGAAGTGACGCAGGAAAGTCGGAGTTAACCATTGTGCTCGATGCCGAGGCCATGGACACTGCCCTGGTTCGCCTCGCACAGGAAATCGTCGCGAACAACGAGGACCTCCACGCCGTCGCCCTCATGGGCATCCTCAAACGCGGCCGCCCCCTGGCGGACCGCCTCGCGGCGCATATCGACAATATGACGGGGCAGCGCGTGCGCGTCGGCTCCTTGGCCACTACGCTGTACCGGGACGACCTGCGAAGCGGAAAGAATGTCGGGAGTGTGGGCACACACGTCACGCACTTCGATTTCGACGTGGAGGGGTTGACCGTCGTATTGGTGGATGACGTGCTCTCGACGGGCCGGACCATCCGCGCGGCGCTGGATGAAATCATCGACTATGGTCGCCCGAAAAAAATACAGCTCGCGTGTCTCGTGGATCGTGGCCTGCGCGAATTGCCCATTCAGGCAGATTACCTCGGCTGGTCCATTTCGACAAAGTATGAAGATCATGTGCAGGTCAAATTGAAGGAGATCGACGGAGAGGACGTGGTGCTGCTGGAGCGTTCAGCGGAGGCAGACTCATGACACCTGCCGAAACTTCCTCGCCCGTGTGGACACGCAAAGACCTGATTGGTCTTGAAGATTTATCGCGGCAGGAAATCGAGATGATCCTCGATACTGCGCCGCAGTTTGTGGCGGTGTCGAAGCGTGGCAGCGGGATCAAGAAAGTGCCCTTGCTGCAAGGCCGTCTTATCGTGAATTGGTTTTTCGAGCCGAGCACACGCACGCGCACCTCGTTCGAACTTGCCGCAAAACGACTAAGCGCGGACACGTTGACAATGAACGTGCAAGCGTCCTCTTCGAAAAAGGGCGAAACGCTGCACGACACGCTCGACAACATCGAAGCCATGCACAGCGACGTCGTCGTCATTCGACACAGCTTCGCGGGTTCCGCGCACATCCTCGCCGAACGTCACGACTCGCATATCATCAACGCAGGAGACGGCGCGCACGAGCATCCAACACAGGGTTTGTTGGATGCATTTACAATCCGCGATCATGTGCGCAAACAGAAAAACGACCCGGAAGCAACTATCGACGGCGTGCGCGTTGCAATCATCGGTGACATTTCGCACAGCCGCGTCGCGCGCAGCAATATCTGGGGACTCACCAAACTCGGCGCATCGGTCGTCGTGTGCGGTCCCAGCACGCTGATGCCGCAGGACATCGCACGAATGGGCTGCGAGGTGACAACGAATTTGCGCGAGGCAATCAAAGATGCAGACGTGGTCTACGCGCTGCGTATCCAGCTCGAACGGCAGGCCAAGTGCCTCTTCCCCAGCATCCGCGAATATATCCGCCTCTACCGCATCGACAACGAATCGCTCAAACACGCGCCCGAACACGCGCTCATCATGCACCCCGGGCCCATCAATCGCGACCTCGAGCTCGCCACCGACGTCGCCGACGGCCCCCGCAGCGTAATCCTCGAACAGGTTAGCAACGGCGTCGCCGTCCGCATGGCGGTCATGCATCTATTGGTAAATAGTTGATAATAACGACTTGGTCAAGAGCCGGGCGCTATAGAAAGCGATATATATGAGTCTCGTAATCAAAAACGGCCACCTCATCGAACCCACGGCGAAGTTTTCTGCGCCGACGGACATTCTGATCGAAGGCAAATTCGTCAAGCAGATTGGAAAGAACCTCAGCGGCGACGAAGTCATCGACGCGAAGGGCTGCGTAGTGTGTCCGGGTCTTGTGGACATTCATGTGCATTTCCGCGAGCCGGGCTTTGAATCGAAGGAGACGATAGCCTCCGGTAGCCGTTCGGCGGCACGTGGCGGCTTCACTTCTGTTGTGACCATGGCGAACACGCGCCCAGTGATCGATAGCGCGGGGATGGTCGAGTTTGTGAACCGGCGCGCGCGCGAAACCTCGCTGATCAAAATTCACCCTGCTGCCACGGCAACAAAGGGCATGCAAGGCCTTGAAATGACCGAGATGGCCGAGTTGAAAGCCGTCGGCGCGGTCGCGGTCACCGATGATGGAAAAGATATTTCGAGCAGTTGGGTCATGCGACGCGTGCTTGAGTACGCGAACATGGTCGGCCTGACCTACTGTGCGCATTGCGAAGATGAATCCCTGATGGAAGGCGGCGCGATGAATGAGGGCTACAATGCCACGCGCCTCGGCATACCCGGTCTTCCAAAAGCAATGGAAGAAATCCGCATCGATCGCAACATCCGCCTTGCGGAACTTACCGGCGCGAAAATCCATATCCAACATGTGACTTCCGCGGGTGGCGTCGAAATTGTGCGGGCGGCAAAAGCGCGTGGCGTGCGCGTGACCTGCGAATCCGCTCCACATTATTGGACATTGACTGATGAAGCCGTAGTGGGCTTCGGTACGAATGCGAAGATGAACCCGCCCCTGCGCGAAGCGCATGATGTGGAAGCGATCAAAGCGGGTATCGCCGACGGCACGATAGATTGCATCGCCACCGATCACGCACCGCACACCCCGACGGAAAAAGACGTCGAGTTCCAACTCGCGCCATTTGGTATCGTGGGTCTCGAAACGTCACTCGCGCTTACGATCACCGGGCTCGTCGAAACCGGTGTCATCACACTCGAACGCGCTATCGAACTCATGACCAGCGTTCCCGCGCGCATTCTCGATCTTAAATACGACAAATTTGAAACGGGCGTGCTCCGCGAAGGCGGCTACGCGGATATTTGTATCTTCGATCCCAAAGCCGAATGGACGGCCAATCCAAACGAATTTCACTCGCTCAGCCGCAACACCCCCTTCACCGGCATGAAATTGCGCGGACTCGTGAAAAAAACGATCTGGCGCGGCAGCTTGGTATACGGAACGTAGTGCCGACAGTAAATCGAAATTGATTACTACGGCGCTTCGCCTTCCTTCGGCGGCTCGACTGGCTTCGGTTCGGGATACGTCAACGCACCTTTTCCATCGGCCTCGACATGCAGCGCGGCGCGCACATTGCCTTCGGCGTCGTGCAACTCAAGCATCGGAATGCCTTCATTCGTAATGCCGTACGACGCGCGCCCAATTTCATTTGCATCCAGGAAGTGAATAAAAGGATCGCCTTCCGGGGTCGTCAGCATATTGATGCGCGCGCGTTCCTTGTTATCGATCAACATGAGATTCGCACCTCCGACGGAAGTTAATGAGAGCCACGCACGCTTCTTACCGTCCTTACCGTTCAAAGTGAACTCTGGTTCACCATTGCTCGTGCGCAGGCCCATATGAATGCGCGGCTTGCCCGCTTCATCCAGCAATTGGAGTTGCGGCGTCTTGCCATCTGCAGAGCCGAAGACTCCCATCACGCGTCCCGTGCCGTCGATGAGCTCAAATTTGGTCGCGCGCAAGACATTTGTCACGGCCTCCGCCTTTAGTGAAACCTGATTGCTAAGTATGGCCCCTGCGATAAATGACGCCGCGATGCTGCCGGCTTTCCATGCGTTTGTACGAATGTTGCTCATGCGTGCTTTCTCCCCTATGCAGAATGTGAATTTTCCATTTCAAACGGCCAACGCTTGGTAGTCCGTGCCCATACCATGTAAGCGACGATCCCTATCGCCAATGCAAGAATACTGAACAATTGTATCTTTTGCTCGGCCGTTACGATAACAAATATCCAGCCTACCAGCGCGATGAAACACGGAAGCGGATACAACCATATTCGATACGGGCGCGGCAGTTCCGGCTTCGCCTTGCGCAGTAACATGACCGCGGCGATCTGCCCGATGAATTGCACGAGGATGCGCACAGTCACGAGCGTGCTGATAACCGTGCCGAGATCGAGCAGGCATGCGAGAATTGCGATTCCACCAATAAAGAGCAACGATATGTGCGGAAAATCTTTGCTCGGGTGCAATTTTCCAAATATGCGGAAGAAGGTACCGTCTTGCGCGGCCGCGTACGGAATGCGGGAGTATCCAAGAAGCAACGCAAAGACTGACGCGTAGGTCGTCCACAGCACCATGATCGTAAAGATTATGGCGACTGTAGGACCCATCAAGCGCTCCATGTACGTGGAGAATACGAAGTCCGCGTTGGGGTGTTCGGATGCGGGTACGAATTCGCGCCACGACACGACACCAATCAGCGACAGGTTCATTACAAAATATATACCCGCGACAACGATCACGCTGATCATAATCGCGCGCGGCATGGTCTTCCCCGGCTCGCGCACTTCGTCTCCAATGTGACAGACGTTGTAATAGCCGAGATAGTCGTAGATACCGATGAGCATCGCCGCGCCGAGACCCGTCGCGTTTGCAGATGAAATGTCGAATGCACCTTCGGGAAAGTCGAACGCAATGCGAGGATTGAAGTGTGGCAAGCCCGCAATGATTGCAGTCGCCACTGTAGCTATCGTTCCGCACCACAACAACACCGTCAGCGTGCTGAGCGTGCGTATCCGCCGATACAAGAAAGCAATATTCACCACACCCAGCGTCATGGCGATTGCAATCATTTGGCCTTCTGAGAGATCGGGCCAGAAGTAGCGCATGTATTTCCCGAATCCGATATAACCGGATGCAATCTCAAGCGGGCCGCTTAAAAGAAACTGCCACAAGAACAAAAATGCCATTAATCTGCCAAGCTTGTGCGCGCCGAATCCTTCACGCAGATACACATAAGGGCCACCCGATTTAGGGAAGGCCGCGCCAAGCTCGCTCCAAACCATGCCATCCGGAATACAGATTAGCGCGGCGAAGAACCAACCGAGCATGGCCTGCGGGCCGCCGCCTTCGCCCATTGCCGACATTAGTAGCGGAATGGTGATAAATGGGCCGACACCGACCATGTTCGCCATGTTCAGTGCGGTAGACTGTAGCAATCCAAACTGACGATGAAGGTGCGGTGTGTGTTCGGCCGTCTCGGAATGGTTGTCCATATCAGGTCATTTATATACCGTCAATATGGCGATGAGTGCGAGCGCCGCGTAATACGAATCGCACGGGTAAATCTTTAGTGCAGCCTGCGCCGTTGTCACTGCCACCGGCTTCAATGCGGAGAGTTTTTCATTTTGATCGCGCAGGAGCATTGATAGCTTTACAAGTTTTTCCAGCGATTCAGGATTCGGATTCGCGCTAATCTCCCCGCCGACGCTTTGCACCGTGGCATTCCAGCGCGGGTCCCCAGCGCCAACAATTTCCGTCATCCACAGCGAAAGCGGATCGGCGGCTTTGAACTTTCCGGAAGAATCCAGCGCATTGAATCGAAGGTAATCCTCCAGTTCTACCGAACGCTGCGCCCAATCTGTACGCTCCTCCCCGCTTGCCCGCATGAACGCATTCGCAGCGCGAAGACCCGCATATACGACAGCAATGGTATTGACGGAATGCGTGTCGCGCTTTTGTATGTAGTCGTACGAGAACGCGGGAGTGTCGCGAATCGCCCTGCTCCAGTTCGACAAAAAATCTCCCGCGAGCTCTACGCTCTTGCGCAAATCTTTTCTGTACGCTTCGCGTTGTTGCTCAGGCAGACGCGCATCGTGTTGCCAAATGGACCAAAGCAACCACGCGGGGGCTTGAACATCCAATATGACCTGTGGCGACGCCTCCTCACCATTCGCGTAGAGTTGTGCCGGCAACGATCCGGCAGGCGCACCTGGCGCATCGCTTGTGCGCACCGCGTGCGCATAAAACTTCAACAATCGCGTTGCGGCTTCGCTATGGCCCGCCAGATCGAGGGCGTATGCAATCGTCGAAACGTTGCGCGCCACGGCCACGCACGTTGCAGGGCGTGATTGCGGCCCGCGCGCCACTGCCCCGATGTTCCTATCGGCTAAAGTTAGCAGGGTTGCTTCCGCGCGTGCCTTCAACTGTGCAACGCCGTCACCTGCATCGGTAGGCAGTGCTCCAATTTGCACGCGTTCTTTCCAGTCCGCTCGCGCCGCATCGAGTAGCGCCTGAAATCCTCGGTGCCTCGCAATAGACAATGCGCCATCTGCGTCGGCGCGCGTTTCGCCGAGGGCAACATATACCGTCGCCGAACGCGTCCCTGGATCGACTGGTATTGCTGCGGCGGACGCACAAGCCCCCAGTGCGCGCGCGTGCGCATTCCATTCACTTGCCTCGGCGAATGCTTCCGCGGAATTTTCACCGTGCTCCGCGCCGCACGCCGCGCCCGCAAATTTTGTGTCTGCCGCGTATGCGATCCATGTGCCGTTCCCCTTCGTAAACCAATACGGAGCGGCGCCGCCTGCTAGCCACGCTTTCACGTCATCCCACAGTGCGGAACTGGGTGCGTTTGGCCGCGCATGGTATACGGTGTCGTCTTGCGTGAAGGCCACCATGTCTCGCCGCGCGGAGAAGATCCATTCGGACGAAGGCAACGCGCGCACTACCGATGTGCATGGGGAGAAATCCGAGTACCAAATTGCCGTATTCGACGCGGGCATCTCCTTGAATTCAAGCCGGAATACCGCAACGTCGATATCGTTGCAGACAAACGCCGTCTCCGTCGCGCCGATGGATTCGTGAGCGATGGTGACGATTGGCATGCCCGATTCCGCGATAGTAACAACCGCATTGCATGCGTACTTCTCGGGTAACCAGTCAACACCGCCTTCACGCGGTACACCCCACATGCCACCGCGGTTCGCAGCGTCGACGCTGGAATACGTAACCTGGTTCGCCGCGGTAGTCCCCGGCCAGCGGCAGATGGACAATGCGCCACTCGAATCAAAACCGATCGTCAGCGACCCGTTTCCACTCATCGCGACACAATCGTTGGCATCGCCAGCCCCTAACAGCGCAACAACGATGCACAGCGCGGCCGACAGCATCATTTCGTCGCACTCTCAGTAGACTTGGCGAGGTGACCGCTGAATTTTAGCGTCCCGCCGCGCGCGGTTCCGTCGATGCGCAGCTCTCCCAACTTCGACGCGGCAGCTATTTTGGGAAGGATGTTTGCGCGCACATCGTCCACGTTCATGCGTGGAATCATTTCATCCTTCGCGAAGCGCTGGACCATTTGGTCGGCAAATGCCCCAAGCTTTTCCCACGAGGCCCGCAAAGCCACATCCACCTCCGCCGCGCATGCGGGACCTTCGGCGAGTTTTCCTGCAATCTCCGCCATCAACGGCTCGCGTGACGTGACAATCCAATCGTGCGGTGTGCGCGCGATGCACGGCGACCATTCGGTGCCAAGCAGGGGCACCATCACACCGCTATTGCTTCCCCATACATAGGGCAATGTCTCGATGCCCTCGATCATTTCCCCAATCGGACTCCTCTCCGGAGCGGCATCGGGATAACGGAGCGCCAATGCCATGTCAGGCAAGGGGACGGCCTGGTCCGCAGCCACATCGAGCAGCGCAATCGAAACATGGTCCGCGCCTGCCGCCCAGTCTTCGCGAGGCGCACGAACGCCCAAACCCGTAATCGTCTGTCCAACCAAACCACGCAGCCACGGATAGATCGGAGCATCTTCAATGACATTCTCAAATACAGAGAACAAAGCCACAGCGTCATCCGGTTCACGCGCAGTCACGCTCAGCATCGGCGCGGTTGGCCAGGCTTGCGGCAGTGTCAACGCGCGCTCGCCATCCGTTGCAGAGAACTCCATCTGACCAGACACCGGTGCGCCGGCCCCATTCTCGAAATTTACGTACCCGGGATGTTCGCCTTCCCATTGAACCGTGAACATCGCGTCACTGTCCGTATGCAACAATGGTGCATCGCTATCAGCGAGCGCTGCTTCGACGTACGCACGCGACTTCGACGCAATGAGGTAACCGTCACGCCATGCATAGCTGAATTCGCGATACGTCGCGATGCCTTTATCGTCCGGACGATAACCCAACGCACTTCGTAGGGCATCTGCCATTCGCGTCAAATGGCCCGGATAGGATGTGATGCCCACTCCCTCCGGCGCGTACGCAAGCACGGTCCGCCGTCCCATCCACAAGGTCCAGCGGTTTGGATCCGGGCGAATGCCCGTGTCGAGGCGTACTGCGAGTTCCCAGTCGCCATATGGCCGTGGCCAGTCTTTTCTCATTCGCTGAAAAACGTCGCTGCGATGGAACGCGGCCCACGCTTTCGGAAAGTCCCAAGAGGAAATCATGCAATAGGTACCGGCAGGATAAAATGCGCGCGCGGCGGCGGAACTTACAAAACGGTTCTCGGTGAACCAAAACGACGCCACCGCAACAACGGCAAGAAAAAAGAGCCGCCAGCCCGTAATCAGTTTACGCTTGCGGCCCATGAGGCGCTTCATATTGACCGGAGTCTAGTCCCTGTCCCAGACCGATTCTCTGGCCTTTTCGCGTTGCTCCTCGATAGTCGTGAGAGAAGCGGCCATCTCTTTGCGCAAGTTCTCGAGTTCCTCAAAGTTCGCCGCCTTCGACATTCGCGTTTCAAAGGACAACTTTTCCTCCGCGGCGCGTGCGTCGTACTTCTTATTGATGGCGGCAATCTCCGCCTTTTGTTCATCGCTCAGCTTGCGGCTCGGTCCTTTCTCCTTCTCCAGACGGGCCATTGCAATCTCATACGCGCTCTTCACTCGACCTCTCCTCCCCCGCTACACCGAAAACTCGTCTTCAAGAATGCTCGAAATAAACCGTTCGATTGACACCGGATAATACCGGCTGTTCGGCGTCAAGATAACGCCGGTCGTAATGTCCTCGTTTCGCTCCAAATCGTCGAGCGTACGCGAAAGCACGGTTTCGACGTTCGAATCGATCATCCGCACTTCCAGGTGTTCGGACTTGCACTCCACCGGCTTGCCTTTGAACCCCATGAACCCGAAAATGCGCCCGGTCAATTCGCCGTCCACGTTGTCTTCGCCGAAAATCTCGTCGTAGCTCGGTTCGTATTGCTGCGGGCGAATGATCAACCGCGGCGACACATGCACCTTGCCCTTGACCTGCTGCGTGCCGAAGGGCTTATCGCCCGAAACGCCCAAGCACACATACGGCAGCGTATGATATCCGCTGATAATGCCATACGTCGGCTTACGAATAATCTGCGTCCGCCGGAATATCTCGCGCAACTCGTCTGAACCTAGCATGAACACAAAAGCCTTAAATGCCGTGAATAGGCGTAATTCTAAACAATTTTGAAAAGCCCGGCAATTCCTCGGCCAGCGCTGACAAAAAACAGCGGCCACACTGTCGCCAGTGTGGCCGCCCGCATACCCCATTGCGCCCCTCAGCGGTTAGATCTACGCCATTTCCACATTGGGTCGCGCATGTCCTGCGGACGCAATATGTCGTGGAAATTGGCCCGCTGGCCGTCGGGAACCTTCGGCGTTGCGTCCAATTTGTCGAATTCTTCTTGCTGCGTCACGGTCAACTCAGGCAACTCCTGGTCCATCACGCGGCAAGTCAGGAAGATCAGCAGTTCCGTGTTCTGTTTTTCCGCGTTCGTGTTGCGGAACATGAAATTCAGCACGGGAATATCGCCTAGCACAGGAATTTTGTTTACGTTGAGCACATTCGAAGTATTGCGCAAACCGCCGATGAAAATCGTGCGTCCATCTTGCGCGCGTAACGTTGTCTGCGCCTCACGCTTGTCTTCGATCGGCACACCCGTTTCGGTAAGACCGCTCACGGAACTTTGTTTGGCCTGAATCAATACGATTGTATCATTCGTGTGCGTTATCCGTGGCGTTACGTCCAGCGTCACACCAATCGGCTTGAATTCGGTCGAAGCCACTGGCGGGCCTGTCAACCCTTGGGTAATTTCCTGGTATGGGAATTCTTGCACAATACTGATCGTCGCAGGCTGGTTCTCCACGGTCACAATGCTAGGACTCGCCAGAATCTGCGCGTTGCGGCTCTGGACTTCCGCGGCAATCGTCGCATTCAAGCGAACTTCACTTGAAAGGATGCCGAGTTGGAGCACACCAGCGTCAAGGTTGGTTGTCCCTACTGGGCCCAAATTCCCATCGAAGGTCAACTGCGACAGATCGCTTACAAGATCGCCGTTCGTGCTGTGGCGGCGAATCGCATCGATCGTCCAGTCCACGCCGGTCTGCGATGCATCCCGTAACACAGCGTCTACAATCATCGCTTCGATCGCAACCTGTTTTACAGGTTTGTCCACGCTCGCGAGCAACTGCTTCATCTGCTCCACTGCCGCTGGTATGTCGGTTACGACGACGTGGCGGCCTTCTTTATCGATTTCAACCTTTCCGATCTTCTCGCTCTTCAACGTTTCTGCAATCGGTTTGGCCGACGTCGGATCGAGATAATTCAGTTTAATCGCCTCGGTGACGGTTGGCAGCGTCGGCTCTTTCACGTCAAGCTCGCGCGCGAGACGTTCAAATTCCGCAGCGCGATCTTCCGGTCCGGAAATAATCAACACATTGGTGTTCTTGTTCGCGGAAACCGATACGAGCTTCGCGTCGCGCCCACCGACAAGAATTCCCTCCAGCGTTGTGCGCACGTCTTCCGCCTGTGCATTCGTCAGAGGCACCATTTTCGTGGTGCGGCGCGCGGCAACTGCCTCGTCGTAAGTCACTATACGGAAGATGCCTTCTTCCTCGACGATGCCGAGACCGTTCATGCGCAACACCATGTCCATCGCCTTGCGCAACGGAACATTGCGGATGTCCGCTGTTACCGTACCCGTCACTTCGGTCCCTGCGATAACGTTTACCTGCCCCTTCTTCGCAAGCAAGGAAACGACGCTGCTAAGATCCATTTCGCGGAAATCGATGTTCACAATTTGATCTAGCGGGTCCACACCCGGCGGCAAAGTTTCACGCTCCGCAGGCACCGCCGCTGCAATGACCTTTACTGGCTGTGCAGGTGCAGCGTCAGGTTCCTCGACAACCGCGGGTGCTTCTCCGCTCGTTTCAGCAGGGGCCGGCGCGGCGCCGTCTGCCGGTGCGTCCGCGGGCGGCGCGGGATCGGCAGTGGCTGCTGGCTCGGAAGCCGTTGCGGATTCTTCGGTAGCACCGGGTTCAGCGGCAGGCGTCTCTTCCTGCGCAGGCTCAGCGGCGACCGGTTCCGGCGTTTCAGTAGCTTGCGCAACAACAATTGCCGCATCAGCGCGTTCATTGATAGTTGCGCTGTTTACCGGGAGTGGCGCTGCGTCTACTGCGTCAAGCACAGGCACGATGTTAACTGCGACCGCCGTCGTCGTCTCCAAGCCCGTAGCCGGATCGACGGGCGCCTCGGTGGCTGATGCGATTGCCTCCGCCAGTCTCGACATGTCCGCATTTAATCCGTCCAACTTCGCGAGCACAGCGTCACTCGTCGGCGTTACGATCACCGGCGCCTCAACCAATGTGGGGGCGCTTTCATTGGCGTCTTGCGGCGAAATTTCTGCAACGTCCACGTGAATAGGTTCTGTTGCTGGCTCGATGACCGGTGCGTCGATCGAAACCGGCTCCGTCATTGCGGCTTGTTCTTCTCCGCGAATGTCGGCGAGATCGCGTTCGATCTTTTCAATGGACGACGCGACCGTTTCGGTCTTGTCCGGTTCCAATGTTGAAACAACGGGCGCAATTTCAGGAACAACTGGAGCGGGCTCGGCGGCGGTTGGCGCACGCTCTGTTGGCGCGTCGGCTTTCGCCAGTTCTATTGTCGCCGCTTCCGGCGCTTTTTCCTGCGCGCCCTTCGCGCTGGCAATTAACGCGTCATACTGTCTCGCGTGAACATCGATGGCTTCGCCGAATTCCGTTTCAATTCCAGCGAATTCTTTGTTCGCCTTGTCGGCGGCACTTTCGATTTCCTTCTCGATCGATTTCAGCGTCGTGCTGGCCTTCTCGGCATCGATTGTTTTTCCAAACAATCCAGCCTGCAATTCATCCAGCCGCGACCGCTGCGTTTCAAATGGCGTGCGCGCGCTTTCAAACGCGGCGTTGATGTGCTCGGTCGTCTTCGAAGCCCTGGCGGACGCATCCGCCAGTGCCGCTCTTATTTCATCATTGACAAGTTCGGCAGGTGGTTCCGCCAAAACAGCGCGCTGCACGGCTTCCGTTAAACGCTGCTTCTCGGATTCGATCTTTTGCTGTGCCTGCGCGAGGTTGGTCCCCACTACCATCGCCTTGTTGGACAGCGACGCATTTGCTTCGTCCGCCGCGGTTTTCCGCAGGCGCATGGTGACTTTCGTGTCTTCCTGTGAAAACTCCGGCTGCGCTGCGCGCTGCAAATCGATCACGATTCGTGTCACAAATTCCGGATCGAGCGAATACAGACTGGTCCGCACGCGGATCAGAGGCGCCGCGCCAATCGGCGCGAGCTTTAATCCGGACTGCAGATGAATCGTATTGTGAAAGTCGATGACGATCCGTTTGCCGCCATCCATTTTGAACCACTCATAGGCAGGTCGCCCATCGGTTGAAACCGTGACTTCCGGCGCGCCAAGCGTGCCGCCCATCTTTACATCGGTTATCGCGGCCGCGCGCGCTGAAGATGCAACGAGTTCCGCATAGTCACCCGTCTTTCCCTGCTTCTCGAGCGCGGTGCGGACGGCGCTTTCCTTGCGTTGCGCCACGTCCTCGCCCAAGGCCAGCATGGGCAAGGAGGCCAGGACGGCGCATAGCGCCACGGCCCGCAAAATTACTGTGCGTCCCATCTCCTACCGCTCCTCTAGCTGCAGGGAAACCTGCGTGCCATTTGCGTCGAGTATCACGCGTTCCTGCTCGATGTCGATCACCTTGATCCCTAAATCAGGGAACTCGAATCCCCTCGTGACCACTTCGCTCGTCAACTGACCCTTCATCGGATACGCGACCACGGCCATGGGATCGCGCTTGTCCCACAAAATCCCCGTCACACGAAATGTGCGCAAAATCGTTTGAGAATCGCCGCCCGGTGCGAACGTTCCCGGCGTTTCGCTACCCGGCGTCGTTGATGCCAACACCTGGTGCGCCGATGGACCGACCAGCGGCGTCATCGGATTCACCTGCATGCGATCAGTGTCGTAGTCAAACGTAATTTCCTGAATGCTCGCGATGAGTTGATTCACGTCCACCGCCGCCTTCTGAAATTGCGACTTCACCGTGGTGCTGGCTGCCGGTGCGACCGCTGCATTTCCCGCAGCCGGTGCAGCTCCAGGGGTTACGCCAGCGGCTTTGTCGGCTGCAGACTTCTCCATGTTCTCGCGGTAGATGCGGTCCTGTTCCGTTTCGCCAAATATTCTTGTGTAGAGCACGTAAACCAAAGCGAGGCCGAGTACTCCCAGTATGATCGCGTTGCGCTTTTGCTTCGGGTTCACGACGCACCTCCCGGTTGCGGCGCCGCAGCGGATGCCGTCTGCGCCGGAGGCGAAGCGGGTTTTGTCGTAGGTGCCAGGAAGCGGTACGTGCTCAGCGTAAATGTCGCCTTCGAGACAGCGTCTTTTTCTTCTTCAATCTTTAGGTTCGACACTTTCAGGAAACGCTCGAACCGTTCAAGCCGGTTTATAAAGCTCGTAGTTTGGTGAAAGGTACCGTACGTGGTGATGCTGTACGGAATCGTCTCTTTGCGCTCGTCTCTTATCGGGGATTCCGGTTTCAGCGCGTGCGACAACCCGACGTCGTTTGCCATCTGTTCGAATTGACGCACCAACGTCGGAATTTCGCGCTGCTCCGGCAGCCGCCTTTCAAAGTCAGCGACCAGCGTCTCAATCGCCGCCGCTTCCTCGCGCAACGCGGCAATGTTTTGTTCCTTCTTGTGCGCTTCGCGCAGGTCAGTCTGTATCGTCGTGATTTGCGCCGTAAGCTCATCGAGCTTCGTGATCTGATTCTTGTGCACGAAGAAGAAATAGAGCGCGAGAATTGCAACAACGGCGGCCACGACTGCACCTACCGCCATCCAGTCCTTCGGAGTGACTTTTCCTTTTAAGGCTTCCATTATTGGCCG
The DNA here is from genome assembly GCA_020848835.1 of Candidatus Hydrogenedentota bacterium. Taxonomy (GTDB): domain Bacteria; phylum Hydrogenedentota; class Hydrogenedentia; order Hydrogenedentales; family SLHB01; genus JABWCD01. The sequence continues at coordinate 66,582 of JADLHJ010000069.1, forward strand.
GCCTCCGCTTCGGGCGCGATCTGAAATTCTAAAGTGAATTTCTTCACGGGAAACCCTTCAAACTCCGTATCTGAAAACGAAGGCGGTTCCATTTGAAACATTTTTACAAACTCAGGATCGCTACTAAGTGCGTCCGTTAATGGGCTCACATCCGAGCGCCCATCCGCGCCCGCGACGACATAGCCCATCACGCGCAGGATCGGCTTTGTGATTGAAACCGTCTTCATCTCCGGTTTCTTGGTCGTTTCGTTGATTTTTGGCTTGCCTGTTTTCGGATCGATTTCCGGCTGCTGCACGCTGTAGCTCTTCGACGATTCGAGGATCTCGCTGTACCAAAAATTGTCCGGCTTTAACCGCGACAGATTGAACAGTTCGCGAGACCATACGATGCGATTCGAAGCAATTTCCTGAATGGTATTGATCTTGTCGGCGAGTTGCAGTTTGCGCTTTTCAAGCTGGTTCGACTCCTCGACAATCGCCTTCATTTCTTCGAGTTCTTTTTGGTGCGCGGCGAGTTGGGTTTGCTTACCCATAATCTGCGCTTGCGTTGAAATGAACGAAAAGGCGATATACGCCACGGCCAGCACCGCGAGAATTCCTACGGCAATATAAGGAACTGGTGTGCGCTTTATGGGGCGTAAGTGGTGTGGAAGCAGGTTGATCTGAATCATAGGTCTGCCATCCCGCGCGTGGCGAGCCCCACTGCGACCATGAACTGCGCCGGGTGATCGACCATTCTGCTAACTGCGTGGTCCGGCCCCAACGTCAACGCGCTATGCGTCGGGTCTGCGAGTTCAACTGCGATGCCCAACTCGTCGTGCAGGGTGTCCCGCAAGAGTCCCAAATGCGCCACGCCCCCGCTCACAATCAACCGTTCGACCGGGTGCTCGTAGAGCTGCTGCTCGTAATAATCAAAGGAACGGCGAATCTCGCTTACCAGCCGTACCAGCGGCGGCGCGAGGATTTCTTCCATCGGCTTGTCGGTCTGCTGTGCCGGCTGCGACACCACCGGCTTGGGCGGAGGCGCAACTGGCCCTAACGAATCCAGCGCACCTAACTCGTCATCGAATGGATCGAGCAGGTTGGAGGACGGCGCTGCCGGCGCAGGTGCGCCCGATGCCGCAGGTAGATCTGGCGGAAGTGGTGGCGGCTCAGCCGCAACAACCGCACGGTGATGCGCGAATTCCAGCAACATACGCTCGGCCTCCGGCAACTCCGTGCGCCGCGCCTTCGCGACAGCTTGTATGAGTTCCTTCGCGCCCCAGTTCACGTCGCGAATGAAATTCGATTTGCCATCTTTTACGAAATGGATGCTGGTATTCGATGCGCCCAAATTGATTAACGCGACCGATTCACCCACGCGCAAAAAGTCGCAGCCCTCGGCCGCGTCCGCAAGCGCGAGCGAATCCACGCCGAGCACCCCGTAACTCATTTCAGCTTCGCTCGCGATCTGAACGCGCGATTCGATTACTTCGTAACGCGCCGCAACGAGCAACACTTTCGTCAAATTCTTGCCGGCTTCATGCACACTTTCGAGCGGCGTCCAATCGAGAAACACTTCCGAACGCTCGTAGGGAATGTTTTGACTTGCCTCTTTCTCAATGGCATCCGACATCTGTGCGTCGGACATTTCCGGCAGGCGCGGATAACGAATGACAACAGTCTGGCCAGGCAACGCGCCGACAACCAGGGATTGCGCCGTCGGCAACGAACGCATCGCCTCGCGTAACGCCGCAGCTTGCGCGACAACCGGATCGGTGTTGTACTGCGCCCGATCAATGATCGCGTAACCCACGTTGTCCACGCGCAAACCGCCGTGTGACCGCGACATTTGTACGGCCTTCACGGAGTGGGTGCCAACATCGATACCCACGGCTTTGGTCGGCTTAGTGAACAGCAATGGCTCTAAACCTCCCCACGCGCCAGGGCCACTGCCCTATGCACGTATCCGCCCCGGCCAAAAAACGGCCACGGCAAGCTTCAACAACGCACTACTCTTCCAGTAGTCAGGTTCACGGTAGCAAAAATCGAACAATCTGTCAAGTTATTACTTCTATTTGACTGACGACTCTGCCACGATTGCGCAACTATCATCCAAATTTACCGAACTCTCTAGATATTATAATCAATAAATTCAAGTTTTATACGATATTCACGAACAGCGTCTTGTAACCAATTACACTGCTATCTGCTATAGGCTAATGAATATTGTCGCATTATTTTATATTTTTGTCAATAGTTATCTTCCCTAACAAAAAAGGCAAGATGGATTCACACCATCTTGCCCTTCAATAAATTTCCCCGCCCCAGTGCCGTTGGCAGCGAAACAATTTGAACCAACCCATTAGGTGGGCGCCCTCACGGCAGCCGCCGGTTCCCGCTCGTAACGGTTTACCGTTAGCCACAACAAATATCGGACACCCGGTTCAAATATTAGGCTCAATGTTTCGCACGCCGTATCGTACACGGCAGGGAAAACCTTAATCCTAAAACGAATTCTAGCAGAGGCCGCCGGGGGCGTCAAAGGCATAATTGTATGAAAATAAAGAAGTAGCAGCGACGACAACATCTGACAAAAGGTGACAATCAGATGGGCAAATTTGCCGTCAACTTGTCAATAATTTGCCGGACAGCTCGCGCGCCAAAGATCAGCATTCATTTATGTAAACACCATTGAATAAATGATTTACAATAAAATGTGACCATTACGCAATGCACTGGCACAACCGTTGCTCTCTACTAGACCGTCTCGCTTAGAAGACGGAAAGCACGGTCCCAGCAAGACCCCCGGATCCCCAGCCGGGGGTCTCTGCTTTTACCCTTCGCCGCGCATGATCATGAACATCTGCATCACCCAGAGCCAGAATTGCGTTCCGCTCGCCGCGGACATGATGAGATTTCCCACAATCAAGTGCGGGACGAGTATTGCGTAGTAAATCAGCGTTTCCACGCGCCCAAGCTGGTAGACCCCACGGAGCACGACGATTCCCAGAAACGGCGAAATAATCCCGACCAACACCATTTGAAGCAAGCCGGTGGCCATATCGTCTTCAGGCATGCGGCCTAGCAGCATCATCGTAAACAGAATCGGCAGGAATGTGCAGAGGATATACACAAAGGGCAGAAGGACCATCGCAAGCATGGGCAAAGGCGGAAGCTTCATTTCCTCTTCGGTGGTTTCCGGCCCGAACCCATTTTCAATCATCGCTGTGTAAAACTGCTGGGTATCGAGGAATCCCTCCTGGCGATAATACTCCTCTTCGAATGAATAGTCGGTTAGGACGGTTGTTGGCAGTTTGGTGACTTGAAACATCTCCTTCGCATCGGCTTCCTTGTCCACGTCAATTCTCGCGCAGACCCAGTCCTTCGCGAAGTACCGCACGTTAGGATCGGTCCACACCGTCGATTCCATGAGATCAATGTCGGCCGAAGGTGTCGAGCTTGAATAGAACAGAAGCAGCGCGTAGTAGTTGTCTTCTCCCATTCGCTCGGTCACTTCCTCCAGCGAACTCAACCATGTGATCTCTGGACCATCCATCGAAGGCGCGGCTGGCTGTTCTGCCGATTCAATGTCCGCTTGCGAAGAAGCTGCCGTCGGCGCGGACGCTTGCTGCTGAGAACTTCCCCCGCCGCCCTTGGCCAGTCCAAATGCAATCAGGGCTAAGAGCACCGCGGCCCCTGCGGCAATACCAATATAAAGACCCGTCTTGGACGACGCTGGAGGCGTCTTGATTGGCGGTACCAGTGACTTCGCGGGTTTCGCGGCAAACATATCGTCCAACGCCGCTATATCCAGCACCGGCGATCCGTCGCCCAGGTCCAGTACGTCCAACTGCGCGCCTAGGTTTTCAGGCCCCGGAATCACACTCTGCCCCGTCCCCTGCGGATTAAAGGACGGACTAAACTCGATGTTCTTCCCTCTTAGACGTTCTTCTAGCGGCGGCGCATTAGAGTCCAGCGAAAAAACATTCGGCTGGGGTACGGCCTGCCCAGTCTGGGGTTTGGGCTCTTTCTTTTCTTTTTCCTTTTGAATCTGGGCCCTGCGCAGGTCGCTGATCTTCGTCATCAGTTTTTCGCCGCGCGGATCGGCAAACTCGACCTTGAGCTGTCGACACAAATCCAGTGCCTCGTCAAAACGACCCACCCGCGCAAGACACATCGCTCGGGGGTAGATTACGTTCTTGGTATCTGGAAACTCTTTGTCCAGCTCGTCGAGCACCTCAAGCGCCGCTGGAAAATTTTTCTCACGGAACATCTGATCCGCGTGATTGAACTTCTCTTTTGCATCCGTCTTCTTACCCATAAACACACCCGATCACTGTTGCCCCCGGCTGGCAACCTCGGTCACTCCACAGCCCCGCAAAGAGCCTATAGCAACACCGCCGCGCGGTGCAACGCTTGCCCCGCATTCTGGTAGAATATCGGGAAGTGTTTAGAAGCAGAGGTATATCAGCATGAAGTTCCGGGCCTTGTCCGTCACATTTCTTCTCTCTTTCACGTGCTACGCGCAAGGCGCTGTGGACTGGCTCCCGGACATGATCGTCGATACGGCGTTTCTCGAAGATCACGAAATACGTGCCGACATCAAGCCCAATCGCACCCATCTGATTTTTTCCAACGCAATGGCAAACATTGGCGACGGCCCCCTCTACATTTTTGCGCCCAAACCCAAGGACAAGCATCGCGGGGAACTGACTCAAAAGGTGAAACAGCGCATCTTCCGGTCGGACGGTTCGCACTACAACCGCATCGCCGGCCATTTCGTTTTCCACCCTCAGCACGATCACACGCACTTCGACGATTGGGCAGTCTACCGTTTGCGCGAGATACTTCCCGAAAACGGCGTGGGCGATGTACTCGCCACCAGCAAGAAAACGAGCTTCTGCCTATTAGACAGCTACGAATACGACCTGTCCCTGCCCAACGCACCGGACGATCCACAGTTTTTCGTTTGTACTGCGGAACTCCAGGGCATTTCCGTAGGCTACGAAGACCTCTATGACAAGAGCATTCCCGGTCAGTGGATAGACGTAACAGACATTCCTAACGGCGACTACTGGCTGGAATCGGAAGTAGACCCGGAGAACAATGTCTTAGAAAAAGACGAAAACAACAATGTCGACAGAATAAAAGTAACGATTGACAAAGAAATCGTCGATCCAGATCCAGATCCCGAACCAAACCCTACTGGAATTCTTGCCGCGATAATCGCACTCATTCAGCAACTGCTTGATTTCTTACGGGGTTGAGCAGCCACAATCCGGCCCGACGCTATTCAGTGGACCGAAACCTGCTCCCTTTGCAAAGTTACGCAAAAAAAAGCACACTATTCTAATCCATGAACGGTCTTTCCATTTCGGTTAATTCGGACGACTCTCTGTCTGCGCAACGCCCGGACCAGGCGCTGCTGACAAACCCGCTGTGGCGCGCCGAAGACTTGGGTAAGCCAATTCCCGCATCGCGACACGCCGCATCCGTCGCCATGCCCTTGTGGGAACACGTCGTGCGCTACGAACAGAAGGACCCGGCGCTGCTTGAAGCGCTGCAATGCGGTTATCCGCGTTTTGTATTCAACCCCATTGTCAACGAGTTATTCCGCGAATGCCGCCGCCGCTATGCGCGCGGTGACGAACTCTGCCTGACATTTCCTTCCCGGCGCGTTGCGGAGAAATGCGCGCGATTTCTGAACGAGACCGAGCGCTTTCCGTCACGCATCGAAGAATTCGGACTGAACGACCTGCACGTCGTCGTGTTTCCTATGGAGGCCTTCGACACCGCAAAACGTTACTGGCAACACTACGGAAATATCGTCAGTTCGCGCCTGGCCCAGGCGACCCTTGATGGCCGCGAAGGGACGTATGAAAAAAGTACTGCTAAAAAAGCGCTACTGACACGCATCGCAAAACTTGCGGGTGTGAAATCCGCGGATATCCGCCTCTATCCCTCGGGCATGTCCGCGCTCAGCAGCGCGCTCGAGTGCGTGCGTGCCGCAAAACCCGGTGCAAAGTCAATCCAGCTCGGTCTGCCCTACGTCGATCTCTTGCGCATCCAAACCAAATGGGGGCCCGAGGCAGCCTTCTATCCAGTCTTGAATGAAGAAACTTTTGAAGCAATTACGTGGCAAGTCGAGAACGCGCCCATTGCAGCAGTGTTTTGCGAATTTCCCGGTAACCCATTGCTGCAATCCTGCGATATCGAACGCCTCTCTGCGTTACTGCGCAAAAACAAAGTGCCGCTCGTGGTCGATGAAACGCTTGGCTCTTTTGTAAACGTGGACTTGTTGCCCTTCGCGGACATAATCGTGACCAGTCTAACAAAATATTTCTCCGGCGTCGGTGACGTAATGGCCGGTTCGATAATTACGAGTCCATCGTCACCATTGAACGAAATGCTCAAGAAATACCTGCGCAAACATTACGAAGACCGCCTGTGGGATGATGACGCTGCCGTGCTCGAAGCAAACTCACGCGATTTTGACCATCGGATGCATCGAATCAATACCAACGCGGAACGGGTCGGCGACTTTCTGCAAGCTCACCCAAGAGTTCAGCGCGTGTATTACCCCAAGTTCGAGACCACTGTGAACTATAAAAAAGCTCACCGGCCGGGCTCGGGATTCGGCGGTATGTTCTCACTGGTACTTAAAGACGCCGCAACTAAGGCCCCCAAATTCTTCGATGGTCTTCGCGTTTCCAAAGGCCCAAGTCTCGGCACGAACTATACCCTCGCGTGTCCCTACACTCTCCTCGCGCACTTCGACGAACTCGACTTCGTCGAATCCGTCGGCGTCTCACCAAACCTCGTCCGCGTTTCCGTCGGAATTGAATCCCCCGACGACACCATCGCGCGTTTCGCCGACGCGCTGAGCCTCATCTAATCATTCGAGCGTTTCAAGTCTGCGTGTACCGAAAGTCGCTAGAGGGAGCTCTGTAACAAGTGGACGGCGCTGCCGCATTGGCTGGAAGCGCAAGTGGAATGGTCTTCAAAATCGGATCGGCGAAACTCCAAACTCCTCTACAAAAATTTGCCGTGCTTGTGCTGCAGTAAAGATCGACCCAGTGATCAGTAAGGGCCGACTTGCGGACGACTCTTCAATTCCTGCCGTAATCGCATCTCTCAATGTCGCCTGCATCGAGTGCGGCCCCCCCGCCAATGCGTGTTCAAGAAGTGCCAACGGGGTCGCACGCGGGCCATCGAATACAGTAACGAAGAGCCTTTCAGCAATAGGCTCAAGCGCCTTGATCATCTGCGCTATGTCCTTATCCGACGATGCGGCAAACACCACGACGCACGGTGGCATTGATTCTACTAACCGTTTAATCCCCGCAGGATTGTGCGCAACGTCGATGTACACAGGCGGGTCGTCTAGAACTCGCTCCAACCGGCACGGCCACCGTGCATCAGCGAGACCCCGCGCGACGGCATCACTGTTAATAGGGAATTGATCGGTAACCTTTTCCACCAACGCGATCGCAAGTCCGGCATTTTCCACTTGATACATTCCCGCCAGCCCAATCGGACTTTCCGCCAACTGGATTGTAGGACCACGATACGAGATTGCCGGCGCGAGTGCTTTGCCAGCAGCCGAATAGGTGAAATCATCTCCGCTTAAATGGCACGGCGCATTCAGCTCGCGAGCGACAGTCCCAATAACGTCAAGGGGACCTGGCCGTCGCTCACCAACGATAACGGGCACCCCTGGTTTAATAATGCCCGCCTTCTCAAACGCGATCACTTCCAGCGTATTGCCAAGATACTTCATATGATCGAGATCGATGTTCGTGATCGCGCAGGCTATCGGTTCAAGGATGTTCGTCGAATCGAACCTTCCTCCCATGCCGACTTCGATTACCGCAATATCGACTTTTTGTTCAGCAAAGTGGCGCAGCGCGATTGCCGTGCAAAGCTCGAAATACGTCGGTGGATTTAGAAATATTTGCGCTGTATCACGAAAAGATTCGATTGCTCGATCGAGATCGCGATCTGAAATCGGTTCGCCATTGATGAGGAATCGTTCGGATACGTCGCGCAAATGGGGACTTGTAAACCGGCCGACCTTGTATCCCGCGGCGCGCAGAATCGATGCAGTGAACGCAACGACACTGCCTTTACCGTTCGTGCCGGCGACATGAATCGTTGGATAACTTAGTTGCGGATTACCACACGCATCCATCAGGTGACGGATGTTGTCGAGGCCGAGTTTGATGCCGTGAAATTCGAGGCTGGCGAGGTAGTCGCGCGGCGTCACTGCGGCGTCAGGTATTTCAACAGCCGACCTAGCGTCTCACGCATTTCAGGGCGCGGCACGATGCAGTCGATGAAGCCGTTGCTGAATTGTGACTCCGCGGACTGAAAGCCCTCTGGCAGTTTCACCTTCAGCGCGCCTTCGATCAGACGCGGGCCAGCAAAACCAATTTGAGCGCCGGGCTCCGCAATGAGAATATCGCCGAGACTCGCGAAGCTGGCGTATACGCCGCCTGTCGTCGGATGGGTCAATACGGAAATATATGGCACACCCGCTTCGTTCAACGCACGAACCGCGTCGCTGGTCTTTGCCATCTGCATCAGCCCGAGAATCCCTTCGTCCATGCGCGCTCCACCGGACGACGTGAACACCACATAAGGGACCCGCTCGCGAATTGCGTCATCCGCCGCGCGGCAAAATTTCTCGCCCAGCGCCGAACCCATGCTACCACCGAGAAAGGTGAAATCCATCACGCCAAACGACGCGCGCGCGGAATCGATCGTGCCGAACCCCGTGATGATGGACTCGGTCACATCGGTCTTGGAATGGGCACGCTTTACGCGCTCGGGATACGAATACGATTGCTCGGGAATCACAAAACCAAGCGGATCGCCCGACTGCACTTCCACGTGTGTCTCGACAAACGACTCTGGATCGAGCAAATATCCCAGCCGTTGCCGCGCGGTGATTCGGCTGTGATGCCCGCATTGCGGGCAGACCATAAAGTTCTCTTCCACTTCCGTCGCGGATACGGTCTTTTCGCAGCCGGGGCACTTGGTGAACATCCCGTCCGGCACGCTGCTCTTGCGCCCGATGACGGATACGAAACGGCGGCGCTTTAGAAATGGCATGACGCGATTCCTCCCCGAATGGTCGTCGTGGAATTGGACGCGTGGCTAGCCCACCGAGGTTTCAAGATAGAATTCCGGATTGTAGAGTAGGCGGCCGCAATGCGCGCACGCATGCACCTTGCCGCCGAGAATTTCGTTCACTGCCTGCGCAGTGACCGTCATATTGCACCCGCTGCACGTCGTGCCGTTCATGGGTACGATTGCCGCGCCCGTCTTCTTTGCGGTGCGGATGCGGTTGTACTTCGAAACGAGGGCCGGGTCGGCAGAAGTAAGGAGCGGCTCCCGTTGCGCTTCGAGTTCTTTGCGCGATTTCACCGCCTCGGTAAGCTCCGCATCAATCTCTGCGCAGTGGTCCGCGATCTGCTTGAGCTCCAGGTCGATGCGCTTCTTGTCTTCCGCTAGCCGCATCTTGGCTGCATCGATCTCGTCCATGACCACGAGAATGCGCTCTTCCTTAACGCCAATCTGCTTCTCGATCATATCGATCTCGTGAAGAAGCGCCTGGTACTCTTCGTTCTTCTTCACGGCATTAAGCTGATTTCTATATTTGAGAATCTGCGCCTGCTTCTGCTCGATGTCTTTCTCGCACTCCTTCTGCTCGAGCTGGAGCGCTTTGAACGCTTTGTCGCGTTCGTCCAATTCAACCGCGAGCCGCTTCTTCTGCACGTCGAACTTTTGCTTCTGCTTCGGTATTTCAAGTTCGCGCAGGCGGCACGTTTCGATCTTCAAATCGAGTTCCTGGAGCGGCAAAAGGTTCTTCAAGGCAACGGTTCTCCTGAATACTTCACGCAATCGCGCGTAGCAGCCGATTCAAATGAGAGGTATGCGCCAACGGGAGTATAGCAAATTCACGACAAGACAATCCTCCGGCACTTGCCCTCATCGTGCTCGTCACTTGTAATGGATTCGTGATTTATGAGTTTGAACGACAAGCCGTCGCACGAACACGCCATAAACGAAGAACCCCGCCCGAAGGCGGGGTTCCCAAAATTACTTAATCCAGGGCATCATCTTCCGCAGTTCCGCCCCGACCTTCTCGACCGGGTGGGCGGCGTCCGCGTCTCGCAAGCGTTGGAAGTTCTTCCCGCCCGACTGGTATTCGCCGAGCCATTCCTTGGCGAACTCGCCGGACTGAATCCGCTTAAGCTGCTCGCGCATCGCATTCTTCGCTTGATCCGTTACAATTTTCGGCCCGACAGTAAGACCGCCGTACTCAGCTGTATCGCTCACGGAATAGTTCATGAACTTCAGGCCGCCACGATAATAGAGATCCACGATCAGCTTGAGTTCGTGCATCACTTCGAAGTATGCGATCTCGGGTTGGTACCCGGCTTCCATCAATACCTCGAAGCCCGCCTTAATCAATGCCGCCGATCCACCGCAGAGCACGGTCTGTTCGCCGAACAAATCGGTTTCCGTCTCTTCCTGGAAGGTCGTCTCGATGATACCCGCGCGCGCGCCGCCAATACCCAGACCGTACGCCAATGCCTTCTTTAACGCGTCGCCCGTAGCATCCTGATAAATCGCCACAAGACACGGCACACCAGCGCCGCGCTCGAACTCGTCGCGCACCAAATGGCCGGGGCCTTTCGGCGCAATCATGAATACGTCCACATCCTTAGGCGGGTCAACACACTTGAAGTGGATGTTAAAACCGTGCGCCCACATCAACGACATACCCGGGCGAAGATTTGGCTTGATCTCGTTTTCAAATAGATCCTTTTGAATAGTGTCCGGCACAAGGATCATAAGGATGTCTGCGCGCTTCGTAGCATCGGCAACCGAAAGTACTTCGAAGCCCGCTTCTTTCGCGGCCTGATAGGTCTTGCTGTTCGCGCCGCCGCGGTGACCGATGATCACGTTGATACCGCTATCGCGAAGGTTCTTCGCGTGCGCGTGTCCCTGGCTGCCGTAACCGATTACCGCGATGGTCTTGCCCTTGATTGCGGACAGGTCTGCGTCTTTTTCGTAATAAATCGTGGCCATTTCCTCTTCCCTTACCCGTTGTTCTTCAACGACCGGGCCATGGCGATCCGGCCCGTCCGCACAAGTTCCTTAATGCCAAAGGGGCGCATCATGTCGATGAAGGCCCGTATCTTTCCTTCGCTGCCCGTCGCTTCCACAATCATCGAATCGGGATTGATATCCACAACCTTCGCGCGGAACACGTTCACGACTTCGATAATTGGCGTGCGGCCGTTGCCGTTGACCGCAACCTTGATCATCACCAACTCGCGTTCAACGAAACTTTCTTTCGTGAGATCGGTGACTTCAATGACCTCAACCAGCTTCTGCAACTGTTTTACGATCTGCTCGAGTACCCGATCGTCGCCCTCTACCACCACCGTCATCCGCGATGCGCTCGGGTCTTCTGTCTCCCCTACGCAAAGGCTGTCGATGTTGAATCCGCGCGCGCTGAACAACCCCGATACCCGGGCCAGCACGCCGAAGTGGTTTTCGACGAGGACGCTGATCGTGTGCTTCATACTATCTCCTGTATTCCGGCCGGTCTTACTTGGTCTTGTTGAACCGGTTCATCGCCCCGGGCACCCCTTCGGCCACGCAACAGAGCACGGCCTCGGCGGCTGTCTTGATGGACCGCTCGACATCCGGCTTTTCCTCCGGCGCGAACGTGCTCAGCACGTGATCGCGCAGATCGTCTCCGGCCTTTTTATGACCGACGCCTATGCGCAGTCTGGGAAACTTCTGCGTCCCCAAATGCTCGATCACGGACCGCAACCCGTTATGCCCGCCGTGGCTGCCCTCAAGCCGAATGCGCACCGTACCAAGCGGCAACTGAATTTCGTCCAGCACCACAATCACGTCCGCCGGATCGGGCACGCGATTGCGCGCCGCTTTGGCAATCGACGTGCCGCTCAGGTTCATGTACGTCAGCGGCTTTAACAGCATCACGCGCTCGCCTTTGTGTTCCGCCGTGGCGAACAGCGCTTCGTACTTCTCCTGATCGAAGCGCGCCGACAATCGTTCGGCCACCTCGTCGAGCACGCGAAAACCCACGTTATGCCGCGTATTCCGATACTGCTGCCCAGGGTTCCCCAGGCCAACAATCAGCTTCACGCGGCGATCCTTTCACGCGGGGCGCGAATGCTACTTCTTGCCGCCCTTATCGTCTTTCTTCGCTTCCGGCTTCGCAGCCGCAGCGCCGGGCTTTGCCTTTGCATCGGCAGTGGCCTTCGCGTCGGCAGGAGCAGCCGCAGCAGCACCTTCCGCGCCTTCAGCCGCACCAGGTGTTTCTTCCTTGACTGCGCGCGGCGCGTGGCACGCGACAGCGCTTCGGTCGGAATCCGTGACAATCGACACGCCTTCGGGAACGACGATGCTTTCCACGTACAGGTGATCGCCGATGCCCAAGTCGGTGATGTCCACGTCAATGCTTCCGGGCACTTCAAGCGCGAGACACTCGATTTCGAGTTCGCGAATCTGATAGTCAAGCACGCCGCCGTCCACTAAACCTTTGCAATGACCAACAAAATGTAATGGCACCAGTGTGGTGATGCGCTCGTCGAGGCGGATGCGCTGGAAGTCCGCGTGAATCGCGTTGCCGCGAACGGGATGGTATTGCACGTCCTTCAAAAGCGCGGGGCCGCTGGCTGCAGCATCGTTCGATACGTCAATCTGCACGAGCGCGTGCGAACCGGCTGCCTGGATGAGCTTCACGAATTCGCGCGCATTGATCGTTAAGGTTACCGGGCCGCCGTCGCCGCCGTACAACACGCCCGGCACATTACCGTCGCGGCGTTCCTGGCGCGCCTTACCCTTTGCGCCCGCTTCGCGCGTCGCCGCTTTGAGAGATTGCAGTTGCATGGCCTATGGGTCTCCTGTTCGTGGGCGCTCGCGCCCGATTTATTCTTCCGTCCTATCGAAACAAAATGCTTAACGATTCTTCTTGATGCACGCGGCGGATCGCCTCGCCCAGCAGTGTGGCAATGGACAGCACCTTAATCTTGTCGCTGGCTTTCGCGTCGGCTTTAAGTGGCACCGTATCGCTCACAAGCACCTCGCTCAAAACGCTGTCCTCGATACGCGCAATCGCGTCTCCGCTGAAGATCGGGTGCGTCGAGCACGCCATCACATCCAGCGCACCCAGGTCCTTGATCGCCTTCGCCGCCTTTACCAGCGTGCCGCCGGTATCAATCATGTCGTCGAAGATCAGCGCGTGCTTGCCTTCGACCAATTCCGCGCCGATCACGTGCATCACTTCCGAAACGTTTTCTTTCGGGCGACGTTTGTCCACGATCGCCAACGGCACATCCAAGCGGCGCGCAAACTCGCGGATACGCGCCACGCTGCCCATGTCGGGCGCGACAACAACCAGGTCTTCCACGCCGCGCTCGATCAGGTGGTTCACAAACACCACATCGCCGCTCAGATGGTCCACGGGGATATCGAAGAACCCCTGGATCTGTCCGCAATGCAGATCGATTGTCAGCACCCGGTCCGCGCCCGCGGCGACGAGCAAGTTCGACACGAGCTTGGCCGTAATCGGCACGCGCGGCCGGTCTTTTCGGTCTTGGCGCGCATAGCCAAAATAAGGCAGCACCGCTGTCACACGATCCGCCGATGCGCGTCGCGCCGCATCAATGAGGATCAACAACTCCATGATGTTGTCGTTGACCGGTGGGCAGGTGCTGTTGACAATGAACACGTCGCTACCGCGAATGTTCTCGCCAATCTGCACCTTGATTTCACCGTCGCTGAACTTGCCAACGTTCACGCGGCCACAAGGTACCTCGACGGTCTGGCAAATACCAGCCGTCAGCGCGGTGGACGCGCTGCCGCTGAAAATCTTGATGCTCTTGCTATACGCCACGTTTGTGCCCTGACGATCAATCATAGCGGCGGGCAAAATGCCCGCCCTCCCGAAATTTAGTATGGCTGGGGCGCTAGGATTCGAACCTAGGAAATGTCGGCGCCAAAGGCCGATGCCTTACCACTTGGCTACGCCCCAACGGCAAACCCGTCTCTCCGGGCCGAACCCGGCCCAAAAACACGATTTAGCCCCGCACGGGACAATCGAAAAAGTATAGCAATCGCTGAAGTTGCAAGTCAATTTGCGGGAGTGAGTTACAGTGACATGAATTTCGGAATTGCGAACCGTGCTCGGGCTTGGACGCCAAACTGCGCCAAGACGTGAAATCCGAACCGCTTACGAAAGTGCCCGGATCTCCTTAAGCAACGCCAGTGTGCGCTTCGAGACATCTTGCGCATATGAAAGAACCTGTTGACCACGACCACGGCGAAGCTCGAGACGGAGGTGGGTAATCTCGCGTGCCAGCGGCACGACCTTTAGCCCCCACTCCTTGGCAAGGTCAATTTTGGCCTTGCCCATCAACCGGCAAAGCGCGCCATCGCAGGCGCAAACGGCCGAGCTGGCCTCGATGATTCGGCTGCGGGTGTCGCGAATAGCAGACGCGCTGTACATCAAGTCCACGAGAATGTCATAGGCGCGGTCCATCGCTTCGAGATTCTGAATTGGATCGCCGGACACACTGCGCTGAAAAAGCACCTCGACTTCGCCGGTGTCCAACCCATAGGTCTGTGCAAGCGCGAGATTAAACGAGAGCTGCGTGCGATCGTCTTCCACCAGCCGTTGCGCGAGAATATCGCGCCACTGGTTGCAGACTTTCCTTTCCGCCATCAGCACAATCTGCGCCTGACCCGGAAACATTTCAATGTGCCGTTTGAGATTCATTGGCGACCACACGCGGTTCTGCACAAAGTCCGTGAGATCGATCATCTCATAGCCCGGGCGCAACGTCGCGTCGGGAATGCTGATGTTTAGACTGCACATGCCGCGCACGTCATTACTCGCGACACAGAATAGATTGAAGTGCTCACCACGTAGGCGAAACGAACTCGTCGGTGTGTGCCCCGCTGGTACCTGCGCAAAGTCGTCCGACGACTTACTCTCGACGTACCACTCTTTCGGAATCGACGCGGGTTGCGCTTGCAGCAACAAAGGCGCGATGGCATTAAACCGTTCCATGCGACGGTCGAGTTCGAGCCAAAGATCGCTGAACATCAGGAACGGACCCGTAAGCGAACGCTGTATACTGCCGGTCATCCAAATCGGATCGTTGTGATACGCATAACTGAACCAGCCGCGCGCGCCGTTCAAAAACGCGACGTTGATCATCAACCGCAGTTCCGGGCACGTGCTCCATTCCGGTGTGCCCGTCGCGAAAATAAACGACGGCCCCATCAGCCAAAACTGTTGTCCCCGCGCGAGCGGCGCGTGTGTGCGCACCGTTTCGCCAACTTCCCACGAGACGTGAGAACGGAAATGTGTGATGCCCGTCACTGGAAAATACGGTGCGTACAAGGGAAAGCCGGTCACATCCTTGGTGATTACGGTAACCGGATGGTTCGGATCGACTTCTTCCACCATCTTCTTCGCGTCCAGCATGCCGCGGAAATCGCCCTCCGGCGGCTGCGTACGCAGGTTCCACGCCAGGATCGTGTTCGAGTGCGCATACGGTTTGATGTGCGTTTCGATCAGGTGCCGCACAGTATGCGGATCGTCGCGCACGGGCAGGTCGAGCGACGGCACAAGCTTGATGCCGTACCGGTGTGCAGACGCGAGCAGGCTCTCCCACTCGTCGTTCGCCATGCGTTCGACACTCTCGACGAGCAGACAGTTGTGGTGGTGCGTCACGATATCTTCCATTGCGAGCCACCAGTACTCGCTGAGCGATACGCCGAGCCGCTCCGCACTGCGCCGCACAGTGTCTGCGTGAATGCAGGTGCCGAGCGGCATGAACTCGTCGAGCACCGGATACGTGCGCGGCGTTTGCGTCGCATCGATCTCGATACGATCGCGGTCGCAGGCGTCACGCTCTTCCTGACTCATCGCGCGAAAACGAATCGACTGGAACTCGCAGGATTCCGTCGTGCGTGTCGTCGAAGACAATCGCAATATCAGCGCGTCAATACGCTTCGGCGTTCCCCAATGGTTCACCCGCCGCGCAAAGGTCCGCCACTGGCGCGTGCGTGGTAACCGATCTATCGCATGCCCCCCAGGATACAACCAAACCCACGACGGGTGTGCGTTGTCGCTCGAACACCGGTACGTGATTTCTACGATGGGGTAGCGCTCGATGTCGATTGGGAAACGCGGGTCCTTCACGTCAAACGAACTCAGCGGCACCCAAAAGCTCGGGTCGTCGCGTGGGATGCTGTCCATCCGCCGCACTTCTTCAAAGCGGCCCGTCAGTTTCACACCCTCGGGAGTGCGCGCGCGCGAAACCGGAATGCGTTTCCACTCCTTGTCCGACTCGAAATCTTTCGTCGTCCACTTCGCCATCTCGTCCGCCGCAAACTCGACGTACTCAAGCGAGTCGCGGATAGCTGGATCCGGCACTTTGAGGACTGTTGCAAGGTATCCTGAGTATTCGTAGAGCATCTAGATCGGGTTTCGGAGATTGGGTTTTGGGTTTCGGGTAGGGGACGCAACAGGTTGACCAGACGACGCAACAACGGCCGCGTCATTCAAGCTTGATTGATATTTCGTAATCGTGCTCGTAATCGTGCTCGCAATCGTAATCGATTTGTTCGGGAAACTATCGAAACAAGACCTAAACCGCGCGCGCTTTCGTCTTCGTGCGCCGCACAAAAAACTCGTCCAGTCCCACGCCGATCAAGATCGCCGCGCCGATGACAACATACTCCAATTGGCTTGGAATCTCCAAGATGTTCACCAGGTTGCGCAGAACATTCAGCAATGAAGCGCCGATCAAGACCCCTATCACGTTTCCCGAACCGCCGCGCAGGCTGCATCCTCCGAGCACCGCCCCCGCAATTGCGTAGAGTTCAAAGAAATTGCCGAAATCGCTCGGCCCGAGCGAATTCACTTTGAACGCCAGCAACAGACCGCCACACGCAGTAATCAGCGAGCAGAGCACATACGCGGTGATTTTCAAGCGGTCCGTGCGAATCCCGCTGAAGCGCGCGCCTTCCTCATTTGCCCCAAGCGCGAACAGGTGCCGGCCAGCCGGCGAAAAGTGGAGATACGCGCCAATAACAACCGCCAGCAGAATGAGAAAGACAAACGGCGCGGCGACGGTGCCGCCGATAAATCCGTTGCCAAACCAGCGCAGTCCCGGATACGCTCCCGCGAAACCCTGGCTTTGATCGCCGGTGATCAACCGCGTGATTCCGCGGAACAGGAACAAGCTGCAAAGCGTGACAATGAATGGCTGCAAATCGAGTTTGGAAATGAGCAGTCCGTGCCATAATCCCGCCGCAACGCCAATACCGAGGCACAATGGCACCACCGCGATCGGGGGCAGCCCTTGGCCCTTGTTCAACATCATCGCCGCACTCACGCCGACTAGCCCCACCAAACTTCCAACGGAAAGATCGATACCGCCGGTTATGATGACAAGCATCTGCGCGATGCTGAGAATGCCGAACAATCCAATCCAGGTGAGGAGGTTGCGTATATTCGGAGTTGTCAGAAAACTGATCGTGCCGTCTTCGTGCGCCGCTTCCCAAATCGTGGTGAACAACACGAGCGCAAACAAAAGGCCCGTTAACCCCAGCGCCTTGCGCACGCGCGGCTAGTGTCCGATTTGTTCGCGCAGGGTCTTGCTGAATTCGTCGACCTCTGCTTTCGTGATCGTGCGCACGGGAATGAATATCTGCTTGCTTTCAGGCACGCTCGACTTATCGCCCTTCGCAAGTTGCGCTAGTAACTTCACGGATTGATATCCAAACTCGTAGGGCTGCTGCACGATCGTCCCTTCAATATGACCATCGGTGATGCCTTGCAGCGTCTCCGGCTCTTCATCGAACGCGACAATCTTCACCTGGCCGAGTTTCCCGGAATCGCGCACGCCGTTGAGAATCGCTGGCCCGTTGTAACTCCACAATCCCACGAGGCACGCAACATCTGGATTTGTCACCAGCGTATCCTGAACATTCGCGATCGCCTTTGCACGATCGGTTTCATCGGTCCGCGTGCCGAGAATCGTAATGTTCGATCCCGCGAGTGTGTCCTCGATTCCTTTGCGACGATCCTGTGCGTTCTGCGCATCAATGCGTCCGACAAACAGCATGATCTTTCCGCCATCCGGCAGGACCTTCTTGATCAATTCCCCGGCGGCCTTACCAGCGTCATAATTGTTTGTGCCGAGATAACACAAACGTTGGCTTTCCGGCGCGTCCGAATCCTGCGTTATCACGTTCACCTGCTTGGCAAAGCCGTTCAACGTCTCCGTCCAATTCTGCGGATCGTTCGGGCTCACAGCGATTCCCGACACACCATTCACGATAAGGTCTTCCATAATCTGCTGCTGTTCCTGCGCGGTACCCGTCGCCGGACGCCGGAACAACACCTCGCATCCCAATTCCGCTGCCGCTTTTTTTGTCCCCGCCTCGGCAATCGCCCAAAAGTCAGAGGTATTGTTGGTGACGAACGCGACCTTCACTTTCGTGTCCGCTTCCGGTTTCGGCGCTACGGGTTCGGCGGTTGTGGCGGTGTTACTTGAGGTATCTGAGGGCGCGGGCGGCTGCGACGGTGTGCAAGCAGCAATTGCAATAAGAAGTGCGAATGGCACTATACATTGGCGCATGGTGACTCCTCCCCGTGGAGTGACTATTCTCGCCAATGCTGCTTGTATGATCAAATGAACGAACGCACCCCGACAGTGATCCGCGTTGCCTCAGTCAACAGGCTAAGCTACGGAATGAAATCGACGACCAGCGCCTGTTCCAAGTGCGGCCCGGCAAGCTTTACAAACTCGTCGTGGATAGGATGTTTAAGATAAGTATCTCGGCCAGCTGCGTTCTCGAAGGTCACGATGAAGCAATGCGTGAAGCCTTGCTGCAGTCCTTCTGTGCTGACATCGCGACCCGACTCGATGTTACGCACCGTCGGGATTCCGTTCTTCAGATTATGAAACGCCGTGCGCACTTTCTCAATGTCAGCATCACTCGTGCCTGCTTTAAACTTAAACAGCACCACGTGACGAAAAACGCTGCCCGGCTCCGCGTGGGACACTGCGGTCACATCACGAGATTCGTCCTTCACGTCTACATTTCCTTTCACCGAAATACACCCCGCTGCGAAGACCAGCAGGATTGATGTGAGTGCGAGTGCGACTCTCATGATGTCCCCTTTTCAGTTTCTTTCGTCGAATTCAATGGATTATATGCGAGCGGCTTGGTCAAGCGAAATCATGCTGCTTCCGGCGCCGGGCTGCCCCCTGCTTGGCCGACATCTTCCGCGCGGCGGTTGCGCGCGGGCTCGACGTCTTCAGGCATTGGCCAGTGTTTGTGCAAAAGCCGGTACACCAGCCGGCGCGCGTCGTTCGTGATGGCCAACAGACTCGGCGTAAACAGCAAGGTAACAAAAGTGGCAAACGCCGATCCCGCGGCAATTGAAATACCCATCGGAATGACTACTTGCGCCTGTAAATCGCGCTCCCACACCAGCGGGCCCAGACCGATAAATGTTGTCACAGAGGTCAAGAAAATCGCGCGGAAACGCCGCACGCCCGCCAGCGCCAGCGCGTCGAGGACCGGCGTGCCTTTGGCGATGAGTTCGTTCACGCACTCGATCAGCACAATCGAATCGTTCACCACGATTCCCGCCAATGCGATTAATCCGAACAAACTCAGGAAGGTCAGCGGAATACCGAGAGCGAGGTGTCCAAGTATGGCGCCGACCATTGCAAAAGGAATGATTACCATGATCACCACAGGCTGTAAATAGGAACGGAAGGTCGTCGCAAGGATTACAAAGATTCCAAGCGCGGCAATCGCGAACCCGCGTTGAATCCCCGCCAGCGTTTCCTGATTGCTCTCTTCTACACCTTCCACCGACCAGCTCAGATTGCCGTATTGCGCGCAAAGACTGTCGAGGTAGCCGTGTCCGAGTTCAGCCACAATTTCGCTCGGGTTGGCCCTGTTAAAATCTGCGTTCGCGAAAACCGCAATCCTGCGCAGGCCATTGCTGCCTTTAATATTCGACACACCCGGCGCCGTCGTAATGTCCGCTACCGACATCAGCGGCACGTCAAATCCCTTCGGCGTCCGCACGCGTACCCGCTCCATTTCCGCCAGCGTCTGCCGCTCCTCCTCGGGATAACGAATGCGCACGCGCACATCGTCGCGCCCGCGTTGAAAACGCTGCGCTTCGTCGCCGTAATAACCTGAATACAGACTGCGCGCGACCTGATCCAGCGTCAACCCCAGCGAATGCGCCTCCGGCTTCAATCGAACCTGGATCTCAGTACGCCCCGCCCGGAAGTCATCTGAGATTTGATACACACCGTCGTAGGTCGCGAGTTTCGTCTTGAGCTCGTTCGCAGCCCTCCGCAATGAACTCAGGTCTTTTCCTTGCAACCAGATTTCGATGGGCGGCCCGTTCATCCCCACTTGGTCTTCCTGAAAGGTCTGCTGCACCGCGCCGGGCAACACGCCGACTTCTTTTTCCCAAGCCGCAGCGAGATCTTGTGAATGCACGTTGCGTTCGCCCGCGTGAAGCATTTCGACGCTGATGAATCCCGTATTCGGCTGGAACGAATTCACCCGCGAAAAAATATTGCGGATCAACGGCTCGCCGTTACCGGTTTTCGTGCGTTCGGCCACGCGCTCAAACGCCAAGCGCGTCTTGTCTACCGCTTCGCGCGTCACCTCGCCCGGCGTACCCGGAGGAAACTCGACGAACGCGTCCAGCGAATTGCCGTCCACAGGCGGCCAGAAAATCACGCGCACCACACCGCCTGCAACCAGACCGCCCGCCATGAGCAACACGCTAACCGCGCAGCACAACGTGACGTAGCGGTAGCGAATCGCCGTGCGCACCGCCGGCTGGTACATATGTTGTGCGAACCAATCGAGTCCCGATGCGAACGACGCATGAATCACAACCAGGCGCTGTTGCCAGCGCGGACGTGGCTTCGCCGGCAAATTCGGATCGGGCAGGTGGTTCAAGTGCGTAGGCAACAAGAACAAACTTTCAACGGTGGAAACGAGCATCGTCGCAACGACGACAATCGGCATCACCGCGACGATCTGTCCCATGATGCCGGGAATGAACGCGAGCGGAATGAACGCCGTGATCATCGTGAGCACCGCTGCGAACACCGGCGCACCCACTTCGCTAACCCCCGCGACAGCTGATTCGAGAGGCCCTTTGCCTTGTTCTCGGTGCGAATAGATGGCCTCGCCGAGCACGATAGCGTCATCCACTACGATACCCAGCACGATGATAAATGCAATCAAGGATATCTGGTTTATCGTCATCCCAAACAACCAGAGAACAATGAGCGCCCCCGCGAATGACACCGGTATGCCCATCGCAATCCAAAAGCTCAGGCGAGTGTTTAAGAACAGCCACAACACCGCCACCACAAGCAACAAACCGGAAACCGCGTCTTCCGTGAGCAACGCAATCTGCCCGGTGACGAATTCCGTGTCGTCGAAACACGGCGTGATGTTCAGTCCCGCCGGCAGTTCTTTCTGTTTCTTCGCGGCATACTCGCGGGCAAGTTCCGCCTGCGCCAGCGCGTCTTCGCCTTTCCCTTTCAGCACCGCCACGAGCACGCAGGGGTGATTGTTAAAGTTCGCATAAGAGGCGTTTTCTGTGAACGTATCGCGAATGTCCGCGACGTCCGCAAGCGTAATGACGTCGCCATTCTCTGACGACTTGATTACGACCTCTGCGAAATCGCGCCCGTTGTACTTGCGGCCAATGGTTCGAATGCGGATTTCTTCGCCTTCTGTGCGAATCGTGCCAGCAGGAAGGTTCAAGCTGCCGCGATACACCGCCTGCGTCACGTCATCGAGCGTGAGACCGTATTCCCACAATTTCTCTTTTGATATCTCGATGTTGATTTCGTAGCGCCGCGCGCCGTAGACCTCGACTCGCGAAATGTGATCCAGCCGCTGTAGATCGTCACGGACCGATTCCGCCCATTCCTTAAGCTGCCGCTCGGGCATGTTGCCCCAGAGCGCCAAATTTATGGTTTCGTCATCGTCGCGCACTTCGTATATCTGCGGCTTCTCGGCCCGCACCGGAAACGTCGAGATCGAATCCACCCCGTTGCGCACCGAGTCCTTTAATTTCTCGATGTCATAGCCGTCTTCGGCCCACACCTCGACGGACGCAAATCCCTCCCACGCCGTCGTGTTATATTTCTTTACGCCTTCAAGTCCGTCGATCACCGCCTCGATACGATGGCATATCCCCTCTTCCACTTCTTCAGGGTCCGCACCGGGGAAAGGAACTTCGATGGAGATAAGCCCGATATCGAATTCCGGCATACTCTCGCGAATCATTGAGAACCCCGCAATCGTGCCCACCACGAGGATGATGCACATCACGACATTCGCGAAGACGTTGTTCGCGACGATGGCCCGGATCAAGTCTCTCATGACTTTGCTACCGTGTCGCTTTCGGGTGCTGCCTGCGCATCGGCGCCAGTGATAGTGACCAGCGAGTTCTCTAGCGGATTCACAAGGCGCGTGGTAATCACCATCTGACCGGGTTCAAGCCCGCCAGAGATATAAACCGTATTCTTGTCCGACTTCGTCACTTCAACGGGTACCGTTTTCAGCCGGTTGTCCACCGCTGCATACACGGTGTTTTCGAAACTGCTAAGCGCGTGCGCAGGGACTTCATACACTTTCTGCATCGTCTTGCCGGGAATCTCGACAATGCAATACATGCCTTCCACGAGCGGCAACCCTTCGGGCCCCGCCTTTGCATCCGCGCCCGATACGCGCACAACTATCGTCAGTTGGCGTGATTCCTGATCAAACGATTCGACGCGTTCCAGTCTGCCTTTCCAGCAATGTTCGTCGGGCTGTTCGGTCCAACGCACCTGACACTCGACTTTATCCAACGCCGAAAACCACGCCGCCCCAGGCACGCTTTTCGCTTCGTTGAATTTGAGCCATCGCCGCGCATCCGCGCTGTTCAGCGGCACGCTGATTTCCAACAACGAATCGTCCGCAATCGTCGCCACCGGCGCACCCGCCTGAATCACCTGGTCTTTCTTCAGGTCCACCTGTGTAACGCGCGCGTCGAACGGCGCATCCACACGCGTCTTCTTGAGGTCCAGTTCCGCCATCGCAAGTTGCGCCTTCGACGATTCGAGCATGCTCTCCGTCTCACGTATGCGCAGCGGATACAAAGCCAACTCGTGATCGAGCTGATCGGTCTGATCTTTCGCATTCACAAAATTGCGCTCGGCCTCATCGACATTCGTCGCAGTGCCCACATCGTCCGCCATCAATTCCTTCAGGCGCTCGTACTGCGCCTTTGCCAGATCACGCGAACGCTCCATCGCAGCCATGCGCTGCTTTTCGTTCTCCCATTCCGTCTTCAAACGCGCCAGTGTGCCGTCGAGTTGCGCGACGTGGGCCCGCGCCTCGTTCTCGCGCGCGATGTAGGGATCGCGATCGATTACGAACAGCGGCTCTCCCTTTGGCACAATCCCGCCCACAAGCAGGTTCGGGTGTATCTCGGTGACGCGGCCCGAAACTTCGGGACCGATCTTCACTACATTTAGCGCTTTGGCTGGGCCCCATCCAGTAATGGTAACCGGCACGTCCTTCGGTTGGACGGCGACGACCTCAACCTGGATCGGCTTTTCTTTGTCGGTAGGGGCGGCTTCAGCCGGCGGTTTCCGGAACAGGATTAATGCAAGCAGGGTTGCAACCCCAAGTGCCAAGGCCGACACCCCAACAGCAATCGGCAATACAGCGACGCGGCGCACGTTCAGAATACCTCCCCGAAAAGCTCAGACCCGCTAACAGAATGGAACGTCTTCCAAAAACACTATGGCAACAACTATGCCACTCTTGCGGAAATTCCTAACAGTATATCAAAACTACGGTTACGACGCATCGCGCGTGCGTGACCTCACCCTTCCCGCAGGCCAATTCAACCTCACTCTGGCAAATAAGATGAAATTGTGGTCGTATTCGTTTAGCCCGAGAAATCAAACGTCGCACGCTGACCCCGCCTTGTCACGTCATTAACCCTTGCACGAGTACGCCGTCACTGATAGATTGCAGTGCAATGCTTACTGCTCTTATGCATAGATTGCGAATGCGGACCCGGACAATCAGACGCAGCTTTGGGTTCGTTTGTTCAGTCGCCGCCGTGTGGCCTGCCTTTGCGCAAGATATCCCCGCGAACGTGCAACAGTTGCTCGACGCCGTAAAGGTATTAAGATCAGACACAACTGCCGCCAGCGCCTTGACGGAAAAACTAGGTGGAAAGGCTGTGCCAGGCGCCGATCCATGGGCGGATTTGCTGGCTGCCTTGAAACCCGCTTCTGTGGCAAAGGACCTGCCTGCGGAAACGGTCGAGTTCTTTGAATCGAAAATCCGGCCGGTGCTTGTCCAAAACTGCTACGAGTGCCACGGGCCTGACAAACAGAAAGCCAGTCTACGCCTCGACTCCCATGAGGGGGTCCTGAAGGGGGGCGAATCTGGCCCCGTCATTGATGCTGCGAACCCGCACGCAAGTGCTCTGCTCTCGGCAATTTCATATGAAGGCGAACTGAAAATGCCGCCCTCCGGCAAATTGCCCGACGACGCCATTGATGCCCTTCGCACATGGATCGACATGGGCGCGCCATGGCCTGCGGGCAGTGCCCCGGCGATTCCCATCATGGAGCAGCGAATCGCCCACGCGCGTAATCAGCATTGGGCCTTTCAGCCAATCGCCATGCCAAATGTTCCAACGGCGAGCGACCCCGTATGGAACGTGAACCCGGTTGACGCATTTGTCTTGTCCCAACTCGACGCTAAAGGCATCAAACCCTCCCCCGCCGCCGATAAGTTCACGCTGATTCGTCGCCTGGCCTTTGATTTAACCGGTCTTCCCCCAACGCAAGAAGAAATCACGGCGTTCGAACAGGACAATTCCCCCGAAGCCTACGAAAAAGTTGTCGATCGCCTCCTCGCCTCGCCGCGCTACGGCGAGCGCTGGGGACGCTATTGGCTTGACGTCGCGCGCTACGCCGACACGCGCGGCTATGTCTTCCAGCGCGAACGAACCATTCCGTTCTCCTATACCTATCGAGACTACGTGATTCGCGCCTTCAACGAAGACCTTCCCTATGACACTTTCATCAAACATCAACTCGCCGCTGACCAGTTGGATTTAGGCGAAGACAAACGCCCCCTCGCGGCGATGGGTTTTCTCACGCTCAACCGCCACTTCCTCGGCAACATTCACGACATTACCGACGACCGTATCGACGTAGTCACGCGCGGCCTGATGGGGCTCACGGTCGCCTGCGCGCGCTGCCACGATCATAAATACGATCCCGTGACTGCTGCCGATTACTACGCGCTCTACGGGGTATTCCGCAGTTCAGTCGAACCGGACGAATTGCCGCTCATCAAGGAACCGGACGCGAACAATCCGCAATACCAGGACTTCCTCGCGAAACTGAAAGAAGCCGAAGCGGCCGAACGCGCGTTGGTCAAAGAACTGCACGTCGCGCTACTGACGCACGCGCGCGAAAAAGTCGAGGCCTACCTGCTCGCCGCGTACGACGCCCGCAACATCACCGACGAAGGCGAATTCAAAACCATCGCGCGCGACCGCGAATTGCGCTGGCAACTGGTTGGGCGCTGGCGCGACTTCCTCAAGAAGAAGTCAGAAGCCCACGATCGCATATTCGCTCCTTGGACTCAGTTTGCCGCGCTTGCCCCGGAAACTTTTGCAGAGCACGCCGCGCAGCTCGCCCCAAAATTTGCCGAGAATAAAGACGGCGAACATCCGTTGAATCCGCGTATTGCGAAAGCATTCGAAGGCGAAGCGCCTAAATCAATGGCCGAAGTCGCTCAGCGCTACGCAACAGTATTGGGCGATGCAGATGGGAAGTGGAAGGACCTGATCTCTTCGGAAACTCAACTCGCAGGCAGCACGGCGTCTCCAACCGTCTCGACCGTGTTACCCGATGCGAACGACGAAGAAATCCGACAAGTGTTATACGCCGCGGAAACGCCCGCAAACGTCGCAGAAAAAGACCTGCTGGCCATGTACGACGTGCCCACCCAAAACCGGGTACGTGACAGGGTAAACGCAATCGATCGCGTCAAGAGCACGCACCCCGGCCGTCCCGATCGCGCGATGGCCCTCGTAGATGCGTCACAGCCCTTCAATCCTCACGTATTTCTCCGCGGCAACCCCGGCAACAAAGGCGACGACGTGCCACGCCGCTACCTTGCCGTGTTGAGCGATAGCGATCCCAAGCCTTTCGAAAAAGGCAGCGGGCGCCTTGAACTTGCAAACGCAATCGCGAACGGCAACAACCCGCTAACTGCGCGCGTGTGGGTAAACCGCGTGTGGATGGAGCATTTCGATCGCGGCATTGTAGACACACCGAGCGATTTCGGCGTGCGCACCGAAAAGCCCGTTCACGCAGACTTGCTCGATTATCTCGCTGCTCGGTTCATCGCCGACGGCTGGTCCACCAAGAAACTACACAAACTGATTCTGACGTCGAACGCATATAAACAAATCAGCGAAGACAACCCGGACGCACACGCGATAGATCCCGAAAACCGCTTGTTCTGGAAGCACAATCGCCAACGCCTCGACTTCGAAGCGCTGCGCGATTCGATCCTTGCTGCCGCAGGCACGATTGATCTAAACATGGGCGGCCCATCGGTGGACATCATCGACGCGCCATTCACCACGCGCCGCACAATCTACAGCTTCATCGAACGCCAAAACCTGCCGGGCATGTTTCGCACATTCGATTTTGCCAATCCCGACACACACAGCCCGCGCCGCTTCCGCACTACTGTTCCGCAACAAGCACTCTTTATGTTGAACGGGCCCTTCGTAATTGAACAATCACGCAAACTCGCGGCGCGCCCTGAAGTGACGCAAGCCGAAGGTGCGATAGGACGCGCAAAGGCGTTGTACGGCATTGTGTACAACCGCGAACCCGACGCCGAGGAATGCGCGCTCGCGGAAAAATTTATCGCCGATCAAACTACGTTTTCCGCCGTCGAACCGCCCGCGTGGCAATACGGTTTCGGATCCGTAGACGAGGCAAACGGGCAAGTAACTTTTGTCACCTTCGCGCACTATATCGATGGTCAAT
Source organism: Candidatus Hydrogenedentota bacterium (assembly GCA_020848835.1). Classification (GTDB taxonomy): domain Bacteria; phylum Hydrogenedentota; class Hydrogenedentia; order Hydrogenedentales; family SLHB01; genus JABWCD01. The sequence goes on from JADLHJ010000069.1 coordinate 93,782, forward strand.
GGCGCGCGGCAGAAGCAATGCCCAACGCCGAAACAAACTTCCTGCACCTCGGCGCAGGCGGCGGACATCCCGGCAAAGACAATACGCAATCTACAATACGCCGCTGGACTGCGCCACGCGCGGGCACAATCGTTGTGGAAGGCTTGGTCAAACACAATGCCGAGGAAGGACAAGGCGATGGTATCGTCGCCTACGTAGTATCGAATCGCAGCGGCGTCGCCTGGAAATCCGTTGTCAATCGCGCGGAAATAAAGTCTGATGTCGCGTCGATTGTTGTCGAAACAGGCGACACGATCGACTTCATCGTTTCACCCGGTCCCACCGACAGCTTCGATTCGCATGCTTGGGCCCCAGTCGTTCGCTACACCGGCGACTCGCAACAGAATACGCGCAACGAATGGCGCGCAGATGTCGATTTCTCAGGTCCGCTTCCACTGGCGATGACGCCGTGGGAACGCTTCGCACAAGTACTGCTCGCATCCAATGAGTTCGCCTTCGTGGACTGATTCAGTCCCAGCGGCGCCGTACTGACTCAAGAATTCCTACACGCACTCGTCTTTCCGGCCTACTCCGCTCTCGCCCCCTGGATCGCGATACTGACAACAGACGAACCTTGGCCACGCGCGGCGTGTCGAAGTGTAAACCGGTGGCTAGAAAAAAAGACTGTTAACAATGTCGCTGCTACCGCAGAACTGGCTTCTAAATAGTCTACCCAGGGCCCGATACCGCCGAATCGACTCGCAGTTCAAGCGGGTGGAATTGAAACAGAATCAGGTTCTATTCGCGCCAGGTTCTCCCATTGACGAGGTCTATTTCCTAAACTCCGGAATCGTCTCAATAGTGTCCGACGTGAAAGTGGGAACGATCGAAGCTGCCCTTATTGGAAAGGAAGGCATCGTCGGACTACCCGCAGTGCTTCACGTCAGGTCAACACCGATGCGCTCGATTGTTCAGATACCTGGCGAAGCCCTACGCATATCGGCAAGGCAAATACTGGCGCTTGCCAAGTCGGAAGCTCGGTTCCATACCAGCCTGTTGCAATACTCCCACGCGCTAATGATTCAAATTGCCTACACCGCTGCCTGCAACCGCCTGCATCGCACGCATCACCGCTGTGCCAGATGGTTGTTGTCGGCAATGGATCGCGTTGGATCGGAGACTTTTCCGCTGACTCAAGATTTTATGGGTCAGATGCTCGGCATCAGAAGGCCGCAGGTGAGCGAATGTATGCAGCAGTTAAAACGGTTGAAAACCGTACGCTACAGACACGGTAAAGTGACGATCGAGGATCGGATGGCGCTGGAGAATATCGTATGCGACTGCTACCACATCATACGGGCCGCATATCACGAACACACAAATTAAAAAGAAAACGGCGGCCTGGTGGCCGCCGTTAAGAATCGTAGCGCTTACCCTACGAGCGGCGCATGCGCTGCCGGGCAAACAACATCGCAACACCCGCACCAAGCAACACGACTGTTGAGGGCTCCGGCACAACACTGCCGGTCAGATTAAAGGCGAGGTTGTAATTCTCCGTCTCCAACTCGTCCGACCACTCCTCGAGATCATTCGGGAAGTCCGGTCCAACGATACTATACGACGTGCCCGGAGTCGTTGATCCCTGCCAATACCAATAGAAATCGTTGGTGATTGAAAGCCAATACGTCGTATTAGCGTCCAACGTAATCGGATCGAACACAAGGTCATAGGCGAACACAGGAGAATCGGTATTGCCGTTCGCGTCTAGGCCGGTGTCCTCGCGCGGCGTCGTCGCCGACCCGTCGATGGTGTGAAGCGGACCAGACGAAAAATCCGGCACCCCTTCATTGTCCTCAAATATGTAAATGATGAAGTTGTCGGTAATGCTCGGCGCGTAGTACAGATAATGATTGCCCCACCAGTGCAAGTCGGTGACGACGTTGCTGCCTTCTTCCAGGGTGAAATTGTCGAAGGCCATGTAATCCGGAACCAAGCCATCCAGCTCGCTTTCCGTACCGTAGGTGGTCGCGTCAGGCCCTCCGTTATCGTAAATAACATCGGCCATTGCAGCAGCCGTCACAAAAAGGCCCGCCGCAATACGCACACACTTCCCCAGACTTGTACCCATAGCTACACCTCACCTGAATCGAAAAGCACCTAGAAAAACACGTTCACACCAGAACCCATGCAGAGTACCGGCATAGTAGCATCCCGTTACAAAATTGTCAAGGATTATTCACATTTTTTACTTGATTCACCCCATGGTTCCCCACCAAAATAAAGCCGTCTTGGCTTCGAGGAAGTACCCAATATGACCGGTTTTGGACGCATCGACCATCACGAACTCGGCGCAGACGATTACGTTTTGTCTCGTCGCGATTTCCTGGGCCGCACTGGTATGGGCCTGGGCGCGCTGGGTCTCGGTGCGGTCCTGGGGTCGCAGGCAAGTGCCTCCGAAACCTCATCGATGGCGGTGAAGCGCCCGCAGTTCGCCGCCAGGGCCAAACGCGTCATCCACATCTTCCTCAACGGCGGCTGTTCGCATGTCGATTCCTTCGACCCCAAGCCATCTCTCGAAAAGTACGCGGGCCAAATGTTGCCGACGGAAAACCTCCGCACCGAACGCAAGACCGGCGCGGCGCTTCCTTCGCCTTTCAAGTTCCAGCAGTATGGTCAGAGCGGAATACCTGTCAGTGAAATCTTCAGCAAGACCGCTGAATGCGTGGACAACATGTGCATCGTCCGTTCCATGTACGCGGACGTGCCCAACCACGAGCCATCGCTCTTATTGATGAACTGCGGCGACGCGCGCCTCATCCGCCCCAGTGTCGGCTCATGGGTCACCTACGGTCTCGGCACCGAGAACCAAAACCTGCCAGGCTTTATCGTCATGTGCCCGCGCGGCTACCCCATCCAGGAATCGCAAAACTGGCAGGCCGGTTTCCTGCCCGGCATCTATCAGGGCACCTACGTCGATACGCAGCACACAGAAGTGGAAAAACTGATCGAGTTCATCAAAAACGATTACACCGGAAATCGCGCACAGCGCAGTCAACTCGACCTGCTCTATGAGCTTAACGAACGCCACGCAAAAGCGCGCTCGGAAGATGCCGAAATCGAGGCACGCATTCAGTCATTCGAGCTCGCATATCGCATGCAGCTTGATGCGACTGACGCATTCGACGTATCGCGCGAACCGCAATACATTCGTGACATGTACGGCGAGCAAACACAGTCGCGCCAACTGCTCATCGCGCGGCGCTTGATTGAGCGTGGCGTGCGCTTCGTTCAAGTGTGGCACGGCGCAGGCCAACCCTGGGACAGTCATGACGACCTCGAAACGCAGCACCGCAAACTCGCGAGCGAATGCGATCAAGGCATCGCGGCGCTGCTAAAAGATTTGAAACAGCGCGGTCTGTTGGAAGACACCCTCGTCATGTGCTCCGGCGAATTCGGTCGCACGCCCACGGTCGAATTACCAACCCCCGGCCTGAACGCCGGCAAGATCAACGGACGCGATCACAACTCCTACGGGTTCACCGCATGGCTCGCGGGCGGCGGTGTCCGCGCGGGCCACATCTACGGCGCGACCGACGAATTTGGATTCAAAGCCGAAGTAAACCCCGTCCACATCCACGATCTCCACGCCACCATGCTCCACCTTCTCGGTTTCGACCACGAAAAATTCACCTTCCGCTCCGCCGGCCGCGACTTCCGCCTCACCGACGTCCACGGCAAAGTCGTGCACGATCTCATCGCGTAGGCCCAGACAAGCTGCGCAAGACAGTATGACTCCAGTCACACCGCTTAGTCGCAAATATCCTTTCAAGAGAATCGCACTCGTCGCAATCGCAATTTTGTCAATTGCCTACATGGTTGCGGTGACGCTTGCCTACGTGTATCAAGATCGCCTGATTTTTCCGAAACGCCCCGTTGGCAATCGAAAACCTACGGACGCCGGACTTCCGACATATGAAGTTGTCTCTCTCCGTGTAGGCAACTTAACGTCCATGGCTTGGATGCTTCCCCGTGACCACGCACGAGGCACCATTCTTTTTTCGCATGGTCTCGGACAATCAATGGCCGAACGCCTCCCGGTTGCAAAAGCATTTCATGAATTGGGCTTCAGCGTTTTCATGTACGAATATGGCGGCTACTGGGAGAGCACTGGTGAGCCGTCGGAGAAACGTTGCTTCGACGATGTGCGCGCCGCGTGGACCTATCTTACAGAGTCAAAAGGTATACCACCGGAAAAGATACTGATCTTCGGCGAATCGATGGGCACCGGCCCGAGCGTGGAGATTGCAAGCATCCAAAAACCCGGCGCACTAATTCTTCTCAGTCCCTTCACAAGCCTTGCCGACGCTGCGCAGCGAATCGTTCCGGTTCTTCCCGTCCACCTATTGCTTCGACATCGTTTTGATAATGCCGCAAAGATCAAGCAGGTCACTTGTCCACTACTCATCCTTCACGGCATCAGCGACGTAGAGGTGCCTTTTGCGCAAGGCGAAGCACTCTTCAAGCTCGCAAATGAACCGAAAAAGCTTGTAAAAATGGCGGGCGGCCACGACGCCTTCTGGATTGCACAGGACAAATTCAAGGATCATGTAAGCAGATTTGTTGACCCATTGTTTCCGATGAATGAAAGTGATGGTTGATGACCGCGGACCTCGATAAAGTCCGCCTCAACTTCGATCCGCACAACGTGTGGCTTGTGGACGTCATCATCGCGGTAATCATGTTCGGCGTCGCGCTGGACCTAAAAACCGAAGATTTCAGACGTGTCGTCCAAATGCCCAAAGCCGTCTTCCTCGGCCTGATCGCGCTGTTTCTTTTGTTCCCGGCCGTCACATACGCACTGACCCGCATCTTGAATCCGCATCCCAGCATTGCGCTGGGTATGGTCATCGTCGCGGCCTGCCCTAGCGGAAACATGAGCAACTTCATCACCTACATGGCGCGCGGCAATACTGCGCTATCCGTCACCATCACCGCCGTGGCGACATGTGTGGCCGTGATCATGACGCCGTTCAACATCGCGTTCTGGGGCAAGCTCAATCCCATTACTGCGCCACTGCTGCACAAGGTCTCCTTGAACTCGTCTGATCTGCTATTAACTGTTTTTCTTATCTTAGGCATACCGCTGATTTTAGGTATCAGTTTCGCGCGATACTTTCCCGTATGGGCGGACAAGCTCCACAAACCCTTCAAAGCGCTCTCCGTCGCGGCGCTTTTGCTAATTATCGCTATCGCGTTCGCAGGCAATTTCAGTCTGTTCACTACATTCTTCCTCGTGATCATCTCCGCAGTGCTCCCGCAAAACGCGCTAGCCTTCGCCGCTGGCTACGGACTCAGCCGCGCCGCGCGCCTCAACGGTCCCGACACGCGCGCGCTCACCGTCGAACTCGGCATTCACAACTCCGCCCTCGGCCTCACCCTTATCTTTGCCTACTTTGCCGAACACGGCGGCGCCGCGCTCATCGCAGGCTTTTGGGGAATCTGGCACATCGTCGCGGGACTCATCCTCGCGTCGCTGTGGTCGCGCGTGCAAATCGCAGAACCCGCCGCAGAGGCCGCATGACAAACAACAAGCCATCTGTGTTGATTACCGGCGCGGGCGGCTATCTCGGATCGGAAACGATCAAAGAATTAGCAACACACCGCGATTCGTTCGCAACAGTCGTCGCGGTCGATGTGCGCGATACACCCGCCGATCGACGATTGAACGGCATCACCTACGCCACGCAAGACGTACGCGACGCCGGCATGGAATCGATCATGCGCGAACACCGCATTGACACCGTAGTCCACCTCGCCTCCATCGTCACACCCGGGAAAAAATCCAACCGCGAATTCGAATACTCCGTTGATGTCCTCGGCACGCGCAACGTCGTCGAATGCTGCCTACGCGCGGGCGTATCGCATTTCATCGTCACCAGCAGCGGCGCAGCCTATGGCTATTACGCGGACAACCCGCAACCACTTCACGAAACCGACCGCATCCGCGGCAATCCAGAGTTTGCGTACTCCGATCACAAACGCCAGGTCGAAGAAATGCTTGCGCAATTTCGAAGATCAAATCCGGAACTGAAACAACTCATCTTCCGCCCCGGCACCATCCTCGGCGCGACTACATCGAACCAGATCACAAACCTCTTCGAAAGCAAACGTATCCTCGGACTAAAATCTGCGTCTACGCCGTTCGTATTCATCTGGGACAAGGACGTCGTCGCCTGCATCGTGAAAGGAATTGTCGAACGCCGCGAAGGCATCTACAATCTCGCCGGCGACGGCACGCTGAACCTACAGGAAATCGCGTGCCGTTTGAACAAGCCCTATGTGCAAATCTCCCCAGCTTTACTCGCATTCGCGCTGCGTCTACTACGCGCACTCGGCCTCTCGCAATATGGTCCGGAGCAAGTCAACTTCCTACGCTATCGCCCCGTGCTGGCAAACGAAAGACTCAAGTCCGATTTCGGGTTCATACCACAAAAATCATCTGGCGAAGCATTCGATTTCTACGCGCGCAGCAAAGGGCTGATATGATCACAGGTGCATTCACCGGCAAGGCAGTTGCGATTACAGGAGCAGGCGGCGGCATCGGTGCAACGCTCTGCCGTGCCTTCGCGCACGAGGGCGCATCGATCGCCCTGCTCGACATCGACACGCGCGCGATGGAATCAGTGCAAACTGATCTCATCGAACTCGGCGCGCAAACAACCGCAGTGACCACCGACGTAACCAACGCGCTAAATTGCCAGACTGCAATCGAACATGTTGTCTCCGAGTTCGGCGGAATCGACGTACTCATCAACAACGCGGGCATCACCCATTTCAGCCTCTGCGAAAATACGCTGCCCACCGTGTACAAACGCGTCATGGATGTAAACTACTTCGGTGCGGTGCACTGCACGCTCGCCGCGTTACCCTCCCTCATCGAGCGGCGGGGCGCCATCGGCGTCATGAGCAGTATCGCGGGCTTCGCCCCGCTCGTCGGGCGCGCAGGCTACTGCGCCAGCAAGCACGCGCTCCACGGATACTTCGAAACCCTGCGCTGCGAAGTGAAACGTCACGGCGTCAGCGTCACAATGATCTGCCCAGGCTTCACGCAATCGAACATCGAACGCAACGCACTCGCGGCCGACGGCGCGCGCGTCACCACGGGTCGCACACAAGTCGGCAACGCCGCAAACGCCGACGACGTAGCGCGCGAGATCGTCCAGGCAATCGCGCGCCGCAAACGCACTCTCGTGCTGTCCTCCGTAGGCAAGACTTCCTCGCTTCTCCGAAAATTCGCACCATCAATCTACGACGCCATCATGACCCGAAAAATGCGCGCCGAATTCGCGCGCGACCGCAACGCCTGAAACATCGCATCTTTTCACCGCTTTACTCTTGCTAACTGTCCATATCCACCCTGCCCATCATCTTCACAGGACCTTTAAAAGCGGAATGGCCGGCAATCGCGCTGTATACGATTGCCGGCCACCCTATGTGGAGGAAACAACTGTGCCAGTCGTTGCTTGATTACATCGCGCGCTTCCTGCGGAAGGCGGCCCACACACCCGCGACGAACAGCATCGTCACCAAGACAATCCACGGATTCACCGGGACCGCCTGCAAGTCAAGCACGTCAAACGTCGCGCTCGGACCCGCTGCGGGTGTCGGGTTTGTGGCGCTATCGGTTGCCGCACCCGCGGCGATACTGATGCCAATCGTGCCCGCACCCGACGTATTGCTCACCGTCACGATGCGCGTCACGTTGCCCGTGCCGGATATCGACACTGAACCCGTCGCAGTGCCAGTCGTATTTAGCGTGACCATGCCTGCGTTCAACGCAACATTGTCCGCGCCGGTGAATGTCACGGTGTAATCAACGGGCCCCGTAAACGTCGTTCCCAATGACGGCCCGCTAATCGCGATAGTCGGCGCAGCCTTGTCAATGCCAAAGGTCTCACCCGTGGTGTAGTTTCCATTCCCAGCGCCCGTACCACCCAGGCGACGGCTCAAGCCGTCCATGATCGTGTCGTTGTCGATTAAGTTCAGCTTCAAGGTGCCATCGCCAGTGCCCGTATTCACGTTCACGGTGTACTCGGCGCCATTAACTTGCGAAACACCCGCGACGGACGCACCAGTCAGCCCGGTCGTTGTCAACGTGAAGTCATCCATGCCTACGCCGGTCACGTCCATCGTGAAGCGGACCGAGTATGTCACCTGCGCACCGTTCGACGGGTTCGACGAGACACGCGCGATCGCATTCACCAACGGCACCGAGCGCACGACGTTATAGAGTTCGCCGGTGAGGAAGTCGCCGTCACCTTCGACGTCGCCGCCAAGCTCGTTGCCCAGCGCGTCCGCGACGCTATTATCGTCAACAACGTCAACACGAATCGTGCCGTCACCGGTGCCCGTGTTCACATTGACCGTGTATTCCGAACCCGATACCGGGACCACTGACTGAATCGATACACCTGACAGGCCAGTCGTAAACAGCGAGAGATCAGCGATCGTGAACCCAGTGACGGACTCGCTGAATGTTACCGTGTAGGCAACACTGGTCTGCGCAGTCGGATTCAAATCATTGCGCGCAACAGACACCACCGTCGGGTCGGTGCGATCGATATCGAACACCTCTCCATTCGTGAAGTCGCCATTGCCCGCGCCAACCCCGCCAAGCGGATTGTTGAGACCGTCCACGATGCTGTCGTTATCAATGAGATCCAGGCGAAGGGTTCCCGATCCCGATCCGGTCTGTACGACAATCGTATACACATTCGGCGTAACTTGGGTGCGCGTCGTAATGTTCGCACCGGTCAGGCCCGTCGTGGTCAGCGCGAAATCGCCAACATTCACACCCGTAACGTTCTCATTGAACGTCACCGTGAAGTTCACGATGCTCGACCCCGTCGGGTTCGCAATTCCGCGCACAATGCTCTGCACGAATGGCGCCGCCGTATCGATCGTATACACGTCTCCCGTGGTAAAGCTGCCGTTGCCAGCGCCGGTACCGCCCAGCGGATTGCCCGCCGGATCCGTAACGGAATCGTCGTCCACGAGATCAAGGCGAATGGTCCCCGTGCCGATACCAGTAACTACCGTGATCGTGTATTGGCTCGGAGTAACCTGGAACACGTTGCTCACCGATGCGCCGGTAACGCCGCTCGCCGTGATCGCAAAGTCGCTCTCGACCAGCCCAATCACGTTCTCGCTGAACGTCACCGAGTACTCGACACTCGACGCACTTGTCGGGGTCGCATTCACACGCGTGATCGACGTCACCGTCGGGTTCACCTTGTCCACGGTGTAAGTCTCACCCGTATTGAACGAACCGTTGCCCGTGCCCGTTCCGCCCAACGGCGACGACAACACATCGACGATCGAATCGTTATCCACGACATTCAGGCGGATCGTGCCGTTACCCGTACCGGTATTCACCGTCACCGTGTACTGCGCCGGCGTAACCTGCGTGCGCGACGTAATCGAAGCGCCAATGACACCCGTCGTCGAAAGCGTGAAATCGCTCTCGTCCACGCCTGTAACGCTCTCGTTGAACGTCACCGTGAAGTCCACACTCGCAAGATTCGTCGGATTGCCGTTCGCGCGCACCGAGGACACTACGGAAGGTGGTGTGCGGTCAATCGTGTAGACCTCGCCCGTCGTGAAGGTGCCGTTGTTGCTGCCCGGACCGCCCAACGGGTTATTGAACAAGTCGCGGATGCTGTCGTTGTCATCCACATCGAGTCGGATCGTGCCCGAGCCGCTGCCTGTGTTCACGGTCACTGTATACACACTCGGCGTGACCTGCGTGCGCGACACGATCGCAGCGCCCGTCAGGCCCGTCGTTGCAAGATCGAAATCGCCGGTATTCACGCCCGTCACGCTCTCGCTGAACGTCACTGCGAAGTCCACGCTCGCCGCGTTCGACGGGCTGGCATTCGCGCGCACCACCGACACCACCGCCGGCATGCTCTTGTCCACGTTGTAGACTTCGCCCGTCGTGTAGTCGCCGTTGCCTGCGCCGGTGCCACCAACCGGGTTCGAACTCGCGTCAAGAATCGAATCGTCATCAACTAGGTCAAGTCGGACCGTGCCGTCGCCCGTGCCCGTGTTTACCGTCACGCGGTACACGCTCGAAGAGACTTGCAGCGACAGGCTATCCACCGATGCGCCGGATATGCCGGTCGTGGTGACCACAAAGTCGCTCACGTCCACACCCGTCACGTTCTCCGTAAACGTCACGTCGAAGCGCACCGTCGAAGCGCTCGTCGGGTTCGCATCCACACGCACAATGCTGCTGACATTTGGCAAGGTCTTATCGACGTCATATACCTCACCCGTCGTAAAGTTGCCGTTACCATTGCCCGTGCCGCCAAGCGCGTTCGCAGCGCTATCCACGATCGAGTCATTGTCATCGAGATCCAGGCGAATGGTGCCGCTGCCCGTACCGGTATTGACATTGACGGTATAGGTGCTTGGCGTGATCTGCGTACGCGATGTAATTGACGCGCCCGTCACGCCCGTCGTCGTGAGCGTAAAGTCGCCCGCATTCACCCCCGTAACGTCTTCGCTAAACGTCACCGTGAACTGCACGCTCGTCGCACCCGTCGGGTTTGAGCCAGCGCGCACAATCGACGTCACCGTCGGGGCCGTGCGATCGACGGTATACACTTCGCCCGCAGTAAAGTCGCCGTTAACCGCGCCCGGACCGCCCAGCGAATTGTTCACGCCGTCCTGGATCGAATCGTTGTCGATCAGGTCAAGACGAACTGTACCGTCGCCCGATCCCGTATTCACCGTTACGGTGTAGGTGCTCGGGGTAATCTGCGTGCGCGACGTGATCGACGCGCCCGTCACACCAGTCGTTGTCAGCGCAAAGTCGGCGACGTTCACGCCAGTAACGTCTTCACTAAACGCCACCGTGAAATCAACACTTGTTGCATTCGTTGGGTTCGCGTTCGCGCGAACGATAGACACAACAACTGGGACCGTACGATCCAGCGTGTACGCTTCACCGCCCGTGAAGTTGCCGTTGCCAGCGCCCGCGCCACCAGTGGGGTTTGCTGCTGTATCGACAACGGAGTCGTCATCCGTGAAGTCGAGTTGCAGCGTGCCGTCGCCCGTGCCGGTATTCACAAGCACGTTGTAGGTGCTCGCCGTGTTTTGCGTCACCGTCGTCACCGACGTGCCAGCCACCGTACCCGTAGCCGTCAACACGAAGTCCGCCGCATCCACACCCGACACGTCTTCGCTAAACGTCACCAGGTAATTCACCGACGATGCACCGGTCGGGTTCGCATCGACGCGCGTGATTGACGTTACCGCGGGCAACGTCTTGTCGATTGTGTACTGCTGGCCCGTGAAGTTGCCGTTACCCGCGCCCGTGCCGCCAAGACGATTGGTCGCAAGATCGCGGATCGAATCGTCATCCGTTAGGTTCAGGCGAATCGTGCCCGAACCGCTGCCCGTGTTGACTGTCACCGTGTACGTGCTCTGCGTTACCTGCGTCACACTCGCGACCGACGCACCTGTCACCCCACTCGTATTCAGCGTGAAGTCGCTCGTATCGACGCCGGTCACCGCTTCACTAAACGTCGCGGTGAACTGAATCGTTGCCGCACCTGACGGATTGCCGCCGGTCCTATTGATCGAGCTCACTGTCGGCGCAATACGATCAATCGTATAGAACTGGCCGGTATTGAAATTACCATTGCCGTTGCCCGTGCCGCCGAGACGATTGTTCACTTGATCGCGGATTGAATCGTCATCGACAACATCCAGACGGATCGTGCCCGAACCGCTACCGGTGTTCACCGCAACCGTGTAAACATCCGGGGTCACCTGAGTCACCGACGTAATCGATGTGCCCGTCACACCCGTGGTCGTCAGCACAAAGTCAGCCGTACCCACGCCCGTCACATCTTCATTGAACGTGACCGTGAAGTTCACACTGGCGTTGTTAGTCGGATCGCTGTTTGCGCGCACAATGCTCGAGACGCTCGGGGTCGTGCGGTCGATTGTGTACGTATCGCCCGTCGTGAAATTGCCGTTACCGTTGCCCGTTCCGCCAGACGGATTTCCAAGGTCATCCGTAACGGTATCATTATCGATGAAATCCAGCCGCAGGTCGCCCGAGCCTGTTCCAGTGTTCACCGTAACGAACAACAAGCCGAAGATATCCGTCACCGCCGTCACCGACGCACCGGTCAAAGTCCCTGTGGTCGTTAGGGTGAAATCGCTGACATCAAGACCATTGACGTCTTCATCGAATGTAACGAGATACGTCACATTGTTGTTGTTGGTTGGGTTGGCGCTGAAACGCGAAATACTGTCTACGGCAGGCCCAACGCGATCCATCGTATACGTCTGGCCGCTCGTGAAATTGCCGTTGCCCGCGCCCGTGCCACCAGAAGGATTGCCGAAGCTGTCGAGCACCGTATCGTTATCGATGAAGTCCAACCGAATCGTGCCAGAGTTGGAGCCGGTGTTCACCGAAACGGTGTAGTTCGTCGGCGTGTTCTGCGTCACCGTTCCCACGCTGGCGCCCGTCACGCCGCCGCTCATATTCACCGAGAAGTCCGCGGCGTCAACGCCCGTGGCATTCTCGTCAAACGTGACGGTGAAATTAACTACCGCCGCATTAGTGGGATTGCCGCTCGCACGATTGATCGACGACACATCCGGTCCCGTACGATCTACATTGTAAGATTGACCGCTCGTGAAGCCCGTAGCCGTCGCATTGCCCACCGAGTCCGTCACGGAGTTGTTGTCTACAAAGTCCAGGCGAATTGTGCCCGAACCCGTGCCCGTGCTTACCGCAACGGTATAGGTGCTCGCCGTCACCTGCGTCGTGCTCGTAACCGCCGCGCCCGTGATGCCCGACACGTTCAACGTGAAGTCGCCGTTGTTCACGCCCGTCACGTTTTCGCTGAACGTTACCGTAAAGTTCACGCTCGCCGCGCCCGTCGGGTTCGCGTCCGCGCGCACAATCGAGCTAACCGCCGGCGCCGTGCGGTCGATCGTATAGACCTCGCCGCCGTTGAAGTCGCCGTTGTTGTTGCCGATACCACCGAGACGGTTATTTAACGAGTCGCGAATTGAGTCGTTGTCATCCAGGTCAAGACGCAGCGTACCCGACCCGCTACCCGTGCTCACCGTCACCGTGTACGTGCTTGGCGTGACCTGCGTCGTCCCCGTGACTGCGGGGGTGCCGCCCAGACCCGTACTCGTAACATCAAAGTCTGGACTGCTAACTCCTGTAACGTTTTCGTTAAACGTCACCGTGAACTGCACGCTACCCGCATTCGTCGGGTTCGCGCTCGCGCGCACGATACTCACGACAAACGGGTTTTCACGATCGACCGTATACTGCTGGCCGCTCGTAAAGCTGCCGTTGCCAGCGCCCGTGCCGCCCAGCGGATTGCCCGCGCTGTCATCGATCGAATCGTCGTCCGCGAGATCGAGACGCAACGTTCCCGAACCGCTGCCTGTGTTCACAGCAACCGTATAAACAGTGCCGGAAACTGGGGTGACAGAAGTTACTGACGAACCGGTAAGGCCGGTTACATTCAGCGTAAAGTCTGCCGTATTTACGCCCGTGACCGTTTCGTCGAACGTCACAGTGAAGTCCACACTGGTTGAATTTGTCGGGTTACCGTCCGCGCGGTTGATCGACGACACCGCCGGCGGCGTGCGATCGATGGTATACGTTTGTCCCGTCGTGAAGTTCGCGTTACCCGCGCCCGCGCCGCCCGCAACGTTACCCAACGTGTCCGCGACCGAATCGTTGTCAATGAAGTTGACGCGAATCGTGCCCTCGCCCGTACCCGAGTTCACCGTCACCGTGTAAGTGCTCGCTGTAGTTTGAACGACGCCGGTGATCGAAGTCCCAGCGATCGTTCCGGTATTTGTCAGCGAGAAGTCGCCACTGTCAACACCCGTCACGTTCTCATTGAACGTCACGAGATAATCAAGCGACGCCGCACCCGTCGGGTTGGTGCCAACGCGATTGATCGACGATACCGTCGGGCCCGTGCGATCGATCGTGTACACCTCGCCGGTCGTAAACCCAACCGCAGTCGCATTACCTACGCCGTCTGTTACGGAATTGTTGTCCACGAAGTTCAGCCGAATCGTCCCCGATCCGCTGCCCGTGTTCACGGTCACCGTGTACGTGCTAGGTGTAACCTGTGTCGTGCTCGCGACGGACGTACCCGTCACACCGCTCGTCGTCAGGCTAAAGTCGCCGTTATTGACGCCGGTCACGTTCTCTGTGAACGTAACCGTAAACGACACCGTCGCACTGCTCGTCGGGTCACTGCCCGCGCGCGCAATCGAACTCACTGCCGGCGCGGTTTTGTCTATTGTGTAAACCTCGCCCGTTGTGAAGTCCCCGTTGCCGTTGCCAGTGCCGCCGAGTGGGGTGTTCAGCGTATCGCGTATCGAATCGTTGTCCGACAAATCCAGGCGAATCGTGCCTGAACCCGACCCTGTATTGACGGTTAACGTATAGGTACTTGGTGTTACCTGTGCCGTGCCCGAAACAGAAGCGCCCGATACGCCGGACGTAGTCAGCGTAAAGTCGCCGTTTCCGACGCCCGTTACGTTCTCATTAAACGTGACGGTGTAGCTCACGCTTGCGGCATTGGTTGGCGAGCCGCCATTGCGAACGATGCTCACTACGAACGGGGGTGAGATATCAACGGTATACGATTGTCCCGATGTGAAATTGCCGTTGCCCGCGCCGGTCCCGCCCAAAGCATTTCCTGCCGAGTCGGCGATCGAATCGTCGTCCGCTACGTCAAGGCGAATCGTGCCGTTGCCGGTCCCGGTGTTCACAGCAACCGTGTACACAGTACCGCTGACCGGAGTCACCGACGCAACCGATGCACCCGTAACACCGGCCAGTGTCAACGTGAAGTCACCCGCGTTTACCCCCGTCACCGTCTCGTTAAACGTAACCGTGAAGTCTACGCTCGGCGAGCTCGTCGGGTTCGCGTCCGCACGCACAATCGACGAAACCGATGGCGCCGTGCGATCGATCGTATAGACTTGCCCCGTCGTGAAATTGCCGTTACCGGCGCCCGCGCCGCCAAGCGGATTGGTCCATCCGTCAATGATCGAATCGTTGTCCGTCACGTCCAATCGCAACGTGCCCGTACCTGTGCCGACATTTACGTTTACCGTGTAATTATTCGCGGTATTCTGCGTGATCGTCCCTAAAGAAGTACCAGTAAGTCCTGTCGTCGTCAGCGAAAAGTCCGCCGCATTCACACCCGATACGTCTTCACTGAATTGAACAGTAAACGCAACCGATGACGCATTCGTCGGATTGGCATCGGCACGATTGATTGACGAAACCGTCGGTGCCAGGCGATCCACCGTGTAGAACTCACCCGCCGTATAATCGCCGTTGTTCGCGCCCTCGCCCCCGATCGGGTTCGCGCTCAACCCCAAATCCACAATTGAATCGTTGTCGTCAATATCCAGGCGCAATGAGCCCGCGCCGGTCCCCGTATTCACCGTCACCGTATACGTGCTGGAGTTGACCTGCGTGACGCTCGCGACCGATGTCCCTGACAACCCGGGCGCGGTTATGACAAAGTCACCCGCATTTACACCCGTCACACCTTCGCTGAACGTTACCGTAAAGTTCACCTGCGCGGCGCCCGTCGGATCCGCGCTCGCCTTGACGATCGAAACTACGCTCGGGTGAATCGTTTCAATACCCCAGAGTTCCGTGCCTGTGCCGCCGCCCGTCGTGCCGCTGTTCGCCGCGGAAAGTACCGTGTTGCCGAGTAGGACCGCTGAAGATGGGTTTGAATCGTTTCCACCAGCGTTGATGTTGTGTACGACGATCGTGCCTGCCGTAGTGCCATCGGTGCGCCACCATTCGACGCCATTCGTTCCGTTATCATCTGCAGTGAAATAAACAAAATCGGTCGTGACAACGATGTTGCCGACGCTGGACCCCGTCGCACCCGCGCGAATATCCCGCAATTCAAAAGTTCCGCCCGTCGTGCCGTCACTGATCCACGGCTCCTGCCCCGATCCATCGCTCGCCGTAAAAAATAGGAGATTGCCAAATGCCGTCAGGTTCGACGGACTCGAGTCGTTACCGCCCGCGTTGATATTTTCAACAAGTTGCGTCCCTGCACCGGTGCCATCGGTCACATACAACTCAATACCGTTCGATCCGTCCGCCGCGAAAAAGACCTGACCATTAACTTCAGTAAACCCATTTGGATTTGAACTCGTACCACCCGTTTGAATATTCGACAGCTCGAAGGTACCTGCGGGCGTGCCATCGCTTACCCACGGCTCCTGCCCGCTACCGTCATCTGCCGAGAAAAACAACTTGCCCAGCGCACTGACCATGTCCTGCGGGTTCGAGTCGTTTCCGCCGCCACCGCCGGTGTTTAAATTCTCAACAAGCACCGTCCCCACGGCAGTGCCATTCGTCATGTAAAGCTCGCGGCCAACCGCACCCGCCGCATCTGCGTCGAAAAATACAACACCCAGGGCCGGCACATACTCGAATTCAGTCGGGTCGGAGCTGTTACCACCGCTTTGAATGTTGGCCAAAATAAATGTGCCAACCGCCGTACCGTTACTCACATACGGCTCGACCCCGGCGCTCCCGTTATTGCACTCAAAAACAACAAGATTGCCGAACGCCGTTAATGCATTAGGAGTGGAGGAATTTGCACCGGCTCGAATATCGACCTCTACAGCCGTCGCCCCATCAGTTGACCAAAGCTCCGTCCCCGAACTTCCGTCATTCGCAGTGAAATATATCCGCGTTCCCGCAGGCGTCGGATTGGCGATAGCCGCATCCGTTCCACCAGGCCGCACATTCAGAAGCGTAAAATTGCCAACGTTACCGTTGCTTACGTAACCGTCCATCCCGTTGGTGCCGTCATTGGCCTCGAAAAATAAAAAGGTGCCGTTCGTCGCGAACCCATTCGGACCTGACCCGGTATTGCCTGCCCGAATTTCCTGGACAAGCACAGTCCCCGCATTCGTGCCGTCACTCCGCCACAATTCCGTGTTCGTACCGGTGGCGGCCGCACTGAAATAGACGTGCGAACCCATCACCGTGATCCCAGAGGGACTCGAACTGCCCGTGCCGGACAGGATGTCCCGGACAAGGTAGGCGTCTTCCACCGCGAAGGCCTGAATATTGGCGAACATTAGACAGACTGCCAATCCGCAAAGCAGCCCTCTTGCCCGTCCTAAACCGATCGATCGCATTGTTGTTCCCTCTCTACCTTGCATTGTCGGCTGCCACTCTCGCCGCTGCGGCGACAAGGCAGACCCCTCCTGCCAGGGCTTTACCCCGGTTTCGTCAATGATTAACTGCTTTTCCGTGGGCCCAGCCGAACAGATACGTCTCACAGCCAAGACGATACTGTCACGCCGTCGAGCAAAGGCGGGGGACGGCCATCCACGATCCAAGCGCCACTCTGGTCCCGATGCAGAGTCTTCAAGTGTCTTTTGCAAGATGCAAGCCAATATTTTTTGTCAATTGATTACCTGCACTTCCAAGGATGATAGGCGTACAGAATCTGTACTTAAGTGCAATAAAATAAGACGTTCTAGGTGCAATATAGCCCAAAACATGACAATTCAATACAAGTATTGTAGACACCCGTTCGCCAATTTTAGCATTTGCTCCCTTGGTGACTTGTTTGTCAAACCTGACAAAACCCCGCTCACCCCGCACTAACCCTTGTAGTGCAACGCGCTGGGCTTCCTTGTAGGAGCAAAGCAAATCGCTCAGACTTGAATAAGAGAGAAATTATTGAATTTTGTGCCAGATTTACTGGCACGATTCATGTGTTGTGCTTTCACGAAGAGTGTAGGGGGAGGACCTAATATGGACCGTGCTAACAAAACCAATCTAAGCGTGCTGCTGTTACTTGTAGGACTTCTCGCCTCCTCTGTAAGTGCTTACGGACAAGCAAAACAAGATTCTTCCTACAGCAAATCCGACGCAAAATCCGCCGCCGTAGGCAGTAACTCCTCATCGCAATTGACCCTTGTTTCTAACGCTCAGCAGGCGACGGAAAACCGTCAAAGCGACAAAGGCTTCAACAATAACCTGCCGGGCCAGAATGACAGAAACGCAAAAGCGCTGACAGTCACTTATATAAGCGTCCGCGACACCGTCGTGCTCCCCGATGCCAAACGCCTCGGTATGAACCTCGGCGCCCGCGACATCTACGGATCCTCGCAGATGATGAAAAACATCATCCCAAACCCCGGCTTCGAATCCGGCGAGTACGGCACGATCTTCCACACAAGCGGCGACTCGACTGGCACGGTCTTTAACCAAGAGTTCTGGGACACCGAATGGAACGTGGACAACTGGGGCATCGGCCAACCCGTCGGTTTCTGGGACGGCGGCACCTATGAAGTCATGTTCGGCGCATCAAAAGGCCGTACCGGCGAAATCGCACACTTCGACCATACTGCCGATCGCCGCTACTCCTTTGAAATGGCAGATAACGGCGTCGAACCCGCATACCTCGATGTCGTGTCCGCGCGCAAAGTCCTCCCCGGTATCTCCAGTTACCCCGATATGGACACCGACGCGGTCGATACCACTTCCGTGCGCCCCGGCAGCCCCGGTACACAGTCGTACATCGTTCGTCCGCAGGCCGAATCCTGGCAACCCTCATATTCTTTATATATGGATAGCTTTTGGCGTGACAGCGACCTCGACTCCACCAAGATGCAGATTGTCGAAGGCGAGTGGCACCTCAGCTTCTGGGCCCGCGGTTCCAGCAACACGTCGCAAATCCGCGTCGAATTCCGCCGCGAAGGTGAAGGCACCTTCTTCAACGAAACCTGCCAGCTCAACACGAGCTGGAAGTTCTTCGAATTTAACAAAGTCATCCCCGTCGGCCTCGACAAGCGCAAAGACTACACCCGCGAAGAGTATCATCCGCTCCTGGTGCTCAAGGTCTATTCGCTCACCGGCGACATCGCATGGTTGGATGACATCGAACTCAACAAAAAACAAACTAACCCGACCGCGTTCAACGACGCGCTCGTCAGCAAGTTAAAAGAACTCCAGCCCGGCGTCCTGCGCGATTGGGGCAACCAACTCGGCTCGAGCCTCGACAACCAGCTCGCAGAACCCTTCGCGCGCAAGACCCTCGGCTGGCGCCCGCACCACCGCAACGCCGGCGACTTCAGCTACTCGCTCCACGAGTTCCTCGAACTCTGCAAAGAAGTCGGCACCGAACCCTGGTACGTCATCCCGCCGATCTGGACCCGCGATGAAATGCTTAACCTGACCGAATACCTCTTCGCACCGGCCGACGGCGCGCACCCTTATGCCGACTACCGCAAGTACCTCGGCCAGACCGAACCCTGGAGCACGGTGTTCAGCACGATTCACCTCGAATGGGGTAATGAAATGTGGGGCGCAGGCTCAGGCAGCGATCCCTTCTTTGGCGCGTCCGCACTCGGCGGCGAACGCCTTGCCTCAATGTCGCACGAACGCTTCGGTTTCATGAAGGAAGGTCAATACTTCGACGGTTCTAAGATCAATTTCATCATCGGCGGTCAGGTCGGTTGGCCGGGACGCCAGGAAGAAATCGAAAACTTCAGCACGAATCACAACACCGTCGCGGTCGCACCGTACTTCGGTTCGCTTTCGACCTCGTGGAATAGCGATGACGAAATCTTCGCGCCGCTATTGGCCAAACCGTTCTACGAATGCGCCCAAGGCAACATGCGCCACAGCAAGAACTACTTGAACGCTGGCGGCAACGGCACCAACATGTCCATCTACGAAATCAACTTCCACACTACCGGCGGCGATGTCCCACTCGACATCCGCAACGACTTTGTCACCAGCCACGCCGGCGGCGTCTCCATGCCGCTCTTCATGCTCGAATACATGAAGCAATTCGCCGCTCGCGAACAATGCGCATTCCAGGCGCTTCAGTTCTCCTTCAACCGTGGCAACGGCGAACAAGTCCGCATTTGGGGTTGCCTGCGCGACCTCAACCTCACCGGCCGCAAACGCCCGACATGGCTCGGCATGGAAGTCGCCAACAAAGCCATCAAAGGCGACATGATCCAGACCGTCCACAGCGGCATCAAATCCAATTGGACGCAAGCCGCATTGAACAGCATCTACGCACCGACGACCGTCGATCACTTGCAGTCGTATGCGTTCAAAGACGGTTCGTCCTACGGCGTCGTGGTCTTCAACCTCAGCCTGAAAGACGCGAAACGCGTGCGCCTTGCACTCCCAAGTCTGCCCAGCGGCGCCGCGAAGGAATACCGCATGCAGTCGCCCAGCATCCACGACGACAACGAAACTTCCGAAGTCGTGAAGATCACGTCTGCGACAGTCTCGCGTCTCAAGCAATACCACTACGCCACATTGAACCCGTGTTCGATCTACGTCCTCACCTGGAACGCGGCAAGTGTGTAATTTGTAGCGCCCGGTCTCCGCGCCGGGCGGTCTTGGGAGAAAACGCCAGACCACACCCCAACGCCCGGCGCGGAAGCCGGGCGTTGGCGTATCTGCAATATTTCAGATGCGCAACGTAGAGCCGAATGGGAATTCGGCCCCTCACCGTTCCGGCGCATATCCGCTTCACAAACACCCTTCCAAAACCGAGTGCGCATAAGAACAAACATTCAAAAAGTCTATTCCGTCCATCAACTCCATAACGTCCATTGCGTCGGCCAACCACTTCCCCGTGTCCCCGTTGTTTGCACTTCCCCACCGCCCCCGCCAAAATGATTCCCTACGATGGGGAGCCTTGCCATGCGCGTACTTTTTACTTCGCTTCTTTTCTGCTCGATTCTGGCCCACTACTCCAACGCCGCCGAACCCATCCCCGACAAAACAGTCGTCCTCACCTTCGACGACGCGGTGAAATCGCACCGCACCTTCGTCGGCCCCCTGCTCAAAGACTACGGTTACAACGCCACCTTCTTCGTCACCGCACTCTGGATGTCCGACACCGCAAATTTCATGACCTGGCAAGACATCGCCGAACTCCATCAAATGGGCTTCGAGATCGGCAACCACAGTTGGAGCCACCCCAACTTCGGCAATCCCAAAATCGCCGCGCGCCTTGAAGGCCAAATCTTTCTCGTCGAACAAGAATTAAAAAAAGTTGGCGTACCCAAACCCACCAGCTTCGCCTGGTGCGGCAACACCTTTTCTCCTGAAGGCGCGGCCATACTGAAAAAATGCGGTTACACCATCGCCCGCCGCGGCATGCAACCCGAAATCCCCTACGGCGAAATCAAACTCGGCCCGTTATACGACATCGCTGCATACGATCCGCTTTTGATTCCATCCGCTGGCGACGCGTATCCCTCGTGGACGCTTGACAACTTCAAAGCCGTCGTCGATCGCGCCCGCGACGGCAAAATCGCTGTCGTCCAATTCCACGGCGTGCCCGACATCGCGCACCCCTGGGTCCACACGCCCCCCGAACGCTTCCGCGAATACATGGACTACCTCAAACAAAACAACTTCAACGTCATCGCCATGCGCGATCTCGCGCGCTACGTCGATCCCGCAGCGCCAATCAAAGACGCGATGACTTCCGTTCACTACACCCCGCAACCAATCGACCTTCCATTAACCGTGATGTCCACCCGCGCCAATCCCGCCTTCTGGTTAAACGTCATGCAACATCACAAATACACCGAAGAAGAAATCGCCACGGTATTCGATTGGCCGCTCAACACGCTAACAGCCCGCATGCCTGCATTCGAAAAAGATCCGATCGCTTGGCCGCAACCTACAAAAAAAGATCGCATTGTGGTGCTGCCCTATCCCGGCGGACGCCACCCCCGCATCGGCTTTCTCGATGGCGCGGTAGCGCCCTTGCGCGGCACAAAGGTGAGTATATTCTCGCCGTGGGACCTCGATAAGGAAACTGGAAACGACGCCAACTACGTCGTCCTCGACATACCCGAAGCCATCTTCAGCAAGGAAGACGGCCTCCTCTTCCTCGCCCACACCCACGTGCAAACCGTCTGGGACAAACAACACACACCCATCGACGACAACGAATGGGAACTACTCCCCAATGGCGCGCTCGAAAACGCATGGACCTTACCCAACAAAGTCCGATTCGGCGCGCGCATACTCCCCGCGAATGAAGCCGTTGACCTCGAACTCTGGCTAGAAAACGGCACCGATAAATCGCTCACCGGCCTGCGCACCCAAATCTGCGCCATGCTGAAAGGCATGAAGGGTTTCGACCAGCAAACCAGCCAGAACAAACAATTCACTGGCAGCGTTGCCGTAACTGAATTGCCCGATGGAGAACGCAACATCCTCGTCTCTTTCGAACGCTGCGGCCGCGTATGGGGAAATGAGAAGTGCCCCTGCATGCATTCTGACCCTGTACTACCAGACGCCGCCCCCGGCCAACGCGTCAGTGTAACGGGACGTTTATGGTTTCATCACGGCCCCGGACTGGATCGTTCTATCGCGCGCGGCCAACGGTCTACAGTGAATCCACCGAAACAATAAATTGATTGACAATTTAGTACATATTCCACAATTTTCCATGACGAACAGTCAATATTTTACTATGGCTTGCTTCTATTTAAGATATTGTGCACATTCAATGTGACTATGCCACTGTTTCCTATGAAAATTCGATGTTTCCCTTCCCGCGCCGCGCAAACAACCCCACAAAATCTACCTTTCTCCCTCCCCGTTTTACTGCCTCAAACTGCGAAAATCCGCGCAAAATCTGAAAATAAAAAAAGTCCTTGCCAACCACAAACATTCGGGATATATTGGGACATCATCAGGCGCGCGTTAGATAAACTTCTTGGGTTGGAAGTTTCGCGATCATTCCTGTTCAGGGTCGGAAGGAGGGCCGCCGGGGCAATACACCACGTAATACTTCGCTCGGAGTAGTCTCTAGCAATCATAGTCTCAAGTATCTTTTGTGGAGTCTTGTCCAAGCCGGCAATTATTGGGGTGCCGGTGCGGAAAACTATCGTGTGCAATACACGAAATACGTTGGGGAGATTGATGATGACGAGAGAGAAGTCCCGAGGGTTTACCCTCATTGAACTGTTGGTCGTGATCGCGATCATCGCGATCCTCGCGGCCATACTCCTTCCGGCACTGGCGCGGGCGCGCGAAGCTGCTCGCCGCTCCTCCTGCCAAAACAATCTCAAGCAATTGGGAATTGTCTACAAGATGTTCTCCGGCGAAAGCGATGGCGAAAAGTGGCCCCTGCCGAGCATCAACCCGTTCGCAAGCTCTGCGTACGTCGCAGGTAACCAGCGCTTGGTGCCCTACATGAACTGGTGGCAGATCTATCCCGAATACCTCTCGGACGTGAAGGTCGGGCAATGCCCCTCCGCGGCACGTACTTCCCTGTATTCGCGGACCGATTTTACCAAGGCCCGCAACGTCATGGCGGCATGCTCTGCCGTGGTCATCACGGAAGCCAACACGCTGGGTGAGACGGACAATCCCTGCTTCGGTCGCGATCCGTCGCATGGCTTGAACGGCAACGCAGCGCGCGATGGCGTCAACTGCGACACCAACCCGAACGGCTGCACGCCCTATCCGCACACGGATATCCCGCTGATGGGCTACACGGACATGCGCGCCTATTACTACACCGGTTATTTCATCCCGTCCAGCCAGATGGGTAAGCCGGGTAATGATGGCCTTCTGGACCACGTCGCTATCGGCAACATCATGCAGAACCGCAATCCTTACGCCCCAGGTTGTGCGGCTTGCGTTCCGCCAGGCGGTGCAACCCACATGCGCTGGAGTCAGCGCAACGAGTCCAAGACCTACAATTTGCCGTCCGGCGCCTCCGTTTCGCTTCCGCGACTTCGTGAAGGTATCGAACGTTTCGCCGTCACCGACATCAACAATCCGGCCGCGTCGAACACCGCGCAGTCAGATACGGTTGTGCAGTGGGACGAAAACCGCGCCTACAACACGGGTATCAGCACCTTCGACGGCGTGCCCCGCTTCAACCACCTTCCCGGTGGTGTGAACATCCTGTACATGGATGGTCACGTGGAATGGGCGAAGTTCCGCACGTCGGGTGGCCACACCTGGCCGGTGAATGAACACTCGTTCATACGCCCCGCAGGCTATCCGACCTTGGACTTCCCGTAAACCCGGGTCTTACCCGAATAGCGTGAAGTTATGTTGACAGACTAAGCAGTACCGGGGGTGCCGGGCCATCAAACAGCCCGGCACCCCTTCGTATAGGAAATGTAGAGGTTGATTGTGAATGCGGCGCAATAGACCTTCGAAACCTATGAGCAATTGCAGCACTACATCGCTCATAGCTCTTTTCTTTGGGGGATCTCAGTTAAGTTTTAACCGCGCCAAATTCCAATACGCACGAGAAAACTATTACCTGCTGGAGGAGTCAGTAATGTTCCGACGTAGTTTTATTTTCACAATCGCAGTTTGCGCGGCTCTTATCGCGACTGGCTGCGATAAATCCAAATCCGAAGCTGTAAAACCAACTTTCGCCGTAGAGGATTTGCCGGCTGAGGAACAAATCTACGAGTACATTCAGCAAGGCAATTTGGCCAAAGTGCAAGAGATAGTTGCCGGCGATCCTGCAACCCTTACTGCTCCGGGAGTGGGCGGGCAGACCCCGCTCCACGTCGCCGCTGCCGAAGGCAAAGCAGACATCGCCCAGTTCCTCGTCGAAAGCGGCTGCGACGTCAACGCTCCCGACGACTTCGGCCAAACCCCTATCGACGTAGCCAAGACAGGCGGACAAACTGCCGTTCTGAAAGTACTCGAAGCTGGAGGTAGCGGCGGCGGGGAAGCGCAATAGCCCTCGCAGACCGAATTGACATCATTATGCTCCGCCTATATGCCTTTATGCATGAGAACTACAATCGATATAAATGACCAACTTTTGCAACAAGCAAAGCTTCGCGCTGCTGAAACGAACCGGTCCCTCACATCGGTCGTGGAAGATGCCTTGCGCCACCTTCTTCACAAGGATCCGGCAGCTCGGAAGAAGCCACGACGGCCCATGCCAGTGGACGGCTCAGGCGGCGTCCTTCCAGGAGTTGATTTGGACAACACCTCCTCGCTCCTCGACCGTATGGACGGGCTCGAATGATTTTGCTTAATGTGAATGTGCTGGTATATGCGTTTCGCCAGGATGCAGAATCTCACGTCGAATATCGTTCATGGCTGGATCGAGTACTAGAAGAAGAACCAGTCGTCGGGGTGGCCGAATTTGTTTTGGCGAGTGTAGTCCGGGTGACTACACATCCGAAGATTTTTGCCAAACCAAGTAAATTGGCCGATGCACTGGACTTCTGTGATTACATGCGCGAACAGGAGTATGTTCTCGTGGTGGCGCCCGGTAAGCGCCACTGGACATTGTTCAAAGAATTGGCGCGCAACGCAGGCGCTAAGGGCAACACGATTACCGATGCATACATTGCCGCCTTGGCCCAGGAACATGGGGCCGAAATGATTACGGCGGATCGAGATTTCGCTCGCTTTGCCGGCATTCGTTGTCGGCATCCTTTGAACTAATTCGTACAACTTCATTCTCAAAATACCTTGAGAGGGGACTCTAACATGAATTTTTCGTCGCGATTATTCGCCATCGCGTGTGCGTGGGGGTTGGCGATCCCGCTCGCGGCCTCGGCGCAAAATGTAGACATCACAAAATCCGTCGTCATCCGCGGTAGCGACGATTCTGTCATAGGGAAAGCCGTGACCGTATTGATCGAAGAAGTTGAGAAACGCAGCGGGACCAAGTTCGCAGAAACTGCAGCCGTACCCGCAGGCGACGCGCCCGCGATCGTCGCCGTGCTCGCAAGAGACCTCGCCAAGCTCAACGGCAAACCCGCCGAAGGCCTGACCATTCCGGACAAAGCGGAAGGCTACGCCATCTGGCAAGCCGGCGCGAACAACAACCAAGTCTGGATCGCAGGCCACGACCCACGCGGGGTAATGTTCGGTGTCGGCCACCTCCTCCGCAAACTCGAAATGCGCCCCGGCAAAATCACGCTCCCCGCTCCTCTGCGCTACGCCGGAGCGCCAGTCGATCGCATCCGCGGCCAGCAACTCGGCTACCGCAACGCAAATAACACCTGGGACGCCTGGGACGAAAAACAGTTCGACCAGCACATCCGCGAACTCATCATCTTCGGCAACAACGCAATCGAACTGATCCCCGATTTTGACGCGACACCAAAAGAAAGTCCCGTTATGAAAATGACGGCGACGGAGATGAACGAAAAACTCTGCCACATCATCCACTCCTACGGCATCGACGTGTGGGCATGGCACGCGCTTAAAGGTGACGTCTCCGATCCAAAACTCGCCGAATCCGAACTCGCGCGCAGTCGTGAAGTCTTCAAGCAACTCCCCGTGCTCGACGCGCTCTTCATCCCCGGCGGCGATCCCGGCGACACACTGCCGAAATACCTCATGCCCTTCATGGAAAAGCTCGCGGCCGTACTGCACGAAGTGCATCCCACGTGTGAACTCTGGGTTTCCACGCAAGGCTTCGAAGATGAAGACAGCGAATTCTTCTTCAACTATCTCGCCACCGAAAAACCAAAATGGTTCACCGGCGTCATCTTCGGCCCCTGGGCGAAGATGGACCTGAAAGAAATCCGCAAACACACCCCCAAAGAATTCCGCGTCCGCACCTACCCGGACATCACGCACACCGTGCGCTGCCAATACCCCGTGCCGCGCTGGGATCGCGTCTTCGCCCACACCCTCGGCCGCGAACCGGCAAACCCGCGCCCCATCGCGCAGGCGCACATCCACAACGGTGAACTCGCCGACAGCGAAGGCTTCGTCACCTACTCCGACGGCGTGAACGACGACGTAAACAAAATCATCTGGTCGATGGTCGGCTGGGACCCGAAAGCCGACATCACCGAAATCCTGAAAGACTACGGCCGCTTCTTCATCGGCGCGGACTTCGCCAATGAAACCGCCGAAGGCCTGCTGGGCCAGGAAGAAAACTGGAAAGGCGCCCTCGCGGATAACAAATCCGTCGACAAGAACCTCGCACTCTGGCAGGGCGTCGAAAAACGCTGCGATGCAAAAGCCCTGAAAGAAAACTGGCGCCTGCAACAATGCCTCATGCGCGCCTACTACGACGCCTATCAGAAGGCGCGCCTCCTCGCCGAAATGAAAGCGGAAAAAGGTGCATACAACGCCCTCGCAAAAGCCGGCGAAGTCGGTGCGAACGACGCGATGGAAGCAGCCATCATGGCCCTCTCCACGCCCGATCACAATCCGCCAGCACCCGAACTCAAGAAGCGGATCGAACAACTCGGCCAGGAACTCTTCGACAGCATCGGCATGCAACTGCACGTCGAAAAATACAAAGCCAGTGGCGCCGAGCGCGGCGCAATCCTCGAAGGGCTCGACCGCCCGCTCAACGACCGTTACTGGCTGCAGGGTCACTTCCTCGAAATCTTCCACGAAAAAGACGAGCAGGTGAAACTCGATCGCATCAACAAATTGATCAACTGGGAAAAGCCCGTCCCCGGGACACTCTATGACGATCTCGGCAACGGCCGCAAAGAACCGCACCTCGTCATCGCGAACAAATGGGAAGACGACCCCGGTTACGTCTACACCGCGCAAGACGAATTCCAACGCGACCCGCGCGTTCCGCAAGACCCCGGCCAGCTCGAACCAAAAGCCGACGCGCCGCCCGCAGGCACCATTCCCCCGCGTCTCTCCTGGCTCGATCAAGCGCAGACCTTGTTCCGCGCGGACCTGCAAATGAAATATGAAAATTTGGATCCGTCAACGACCTACACCCTGCGCGCTGTCTACACCGGCCGCTTCAAATCGACGATGACCCTCACCGCCGACGACAAATACGAAGTCCACGGCCCCGTGAAATTCACCGACCCGCCAGAGGTAGTTGAATTCAAAATCCCCGCGGAAGCTACCAAAGACGGCACCCTCGAGCTCCGCTGGAAAAAAACCGAGGGCCGCGGCCCGCAAGTCGCCGAGGTGTGGCTGATACCGAATTCGTAATAGTTCGGACATGTGCGCAACGGACGCTTAGACACCAGGGCACGGGTTGCAACAAAACGTTGCGGCCCGTGCCCTCGTTCATATCACTAAGGGGGACAGGGGACCGTCATGAAACGAATCATCTCAATTTGTCTTGCCATGCTCGCGACTGTCGCCGCGGCCGCGGAAATTGATTTAACAAACGCCACGATCGTCGCACCAAAAAGCGAACACGACGTATACGCCGACTTCCTTGCCGACGAAATCGAACTTCGCACAGGGCTGCGATTGCCTATCAGCAACAAGTTGCCGACCGGTCCCGACCCGATGATATTGTTGGTCCAATCCGACGCGCTGAACTCATTCGGAGTCGCGCTGCCCGATGGACTATCGGCTCCAGACACTAAGGAAGCTTACGCAATCTGGAGTCAAAAGACCGGCTCATCCACCACCATCGTCTTGACGGGCCACCCAGACCGCGGCGTGCTTTTCGCTGCGGGGCGCATGATTCGCCTCCTTCACCTCGCGGATAAAAGAATCTCTATCGACGAATCCGTCCGCATCGCCACCGCGCCGCATGCGCCCATCCGCGGCCACCAAATCGGTTACCGCAATACACCAAACGCGTACGACGCATGGTCTGTTGCGCAATACGAACAATACCTGCGGGATCAGGCCATCTTCGGCGGCAACGCCATCGAGTTCACGCCATCACTCGCCGAACACGAGCGCGGCCCCCACATGAAAAAGTCCACCTGGGAAATGACCGGCGAACTGATCGCACTGTATGACAAATACAATCTCGATTCATGGATTTGGCAGGAAATCCCAACCAGAGTGGACCTTTCCGATCCCCGCCAAGCTCAAGAACACCTTCAAGACTGGCGCGTTCTGCTCAATCAATTCAAAGGACTCGACGCCGTATTCGTCCCCGGCGGCGATGGCGGCCTGACCCCCGCACCCATTCTGATGCCCTTCCTCGAAAAGCTTCGGCCCGTCATAAATGAAATTATTCCGAACGCCACACTGTGGGTATCGAACCAAACATTCGAATTCGACGAAAACGATTTCTTGTTTGACTATCTGCAAAAGCAAAAACCGAAATGGTTGACCGGTGTGGTGTACGGGCCATGGACCAAACTCGATCCGATCGAAATGCGTGAACGCACTCCCTCCGAGTATCCCATTCGCTATTACGGCGATATCACGCACAACGTGCGCTGCCAATATCCGATCCCCGAATGGGACCGCGCCTTCGCGCACGGGCTCAACCGCGAAGCGCCGAATCCACGCCCGCAGGACACCTATCACATCTTTAACCACTATGCGAAATACATCCCTAATTCGATCTCCTATTCCGAAGGTGTGAATGACGATCTCAACAAATTTATCTGGACCACTCTCGGGTGGGATCCTGAAACGCCGCTCGAAACCATTCTTCACGATTACGGAAAAGTATTTTTCGGTGAAACCGAATCGGATGCCGTGGCGCAGGGTCTGCTCATGCTCGAACAAAACTGGCGTGGCCCTATCGCCAGCAACGACGGTATCGCCAAAACACTCGATCATTGGAAAAATATTGCGGCTCGCAGCGGCGCAAAAATCGAATCCAACTGGCGCCTGCAGATGTACCTCATGCGCGCGCACTACGATGCCTACCTCAAAATAAAAGTTGCCCAAGAAATGAAATATGAAACGGACGCATACAAGGCCTTGGCGCGCGCAAAACAGGATGGCGTGGATAAAGCAATCAGCGCCGCCCGCGAATCGCTCGCGCAAATCGATGGGAAAAAACCGGCACCGGAGCACCGCGCCGAAATCGAAAAGCTCTGCGCCATGCTCTTCAAAACAATCGGAATGCAACTGAGCGTAGATCCGCCCTACTACGCCAGCGGGCCCGAGCGCGGCGCTGTGTTGGACACCTTGGACTATCCGCTGAACAACCGTCGATGGCTGGAAAAGCAGTTCGATGAATTGCTCAAACTTTCTGACAACGCGGAACGCCTCGCGAGAATCGATTCCATCGTCAATTGGGAAAATCCCGGACCTGGCGGCTTCTATGACGACCTCGGCAATCCACAAAAACAGCCCCGCCTCGTACATCAGCGCGAATGGAAAGACGATCCGGGATACGTTGACTCCCCACAGTGCGAATACGGATTCGGTATCGACAAAGTAACGCGCGCAATCACTAACGACCGCTTGTCATGGTTGGACCAGGCAACGACGCTCTACAAAACACCGTTGCGCATGCACTACGACAGTTTGGATAAGACGAAGAAATACCGCATCCGCGTATCCTATGCAGGACGTTTCAAGCCAACCATGAAGCTCACCGCCGACGGTACGCACATTGTGCATGACTACTTGCCGCAACCCGAAACTCCTTGGCCAATCGAATTCGAAGTACCCGCCGAAACCACCAGCGATGGAATCCTCGATCTCGAATGGCAGATCAGCCCGGACAAACCAGAAGAACTTCGACATCGTCCCCTAAACCGAGGTTGCCAAGTCGCGGAGGTGTGGTTGATTCCAAATTCGTGACGATACGCGCATGAGTACGACGAGCTTCGATGAATGACACGGGCACGGGTGAAACAAAGTATCGCACCCGTGCCCGTGACTTTGATCAAGGCCCCGCGGCGCTCACTCGGCCGACTCGAAAAGTTCTCGTGCCCGATATCGCGACCAATTCCATGTGCGCCAATCGGAAGTCTGTTCTGATAACTTGCTCTTCATCCGCTCACGCGCAACGCGCACGTTCCCAATGTCGGTAGAACCTGTTAAGGCTGGCGCGGCATCCGTGCTTAACCGGCTATGATAATTAGCATCAAATGACGCGCCCGCATTGGCGCGTGCGGCGTTAGCGCGCACAATTATTCCATCTGGATTCGCAACGTGAAGCGCTACCACTGCACCCCACCCAAGGGAAAACGCGATCATCACAAACCGATTGCGATTTCCCCACAAGACAGTACCGCAGAACGCAACGAGCACAACTGCCAGCCAAAGCATGAACGCCGTCGTGTAAAGTCGCAATTGCGTCAAACCATAGGCGTCATAATATAAGTACATGCGATGAAAAGCGCTCGCCATCACAAGATACACGAACGCAATCAGCAACATCGCAAGACCTCGAAACCATGCGCGCAGTTTTGAGTCCGCGTCTCGTTGGAGCCAATCGCCCGCATACAGCACCAACAGCGCAAGCACTGCAACGGCGACGAGTTGAAAGAAACCTTGGCGCGCATACTCGGAATAGGTCGGTCCCTCCAAATTAGCAACTAACGAGTCGTCACCAAAGAAGTATCTGAACTGGATCGCAATGAAGAGCCCAAATAGACCATTCAGTAGAACCAAAGGAATGGATACCGACAATCCGTCGAGTCGAATGGCGGCAGCGGTGCGCTCAAGTGGAAAGCCCGCGCGCGCGTCTGTCATAACAACATGAAGAAATCCCCCACAAAGCCAGGCAACAATAGTTACGGTAAGACCGTGCTTGATGACCGAGTCCCACTTCACTTCGAAGAAATGCGATATAAAACTGCGAAACGCAAAATCAGCCGACGCGAAAAGTACCCCAAACACAAAGACCAATGGAAAGGCGATACAGAGTCCAATGGCGCCGTTTGTGCCGAAGCGAATCCAATGGGTCCGCGTTTCCGGACTGGCAGTGCCCGACCAAACGCGAGCCGCAATATCGTGCAATGCCTGCGACAGGCCGGCACTCATGCCAATCACGGCGTCACATGCAGCGCCGGCATATTGAACGAAGGCTGTTCGCGAAACGCGCTGTGCCGCATGCGGCAATGCGATTACGACCGCAACGGTGATTGCCGAAAGCAAGTCCAGCGCCTTTAGTACAGGCGAATCGCGCCAGATGAAGAAAGCTCCAAACATTGAAATTAGGAGCGCCCAGATCTTTCGCTGCGAAGGGGCCAGCGCCACGATGCCCAATGCGAAACACGCCACAAACGCGAAGACATTCAGGCCCCATGGGCTAACGCGCAACATCAAGTCCGCAACAAGACCGAGAAGTAATGAAATGGTGATACATCGCACCATCGGATCCGTCGCGTAATTCATCGCAAACTCGCCTTTCTATTCCGGGCGATACGCTCGCCACAACGATGCCACACGCAGATATCGATCATCGCAACCAATACTTCCGCGCAGCCTGCCTTGGCACTATCAATAGCGCGACGCATACCGCCGTGGCCAATACACCAACCACAAACAAGAGCACCGTCGGAACGCCT
Source organism: Candidatus Hydrogenedentota bacterium (assembly GCA_020848835.1). Lineage (GTDB taxonomy): Bacteria > Hydrogenedentota > Hydrogenedentia > Hydrogenedentales > SLHB01 > JABWCD01. The sequence continues at coordinate 126,029 of JADLHJ010000069.1, forward strand.
GTGAGAATCCCCGTATCAACCTGATCGAACTTCCCCAAATCAATGCGAGCACCGGACGCATGAATCGCAGCGAGGCAAACACAGAACACGTCTGCAACAATTCCACATAAGCCCGCCCAATACAACGCCACCCGGTACCAACCACGGGGCGATGACACATTCGGCACGCGTTGGCCGAACCACCCTGCTGTGCAGAAAATGACCGGCGATAGAAGTGCTGCCAATATCAGGAGCGTGCCGGCAATGTAGCGTACGTTTGACGTGATCATCGCAGCCAGTACTCCTGGGTTGATGTGGAGCTCTTGCCTATATTTCCAAAGCGGCGTTCTCTGTGTTTAAATTCGGCAATCGCCGCTTCCAAATCGCGCGGCGAAAAATCCGGCCAAAGAGTCGGTGTGAAGTACAATTCCGCGTACGCGCATTCCCACAACAAAAAATCGCTCAGCCGTTTCTCGCCACCCGTTCGAATCAGCAAGTCCACATCGGGCACGCCCGCGCGCCGCCCATCGCCCGCAAGAAAATCGGATACCTTGCGCGCCTCGCTTTTGTTTGACAATAGACAGCGCCGCGCCGCCGCCAGAATCGAATCGCGCGACGAATAGTTAAGCGCGATGCGAAGGTCGAGCCGCGTACCGCGCGCCGTTTGCCGTTCCGCCGCCGCAATGCTCCGTACGAGACTGTATTCGAGCTTGTCCCGCGATCCGATAACTTGAATCCGCACGCCCTCGCGTTTACATCGTTCGCCTTCCGACTCCAGAAACGCGCGCAACAGCGCCATGATGTTGTTCACTTCACCTTGCGGACGCGACCAGTTGTCGCGCGAAAACGCGTACAACGTCAACGCGCGAATGCCAAGCCCGGGGGCCGCTTCCACGATGCGCCGCACATTGTCCGCGCCCGCGCGGTGTCCATCGCTACGCTCATGCGTGTGCGCCAGCGCCCACCGACCATTGCCATCCATAATGATTGCGACATGTATTCCAGTCTGCGGAAACGGGACCGATGCCAATCGCATGGCGAAATCTCCCACAACAGCCAAACCTTTCATTCCACAACACACACAACAAGTACTTTACAATACAAAGTAAATACACAAAAAAAGAGAAACGTTTCACCATCAAATCGTTTCCCTATCCCATGCTTCCCATGCTCCCATCATTCCCAGTCGTCCCAGCAAAGTCACCCCTCCCGCACACGCCGAATCAGCGCCTCCATATGCGCGAGGTATTTTTCCAGCGTCTTTCGCCCAACTTCCGTAATCTTAAACTCCGTCTTAGGTATCCGCCCTTCAAACGACTTCGTACACGTAATGTATCCCGCCTCTTCCAACTTCCGCGCGTGTACGCTCAGGTTTCCATCTGTCGTGCGCAAGATACGCCGCAGTTCGTTGAAAGACATCCCCTCATTCACCGCCAACGCGCTCACGATCGCAAGACGCAACCGTTCATGGATCACGCGGTCAAACGCCGTCGCGTCGACCGATTCCTCACGCGCCGCAACGTGCTGCGTGTGGTCCGCGCGTTTTGCTGTATTTTGCTTAGCCACCGTGTTTCCTCGCGATAATCGCCCCAAAGATTATCTGTAGCCCGCCAAAGCCTGCCGCCATGTACCAATCGCCCCAAGCCACCGGAGAAAAAAACGCCGCAACGCCAAGGACCATAAAGCACGCACCCATTACCGGAACGATGCGCACCGAATACGCGCCCGCCGTGATCACGCCCGCGCCGTACAACAAAAGCCACATGCCCGGTAAAAAGCTGTAATTCCCTTGCATGAAAAACACCGCAGTCAACACCACGCCGGCAAACAAGGTCGGTATCAAGCCAAGCCCAAAGCGCCTTCCAGGACTATCCAGTACCGACTCGTTTACCTGCCGCGCCTTCGTCAGCATCGCACCCAATCCGCACGCCAGCGCCGAGCAAGCCGTCGCCATCCACGTCAGTAGCCAATACTCCGAAGCCGGCGTCACCATCCGCGCAGCCGCCGTGCCTACGAATGCGACCACCCCCATCCCCACCGTACCCCATCCAGGCACCGCAGTAAACGAAGTAGACCGCTCCATGGTTTCGCGGATAAACCGCAAGTTGTCCATGGCCAGCACGTGCAAATTCACTGGCTCCTCCTGCGGAGCGGGCGCTTTCTGGAGTGATGACATAGGAATATTTTATGACCTCCCGCACACATATGTCAAGTGCTTTACATTACAAAGCCAGCGTGACCGACGTCGATTCGACCTGCACCGTCCGCAGTGTTTTACCCGAATTCTCCATAGCGTGCACAAACCATCGATCTGGTGAATCCCCCAGCGCTCAATGAAAAGCGTAACCAATTTAAAACAAATAACTTACATACAATTCTGTCAACTAAATAAGGGTCGCTTCGCAGCAAGCAGATTAGCTTCATACCGAATTCAGTCAACCAAACCAACCTCAATTCGCGCACAAAGAACCTTCCAACTACCGTCGCACCTTCACACCCTCGTTCCCCAAAGCGCCTGCCGTCTAGCAAGTGCAACGCGTTGGGCTATACAGACGGAGGTCCTACGCACCGTCCCCCATAACCACCGGACACCCCTGCCGGCATGAATCGGAGCTCTCTATGAAATCAACGCCCAGCCAGCGCGACGCACCCCTTGAATCGCCAAATTACACCCCCTCCCCCCTCACGGGTACGCGTCAAGAGGCGGCTCTGTAAAATCAGTACTTACGTTGATTACGGCTCCACCACACCCCTTTGTTTCGCCAAAAAAATAAATTTACACCCCCCAACTAGTGCAACGCGCCGGGCAATAGAGTGAGGAACAAACGAGAAGGAGAGCTCACCGAAAGCAATCGCAACCGTGCATAACCGCGCCCATCTCAGTAAAGTACGCGCAGCGGATTCGTTTTCAATTGGCGAGAACATTTCTTCGGCGGGGAGACTCAGATGGTAGTACTAATTATTGCGATGGCGGCGGCGTTAACTGTCTCCGCGCTCTGCTCGCTCCTGGAAGCCACGCTGTTGAGCCTTACGCCGGCGCAAGTGGCCGCCTTCGGCGAAGTGCACCCGCGCGTGATGCATACGTGGCAAAAATTAAAATCCGAAATCAAGCGCCCCATCGCCGTCATCCTGGTCTTGAACACGCTCTCGCACACCATCGGCGCAACAGTCGCAGGCGCACAGTTTGAAAGCCTGTATGGCAGGGAATGGCTCGTGGCTTTCTCGCTCCTGTTCTCGTTCCTGATACTTCAATTCACTGAAATCCTCCCCAAGACACTTGGCGTCCGCTACAATTCTTACCTTGCTCCCTTCTTCGGCGTGCCGTTATACGCCATCGTGCGCATCACCAATCCTCTCATTACCATCATCAATCTCATCAACAGACCCTTCGAAGGCCGCGGCAAGAGCGCGGACACCGCCGGAACCGTGGACGAAATCGCGGCGCTCGCGGGTATGGCGCGCCTCTCGAACCTCATCGGCCAATACGAAGAATCGATCATCAAAAACGCCACAAAAATGTCCCTCACCAAAGTGGACAGCGTGATGATCCCCCACGATCAAATTACGTTCTTATCGACCGCGCAAACCATGACCGATGCCGTCCTCACCGCCCACTTCGATCCGCATACGCGCTTTCCAATATGCGAAGACGGTGACCGCAACCATGTGCTCGGATACATCAATTTCAAAGAACTTGTCTACCGCGCGCGCACGAATCCCTCAGACCCAAGCTTGCGCGGCATTGTCCGTCCCGTGCATTTTGTCCACCGCGACGAATCTGCCGCGGACCTGCTGCGCATGTTTGTGGAACAACACGTCCACATGGCGATCGTCCGCGATGACGAAGACAAGACGCTCGGACTCGTGACTATGGAAGATCTCGTCGAAGAGCTGGTGGGAGAGTTGGAAGACGAATTCGATCGCCTGCCGCGCATGTGCCACGCGCTCAGCGGCGGCACATGGATGGTCGGCGGCGGGTTCCCGGCATCGAAACTGAATGACGTGCTGGGCGTTAGTTTTGAATATGCACGAGGAAGTACTTCGGCGTGGTTGATAGAACGGATGGGCCGAGTGCCCAAAGTCAATGAGGTTTATGTGGAATCCAATTACGAGTTTCTGATCCGTCGCACAAGACGCGGCAAGATTTTCGAGGTGTCCGTATCTAAACCACGGCCGGCGGCGGTGCTCTGAACATGCACGATAGCAGTATGTTGCTCGTCCTCCCCGTGCCCTTCCGCCGTCAGGGAGATACGCTGCTCTTCGAAGCGCAAGCCTGCAACGGCATCGCAAAGTGGGCCGACAATTTCGACCGAATTGTTGCTGCCTGCCCGGTGTTGCCCGAGCATTTGGTCACGTCCGACGGTTCGCAAGTGTGGAAAGACGTGCGTGAAATCCCCTGCGTGGACCGCGTTGAATTTGTACCGTTGCCTTGGGCGTTCTCCATCGGCGATTTCGCTCGCACGTATTCAGCGACGCGAAAGTTGTTGCGCAAACATATCAAGCAGTGCCGTTATCTGCAGTTTGCGTTGTGGGGATTCACGGGGGACTGGGCCTCCGTCGCCGCACTCGAAGCGATCAAACTCGTACGCCCCTACGCGTTGCATATCGACAGCGTGAACCACGTCATCTCGCGGCGGCAGGCCATCGGTCAAGGCATCGCGCGCCGCATCAAAGCAGATCTCGAAGCGCCGATGATGAAGCGGCTGCACGCATATTTGGCGGGACGCTGCGCACTCGGCCTCTGGCACGGCAACGACACCTTTCAGGTCTACAGACGCTGGTGCAGCAACAGTCATAACATACACGACATTCACACCAAGCCCGAAGATTGCATTACGCCCGAAGACTGCGACGCAAAAGCGCGCGAAGCCGAAACCGCGCCCGCTCTGCGTGTTTGCTACGCCGGGCGCGCGCTCGCGATCAAAGGCCCGCTCGATTGGGTCCGCGCCATCGCGCATGCGCGCGATCTCGGCTCGGCTATCGAAGGCACATGGATTGGCGACGGCCCGGTGCTGGAAGAAATGCGCAGTCTCGCTAAGGAGCTGGGACTGATTGATGGTCTGTCATTCCCCGGATTTGTGAGCGAACGCGACAAGGTCCTCGATACAATTCGCCACGGCCACGTGATGCCGTTCGCGCACAAGACCCCGGAATCGCCACGCTGTCTTTTGGAATCGCTACTTTCAGGAACGCCGATTATTGGTTACGACAATGCCTTCGCACGAGATCTGTTGGATGGTCACGGAGGTGGCTCGCTCGTGCCGCTCAACGACTGGAAAAAACTCGGCGAAGAACTCGCGCGATTGGCAAAAGACAAACTTGCATTGGCCCAACTTATTCGCGAAGCCGGCGCTAACGGCGCGCGCTTCAACGACAATGCCGTATTCCACGAGCGCAGCGAACTGATCAAAAAGTACTTGCCGTGATTACGCCCGCGAATCTACACGCCGGCGGGGCGGAGGCATGCGGCCCTTCTTGCGACGTGGCACGAAAGGCCGCGGCGGAAGCACACGCGCAACACGCACAATTCCGACATCGAGTTGTGTCAGCGGGCGCAAACCTGCAATTCCGCCAAGCATTACGACATAAACAGGATTGAACATGTTGTTCATCAAATTGTCCGCCATCCACAGGACAATGATTACCGCCATGCACGCAACCGGCGCAACCGCGGGATGGGTCCACCACGCTGCAGGCAGTTTCCGTGCAAGCAACAGCGGTGGCAGGAGAATTACGGCGAGGACCGCAGTAACACCGAGCGCTCCGTTTGTTCCCAGCGTGATGATCCATAAGCTGTCGGTGATCGTCACATCCTTGCCGTATTCGTTATGAATGCGCGACCGGCCCCAGCCGCCCCAGCCAAACATTGGTTGCTGGCGCGCACGCGCCGACAGTTTTTCTTCGTTGTAGAATCGCGTGTCAACCGATTGCGCGCGGTCCGCGCCGAACACATTGCGCGTCATCTCGGTAAGCTGCGATCCGTCCCAGGTTCCCGAGGCCCGCACTGCAACGTACAACACACAGATCGCTGCGATAGCTGCGAGAGCAAGCGATGTGCGCATATATTTGATCGATGCAAAAACCAGCAGGCCTACACCGAGCAGGACTATCGCACCACTGCTGCGGCACATAATCGCAGTTGCGAACAAAATGGCAATAAGCACCCACATGGGAATGCCGCGAATTTGCTTCACAACGCCAGACTGCCACAAGGCTATCCCCGCGAGCGTCGCCGTCACCATCCACATGCCGACCATAAGCCCATGCTGCAGAAAGACCATTGGCCGGTATCCGCCGTAGCGAATGGTCTGCATGAATCCATGTTGGTGGTAGCCATAGACCATGCGGTGTAACTGCGGGCTCATTCGCATCTCGAACCAGCAGAATGGCAAGTAGATCAATCCACCGAGAAATAGACCAAACGCAAGCTCTCGCATCGATTCGTAGTCGTTGAAATAAATACGACCGATAAAATACGGCAGCCCCCAGCGCATCAGTTGCGCATTCGCCTCAGACATGCCGTCGTACGCGCCAAGTCCATTCGATAACGACGACATGAACGGGGCAAAAATTAGAACAACTATAGGCAAGTCTATCCATTTCGGCCGGAATGCCAACACGCGGTTCGGCTCGAAAAGAAGCGTTGCGATAAATAACGACAACGACGTCGCGGTCATCTTGTTATATTCAGGGATACCTTTGAACTCGTACTCCGCGACCGGCAGGAACAGCCACGCGACTATCAGCCCCATGATCACGGCGCGCCGCGCGGGCAGCATCAGGAACAACGCAATCAGCAACAGCGGCCACCCGAACATAACCACCGGGACGAGGATATTGCCTTCCGATGGAGTCGTCATGCGCGGGCTTCCTCGCGCGCACGTACCGACCCGCGCGCAGGCGTGGAAGCGCCCGAGGCTTTTCCCCGCGCGCGGAGCAGTGCGCCCTCAAATCGCTCGGTCGCATCGTCCCACGTATACGAACTTGCTGTTGCATAGGCACGGTCGGACATCGACTTCCATTCCGCGTTGCTCATGTTCGCAATCTGCAGAATCGCATCGGCTATCGATCTCGGGCTTTCATGCTCTACGAGCAATCCGCCGCCCTGCCCAACCAATTCGGGCGCGGCGCCCGTTGGCGTCGCGATTACCGGCGTGCGGCAGGCCATTGCTTCGAGGATCGGAAGACCAAACCCTTCAAAGCGGCTTGGCACCAGCCACGCATCGCACTGCGCATAGATTTCTCGCAGCGCCTCGGATTTAGGCAACAGCGTGAAGCGCGTGTTTTCCGGCGCGGGATACTCGGTTGTAGGCGCGTGCATCCCGAATGCAACGCTCGCGATGTTCGGCATTGTCTGCCGCGCGATGCGAATTCCTTTACACGCGAGATCGCTGCCTTTCCACTTCACATAAGCGTGCATGTACCCAATTGTGGGCACGGACTGCTTTTCACGCGCAGGCGCATTGAACTGATTGAGATCGACGCTGTTCGGAACCAGCGACACATCCGAATCGCCATAGTCATTGCGGGCGATGTCCGCGAGCCATTGGGCCACGACGATCTTATGCAATGGCAAGGACCATGTACGCTTCACGCGCTCGATCGGCTGGTTGTCGTGGATCTCATAATGCTGAATGAGATAGGCCTTTGCGCCCTTGCATGCGGGCAACGCGTGCACCCATTCGGCAGTTTCCCACCATGTGGCGATTACAACATCTGCATCCGGCAGATCGCTCGCAATAATTGGGCGCCACCGCTCCAGAATCTTGCGCGGCACATCGAGACCATCGAGATGTGAAGGATACAAGTGCGGTACGTTCGGCCACCCCGCTCCCCGCACTGCACTGCGCACGCGTTCGCGCAGGGAAGGCTGCGCGTTCGGCGGATGCACCAGCAGCACGTCATGTCCGCGTTGTTTCAGCCGTTCCGCATAGATTGCAATCACACGAATGCCCCCGGAGAGGCCCGGCTGCGGAAGTACAAAGACGATCTTCATGGGGGTCAGTGGCCGCGCATGGCGCAATACACGGTGCGCCATGATTCTAACGAGAAGGGTTCTTTCTGGAGTGCGCGTAGTGCGTGCTTACGCGCACTCGCTACGTAGCCCCCGCTTAGCGCCCACCACGCCCACTTGCGGTATGACTGCCCGATGCTTGCGACGGTGACTTTTCTATTCTCCAAGTCCGCTGGCACCGGCAATCCGCGGCGAACATGCGTGTCGCGTATGCACGCGATGGTGGATTTTTGCTGCTGCTCCGATTTTGCATAGCCGATACTGCTGAGGTGCTGGCGGTAGCGCAGAATGATGTCCGGCAAATTGGCAACACGGCCCACTTCGGCAAGACGGAGAAAGAAATCCAGGTCTTCCGCCCATGGGTATTCATTGCTATACCGGCCAATCTTCTCGATCGCGGAACGGCGCGCCATCATCGCGGGATGAACGATGGTCCCTCCGCGTCCCGCGAGGTGCGCTGCGTCGATAGCTTCGTGCGAAGTTTCGTCGCACATTTCGCGCAGCGGTGCACCTTCCGAATCGATTAGCAGCACGCGCCCACCTAAAACTACACAATCGGGATTTGCGCGAAGGAATGCGACCTGTTTCTCGAATCGATCCAGAAGCGAGACATCATCCGCGTCCATTCGCGCGATGAATTCCGCGCGCGCCATATCGAGCCCTTCGTTAAGGGCTGCGATATAGCCGCGGTTTCCGTGCGATCCAATGCGAACGCGCGCATCTTTTCGCGCGTAATCTTCCAGAATTTCCAGTGAGTTATCTGTCGACCCATCGTTAATCAGAATGTACTCAAAATCGCCAAAAGTCTGATTAAAGATACTATCCAACGCTTCCCGCATATAATGCGCGTTGTTATAGACCGGCGTGATTACAGAAATTAGTGGTGTGCTCACAGCATGAACCCTATCGCGATTAACACTAATGCAAATACAAAACCAGCAACGTCTAGCTTGGGTAGCCAGACACCGTAGCGTCGCACGGCCCAAATAAGGACCGGATAAAGCAATAATTCAGGAAGGGTCGCGCCGACGATTACGCCGATAATGCGGCCCTGGCTCCACGCGCTATGGCCGAGCGCATCGAAATAGACGGGATACATAATCGACGGCATGACCACAGTGTCCGCGACAACACTGCCGATAAAGCCTCCCAGGAACATTGTCACACACAGAATTACCGCGCGCGTCGCCTGAATAACCATGAAACGATACGAATCACCGACAGCGAGCAGCACCGGGCCAACCGTGCTTCCAATCACCGAAACTATCGCGCCCGCTGAGAGCACCTGCAGCATCCAACCGGCCTCGTGAAATTTTTCCGGAAAGAGCAACGTAATAATTTCTTTGCCCCAGACGACCAGCACACAAACGGGAGGAACGCTCAATAGTATGAGGACGGCGCGCACGCGAAATGTCTGCTCACGCAATCGATCGGGACTTTCTTGTGCAATTCGCGCGTACAACGGAAAAAGCACGCGCTGCGAAATCTGGTGCATGCCTTGCACGACACCTTCTTTTAGGAACACGGCCCATCCAAAGGTACCGAATAATGCTATGGGCATATACCAGCCCATTAGCAACTGATCGCCGCGACTCGCGAGAAACCCAAACAGTGTGCTGAAAAAAATCCATTTGCCAAAGTGGAATAACTCCTTAGTGCTCGACGTGTGCCACGCCAGTCGGTTGGCGGGGCCAGGGCAGAACAAATGGCTCGCGATCATCTTCACAAGCGCAGAAAGCAGCGCCCCACCAATTAACGCGTAAACAGTGTGGCTGAAATAAGCAAACGTCACGGTACCGATAATTGCAATAACCTGGGTGCCAATGTTGATAGCGGCCAATCGGGCAAGACGTACATCGCGGTTCAACAAGAACAATTTTGTCGAGTTGAAACCTTCTATGATCCCGGCGAGGCCCGCAAAAGGCAAGGCATACAATACGGCCTCGTTGCCATAAATGCGGGATACAGGCCAAGCGAGAATAAATGCTGCGATAGTAAAAAACACCCCACGAAGAATCTGCATCGTCCAGGCGGTATTTAGAAATCGCGAATCAGCCCCGCGTTTGCTCTGAATCACGCTTTGCCCAATTCCGAGGTCTGAGAACATGCTGATGCCTTGCATGAACACACTGACGATCAGGTTCACGCCAAAAATCGCAGGGTCTTTTAGCAAATGGGCAAGTATAATACTGGAGCCAAAACGCAGTACCTGGCTCCCTCCGTATTCGACGAGTGTCCACGACGAGCCGTGCAAAAGCATTTCCTTGAGCGAACGCTTGCGCGGCTCTCCTGGTGCTGCGACTTCCCCGGACGTGTCTGCCGGCGCTATTTCGACTGCTCCGGACACTAGGAATTCCTCTGGGCGATCACTTGTTCCGCTTCGTCTTTGCGCGGGAAATCGAGACCGAGCTGGCCAGCGTAGCGCAAGGCAAGCTGAATGTTGCTGCGCCCCTCTTCTGCTTGGTTTTGCTCGATAAGCAACTTGCCGTAGTCGAGCATGAGGGTCGGGTCTCCGGGGCGCATTTCGAGTGCAACCGTCAGGTTCTTGCGCCCTTCCTCGGTATTGCCGGTACGCACCTGCGCCAGACCGAGCGTGTGGATCACTTCGGCGTTGCGCGGCAATTTTTCGAGCGCCTTACTCGCAAGCTGCAAGGCCTCGTTCGCATCACCGCCCGTCTGAAGAATGCAGTAGGCGAGATTGTTTGCCGCATACGGATCTTCCGGCAACAGTTCAACAACATGGCGCGACGCGTCGAGGAGCCCTGTGTAATCGAAGCGCTCGCTGTAGTACCGCGCCAGACGGCGCCACGGTTGTTCGTTCGCCGGCTCGACAGCGACCGCCTTTTCCAAAGCAGCCTTTTCGTCATTCTCATTCTTCATGGCAGCCTGCACATCGGCTAGACCAAGCCATGCGGACGCCATCACCGGATACTTCTCGGTGATCTGTGTCGCCAATTCAACGCGATCAGGCATGTCGTTGGCCCGCGCGGCAGCGCTCAGCACAAATTCGACCAAGCGGGAACTGCCAGGTACTTTTTCGTCAATGGCGCGAAACGTGGTGTACGCGGCGTGCATGAAGCGTAATTCGCGCAGCGCGAGACCGTAAGCAAAAAAATGCAGTGCGTCGGGATTCGTCTTCAGTGCGTTCGCAAGTGACTCGCTTTGTTCATCCAATGGGATTGGCCCCACGCCCAGTGCGCGCAGTAGAATATTCGTCGATGGACCGATCAACGGCTCGCCATCGGCGTTGCGCATTGGCGCGCCGGCTTCTTCCATCTTCCCCACCTTGACCAGCGCCGCCACGTGGAGCAGTCGCGTAGGCATGGGATAATTCGCGCTGGCAGCTTCGGTACAGCGCGCGAGCACGGCGTCCCACTGCGTACGTGCCGCGGCGATCAAGGCCGACAAGAGCAACCGCTGCTGCGCGTAGTTCTCCCCATCGGGTAAGGCATTAAGAATTTCATCCGCCTTGTCCGTTTCGCCGCGCGCAAGGAGCAGCTCGGTGAGTGCAATGTTTAGCTGCGTCTTGTCTGCCGCCCGATCCATGCCTTTTTTCAAGACTTCTTCGGCAAGCGCAGCTTCTCCCGAATCGCGATACACGCGCGAAAGATTGAGCAGCGCACCGCCGTCGTCGGGGAACAACGCGAATGCCGACTCCGCCTGACGTCGCGCGTCGTCCATCATGCCCGCTTCCATCATTGTCTCGAACAACGCCTGGCGGGCCTCGCGGTTATCGCTATGGCGCGATATCAACTGTTTGAGTGTGCCGAGCGCGAACTTCGGCATCCCCGCGCTACGGAACATGCCTGCGACGTTGTAAAACGCCACGCCATTGTCCGGGAACTCCTGCAAGCACTGCGAGAAGACCCGCAACGCCTGCGCGCGTGCGCCAGAAATGGCCAGCGCGAAACCTTCGGCGTTGGACCGCATAATACGACGATCCGGAATGGCTTCCTCCCACGAATCGATCGCTTCTTTCAGCTTGGTTGCGTCACGCGAAAGCAACGCGCTGACATACTTTCCGACCTGAGAATCCGGCGCGAGGCCTTCCACCATCGTGCGTGCTACAGGCACATTCTGCGAAAACACGGCCGCAAGAACGATCGTCTCGGCAACATTGCTCTCATTGGTTGCAAGAAACTCCTGTCGTCGCGTTACAAGCTCTTTGAGCGACGCATCCCGCCATAAGGCCTGCCAAGATACCGGACTGGATGCGGCCTCAGACGTGGTTGCGAGCTTCGGCGTAGATGCGATCTGCGCTGCCGAACCGGACTGCGCCTCTGACAGCAGTTTCGCGATCTGTGGATCGTTCGGCAGGGCGCCAGCGGCAGCTTCCAGACAGGTAATGGCGTCTTCGCGTCTCCCTTTCGCAAAAAGACATGCGCCAATCACATAATTGGCCCAGGGAGACTCAGGGGTTTTCTCTAATATTGGCTGCGCGATATTCTCCGCCTCATCGAGCTTGTTGCTTGCGAGTAAGGTGCGCGCGAGCGAAAGCTGAATTGCCGCGTCGTCAGGACGTTGTTCGGCAAGCGCACGGAATTCATTCTCGATTTCTGCGAGCTTTCCTTGCGCGCGATAGGCTTCCACCAACATCATGCGCGCAGGCAGCGAGTCTTTGTCCAACTCGCCAAGTGTCGTCTTCAATTCCTGTTCCGCTGCCGCGGGGTCCTTCGCGGAGATCAATGCTCCGGCAAGATTCACGCGCACTTCGACGGATTTCGGATACGCATCCCGCAATCGGCGCAGTTCGGCGACGGCCTCCGTGGCGCGGTTTGTGTCGCGAAGGACGGCAGCATGGAGAATGCCGCCAAGGTCAGGTTTGACCGCGATGTATTGCGACGACAATTCTTCGGCAGTGGCCGTGTCCTTCATCGCAAGCGATGCGCGCACACCTTCTATATAAGCTTTGTCCAGCGTAGCATCGAGTGCTACGGCTTCCTTATAGGCCTTCAACGCCGCATCCGGTTGCTTCTTGAACCAGAAGCAACGCGCCTGCCCGAGTTTGGCTGTGCCATTTTGGGGGTTCGTGGCAAGCGCACGTTCGTAAGCTGCCGCTGCTTCGTCAATATTGCCCAGTAAGAAATACGTGTCGCCTTGTTCCGCGAACTGAGCAGCTCGACGTTCTGAGCAGCCCAAACCTGACAACACCGTGATCATTACTAGCATCGCGCCGAGCGAATGCAACCGTGAGTAGAGATGTGTTCGCATTATTTGATCTGCTCCATCATGACGGGCCCGAACTTCGTCGCGAAGTCCTGTAGCGTGTCGAACGCGGCGCGTTCGCCGCCGGGACCTATCGGGGTCGTTAGTTTGATCATCGACGATGTAGGCTCGCCAAATGTGATTTGATTTTTTGCCCATTCAAATGCGTTGCGGAAAAAATCGCCTGTGACGTGTTCGCCCGTTTTGAACCAGTACAGGACCGCTTCGCTGCGTTCGCCTTTCACAAGCACGAGTTCCTTGGCGGTAAATAGAATTCCTATCGGGGTTTGGTGTTGCTTCACGATTTCCCACCCGTCGCCAACTAGACAAACTTCCGGGAAATGAAGGCTCCGACGCGTCGAACCTGCGTGCACAATACTAAGCTGAACATAGCGCCCACCCGGTGCGGCATAATCACGAATCATAATCGTGCTGCCTTCAAGGATAGCGCGCGTCGTTTCGTCAATCTCGTGGTCGCGGCGCGCGCGATAATCGGCGATTTCGCGTGGAATATCTAAAGTAACCGGGGCTGCGGCTTCCATGTTTGCCGACTTTTGTGCGTTGACGATTCTGACATGGGAAAAAGCGAGTAACGCCAACGCCAAAATTAACACGGCTGCCATTGGCGTGCTGAATACGCGTATATGGGAGGGCGTATTCGCGGACGGATCTGCCTCAGTGCTTGCAGGCGCCCACCGGCGCAAAGGAACATCCACTGCTGTAAACAGCGCGATGGCGACCGCGTAGATCAAATAACCGGAGTAGTCGTGCACCCAGCCGCCGGCCACTTCGCTGCCGTAGAAATATCCGACTATGCATAGCAAAAAGATACGTGCTATGTTCGACACGATCGCAATTGGCCCTGCCAGCGCGAGGATTAGGATTCGGGCCCAATTCCTAGTGGGACAAATGTACGCAGCGACGGCGCCAATTGCCAACAATGCGATCAACGACCGCAGACCGCCGCACACGTCTCCTACCAGCAATCTGTCGGCGCCAAAGTAGATATAGGATCCTTCACGCACCATCGGTAGCGTGATGAGATTCGCGAGCCAAACTGCGCATTGCGCAGCGAGCAGTTTTAGCTGGAGTGCGATACTCTGTGTAATTGACGGCGGAATTGGAATCATGAAAAGCAAAAAGACGAGCGGAAACCAAAGATTCGCGCCGACGCGTGTGCCCGCGAATACGATAATGATGCCTGTCAGCATAGGGACGATTGACAGGTGACCAAGAACACGAAAGCCCAAAAAATCGCCGAGCAACATCATGAATGACGCGCCCAATACCCACACGATACCCCACGGGGAGGATCGCCACGGCAGCGCGAGTATCGCGGCGCGCTGTTTCCAAGCAAAGTATAGGCTGACGAACGGAACAACAAAGCCGTGCGTGTAGTAGGAATCTACGAGGAGCCAATTTGTCTTGAGTTCTTCCGCGGTGCGTGCGTATATAACACACAATAGGACAACAATGGCTATGGCCCCTCCCGCAAGCGGCGCAAGAGCAATGCGGACGGAGTTCGTTGCAGCTGCGCTTGTCATGCTGCTGCTTCCTTCTGCGCAAGCGCCTGCTGTAATTGACGCAGGCGTTCCGCGTCAACCAAGTCGCCCGATTCGGCTTTAGTAAGCGCGTCTTCTAGATACTGCTTCGCCAGCGCAATTTCGTTCATCGCGAAATAGGCCTCCGCCAATGCCGCATCGAAGATGGCAGGAATCTCCTTGCTCTCGAGTGCATACGGCTTTAGGTCTCGCAACGCACGTTCGTATTGCCGCATTGCGACAAGAATTACACCACGCGTAGCCTTGTATTCGGGGCGATCATCTAATTCTATCGCGCGATCGGCTGCAGCTAAGGCTTCCTGCTGACGTCCATTAAGCTGACCGAGCAGCCGCGCTTTGATGATGAGCATGTCGGCATCGTCAGGGTTTCGCGAGAGGTACCGGTTACAGAGTTGTAGCGCTTCCAAGTTGTCGCGCTGGCGCAGGCGGATGTCGAGCATCGCACGCAGCGCGGGCACGTAATTCGGATCTGCAAGCAAGGCTCGTGTCAGGCACGTGGAGGCCTCGCGCCATTGATTTTCGCTCTTTGTGCCGGCCCACCACTGCGCAACGCCAACCCAAGTGGCGGGATCTGTTGTGTGTTTTTCCGCATATTCCATCAACAATTGCTTTGCCTCGTCCTCGCGGCCCTGACGCATCACGGCGTGGGCCAGCGAGCGGAGTACATTAAAGTCGCTGGGATGTTCAGAAACTTGCGTGCGCAAAGTCTTTTCTGCTTCAGCATCCGCGCCCTCGGCAACGAGCAACGCCGCCCGCAGATCGCGCAGGTCTTCGGCATGCTTCGGGTCTGACCCTGTGGCCGTCTCCAGTTTCGACAAAAGCGCCTGTGCTTCATCCGTCTCGCCGCGCTGTACCAGGCAACGCGCCAGCAGTTGTGTCGCGTTCACATCGTCCGGCATCTCTTCGAGAAAGCGGCGCAATGATCGTTCGGCCTCGAAACGCCTATCGGTCCGCAGCAGCGCCTCTGCTTCCAGGAGCCGCAATGCAGGAATGTTGGGCGCGGACGTAAGCGCGCGCTCGATATGCGTTAATGCGCGCGGATAATCGTTGCTGGCGAGCGCGACTTTTGCGAGACCCCACTGCGCCCCCAGTCCGCCAGCATCGGCAACCGCAGCACTTTCAAATAACGACTGTGCACGGTCTAGCTCCGGAGGCGTTTTGCGCATAAGCAGTAGACCATCAGCAACGCGCAAGAGTACGTTTCCGGGGTCTTCCTGCCGCACAGCGTGGATTACCTTCTGGGCGTTCTGTTCAGCTGTATCCGAGGGATCTGTTATCAAGTACGTCTGCGCCAGTTGTAAGCGCGCCGCATTCAGACGACGGCGCAACGTCGTTCCTAGGGCCACGCGTGGCGTCACAGTTTCCAGCCATTCCGATGCCTGCATAAGATTTCCGTGACGCAAGGCGAGCAGCGCGCGCTCCACTTCCAGCGTAGCTTTTGCTTCGCTCTCGCTTGTCGCGCTAATCCCTCGGTCGAGCATCCACAGCGCGTGGTCGTAGGAACCGTGAAGCGCAAAAAAGTTCGACCACTGCGCGTACTCCATGTGGCCAAAGCCAGGACTTGTAGCGGCTTCCTCAATGTACTTGTCCACGCCCGCGCTGTCGTTCGATTCGAGCGCGGCACCCGCGCGTAACATCAAAAATTCCGCAGGGTCGCATCCTTGCTCGATCCCGCGATCAATGTCTTTTAACGCCTCACTCGGTTCCCCCTTTAGCAAATGCAGATCGGCCAGCAGGCGATAAACGGCGGATTCTTTCGGCGCGCTCAGCAGCGCTTTTTCAAGTGTTGCGTGAATCAGGTCGCTATACTCTGCGACGGCGTCACGCCGGACGGCGGAATCAAGCAAAGCCGCGGCAATCGCGAGCAGTCGCTCCTGGCCAGGCTCGGGCTGGCTGGCCAATTCCTCCGCGCGCGCGGCAATTGCTTCAATGGAAATTGGACGCCCAAAGCGCTGGGCCATGAGCCGCTGTGCGCGTTCATCGGTCGTATTTTTGGACAAATAGGTTTCAAGTGCATTTCGCGCGAGTTCGGTTTCGCCAGTAGCCAAGTATGCTTCCGCAAGCGTGTACTGTGCGAGCGCAAAACCAGGCCGCAATTGCACAACAGATGCAAGGCGCTTCACTGCTTCTGAAGGCTCGCCGCGCACAAGCATTTCCTTCGCAGTGAAATACTCGCTGATGGGTAATTGGTCGGGGTACGCTGCTGAATACTCGCCGATAGTCTGCTTTGCATCGTCGAATGCGCTCATGCCCAATTGAAGATCGGCCAACGTTATCAGCATGAGCGGTGAATCGATCTTTACCAGCGCGTCCGCCTTTTGAAGGACTTTGATCGCGTCCTCGGCCATGCCCTGATAAATATATGCCGATGCCAGCATGAGATACGCAGGTCCCTCGTCGGGTTTCAATTCTATTACCTGCTGCAGTAACTCGACGGCACGCGGATGCTGACGCCGCAGCATGTTCGCTTGCGCGGCCGCGACGAGCACATCGGTGTCCTTGGGAGACAGCCGCAATGCTTCATCGAGCAAACTCTGCACCTCAGCCCATGTACTCGTCCGCGCCACAAAGCGGGCATAATCCGCTACGACTTGTCCGTCCTGCGGGCGTGCCGCGCGGGCATTTGCGAACACTTCGTTTGCTTTCGCTTCCAGGCCTTTCTCACGCAACAGGCGCGCGTAACTTCCATATACATCCGAATGATCCGTGCCTTTCGCGATAAGCGCCTCGTAACCCTTCATCGCTTCATCAATGCTGCCCATGTTATCGAGCGCGAGCGCGTTGTAATAAAGGATCGTCTCATCGTCTGGCGCGCGACGTAGCCAATCCCGAGTGTAGTAATCCAGCGTGCTCCACGCGGAAAGTTTGATGTACAACTCGATTAAGTCCTCGCGGACGTCGTCCCGTTCGGGATAGTAAGTGAGGATCTGTTGAAATGCAGTGACGGCGGCCCGCAGCGAACCGAGGCGGTCATAGGTGAGTTTCATGGACGCATCTGCATACTTTTCGAGAAGCTCTGCGTTCTTCGGGTCCTGGGGCAGGTAACGTTCGAAATAGCCTTTCGCGCGTGCCCACTCGCGTTTATCATAAGCCGTCGTCGCCTCGCGCAACCACGAGGCATTGCGATACTCCAAATAAAAATACGCCCCGCCCGCTCCCGCCGCTGCGAGCACGATCAATGCAATGACTACAACACCTACAATTAACCAGATCTTTTTCGTCACGATTTCGACGCTCCGTGGCGGGCGCGGCCAAAACCATAGGTATTCCACAACTCTACAGTGAACAGTTTGAAGATGAGCGCGTCTTCGATGAGATAGCGGCGCCACAGGCGGCGCGGCTCTTGGCAAAGACGCCATACCCATTCCAAGCTGGTGCGCTGCATCCATTCCGGTGCGCGCCGCACGCGCCCGGACACAAAATCAAACGAACCACCGATGCCTATCATTACTGGAATGCCGCAAGGGTCTGCATTTTCACACATCCAGATTTCCTGTTTCGGAGATCCGAGCGCGACATACACGATATCCGCGCCAGATTTCCGAATCTGCTGTGTGGCATCCGCATTGGCTGCGGGGTCCGCGTGAAACCCATATGGCGGTGAGTGGATGCCTGCGACCTTTAGCCCGGGAAACTTTTCGCACAGGCGCATGGCGCATTGTTCCGCAACGCCTTCTTGCGCGCCGAAGAAATATACCGAATATCCGCGCTGCGCCGCGTGTGCGCTGATCCAATATATGAGATCGGAACCGCTGAGTTTTTGGCGCAGCGGACGGCCCAAAATTCTCGATGCCCAAATCAACGGCATGCCATCGCAGATTACGAGTCGCGCACCAAGATAGGCTGCGCGGAACGCCTTGTTGGTGTGAAAACGGCACACATGGTCGATATTTGGCGTTGCGATATACGCGGGTTTGCGCGCGCGCACCAGCTCATCGATCAGACCAAGTGTTTCCTCGCACGTGACATCGCAGAAAGGGATGTCGAACAAACGGCGCACACGAACGTCATCGAGCGACAGCGCAGGCTCGCCGGCCCGTGCGTCGGACACAAACCGAGCCGCTGGCCCTGATTTTGGTGCAGCCGTGTTCACAAAGAACTCTCCAAACTAATGCCCCGGTCATCGCTTGAAATACACCGCGCCGGCCGGGGAACGGCGAGTGCGGACTGTAGGGACCTTGCGTGCTCTCGACCAACAGCCGCGAGCATACGCCGGCTAGACGCCATCTTGTTTGGGCCGGATTCCGCTGTCTTCCAACAAGATCATCGTCGGCAACTCTTCTCCGTCGATGGACGCGGGCGTTACCACCGCGCTGGGTTCATCGAGCGCAGGCGTTGTCTCGCTGGCTTCCTTGTTGTAGTTGTAGAATTTTTCGAGGTTGTCGCGCATGTAGCCGCCCGCAACGTGTTTTGCGCGGTTCAGTACGACGCCGATCACGTTGGAGCCGATCTGCTGCAACTCTGTCAGGGCGCGGCGTACCATACCCAGACTCGATACCTCGGCGCCGACAACCATGATTACGCCGTCGACCACCGGTGCAAGCAATTTAGCGTCGGCCATGAGCAATGTCGGCGGCGAATCGATGATTACATGCTCAAACGATTCTTCGGCTTTCTCGAGAAACTCGACCATCTCGCGCGACGCAAGTTTGCCGATTACCTCGTTCGACAGGAAACCCGGACCCATTACGTACAAATTGTCGATAGGCGTTGAGCGCACGGCTTCTTGCAACGCGATCTTGTTTGCAAAAATTTCGCCGATGCCGGGCCCGCGATCGATTCCGAGTGTTTTTTCGACGGATGGACGCCGCGCGCAGATATCAAGCAGGAGCACGCGACGGTTCGCTTGCGCGAGCGAAGTCGCGAGGTTTATTGCGAGCGAGGTTTTGCCGTCTCCTCGCGATGCGCTTGTCACCAAGCAAGTATTCAATTCCGCCGAACCTTCGGGCGGGTAGATGATGCGCGTCAACACGCGGCGAAATTCGTCTGCGGAGATTGAATCAGGGTGCTCGGCAGTAAGCATCGCCGCTTTCGCGGAACCCGGAAGTCGCTCGACACTGAGGTCGGGAATCATTGCCATCATCGGGAGATCGGTCACAAACTTCAGATCGACAAGCGAACGAACCGCCTGATCGGTCAATTCACGGTAAAGACCAAATGCGAACCCGGCTCCACACGACATCATGAGCACCAGGAACATATATTTGAGGCGTTTCTTAAAATCCGGTGTCGATGGCGCCTGCGGTTGAATCGCAGTATCAATGGCCGCTGGCGCACGGCTGTCCGCGCGCACCACGCGAATCTTGTCTTTCACTTCGCGCAACGACCCGCGCACATACTCCCGCTCCGCTTCAGCCTCTTTCAGTTCGGACATAGCCTTCGTGTATTCGAGGGTGTTCGCCGCGTGCTTGCTAAGTTCTTGATCGAATGCTTTCACGCGCGTGCTTGCGTCGTCTACGAGCGTCTTGGTCGAATCAAGTTTGATCTGGGTCTCGCTCTGCTTTGTGAGTAGCGCATTGGTACGCGCTTTTCGTTCGGCATCCTTCACAGCCGCGGCCACCGAATTGCGATCGCTCATCTTTTTCATCTTCATGGGACTGTCGTCCCGCAGATTGGATTCCTGCTTTAGGCCCACGTCTAGAGAATCTAGATTCGCATTGTGTCTTGAAACAGTTGGATCGGAAGCTACGATTCCCTCAATCCCAAACTCATGAATTTTTTCATCCGGCTTTTGACGGTTTTGTTCAATTAGTCCCTCTATCTTCTCAAGTTCCTTCTCGAGCAACTGCATTTCCTTTTCTGCAGTCGTTTGGTCTGCCATCGCTTTCGATTGGTTGTCATAGAAGGATTGGCGCTCCGCATCAGGACCAATTCCGCCGCTCTCGCCAATGATTCCGCCTACGTTTTTACGGCGCCGCTCTACTTCCTGGTCCAATTCGATTATCTTGTTCTCATTGGTGGTTCGCTCTTCTTCGAGCTGTTTTGTAACTTCCGCATCTTTTGCCTGATCGGCTTGCAGCGCATGCAAGGTGAATTCTTTCAGGGTGGCGGAGACTATCGTTACAGCGGCATTTCTATCGCTTGATTTGTAGGAGATCTGAACAAGGTTCGAGTTGGGAACCACACGAGCGTCAATCTTGCCTGCCAGAAAATAGGCGGGATCGCGGACATCACTAATCTCTGGCAAGATGCGCACATCCTCACGCTGCGCAACTTTGCTTAGAACTGCGATGCTCTTAATTAAGTTAACGTTAGTTTCCACGTACTGGCCGTAGTCCGACGAAACAGCCCTGTCTTGATCCGGACTTAGTACCGAGACACGAGTCGGCGAGAATCGAATCGCAGCCATCGCTTCGTATTCACGAGGAATCACGAACCACGCCGCCGCGAGCAGCGGAACTGCCAGCGCCAGCGCGATCGCCGCCATAACCGGGCCGCGCGTGCGAACAAGCCGTTTGAGATTGATCCCACGGGAAACCGATGCCGCGCCGGGCGGCACGCCCAGTGGCATCAACTGCGTTGCGGTTTCCGTCGTAAAGTCAGAGGGCATGATCGGGTCCTAGGGTTGTTGGTTCTGTTGGGCCGAAAGAATTGACAAAGTAGACAGTAACGAGGAGTTATTACCGCCAGAACCGACGAAGCTGCGAATTGTCTGAAGCGTGCCAAGAAGTCCGTTCCCGTCATCGCCGCTGTCAACCAGCAATCGGTTGCGCTCGTCCGCGTAGTACGCGTCAAACATCTGCGTATACAAACTAAGAATCGGCGATATCGTGCCCGTGAAACGTTGCACGAATTCCTGCGCGCGCACCAGATCTTTGCGCGGCACGTAGACCACATCTCCCGGACGCATTGGGATATCGACACCGGTCTTGAAAATCTGCCGAACATCCACAACGATAACATCGCTATGCGTCGGATCTACGGGGCGAATAATCACGATATGACGCATCTTGGCCGCAGACTCATTTGGGCCGCCGGCCTGCGTCAGCACATGCAGCAGGTTCTGTCCTTCTGACAGCTGAAATACGGAGGGTTGCCGAACTTCACCAAGCACATAAATGAGGTTTACGTTTTCGGGCACATAAACAACGTCACCGGGAAGCACCGCGGTTTCCGTCGGATGCGGGCCGTGCTTCGTCAGTCCGCGCAAATCGAGTTCGATTACTTCGCGCGTGCCGTTTGGAGACCGAATCAAAAACGCCTTTGTCAGCGTACCGGTTGTGGCGGCGTAAGACTCTCCGCCCGAACGCTGCGTAATGCGCAAGCCGCCGGCGATATTGATCGCTTCGAGTACATTGATTTTCGCGTTGTACGAATATTGAGATGGGTTGGACACATCGCCGAATACGTAAAAATACTTGCTCGCCGTCGCGCGCACACTCAGCGCCAGCAACGGCTCTTTGAATATTTTTTTGTATGCTTCCAAGACCATCGCTTCGGCTTCTGCGCGGGTCTTACCGGCGACCTTTACATCGCCAACCTGAGGAAGGGCTACCGTCCCGTCGTAAAGCACTACCATGTCTTCGCGGGAAAGCGTGGGATCGTCAAACGACTGGAACATCAGCGTGTCGCCGGGCCCGAGTGTATAGTTATCGGAGGCCGCAGTAGGCGCAACCGCACCTTCCGGCGCAGGAACATTCGGCTGCGCAGTCGCCGGCGTTTGTTGTGGAGCATCGTCTGTTGGCTTAAGCGTGTCAGGCAACAAACCTTCTGTCGAAACGCGAACCGTCTCGACAACCGGAGATTTTAGTTGAGTGAATTTCTTTTGAAAGATGCCCGCGTGGGCATAGCTCGCCGCAAAAAAAACAAGTGTCGCTGCCGCAGCAATTCGCCGCGTTTTCCACCACGCTCGCTCGGTCATGGTTCCTACGCTCCCTCAGTCCGCATCCTGGTTACTAACAGTTGTTTTGCCGATCTGATACGCATCAATCCGGCGCAATAAAGAACTATAGCTGACCCGCAACAATTTCGCCGCTTTTCGCCGGTTCCACAGCGTGAAGCGCAGAGCTTCCTCGATCATCGCGCGCTCGGTTTCCTCCACCGCTCGTTGCGTGGCCTCTTTGAGCGGCATGAACTTCTTCTGCGGAGACTCCGCCTGGCCGTTCGCCGGCTGCTTATTTTCTATTGGATGCACCCGGCCCGGCGCGGGTGGCACAATCACCGGCCCGCCATCGCCAAGCAATGTCGTCGGGTCGCCGGTGGTCACGTATTTCTTGACGCAGGTCCCAAGCTCGCGGATGTTTCCGCTCCACTCGTACTCGGCCATGGCATCGAGCATGTCATGAGGAATGGGTTTGTAAGACTTACCTAGGCGTTCGCTGTGGTTAAAGTTGAAATGCTCTGCGAGGAGCGGAATGTCCTCGCGGCGCTCGCGCAGGGCCGGCATGCGCACAACCACTTCGCTCAATCGGAAGAAAACGTCCTCTCGCATTTGGCCTTCAGTAACGGCCTTCTCGAGATCCACGTTGGTCGCGGCTATCACGCGGACGTCTACTTCAATGGGGCTCACGCCCCCGATACGCATGAACGGTTCCCCGTCCAAAACCTGAAGCAGCTTGCCTTGCACAGTATAGGACGTCTCGGCGATCTCATCAAGGAATATCGTTCCGTGGTTCGCGAGTTCAAAGCGCCCCGGTTTGGACGTACGCGCACCCGTAAAGGCACCGCGCTCGTAACCAAACAGCTCGCTTTCTAGAATGCTTTCAGGAATCGCCGGACAATTTACCTTGATAAAGGGCTTGCCGTAGCGGTTCGAGTATTTGTGAAGCAGGCGCGCGGCGATGTCCTTGCCCGTCCCGCTTTCGCCGCTGATAAGCACAGTCAAAACTGAGGGCGCAAGTCGCTGAATGAGCGCGCGGATCTCCTGAATCGCGGGACTGACTCCAAGCAGCCCCTCGTTTAAGGGTGCGCGGACGATCTCATCGTACGAAAGCGGCGCGTGGGCCAGTTCTGGCACGGTTGCCTCCTGTTGACCTACGAGCATTCACGCAGACCTCTCGCGTCGTGCCCGGGTTATCGTCCCATTGTACAATCCGGCAAGTCCGGACGTTCCACGGTGAGACAAAACAATTGTCATGCCAGACAATTCTTGATTCCGTTTCGCACGAAGAATACGCACGTGATTCAAGTATTTTAGCGCAGTATATAGGGATGTTGTCACTGGGTGTACAAAATATAGCCCAATGTATCAAACACTGGGAAATTCAAGATATGAACGGGTCACGCGCTCTGGCGAACGCTAATTGTTCAAAAATGACAAAGTTCTGCACATTTTGTTCAAAAATGCGCGCAGTTTATAGCGTTTATACAGCGAATTAAATAGTGGGGGGGTTGAAAAAGCACTGCGGCAGGCCGTTTCCGGCCCACCGCATGTGCATATCTCGATCTAACGGCCACTCACAACGTGACCGTCACACAAGGAGGTGAAGTTATGCCGACTGCTTGAAGCGGCGAATCCCAAGGGCCGCGAGGCCAAGGCCAAGTAGCGCCATCGAGGTCGGTTCGGGGATTACCGTCCGGTTCAGCGTAATCTGGACCAAAACGTCCTGGTAGTCCGAGTCGCCAATATTCTGAATCTTCGCATCGCCTTCCACGAGGTAGTCGTAGGGCAAGTCCTCGAAACAAAGCAAATACGTGTCTTCGAAGGGCGTTGTCAGGATTAGCACATGGATTTCACCGGGCGTCGTCTGGAACTGGCCATCATTGAGGTAAGCCTCGGAGAACCAGTTAAAGTAAACGTTCGGGTCGTCTGGCAGCGCGGCGTGGTCATAGAACCCGATTTCGCCGAGACCCTGCACATCCACAGTTATAGGATCCATCGTGACCGGGCCCTGTCCAGAGTTGGGATCGGTATTGTCTAAGGGTCCCAAAACGTCCGTCATATTCAGCGTAATCTTCGAGTTGCTGGCTGTGTAGAACCCGACCGTGTCCGTAAGGAACGACTGGCGCCACAGCGCATCGAAGCTGATGGATTCGACATCGGAATCCAGCGTCATCGTTTCCCAGCCCGTCTGGGTAGCCAGGAAATCCGGGTCGTCGGCAGCGGTGAAGCTGGTGCCGTAGATGCTGTTGTAGATCGTATGAAGCTCCGGCTCACCACCATTCGGCGTGCCCGGAACCACGACGGCGGATGCAGTGAAGCTTATAAACCCCACGGCCACAGCGACCGCCAATGTTTTGCGAAACTTCATTTAAATCTACCTCCACTTGGTGCCCCCACGCGAGGCCCTGTAACTCAGCCAATTTCGCTACAAACCATCAAACTTAACGCACAGACCGTGCCATCTACCCGAATGTTATCGTAACCCCCCATATACAAATAACTTACAAAAAAAAGAGGGGATTAAACTGTATCACTGGTTGCTCCCTTGCGAGGAAATAGTTGTCATGCATGACAATCTTTTCTTCGGTGTTGCACAAATGGTATAGGGGAATTCCGAACTAAACCCACCAAAAAAGAAATACCGTGCACTACCCAAATGTCGCTTAGAAGAAATCCTTGACTTCCACGTATTCTACACCCATCCCCCGTAAATATGTCAAGAAAAAATTAACACGTAGGTCTATACAGGAAAGATATTTAGATAAATCGCAATATAGAATACACGCTCTAGTCCAGTCGCATTCGGCGCTGTTAAACTTTTAGCCGCACCTTGACAAAGCAGGTATTTGGGCTTTCTCAGGATTCCACCTCCGGTTTCCTGATATTACTTGACAGAGTATCCCGTCCCCTGTCACGCATCCTTAACAATGGGGCGAACATGAAGGTTACTCGTCAGATTTTATATTTCGTTTGGTTTGTAAACTTTGAAACTAAGCCCGTTTTCTACTTGGGACAGACAAGTGCGCATACCTACGCGATAATTTGGTGAGGTATGTATTGAACAAGGAAGCGCACCCGCATAGAATGAAATCCGTGCCATCCGTATATGCGAGGAGAGGTGAGGCGACCGCCATGGTATCGGCCCGACGAGGAATATTCGTGCTTGCCTTTGGCGCGCTCCTGGCCTTTGGCAGCGCGTCCCAACCCGAAACCCCCGAATACGTCACCGCAGTGCGACTCGAAGGCATGGTGGATGACGGCATGGCTGTACTTGTCGATCGCGCCATACGGGAAGTCGCCGATTCCAAAGCGTTAATTTTCATTATTGACACTCCGGGCGGGAGGGTCGATTCGGCGTTCAATATCGTGGATAAGATCGTACAAGCACCCTGCAAAACCGTAGCGTACATTACCGGCGAAATGGGAGCCATCTCCGCAGGAGCGCTTATCAGTTACGCTTGCGACGAAATCGTAATGTCTCCCTCGGCTAACATCGGTGCGGCGCAGCCTGTCATGATGAGCCAACAGGGGATGGAGCCGCTCGGCGAAAAGGAAACGTCGGTGGTGCGCGCGAAATTCGCAACCATCGCTGAGATGAAAGGCCATAATCCCGATATAGCCCGCGCAATGGTTGATAAAGATATCGAGCTGCGCGCGTTTCCGCAGCCGGACGGTTCGTTCAAAGTACAAGCAACGGATCCCGAAACCAAGGCGGGTTTCGACGCGACCGAGGTAGTCAACGACATCGCAAACGATCCGGAAGACGCGATTCGCACCATCGCGAAACTGTTCGGCGTCGAAATTCCAGATGTGAAGCCCGACAAGAACGAGGAAGAACCGGCCGCGACGGAAGTGGAACTGATCCAGGAAGCGACGGCATCCACGGCGACCGCGGAGAACGTCGGCGGGATCGTGATCGATTCTTCCGACAAACTGCTCACGCTCACTCCGCAAGAAGCGAAGAAGTACGGCGTAATTAAGTATATCTCTAAAGACTTGGACCAAGTGCTCTGGGATTTGAGTCTTAACAGCATGGCCGTTGTGACCATTACGCCGACTTGGAGTGAAGACCTCTACAAGTGGCTTATCAGCCCGGAAATTACGTTGCTGCTCCTCGTGCTCGGCGTCGGCGGCCTGTACATCGAATTCAAGACACCGGGTTTCGGATTGCCTGGCATAGTCGGCATATGCGCGCTCACCATCTTTTTCGGCTCACGCTATGTCGTGGGCTTGGCGGATTGGCTTGATGTCGCGCTTCTGATCACGGGAATTATTCTAGTCCTGGTCGAAATTTTCATCGTGCCCGGTTTTGGCGTTATAGGCGCGCTAGGGATCATTTTTGTTCTCGCGGGTATCGTGATGTCTTTCACCTTCGACGATTATCAATTACCACAATATAGTTGGCAATGGGACCGTCTGGAAGACGCGGGATTCGCGATGACCATGACGATGTTCAGCATGGTGCTGATTGTCCTGCTTACTTGGAAGTTCCTGCCGAAGACGCCGCTCTACAGCCGACTCGTCCTGGCCGATCAGCAGCTCCCACAGGAAGGCTACACCGCACAAATTCCGCACGAAGCCGAAGCAACAATCGGCAGGAAAGGCATCGCCACAAGCATGCTTCGTCCAGCTGGCCGGGGTCGCTTTGGCGACAAGACTTACCAGGTGGTCAGCCTTTCCGAATATATTGAAGAGGGCACGCCAATCGTCATCGTACAAGCGGAAGGCAACCGCTACGTAGTTGATCGCATAAAAAAACCGGCATGATGTTTTGGGGGACTAGTCCACGTTGTCTAAATGGTCTGTTCTGTCCACAATTACTTAGCAATCGGCGGGAGAATCAATATTTCCATGGACATTCGCAGCTCGCTCATTACAATGCTCAAACAACTACGAGACGACATGCTCGTCATTCAGCAGCAGGGCGCGGGTTATTACAGCTGCACGCCATTCGCGAAGCGCTACAACAAACTCCTCGCGCAGGGGAAAAAACTGTTCGACAGCGGTGACGGATTAATCGGCACCTTTGAGAACATTGAAGAGTCCGACCCGAAAGATCCGGGCGAGAAGATGAAGGTCGTACAACAAATCCGTGTCGAAATCAGTCAGCTACTCGCATTGCTCGAATCGTCGGGGGCGAGCGCATAAATGATCTGGTGGATCATATTGTTCTTCGTCGGCGGCATCGCGCTGATCCTCGTCGAGTTTATTTTACCCGGACTGATCTGCGGGATTCTCGGCGGCATTCTCGTGTTTATCAGTTGCGTCATCGCACTTTACTGGCATCCTGAGCATGCAGTGGCAATCATCATGGGGGAAATCCTCGCGGTCATCGCATCGTTGATTGCGGGCTTCTATTTGATCGCACGATCGCCGCTTGGCAAAGCCATGGTGCTCAGTGATGCGCAAGACCCTTCCCAAGGCTGGGTGTCCGACGAATCGAACGAGGCCATCATCGGCACACTCGGACAAGTCGTCACCGCGCTGCGACCTGCAGGTACTATCGATATTCATGGCAAGAAGACCAGCGCCGTCTCCTCCGGCGATTTCATAGAGGACGGCGCGTGGGTAAAAGTGATTGAAGTGCGTGGCAACCGCGTGGTTGTCGAACCAGCGGCGAAGGCCTAGTCCTCGCGCGCAATGGGTGAAGGAGTACTACGACTACTGACCCCTGTCGCCATCATTGTGGTGCTTGGCGCAATCTATATTTTAATCCGGCTATTGGCACTTTGGCTGCGCGCACGCGCCTCTGGCGCGCCAGTCCCAATCGCGCGGATCGTGCGCATGGCGACGCTGCGTGTGAACCCACGGCCCGTGGTCGATGCATATGCCATCGCCGCAACAGCCGGCGTCGATGCAACATTGGAAGACATCGAGAACCACGCAATGATGGGTGGACGCCTACAACGCACAGTCATCGCCTGCGCTGCCGCAAAAAAAGCGGATGTCGATTTGCCGTTCACAATGGCGCGCGCGATGGACCTGACCGGGCGCGACCCCATGGAAGTCGCACAGGACTTGATTCGCGCGAAGCGCGACGGCGATCGCGAGGCTGCGGCAGCGGTGAACGCCGGCACCGCGCACGAGTTGATTGGCAAAGAAGCGGAGGTCAGTGTTGCGGTAGCGCCGCCCGGACTTGTAATTGTGGACGGTCAGCGCGTAGATGCGATATGTAGCACTGGTTACATCAAGAAGAATGCGAAGGTGAGAATCACCGCCGCAAAAGATAACATGGTAATAGTAGAACCCGTCGCGGAACCTTAGGAAAGGACCATCAGAATGCCACCCGGAATCTTCTATGTACTCGGCGCATTCGCCCTAATCGTCGCGATCGTCATCGCGATTGTCTTCATCAACTTCATCAACCTCTGGATACAGGCTTGGGCCTCTGGCGCGCCAGTATCCTGGATCGCGCTCATCGTCATGCGTCTGCGAAAGGTGAATCCGAACATCATCGTGCAAAACCGTATCAATGCGGTGAAAGCCGGATTGAATGTCACCGTAGACGAACTGCAGACACACTACCTTGCCGGCGGCAACGTGGTGCGTGTCGTACAAGCGCTTATTGCCGCGAGCAAAGCAAACATCGAACTGAGTTTTCAGCGCGCCTGCGCGATCGATCTCGCGGGCCGCGACATCCTCGACGCGGTGCAAACGTCGGTGAATCCCAAAGTAATAGACTGCCCCGATCCGCGCCAAGGTCTCACTGCCATCGCCGCTGTTGCGATGGACGGTATTCAACTAAAAGCGCGCGCGCGTGTTACGGTGCGCACCAACATCAACAGCCTCGTTGGTGGCGCAACGGAAGAAACGATTATCGCGCGTGTTGGCGAAGGTATCGTAACGACGATCGGTTCTGCCTCGACGCACAAGCAGGTGCTGGAAAACCCAGATCGAATTTCCAAAACCGTGTTGCAGCGCGGTCTTGACGCCGGCACCGCCTTCGAAATTCTCTCAATCGATATCGCAGACGTTGACGTCGGCGAGAACATCGGCGCGCAGTTGCAGACGCGTCAGGCCGAGGCCGACAAACAAATTGCACAGGCCCGCGCTGAAGAGCGCCGCGCTATGGCAACCGCGCGTGAACAGGAAATGCGCGCGCAAGTCGTCGAGATGCGCGCACGCGTCGTCGAGGCCGAAGCCGAAGTGCCCAAGGCCATGGCCGATGCGTTCCGCAAAGGAAACTTGGGCATCATGGATTACTACAAAATGAAGAACGTCATGGCCGACACCGCCATGCGTGAATCCATCTCGAAGACCGAAGGCGGCACAGGCGAAGAAGAAAAACACCCGCGCGGGTAAACACGAAAAGCAACCATGGATAACATCGGCGAAGTCATATTTGCGGTGATGGCCCTGCTCTTCGCAGTGTTTGCAGGCATCAAGCGTTTCTTTGAAGGGAAAGATGTCGAGCGTCGCAGCCGCGAATCTGACTGGACCGCGGACGACTTGCCCGAGGAAACGCGGCGCATGTTGTTTGGCGAACCCGCTGCGACGACCGCGAGGCCCGCGCAGCCGAAGCATAATCCAGATCCATTCGTGGAGGCGCGCGACATCTTCAAAGAAGTGCGTCGCCAGATTGAAGTGCAAACGGCAAGACCCAAACAAGGCGCCCCGCGTCCGCAGGCACCTCCACCCGTTCCGCAACAAAGCGCACCGATGGCGCGCCCCGCGCATCCACAGCAACCGCAGTTCCGTCCACAGCAACAGCCACAACGTTCTCCGCAGCCGCAGCGCCCGCCGTCACAGCCGCGCCACGTGCAAACGCAGCGTCCCGTCGCGCCACCGGCTCAGCCTCCGCGTATGGTGCCTCAACAAAGCCAAGGCGCGATGCAACGCCAACAACAAACGGATGAGCGCCGGTACGCGCAGCAGCAGCGCCGTCAGCCAACGCGGCCCGTGGTTCCGCTGCGCGAACCCGATGAAGGGCCAACAATGCCCGTTTCACGTGCAAGGCAGGAGCGCCCGCGCGCGAAACCGATACGACGTCGCGGCCACTGGATCGCCGGCCCTGAGGATCTGCGTCGCGGCATCGTGCTCAGCGAGATTCTTGGCCCGCCACGCGCCATGCGTGAGCACGAGATTTGATCGGAAGCGCTCGCCACGCCGCTTACTGCTCTTTGCGCGCTACCATAACAAACGTAAGCGACTCACCCGGTGCAACATCGCGCACCGGATTGCACGTGTACCCTTGCAGGTTGGCGCGAACGATGTAGAGTTCTTCTTGTAGATTCTTCACCCGGAACTTTCCAGAAGCGTCAGTCATCGCCGCGATCTCTCGATCTTCGTCTTTGCCAACAGCCTGCGCAAGCACGTATACGCCGGAGACGGGACGGCCTTGTTCGTCCGTGACAACGCCGGTGATGTCGCCCCGCCCCGCATCGAGCACGAGATCAACGCCGGTCAAATGTTGGCCTGACTGCAACATCACGGTTCCGGCCTTCTGATCCGTGGATTGAAAGCCACTGGGGTCATATTCGCCCACGAACAGGTTGTATTCACCCTCGCGCAGCGACATCACGACAAACTCGCCATCGATATTGGTCTGCGCATGCCCTATGCTCGCCTGCCAACGTTCTTCGCTATTTCGCCGCGCCAAGGCTTCTTCCATGGTCATTCGAAGCCGTTCGCCCGCAGGCCGCGCGTTGATCATCGCGAATACTGGTTCGCCGTTCGTGTTAACAACACGTCCAGCAATCGAACCCGACAGTTTTTCCGTTAGCCGTAGAACAACACCGTGTACGCCGCCTTCCGGCACGATGATCGGCTCCATGATTCCCGACTTGCCGCGTTCACTTGATGCCATCAGAACGAGTTCGTAACCCGGTTCCGTAAAGATCGCCACTATTGAAAACGTTCCATCCTGATTGCTTAACGCGCGCCCCATGCCTTCTTGTCCCATGCTGCCAGGTTCCCAAGCCCTTGCTTCGACAGAAGCACCTGCGACAGGCTCGCCGCGTTGATCCAAAACCAAACCATCCACCACAACGGCTTCGGGTATATGGATATCGAATTCCGTCTCGACGCTGTCTTCAGGGACGGTGAGCGACTTTCGCGCTGACACGTTTGTTCCTCCCATGAAAACGTAGAACTGATTTGCCCTGGGGCCAGGCCAGCGATTTCATAGTGACCCGCCTCATCTGTTTCGGCAGATTTTCGCGAGATGCTTTTATTCGTCGCATGGGAGGCACGAACGATTGCATTCGCCACGGGCGTTTGAGTTTTTTCCCGCAATACCCGGCCGCGCACCGCGACTCCCGTTTGCGCGGTAATTTCCAGTCCTGAAACAGGCGCTGCACGAGGCACCGTGACCTCGATTCTGCCGTCGGCAAAAAACATCGCATCATGCCCGCTGCTCAACACGTATGTTCCTTCCTGCAATTCCTGGATTAGAAAGTTTCCTGCGCTGTCTGTTTCGACTGACCTGGAGCTCTCGTTTGAATCCTTTGCCAGCATGCGAATGGGAAAGTCTGGTAGGACGTTATGCGTTACGCCATCACGTACGACGCCTGCGATACTCGAACCAAGTGCTACGCGCACGACGGCTTCTGCGTTGCTGTCCGTGGTAACAGCGTCGCTGTCACCCGGCGCATAGCCTTCCGCAATCGCACGGAATCGGTAAAGCCCGACGGGCAAGTTGGTGAATTCGAAGCGCCCGTCGCTGTTGGTATCTTGTGCATCAGGGCAGCCTTCAATCGTGGAACTTTGTGAAAGATCCTTTTCGAATACGACGACGCGCGCCCCCGCAAGGGGTTGTCCTTCGTCATTGAGAACCTTGCCCGCAATTTTTCCAGTACGATGTAGAAATAACGCAAGTTCCTGACTATACATATCAGGAAGAAACGCCGTGCGGCGCTGTTCGGAACGCGTATTTCCGCGCTCCGCCACTAACCAAGCCCATCCCTGCGGCAGGTCGTTAAGGTTCGCAAATCCTTCTGCATCGGTTGTTGCTTCGAACGTGGCGGCAAGCGTTTGGTCCGACTCTGTAGACTCCGAGTATTGTAGGGTCAACTTCGCGCCGGGTGCCGGGGCACCCGCTTCGTCGTATACGTAGACGGACAGATGGCCAACAGGTTGCGTAGACTTTTCGACTGGTTTTGGAATCAATTCAGGACGAATCTCCGCCTTTGCGAGGGAGACTGCTGGTTTTTGGGGTTTTGTTTCTGGTGTAACCGTTTGCGCGGGTGGAGGCGGAACAAGCACAGCTTGCTTGGGCGGGGTCGCCGTTTTTTTCGATTGCGTCAGCAGGGCTGCGACTGTAATCACCGCGGCAATTGCGCAGACACCAACAATCATTTTTTGTGCTGTTGTCATAACTAGGGCTCCTAGTGTAAGACCGGCGACTGATGCTTGCGCGGCAGATGCATGGGTTATGCCGCTGATTGCCAATTTTGCGACTGCTTGTTCGAGCGTGACAGGAACCATTACGGCATGCGCGCGAATCGCGTCGAGCGAAGCTCCCAAGACAATTACAGTCGTTATGCAGCCGCGTCGTAGCAGTTGTTCGCGAATGCGTTGGACCGCGTGCGCAATTCGGTGCGATACCGCGGAACGCGAAATGCCCAACGACTGAGCAATGGCATCATGGGTCTGCCCATCGAAAAAATGCAATAGTAAAGGCAGTCGATATTGTTCCGGCAAGTCGGCAATGCACGCGTCCACGTGCGCATAGACCTCGTCGTAGGATGGCGCAGATGCATGTTCGCCATTCTGGGAGCTTGCCTGTTCGCGCTGTGTGCGCCGATTGTTCGAGCGGATGAGATTAAGACACCTGTTTGTCGCGACTCGGTGCAACCATGGGCCAAGTTGCGAGGGAGCATTCTTCCGAATGCCCGCAAGGGTCTCGAAGCACTCCTGTGTAATGTCTTCGGCATCGGCCGGCTCACGGAGAATGCGCAGACACGTCGCGTAGACCATAGGCATATATTTCTGCGCCAGCTCGCGGAAGGCTTCCGCGTCACATGAATCCATCCATCGGCTCAGTAAAGCGGCATCCATGATTCAGATCCTTGGGTAAGGCCACCACATATTTCGCACAAATCGTTGACCGCGGATCAACGTATCCGATGAATAGACACCACCTCACCCAATTTGGTGAATGAACGGTGGCAGAAGAGAATTGAATTGAAAACGTAGCAGGAATACGCTCTTAGCGCTGCAAGCAACGTCTCGTCACAAAGGAGTTCCTGCTATGAATATACGTACGGGGGTCTTATTCGCCTGCATGGCACTTTCGTTGCACGCCGAAATTAAAACCGAGATGATTCAATACAAAGACGGCGACACCGTGCTCGAAGGCATGATCGCCTATGACGATTCATCCACCGCGAAGCGCCCCGGCGTGGTTGTCGTGCATGAATGGTGGGGACTCAACGACCACTCGAAGAATTCCGCAAAGAAACTCGCGGAGTTGGGCTATGTGGGTTTCGCCGCTGACATGTACGGCAAAGGCGTGACCACGGACGACCCTGCTCAGGCAGGCAAAATGTCTGGCGCATTGAAAGGCGATCGGCCGACCCTTCGCAAGCGCGCGCAAGCCGCGCTCGACACGCTTGCCGCGTTCAAATACACCGACGCCACGAGACTGGGAGCAATCGGCTACTGCTTCGGCGGCACGACTGCTCTCGAAATTGCGCGCAGCGGCGCGCCCGTGAAAGGCATTGTGAGTTTTCATGGCGCGCTCGGCACACCCACTCCGGCAGACGCCAAGAACATCAAGTGCCCGGTTCTTGTGTGCCACGGCGCTGAAGATCCTTTCGTCCCGGCCGCGGAAGTGGCGGACTTCAAGAAAGAGATGGACGCTGCAAAGGTTAAGTACACCTTCATCGCCTACCCAGGTGCAGTCCATAGCTTCACCAATCCCGATGTAGACCGCCACAAACTCAACGGCGCCAAGTACGACAAGGCAGCGACCGAAAAATCATGGGCAGATATGCAGGCGTTTTTCGCGCAGGCATTCCAGTAAATAAGAAAAAAGGCCCCGCACTCGATTGGTGCGGGGGCCTTTGCAATTCCAGTAATCCTGTTTAATGAATTCGCGCGGCAGTAAAAGTTCCCGTCGTTTCTGGGCGCAACTGCGTCGAAACTTTCTCATGGCGCTCTAGCGCGAGATTGAGAAAATCCTCGGCTTGGTTCGCGTCCACAGGGAATGTCGTCACCGTAAAGCCATAGCCACGGATGAACTGCTCGATGTCCGCCTGCAAGCGCTCCAGGGCGCGGTGGGCGCCATCTTCCGGGGTCTCGACCAGTAGAATTGCAAGGCCGTGATTGCTTAAAGTAAAGACCTGATCGGTCGCGCGGAGTTCACCCGTCAGCCGGACACCCAATCGGGGTACCGAATCGTCCGCTCCGGGAGGCGCGCACAAGGTCAACAAAGTGGCCGAAGCCGGATATCGAATCGAGCGGTCTATCTCTTCGCGCACGCGCGCATGAAGGTAGGTTTCCGTTCGCAGGCCGGTTGAGGGGTCGCGATAGGCCAGCTTCTCGAGGAGGTGGCAGCGCCGTTCGAGTTCCGTGCGACGTTGCACTTCTTCTCGTAGACGGCCTTGCAGCTCTTCGACAACTGACTTGAGTTTAGCGATATCGTCCATCCGACCTCCCCACCGCGTGACACTAAAAGCGCAAATCACATGCCAAAGATGCGAAGTAGCAAATTATATCACGAAGATACTCAAAATGAAAGAGTTATGCAAGTGATATAGCAATAGTGTAAAATAGCGCTTTGACCGATGCCACAGGAAGGTTGTCAAGTTTGACAACTTTTTTAGCGTGAGGCCGACAATTCGGTGTCGAATAAAGACACTACAAGACCACGAAAACTGCGGGGACTTCAACCTGAATGATGGATATAAAATGGGGCAGGTAATGTCGGCAAAGTTACCGTCCGATGCGGAACAGCAGGCATACCGCGTCCTTGTTATTGAAGATGAGAGCGCCATGCGTTCCTACCTTCAAGAAGTACTTATTCGCGAAGGATACGCGTGCGAAACGGCAACCACCTGTGCGGAAGGCCGTGCACTTTTTCAGAAAGACCGATACGCCTGCGCCATCATCGATTTGGGCCTGCCTGACGGCAGTGGCCTTGACATACTGTCTGAATTTGCCGGCGAAGATCCTTGCCTTGTAACAATTATTCTCACTGGCGACAATTCGGCCGACACCGTTATTTCGACGATGCGCGGAGGTGCCTTTGATTATCTGACGAAGCCACTTGATATAGTGACGCTTCGCGCCGCCGTCACGCGCGCGCTGGCACATCACGCCGTTTCCCATGAACGGACCGAATTATTCCGCCTTCTCCTTGAGGAGCGCGAGCAATTGCGCGCAAAAGTGGACGCCGCGACCGCCGATATACGCCAGTACGCAACCGCCTGCGAAATGAGCAACTCACGGTTGCGCGGTCTGTTGAAACTCGCCCAGCTCTCAAACCAGTACTATTCAGAAGACCAGCTTTTTCGCCAGGTATTCACAGAGCTGAACCATCATGTTCCAATTCGCGCGCTTGCTTTGTGCGATTGCCTGCGCCAACGCCTGACCTGCGCAACGCGCCCAAAGGAAGAAGTCGCCATTGACGTTCTCAGTTCCGTTGGCGCAAATGCTTCCGTGGGCGGCTTCGATCCACTGATGGCGGAAGCGGAGCCTACGTTGATGATGCAGGAGTGGCTCGACCGCAATTCGGCGCTGGATACCACTGAGCTTCGCGCATGCATTTTCCCACAGGCGCTGTGGAAACGTTCGACCACCATCGTCGGATTCTTTGTAGATGACGATTGCGAAATCAGCGCCGGCGTTCAGGAGTTTCTCGATACCTGCGCCTATTTCCTTGCCTTCGAATGGGAACGCGCACAATTGTTGTTTCATGTCGCGCACCACGCCAGTCTTGGCAATATTGCGGTTGAACTCGCGCGTAACTTCATCCAGCCACTGACTGCTATTCAGACCGCTACAGACTTTATTGAAGAGTCCCTTTCGTCGGAAGACGAGCGGCAGGGAATGGCGATCGTTACCGAGAACGTGGATAAGCTGCGCCGGCAAACCCAGGAGTTTCGCCGCCTATCGCTGTTGCGTGAGAACGCGATCGAGACGGTGCGCCTCGACGAATACATCGATCAGGCGCTCGAAATGCTTTCGGTCGCTGTTCAGAGCCGCAACGTGAATGTGCAGAAAGAATTCATCCCCGACTGCGAATGCATATTGCTCAACGGCACCGCGCTCGCACGTACTTTCCTCGACCTAATCTTGGGTGCCGTGCGCGTCGTCGAGATGGGCGCTACACTGGTAATTCGGCTCTACGAAATGGATCGCGATCACGTAACTTTTGAGATTAACCACGGCGGACCACGCGGTCCCGTCGCATCGTCGGCGGCCGCACTGGTTGGCGCGGAATCGACCGGCGCCAACCCCGGCCTGATGCTTGCCGAACGCGCTATTCATACCTGCGGAGGAACGCTCACCACCGAATTGTCCGATGACGGACGCGCTATCGTGCGCATCGTCCTCCCCCGCAACGCGACTACTTCCGCGCTGCGCCGCGAGGGCATCGGTTGATGTATTACGCACCATTTGACAGCGATGACGGCGGCCGGGACACCGCAGCGCGCACGGTGCTTGTGATCGACACGGATCCAGGGGTTCGTTGGGCACTCGAGAAAGGCCTGCAGAAATCTGGCTTCTCGGTGATCTCCGTCGGGTCAGTGGCCGATGCGCTCGCGAACGCCGCAGACAGAAAGCCCGCATGTATCGTCATGGAGCTTCTGCCCGAGGCCGGCCTCACGCAAGATGTGCTCACCATGTTGATAGACACCCCAGGCGCGCCCCGCGTGCTCTGTGTCGCAGTCGATTCTGGTCCGCAACTCGTTATTGAATGCATGCGCCGCGGCGCCGCGGATTTTCTTCCGAAGCCATTTAGCTTGACGGAAATCCGGGCCGCGCTGTCGCGCGCGCTGGACTCAGGGCCTTCACAGCTCGCACGGGCCGTCGGCCAGACCCAGAAACGCGCCAACGACCCTTCCTTGCTGATTGGCATTAGTCCGGCGATTCAGGAACTGCGCGTGGTAATCAAGCAAATTGCCCAGACCGACTTGAACTGCCTTATTCGCGGTGAGAGCGGCACCGGCAAGGACATGGTGGCGCGCGAAATCCACCGTTTGTCGCGCCGGTCGGACAAACCTTTTGTAAAGGTGAACTGCACCGCGCTTCCCGAACAATTGCTCGAAAGCGAATTGTTTGGCTATGAAAAAGGTGCGTTTACCGGAGCGGTCAGCTCGAAACCGGGACGCTTCGAACTGGCGAACCGGGGCATTATCTTTCTCGACGAGATTGGGGACATGCACCCGAACCTGCAAGCGAAACTCCTTCAGGTCATCGAACATAAGGAATTCACCAAGCTCGGCGGACGCCGACATATCAACGTGGATGTGCAAATCATCGCCGCGACGCATGCGGACCTGGAAGAAAAGACCCGCGATGGCTCGTTCCGTCCAGATTTATATTTCCGGTTGAATGAAGTGTGCATTTGGGTACCGTCACTTTCGGCCCGCTCGGAAGACGTGCCGCTATTGGTGCGCCACTTTCTGCAAAAACATGGCCACTTTTCTGGGGGCAATGCGTTTTCGCTTTCCGCCGAAGATGTCGCATCGCTCGCGAGCCGTCCCTGGCCCGGAAACGTTCGCGAACTCGAAAGTACGATCAAGCGTTGGTTGGCGCTGGGGAAAGCCGGTTCTGGCGATAGGCCTTCGCACTCCTTCGGCCGGCGCGACCAGATCACTCCGACTCCGCCCACGCCCGCGCCGGGAGGGAATGATGCTGAAGACCGGGACACAATCCAGGCCGCGCTCGAACGGCACCAATGGAACCGGCGCAAGGCAGCAGACGATCTTGGCATCAGCTACCAAACCCTCCGTCGCCGTATTGAACAATACGGCCTTGACCGCCGCTAATTGTCGAAACACGCTGGGTTGAATCGGTAGCAGTCTGTCTGTTCTTCGCTACTCCGGTCTAAACAATCTCCCAAGCCGTTGCACTTGTCCCATGAATCCGCATGCGAAACGATCAGTATTTAATTGACAAAATTGATCATAAAATAATAATAATTAACAATTTATGACGAAGTCAGTATTGGCTTCTGGGCGGGCAAGGTGGGCGGAATTCACAGTTTGGTCAGGAGTAGCGCGCCCATATTTAGTACCACAATTTTTCATAGGCCTAAGCGGGCCACAACATATTGTGGTTTAGAAGGAAATCTGAGTCATAACCCGTTGAGCGGCAAGGGACAACACCAACACCAAGTCAATTTTTCTGTTGACATTTTGGGAGGGAAAGGGTAGAGTTTGGTGTCATTGGGGCACATTGGGGTGCCAAGAGGGATTATGACCGGTTCGATCGGATATTTCGGCGCGTATGACGTCAAGCTGGACGAGAAGTTCCGCGTCGTCATGCCGAGCCGCATCCGCGAGGCTGCGCGTGCGAATGGTACCGATACCTGGTACATGGCCCCTGGTGACAACCATTCGATTCTCCTTTTCGACCGTG
Source organism: Candidatus Hydrogenedentota bacterium (assembly GCA_020848835.1). Taxonomy (GTDB): domain Bacteria; phylum Hydrogenedentota; class Hydrogenedentia; order Hydrogenedentales; family SLHB01; genus JABWCD01. The sequence continues at coordinate 165,141 of JADLHJ010000069.1, forward strand.
ACGGCTGGGTCGCCCTCCGGCAAAACGCCGGACAGACGGGCGAGGACCACGCGCAGGCGTTGGCCTTCCGTCGCATGTTTTTTAGTTTAGCAGAAGACGCCCGCCCGGATCCGCAGGGTCGTATGCCGCTGCCGCAGCATTTGCGGGAGCACGCGGGCATTCAGAAAGAAGCTGTGGTGATCGGTGTGGACGATCACCTTGAGGTGTGGGACAAGGCGGCGTGGGAGGCGTTCAAGAAGCGCAACACGTCGTTGTACGAAGAACTGGCGCCGCCGCTGTTCGCAAACCGCGCAACAGCAAGCGCCACCAACTAAAAAGGCGGGAATCGGCATGAAGATCGAGCGGAAGGACATCGGGAGCGTGACTGTGTTGCGTTTAGCGGGCGACATCGATGAAGGCGGCGTGGACGCGCTACGCACTTCGATGTACGAATGCCTGGCAGAAGGCCGTCACCAGCTCATCATGAACCTGAGCGGCGTGCGCTTCATTTCGTATATGGGCGTTGGCGTGCTGGTGGAACGGTTGCGCAAGCTGCGCGCGTTGAGCGGTGATCTGAAGCTCGTCGGCATGAATTTGTATGCACAGCGTCTATTCCGCATGGTTGGCGTGAGTGCGTTGTTCGATTCTTATGAAAACGAGACGCAGGCGATCGGCCAGTTCCAGGAAGCGGCCTAAGGGGTGCACGTCCCCGTTCTTCCCGGTCCGGCGCTGGAGTGGCTTGGAGTGCGCGCGGAAGGGACCTACGTGGACTGTACGGCGGGGTTCGGTGGACATTCCGAACTGATCTGCCAGCGCCTGACGAGCGGCCGATTGATCGCAATCGACCGCGATCCTTTTGCAGTGGCGCGCGTGAAAGAGCGATTGAAATCGTTCGCATGCGCGGAGGTGATTCAAAGCGACTACGGCAAGCTCGCTCGGATATTGCCGGAGTTGAAGGTGGGCCCCGTTGACGGCGTTCTTATCGACGCAGGGGTGTCGAGTATGCAGTTGGACGATCCCCAACGCGGCTTTTCGTTTCAGGTTGAAGGTCCTCTCGATATGCGTCAGGACACGACACAGCCGTTGACTGCGCGCGCGTATCTCGCCGCGTGTACGGAAACTGAATTGACGCGCGTACTGCGCGACTACGGCGACGTGCGGCCTGCACAACGCATCGCGAAATCCATCGCAAAACGACGCGAACGCAATACATTGAATACTACATTTGATTTGCGCGATGCGGTGTGCGAAGCACTCCCTTTTGTAAGTGGGACGCCGGATGAAGTGCGCACGGTGTTTCAGGCAGTGCGGATCGCTGTTAACGACGAGTACGCGCAGTTGGAGCGCGGCATACGCGCGGGGATTGACGCGCTCGCGCCTGGGGGGCGCGTTGTTGTGATTGCGTTTCATTCCGGTGAAGACCGGATTGTGAAAAATGTGTTCCGTGAAGAATCGCATGCGCAGCGTACGTTTCTCGCGGATGGACGTATCGCGTCCGTTACGCCGCCGCGTTTGCGGGTGTTGACACCGAAACCGGTGACGGCGGATGCCGATGAGTTGTTGGACAATCCGCGTGCGCACAGCGCAAAGCTGCGCGCGGCAGAACGCCTTGCAGGCAAGGAGGCCGCATGAGCCGATTTTCAGGACGTCGCGTGTCGGTATTTTGGGGGTTCTTCTGGTGGGCCCCTGTTATTGCGTTACCGGTGGGCGTTTTCTTTTTCGAGACGTGGTTGCAGGTGCGCACCGTTGAGCGCGGCTACGCGGCCGCGGAAGTGCGCCGCAAGTTGAAAGACGCGGACGCGCACATCAACCGGTTACAAGGGCGCATCGATGAATTGACTGCGTTAAAGAACGTGAGCGAACATGCGCCGGACATGGGGCTTGTTCCGATTCAACCGGGGCAAGTTGAAGTTGTGTACATCCCGGAAGCGTCTCCCGCGCCCTTTCGTGCGGATGAATCCATAGCGATTGCGAACGCGGACGTGCCCCATGGAGAGAGATGAGCGAAACGCGGAAGGCGCGCGGCAAGCGGAACTGCCGCTGACGCATTCGCAGCGCCTGCGCGTCCGTGCGGTGCTGTGGGCTCTTTTGCTTGGTCTCGGCCTAGTTTGCCTGCACCTTACCAAGCTTCAGCTTTTTCCCGACGCGCGATTTACCACGAATGAAAACTATCACATTGGCGAAACACCGATTAGTCTAGAGCGAGGACGAATCTACGATCGGGATGGGCGCATCTTCGCGCGCGAGCGCCAAGCGCCGTCGCTATACGCCTACCCCCCCTATCTTGATCGTCCGCATGATGCCGCGATGGCGCTTGCGGTGCGGCTTGGTCTCGACGAAAACGACCTCGTGACACGCATCACCAAGCGCACGGCCAATGGCAAGATGATGCAGGAAGTGCCAGTCAAGCGTGCGCTATCGCCGGACGAGTTGGAATCAATAGGCGATTTGAATCAATGGGGCGAGAGCGGCCTGCGTATCAAGGGCGAGCCCGCGCGGTACTACCCTGAAGATCAACTTGCGGCGCATGTGCTCGGATTTGTGAATCGCGATCAGGAAGGCCTTGAAGGCATCGAAGCGCTCTACGACGCGTATCTGCGCGCAATACCGGGCAAACAAAAGTCGCGCGTGGACGGCAAGCGCAAGATGCTTCTTCCGCTGACATTGGAATATACCGCGCCGGCAGGCGGCGGCGATCTGTATCTCACGATCGACAAGCCGATTCAACACATCCTCGAGCGTGAACTCGCGAATGTAATGGAACTGCGGCAGGCGAGTGGCGCGATGGGCATCGTGATGGATCCGAAGACGGGCGCCGTGCTCGCGATGGCGACCCTACCCGCTTACGATCCGAACGCGCCCGCGGAGTACCCGAAGGAGTCGCGCGCCAACAAGGCGGTTTCATTTGTGTTCGAACCTGGGTCTGCGTTCAAGATCGTGCCGTTGACGGCGGCGCTGGAGCGCGGACTTGTGACGACCACCGACATGGTCAATTGCGAGAATGGCGCCTGGAACGCGTTCGGTCTGCGTCGCATTCGCGACGTGCATAAAATGGGAACGGTCAGCGTTGCGGAATTGTTCGCCGAATCGAGCAATATCGGCACGATTAAGGTCGCGCACAAGCTGGTCGAGGCGTACGGCGCTAAGGAACTCGATGCGTGGATTCGCAATTTTGGATTCGGCAAGAAGACCGGTACAGATTTTCGCTACGAAAGCGCGGGGTTCTATCACCCTGACGGGAAGTGGACAAAGTTTTCCGAGATTTCGTTGCCGATGGGACAAGAGATCGCGGTGACGATGCCGCAACTCGCGCGAGCGTTTGCGGCGATTGCGAACGGCGGACTACTGGTCGAGCCTCATCTGGTAGATCGCATCAAGAACTACGAAGGGGAAATCGTCTATCAATACGAGTCTGGCGAAGCAAAGCGCATCATGTCCGAACAAACTTCTGCGACGATGCGGGAGCTTTGCTACGGCGTAGTGGAGCACGGCACGGGCAAGCGCGCGGCAATTCCCGAGTATCGCGCGGGCGGCAAGACGGGTACCGCACAGGTCCCCTTGCCCAAGGAAATTGGGCGCGGCTACTACACCGATCGTCACACAGCCGTTTTCGCAGGATTTGCGCCTATCGCCGATCCTCGGCTGGTGTGCATTATTGTGGTGTGCAATCCCCAGAGCGAGATTTATTACGGCGGCTATGTGTGCGGACCGGTGTTCAAGGCGGTTGTGCGCGAATCGCTGATTCGCATGGAAGTTCCTCAAGATCCGATGCCGCCAGGCACCTATGAAGAGTCAAAGGTTGCCGATGATGCGGACGTGATTGTCGCGCAAGAGACACACGAGATGCCCGGCGTGGGTGACGATGACCCGCTCGCGGACATCGGCGAGAAGACGGAACTTGCGCAGGCTGGTGTGGATCATCCTATTGGAGATGGTCAGCTTCCGCGTTTGATTGGGCTGACGAAACGACAGGTGAAGGACAAGTTGGCCGAGCTTCAAATTGAATGGGACGCACAGGGCAGCGGCTGGGTTGTCGCGCAGGATCCGTCGCCGGGAACGCCGCTGTCGGATGTTGCGTTGTGCCGACTTGTGTTTTCCAACGTGCGCAACTCTCCCCTGCCGGCACCTGCGCCTGTCGAGAATGCAAAGATTTCGGCACTAGCGCCGAAACCCGCGAAGCGATGACGCTAAACGATGTACCTTCTTTGATTGGCTGTGCGCCTCGTGCGTTGAGCGGGGCTGTGGTTACGCGTGTCACCGAGGATTCGCGAAAGTGCGAGCCGGGATCGATCTTTGTTGCCGCGCCCGGTGCGCACGTAGATGGGCACGATTTCGTTTCGTTTGCGGTAAGCGCAGGCGCAATCGCGGTGATTGGCGAACGCAATGGTATTGCGCAGAGCGCGGGGGTCCCCTATCTGAGCGTGAAGAACGCGCGCAAGGCGCTCGGCATTCTCGCACACGCATTGCACGGAAACCCATCTCAGGAAATGTCCGTAGTGGGCATCACCGGTACGAATGGGAAAACAACTTCTGCACGGATGGTTCAATACATTCTTCGCACAGCCGGACATCCTTGCGCGTTTTTCGGGACAATAGGTTACGAAATTGCAGGCACGATGCATGAGGCGAAACACACCACGCCTTTTGGCGAGGAACTCGCGGACATTTTCGCGTTGACGCACGGCGTGGGCGAGACGCATGTTGCGATGGAGGTAAGTTCACACGCGCTGGAACAGGAGCGCGTTGCGGGGATTCGGTTTCGCGTCGGCGCGTTTACGAACCTTACGCAGGACCACCTCGATTATCACAAGGACATGGAAAGTTATAAGCGCGCGAAGCTGATGCTCTTCGAGCGCATTGAGGGTAATGATGCGTTCACCGCGGTGAATAAGGAAGATACGAGCGCAAAGGATTTCGTGGCGGCTTCGCGAGTGAAATGTTATTCGTATGGTCCTGGTGGCGATGTACGGGCGGAACGCGCGAATACAACGGCGCGCGAAACCACGTTTGCGATAAAGAGCCCCTGGGGCAATGCATCAGTAAAGATGCGGATGCTCGGAAAGCACAATGTCGCGAATGCGCTGTGCGCGGCAACGATTTGCGGCGGGCTTGGTGCGCCCGTGGAGACGATTGCGCAGGCGCTGAGCACGCTGCAGAACGTGCCGGGGCGTTTTGAGCACGTGGACGCGGGGCAAAATTTTCAGGTGATTGTCGATTACGCGCACACCGATGACGGACTGCGCAATGTGCTGAATGCGGCGCGCGGAATTTGTGAAGGTCGACTCATCGTCGTGTTTGGGTGCGGTGGGGATCGCGACAAAACCAAGCGACCAAAGATGGGCGGCGTGGCCGCAAAGCTGGCTGATTTCGCGATTGTAACTTCGGACAACCCGCGCAGCGAAGATCCGGAGCGCATCCTGCTGGATATCGAAGTGGGCTTGCAGCATGCCGGAACCCAGAAATATGACGATTACGAAATGATTCTCGATCGCACGGAAGCGATTCGGCGCGCAATCGGTATGGCGAAGGCAGGCGATGTAATCATGATTGCGGGCAAGGGCCACGAGGATTACCAGATACTTGGCAACAAGCGCATTCACTTCGACGACCGCGAAGTAGCGCGCGCAATCTTGACCGAAGGCAAACGATGACGTGGCGCTATACATTGCAGGATCTCGCGGGGGCGATCGGCGCGAAGAAACCGGAGAGCGCCACGGAGTTCTCGCGCGTTTCTACTGATACGCGCACGATTCAGCGCGGCGATGTGTTTTTTGCGTTGACCGGCGAAAAGTATGACGCGAATACGTTTGTTACCGAGGCCTTTGCGAAAGGCGCTTGTGCGGCGGTTTCTACGAAAGTAAATAGCGCAGGGGCGTGTCTTGTCGTTCCAGATGCACAGAATGCGCTGCAAAATTTCGCAGGGTACCACCGTGACCGTTATTTCCCACTTGTATTTGCGATTACTGGATCGTGCGGAAAGACCACGTCGAAAGACATGATCGCCGCGGTACTCGGCACTCGCATGCGCGTGGTCAAGACGCAGGGTAATTTCAATAACGAGATCGGTTGTCCGCTTTCGCTGCTTCAATTAGACGATACGACCGATGCGGCGATTATCGAGATGGGCGCTGCTCAGCGTGGGAACATTGCGGAATTGTGCGCGTTTACAAAACCGATGGAATCGGCGATCACCTTGGTGGCGCCTGCGCATTTAGAAGGCTTCGGATCAATCGAGAATATCGCGCGCACGAAAGGAGAGATTGCGGAGGCCCTGCCGGCGGACGGAACGTTCTACGTTAACGCTGACAACGAGTGGTGTGTGCGCATCGCCGACGGCGTGACATGCAAAAAGGTGTTTTTTGGATCGAAAGGCGATGTCTCGCTACGTTCGATTCAAATCGAGAATGACGGCGAAATGACGCTGGACGTCGATCCGATTGGCAAGCTACTACTGCCATTGCCGTCGCGTTCGCATGCCAGCAATGTGCTGCTTGCCGTTGCGGTTGGGTTGAGACATGGTGTAACGGAATTTGAAGCGCCGTTGCGCGCGGTTTGCGCGGACCCGGCGCGATTCAAACGCCTTCGCATAGGCACGCTGGACGTAATCGACGACACCTACAATGCGAGTCCGGCAAGCATGGCCGCGGCGTTGCGTGGGCTTGCGGAACGCCCTGGAAACGGCGCACGCATTGCTGCGCTGGGCGACATGCTTGAACTGGGGCCCACTTCGGATCAATTGCATGAGGAAATCGGCGCACTCACCGGCGCGCTTGGTCTCCCCCATGTGTTTGCTGTCGGCGAGCGCGCATCTGCTATGATCGGGGCTGCTCGCGATGCTGGGGTCCCACACGCCGAAGTCCTTCCCGACCACGCCGCCATTGCCCGCTCCGTTTTTGAGGTAGCGCAGCCCGGCGATGTATTGCTCGTGAAAGGTTCGCGCGGCATGCGCATGGAACGCGTCATCGAGCAACTCAAGCTCCTGGCGGGTGGTTGAATGCTCTATTATCTCGGACTCTTGCTCGAAAGCAGTTACACACCGTTCAACGTGCTCACGTATAACACCGTGCGCGCGGGTGGCGCCGCGGTAACGGCGTTTGTTGTGTCGCTGGTGATTGGACCTACCGTGATTCGCCTGTTGCGCTCGTTGAAGATCGGGCAGTACATCAAGAAAGAACACGTCGCTGATCTGCACGCGCTGCACAAAAACAAGGCCGGTACGCCAACGATGGGCGGCGCGTTGATTGTACTATCGGCGATCTTTGCGCTTGCGTTGTGGGGCGATTTTATCAACCGGCTGTTGCTGCTTGCCGTGGCCTCGGTCATTTTGCTGGGCGCGGTTGGGTTTCTTGACGACTTTGTGAAGTTGCGCAGAAAGCACAATCAGGGGCTTAGCGCAAAGGCGAAGTTTCTTGGACAGATTATCGTTGGCGTGGTGATGGGCTCGTACCTTGTCTATAGTCCGATTACCTATAGCGCGACATACATTGCCATACACGACGTCATGGATTGGCCGGTGTTTACGCGCGCCTTGCAACAACCGGACACGGCCTCCCCTGCAGCAGCGCGCTGCATTTCATTTCTGCCGGACACGACCAAAACCTTAATCGCAGATTCGCCAACGGGCGGCTGGGATAGCGAACGGCGTCGTGATGTGTTGAATGGATTTCGCGATTTAATCAAACGGCGCGATTTGTACGATGCGAGGTTGTGGCCGGCGGAATCTTTGACGAAGGAAGGTAATGCGTTCGCGGCGCTTGACGTCGCGGCCCTTTCCGATCGTGAAGTACTGCGATTCAACCGGCTGTTGCTCGAAGCGGCTTTTCCCGGAGTCATTGAGTACAGCCCGCCGAACATGCATACGAAGGTGGAAGTGCCGGGTTTGAAGATGGCGCTGTTTTCGATGGGCGGGCTTTATGTGCTGTTCGTGCTCGTCATCATCGTTGGCGCGTCAAACGCGGTGAATCTGACGGACGGTCTTGATGGACTTGCGATTGGCGCTTCGATTATTTCTTTGCTGACTTACACGGGGATTGCCTACGTAATCAGTCGCGCGGACTGGTCGGAGTATTTGTTTCTGATACACGTGCCCGAGGCGAGCGAACTCACTGTTTTTGGCGCGGCGATGCTTGGCGCGGGGCTTGGATTTCTTTGGTTTAATTGTCATCCTGCGGAAGTGTTCATGGGCGACACGGGATCGCTTGCACTCGGCGGCGCGCTGGGCGCTATGGCGATTTTGACGAAGCAGGAATTGCTGCTCGTCATTGTCGGCGGGTTGTTCGTTATTGAAGCGTCGAGCGTGATGATTCAGGTGGCGTCGTTCAAGACACGCGGGAAACGCGTGTTCCGCATGGCTCCCCTGCACCATCACTTTGAATTGCTTGGATGGAATGAAACTAAAGTCGTGACGCGGTTCCTCATCATTGCGCTGATCTTCGCGCTGATGAGCCTCGCCACGTTGAAGTTGCGGTAGCCGATGGACGTGCGCGGGAAAAAAGTGACGCTGGTCGGGATGGGCCGTACCTCTGTCTCTCTGGTGAAATTGCTATTGCGCGAAGGTGCGGAACCATTTGTTACGGAAGCCAGTAACACGCCCGCCCTTGAAGCTTTTAAGAAAGAACTTGATTCACTTGGCGTGTCGCATGAGTGCGGCGGGCATAGTGACGAAGCGTTTCGCAACGCATCACTGGTTGTGCCGAGTCCGGGTGTGCCGCCGTCGTTGGAACCGATTAAGCGCGCGCGCGAGTCGGGTGCAGATGTGATCAGCGAGTTGGAGTTTTCCTCGCAGTATTGCCGGTCGCGCACGCTTGCGGTGACTGGCACCAATGGAAAAACTACGACCACGGAATTGCTACGGTGTCTGGTTGCCGCTTGCGGTCACGAAGTGATTCTCGCTGGAAACAACAGCATTCCCTTCTCGACTGCGGTAATGGCCGAACCTGCGCCGCCGTTTATCGTCCTGGAAATCAGCAGTTACCAGCTTGAACTGATTCGCACGTTTCGTCCATGGATCGCGACGGTGCTGAATGTAACGCCAGACCATCTTGCACGGCATGGGACAATTGAAGGGTATGCGGCGGCGAAGGCAAGAATATTCGAGAACCAGACACACGGGGATTTCGCGGTATTGAATCTGGACGATCCCTACACTCGCGCGATGACGCCGCCTGCTGATGCGACGCTTTGGCAGTACAGCCTGAACGAAAAAGTCAATCGCGGGCTTTGGCTGGAAGGCGCCAAGATTTCACTTGGCGATTTGTACGTCGCGGACACAACAGACACGTTGCTTCCAGGCCGGCACAATATGCAGAACGTGCTTGCCGCGCTGACCATGATGTACGCGGGCGGTTTCGATTGGGACGACGTAATCGCGGGTCTGCGCACCTTTCGCGGAGTCGAACATCGTATCGAGCATGTATTGACGGTTGACGGTGTGGACTACATCAACGATTCCAAATCGACGAATATCGATAGCTTGCGCGTGGCATTGGAGAGTTTTGCGAAACCGCTCACGCTGATTGCGGGCGGGCGCGGCAAAGGTTCCGACTATCGCGTGCTGCGCGAGATCATGCAACGGCACGTGCGAAATATGATCACCATCGGCGAGGATACGCCCTTGCTGGAAACGGCGTTTGGCGACATTGTCACGCATGAGCGCGCCAAATCGATGCAGGAAGCTGTCGAACTGGCGGCGCGCCGCACGGAGCCGGGCGGCGTGGTGCTCCTCTCCCCCGCTTGCGCGAGTTTCGACATGTTCGACAATTTTGAGCACCGCGGCCGTGTATTTAAAGAATGCGTACACGCATATGCAAAAGGAGTCTCGCAATGAGACGCGAAACGCTCTTCGTGCTGAACATCGCGATGGCGCTGGTATGCATCGGCCTCGTGATGTCGTACAGCGCGGGCATCGGACGTCCGCAGCCCGGCGGACAACTTTCCGATCCGCTGAGTTACCTCAAGTCACACGCAGTCTTCGCGGGCATCGGGCTTTGCTTGATGCTGCTGGCCGCGCGGGTAGACTACCGCATCTGGCAGGCGCGGCCAGTGTATTGGATGCTCGCAGGTTCGGCACTCGCGGCGCTCGTCCTCGTCTTAGTCATTGGCGATGAAGTGCGCGGCGCGCGGCGCTGGCTCAACCTTTTCGGATTCAGTTTCCAGCCGAGTGAAGTGGCGAAGCTCGTGCTCATTGTCGCGCTGGCCGTTAAATTGTCAGAAAATCAGGACAACGTCCGGAAGTTTTGGCGCGGATTTGTTCCTGCGATCATTATCACCGGCGTTTTTGCGGGGCTGGTATTGCTGGAACAAGATCTCGGCACGCCGGTGGTGATGGGCACTGTTGCAATCGCAATGATCTTCATGGCGGGCGGCAAACTGTGGCACATTGCGCTTGTTACTGGCCCGGCGGTATTTGGCGTGGTCAGCGCAGTGAAAGCAAGTCCGGAACGCATGGAACGCATCGCGTCGTTTCTCGACCCTTGGAAGTACCGTTCGGACGGCGCCTTGCAATTGATCGAATCGATGACGGGGTTTGTGCGCGGGGGCATGTGGGGGCGCGGTCTCGGCGCGGGCGAGCAGAAACTGTACTGGTTGCCGGACGCGCATTCGGACTTTGTGTTTTCGGTTTGGGGCGAAGAGATGGGCCTCGCGGGCACGCTTGCGCTGGTCGTTTTATTTGGATTATTTCTCGTTGCCGCGCTGCGCATCGCGGTGTGCGCGCGCGATTTGTTCGGCACCTTGCTGGCGAGTGGCGTCGCGACGCTGATTGTTGTGCAAGCCGCGGCGAACATGGGCGTCACCACGGGCATGCTGCCGACCAAGGGCCTGGGGCTTCCCTTCATTAGCGCGGGTGGTAGTTCACTCGTCATTAACATGGTGCTTGTCGGCATCTTGCTCAGTGTTGGTTCACGCGCGGTCGAGCGCGACATACCTGTTCCAATCGCGGCGACGCCGCGACGCGCGTAACGCATGCGTCTTATTATTACAGGCGGCGGTACGGGCGGGCACACTTCGCCTGCGGTGGCGGTATACGAAGAATTGCTGCGCCGTGATCCACGATTAAATGTTTTGTGGATCGGGCGCGATGGCGCGATCGAACAGCGCATCTGCACGAAGCTGAATATCCCATTCCGATCACTGCCGGTTGAGGGGTGGCCGCGCGCGAAGTTTGTGCGGCGCGGCTGGGTGGTGACGAAGCTGGCGTGGTCGATGGCGCGCGTGTGGTTTTACCTGCGTAACTTTCAGCCGGACGTTGTGTTTGGTGTTGGGGGATATGTATCGCTGCCGGCCATGTACGTTGCGCCACGCATGGGAATTCCAAGCGTGTTGCACGAGCAGAACCGGCTGATGGGCATGACCAACCGTATGGCCGCACAGCGGGCCGCGCGCATTTTCCTGAGCTTCCCGGAGACGATTGGCGACTTTCCGAAGGCGAAAGCCGCGTACGTTGGCAATCCGGTGCGGGCCGCGTTTGCTAACCCGCCGTCACGCGATAATGCACGCGCTCGTTTTAACCTTGACCCCGCGCGGCCAGCGGTGTTAATCACGGGCGGCAGCCAGGGTGCGAGGTCCATTAACGACACAGTCGGAAAGATGGTGTCGTTATTCTCGCCGAACGAACTACAGATTATCTGGATGACCGGACAAAACGATGTTGTGCGCGCGCGAGATGCCGTGAAAGACTCGCCGGTCTCCGTGCAGGTACATTCGTTTATCGAGGACATGGCTGCAGCCTTTGCCGCGGTCGATCTGGTTGTTGCGCGGTCCGGCGCATCCACTACCGCGGAACTTGCGCTCATGCACAAGCCGTCGATACTTATCCCCTATCCGCACGCAACGGACAACCACCAAGAACATAATGCGAAGGCCTTTGTGGAATCTGGCGCGTCTGTATTGTTGCGGGACGGCGACATGAGTCCGGAAAAATTGATTGGTTCGCTTCGCGAACTGTTGCGAGACCATGCGCGGCTTGAATCGATGCAGCGCGCGGCAGGCACGCTCGCCAAACCGGGCGCGGCAGATTCGATCGCCGCGGAAATTTTGTCCTTGGCATTTGACTAGGGTGCTGACATGACGCGCATTAAGGCTTTGCGGTAGACTTCCCCTGGGCAATACCGTCAGGGGAACAGTCTTGAGCGTTACTGGGTCGTCACCGGCAGACAGCAAGCCGGTCAATTCACTGTTTCGTCCGATTCCTATAGCCACGCTTGTGCCCGATTCCGTCGCCGATTTCGACATCTACGTGCGCATGCGACACGACGACTACCCTGTGCTATTCCGCAGCCGGATTCTTCCCATCACGATGGACGTGCTCAAGCGGTTGAGCGAAAACCGGCACGAATGCATTCTCATACCTACCTCGCAAAATAGGGAATATGCGGAGTATCTCGAGCGTCATTTGGAAACCGTGCTTACGGACGAGTCCGTGCCTGTCTTGGAACGATCGAACGTGTTATATACCACCGCGCACTCGATGGTGGAAAACATACTCGCCAATCCGGAATCAACGGACATGATGCGAAGCAGTAAAGATCTCGTGGCCTCCACCGCTGGATTTCTTTTGCGCGAGAAGTCGGCGTTTGAACACCTGGTTGGGTTGGTTTCCTACGACTATTACACCTATACGCACAGCGTGAACGTGTTCGTGTACAGCTTTAGTTTGGCGAACCGCGCGGGCATCGCCGACCAGAAGACGTTGACCGATTTCGGCGAGGGCGCGCTGCTTCACGATATTGGCAAGAGTTCCATCGATCCGAAGATATTGCGCGCGAAAGGAAAGCTAACCGAAGACCAGTGGAAGGAAATGCGGCGACACCCGGTTTCCGGTTACGACATACTCAAGAACCACGGCGTCTTCAGCGACTTGGCTCTGCATGTGACAAGACACCACCACGAAAAAATGCGCGGTGGCGGGTACCCCGATGACCTCAAGTCGAACAAGCTTGATCCGCTCGTGCGCTGTTCCACCATTGCGGACATATTCGACGCGCTGACGACGCGGCGTTCGTACAAGGAGCCCATGTCGAGCTTTCAAGCATTGAAGTTGATGCACGACGAAATGAGCGCGGACCTTGATCCGGATTTGTTTAAGACGTTTGTGGAGTTGATGGGAAATCCGCAGGGTTAGCTGGGGTTCGCATAGGGGAGCGCGCCTGCGGTATTCTCTAGCCTTTGGGGGGCTCTTATTATGACAGACGCGGCAGCAATTCTTGCGCCACCCACGATTCAAAAACCGGCGGGACGTGTCATTTCCATCGACGCACTGCGCGGTTTCGATATGTTCTGGATAGCCGGCGGCGAGGGCATCGTGAGCGCGTTGAACGCGGCAAGCCAGTCAACGCCAATTCAGTTTGTATCCAAGCAACTGCATCACGTGAGCTGGCAAGGCTTCGTTTTCTACGATCTCATCTTTCCGCTGTTTGTATTTCTCGTGGGTATGTCCATTGTTTTTTCGCTGGATCGCATTATCGAAAAGGAAGGCCTGCGCGCGGCGCACATGCGCATCGTCCGCCGCTTTGCGCTCCTCTATCTGCTTGCGATATTGAAAGACAGCGGAATCAGCGATCTCGCAAGCGAAAGTCCTTTCAGTGGCGTGTTGCAACGCATGGCGTGGTGTTATTTGTTCACGGCGTTGCTCTATTGCAATCTCAAGCGGCGCGGATTGGCCATTGTGTTTGCAATTATTCTTGTAGGCTATTGGGTGCTTAACACATTTGTTGCCGCGCCGAACTTCAGCGAGGCACTGGCGGCGGGCGCAGTACCCGCGAAAGAGCAGATCGTGCAGGGCGCCGTCGCGTCCCGATTCCCGCACTCGTACCGGAGTGAGTACAACATCGTCACATGGTTTGATTCGAAGTACCTGCCCTTCCGCGAAGCAGGTCAGCGTTACGATCCGGAAGGTTTGTTGAGCACGTTTTCGGCGGTATCGACTTGCTTGCTTGGTGTGTTCGCAGGCTATGCGATGCGCAACGCGAATCTCGTACCTTGGAAACGGGCAGCAGGATTTATCGCCGTGGGCGTGGTGTTATGTGCGCTCGGTTATGCTTGGTCGGGATCGTTTGACTCGCATATGTGGGACGAGGGGCGCACTCCGCCAAATGTGGACGTTGGCCTGCTTTGGTGGCAAATGCCCGTCATCAAGAAGATTTGGACATCGTCGTATGTGCTTGTCGCAGGCGGATACAGTTGCGTGCTGGTTGGGTTGTTTTCGCTGATAGTGGATGTGTTCAAGTTCGAGAAGTGGGCTGTTCCGTTTATATGGATTGGGGCGAACCCGCTTGCTGTATATCTTGCGCAGGATTTTATTGCGTTTGAGGATCTTGGCAATCGAATTGCGGGCGGACCGCTTGCAGCGATATTTGGATCGTATGCGCCGCTGGTGCCGGCTACGGCGACTGTGGTTTGCGTGTTTTTGTTTGCGCGTTTTTTGTATAAGCGGCAGATATTTTTGCGGGTTTAATCAGCCTTTCAGCGCACCGGCGGATATGCCCTGGATGAATTGGCGTTGGAACAGCAGAAATGCGATGACCAGTGGTAGCGTCGCGAGAAAGCTTGCTGCCATCACCTGACCGAAGGGCGTGCGCATCTCGCCTTGCAATAAATAGATCGTGAGGGGCAGCGTGTACATGCGCTCTTCGCGCAGCACGATGAATGCCCACATCAAGTTGTTCCAATTCCCAATGAGCACCAGAATTCCCAAGGCCGCCAGCGATGGACGCAGCATGGGTAGCGCAACGCGCCAGTAAATCCCGAATTCGGAGCATCCGTCTATGCGCGCGGCATGAACGAGATCGCGGTGGACGCTTTGCAGTGTTGCCTGGCGCATCCAAAAAATTCCGAATGCATTCGCAGCGCCGGGCACGATCATCGCCCAATAGGTGTTCACGGCGTGCAGTTTGCAGAGTATGATGAATACTGGGATGAGCGTTACGACGCCGGGGACCATCATGGTGCCGAGCACGAATGCGAAAAGCGCGTTGCGGCCGGGGGCTTCCGGATAGACAGCAAAGGCATAGCCCGCCAGGGAACAGAGACAGAGGGCGAGTGTGCAATGGCCGAGCGCAATGATGACCGAATTCGCAAACGAGCGCGGAAGGTTAGTGTGTTCGAACAGCTCGGTAAAGTTACTCAAATACAAGGTGTGCGGGAAGAACTGCGG
The DNA here is from genome assembly GCA_020848835.1 of Candidatus Hydrogenedentota bacterium. Classification (GTDB taxonomy): domain Bacteria; phylum Hydrogenedentota; class Hydrogenedentia; order Hydrogenedentales; family SLHB01; genus JABWCD01. The sequence goes on from JADLHJ010000069.1 coordinate 180,271, forward strand.
CGGCGAGGTGAATATTTGGTCTTGCGGCTTGAACGCGGAAATGACGAGCCAATACATCGGAAACGCAAAAAGCAACGCGGCGGCGCTGAGCGCCGTGTAGGTGAATATACGACTGGGTTTCATTGTGCGATCACAATTCCGAACGGCGTTGCACGCGGAAGATGAGCAGCGATGCGATGAAAACGAACAGCGCGACGGTGTATGCAAGCGTTGATGCGTAGCCGAACTTAAAGTCGATGAAGGACGAATTGAAAATATAGAG
>JADLHJ010000070.1 GCA_020848835.1 Candidatus Hydrogenedentota bacterium
ACGAGCCGCTCGAATTCGAGCCGGTACGCGAGCGCTGCTTCCGTCTTGCGCTTTTCTTCCAACAGCGCATTGTCGAGAATGGCCATGCGGCCGCGCCTCCCAAAACACCCCGCTTGCACCGATACGGGGCTACGATAGCACGTTCACGGGCCGGGGGGCACAATGTGGGGCGAGCACGAGCGGAGTACATCGAAGAATGCGGTCGCAAAAATGCATTCGACGTGCGACTGGTGCGATGCACGAGAGAGCCGAATTCCAATTCGGCTCTACGGCGCCCACACTTTTTAGTCTGTGGCGAGATAGCCTACGCTTTCCAGGGATTGAAGGCTGTTAGTGCGGAAGGCGCGGCAAGAAGTAGGGTGTCTTTGCAGTGTACTGCGTGTATTCTTCGCCGTACCAGCCATGGTAGCGCGTTTCTTTCAGCTTTGGTCCAATGAGGCAGTATGCAGTCCACACACCGGCGAGCAACACGCCGTCCAGCGTGATGTTTGGTGCGGTCCACATCACCAGTGCAAAGCCGAGGTAGACGGGGTGGCGTGTTAGGCGGAATAGGCCGTGCGTTGGGAATCTTTTGAATTCGGGCTTCTTCCCGCGTGCGACGGCGCTCCAGCCCATAAATCCCGTCTGCAATCCTAGGCCGGCATCGGTGAGTGCTTTGATCAAGAATACCCAGCTTACGAGATAGAGGGCCATGAAGAGCCAGAATGACCATCCGGTGGCTTGAAAAAACGTAATACCGCTGGGCGACCATAGTCCAAATGCAGCGAGCAATTGCAATGCGCCAATCAGCGCGAAGGTGGTAGTGGAGAGGTCGGCGCCGAGTCCTCCGGGAATCAATTTTGACAATAAGGCGCGGCCGCTCTTGGTGAGAAAATAGGAATGCAGAATTGGGAATTGAACGATGAGCAATGCATCGGCCAGAAATGCCTGCCAGCCGTGCAAATGACCCAATCCGCTGCGCAGTCCGCTATACAAACCGATCACCATAATTACCACTGAAAACGCAAAAATAAGGTGCGTTGCGATGCCAAATGCGGTTGCAAATATGATCTTCTGGTCCCGATTCACGTAAGTCCCCATATTACAAAGTTTGGACGGCAAATGAACGATCATTAGACGAGCGCAAGGTAAAAATAGTTACGCGGATAGCATTACCTTTTGACAATATTTCCGGCCTTTCCTAGAATACCCGAATTCGGAGAGCCACTTGAGCACGATTACATTTAGGGCAATAGGCGGGGGCGCGGAGATCGGCGCGAACTCGTACCTCATCGGCGCCGATGGCCACGATATTCTTCTAGACTGCGGACTGCACCCCAAAAAAGAGGGACGCGTGGCGCTGCCGGAATTCGATCTTCTCACCCAGGCGCCCGAGGCGCTGCTGGTATCCCACGGGCACATCGATCATTGCGGCGCGGTTCCGTTTGCAATGCGGGAGTTTCCCGGGGCGGCATGCTACGCAACACACCCCACCGTAAACATCATGGACCGCATGCTACACAACAGCGTGTCGGTGATGGGAATGCTGGCGGTGGAACGTGAGATTCGGGACTATCCGCTGTACACACACAGCGATGTGGACGCCGCGTTGCGGCGTTGCCACGGACTCAATTACGAGCGGGAATTTTCGCCAACCTGGGACAGCCCGTTCCGCGTGAGTTTTCATCACAGCGGACATGTGTTGGGAAGTGCGAGCGTGCTATTACGCACGGAGGGGCATACGTTGCTGTATAGCGGCGATGTGTGCATGACGCATCAGGAACTGATGGCGGGGATGACCTTGCTCGACAAGGAAGTGCCGGTTGATACGCTGATTGTCGAGAGTACACGCGGCACGGTCGAGTTAGGTCACACAATTACGTTTGAAGGCGAAGTGGACCGTTTCGCGGAGGAAGTGGCGAAGGTCATTAATGACGGCGGGTGCGTGCTCGTGCCGTCGTTCGCGCTGGGACGGATGCAGGAACTGCTGAATGTGATCAGCCGTTTGCAGGCGAACGATCGCATCCCCGATGTGCCGGTCTATGCTTCGGGCCTTGGGCGCGCGATATACGAGATTTATCATAAGTACACGGACTTTTTGCGCCCGGAAAAAACGCTGCGGCCGCTTGCGGAATTTAATCGTATCGGCGACGTGTGGGACGGTGCGGTGCGGCGCAATCTGTTGCGCAGCCCGTGCATCATCGTCGCGACATCGGGCATGATGACGGAGAACACACCTTCGGCGTTGATCGCGATGGAGATGGTGCGCGATACGAAGCACGGTATCTTCTTTGTGGGCTATCTCGATTCCGAAACCTTGGGATACAAGTTGCTGAATGCAGAAATTGGCGAGACTTTGTCATTCGAAGTGGATGGCGCGCCGATCAAGGTGCGGCTCGGGAACCGGCAATCGTTTAACTTCAGCGCGCACGCGAACCGCGAAGATCTGTGCAAGCTGATCGATCACATTGCGCCGAAGAACATCATTTTTGTACACGGCGATCCTGACGCAACGGCGTGGATGAGTCAGAACACCAGCGCGGTGTATCGCAAATTCATTCCTACCATTGGCGAGACTATCGCGCTCGAATCTTAGCCGATGGCCCGCCAGCGCAACGCATTTATCCAGAATCTTGTCGCGCATATTTCCATTGCGTTTTGCCGTGGCATGGGCGTGCTGCCGCTGCCGGTGTGCCGCGCGGTTGGGCGTGGGATCGGCATTTTTATGTACGCGTGCGTGCCGCGCGTGCGCAGCGTTGCGCTGGACAATGTTCGCAAGGCCTATGGGGACTCGCTGAGCGAAAGCGAGGCGCGCGACATTGCACGCGGTGCAGCAATCAATGTGGGAATTGTGGCGGCGGAGTTTGCGCATCTGCCGCGGCTTACGCCGGAGAATATCGCAAGATGGATAACGGTTGAAGGCGCGGAGAATTTCAATCGCGAACTGCCGGGATTCATTATTGGCGCGCACCTCGGCAATTGGGAATGGATGGCGACGGTCATCAAGAACCTTGGGTTCAACGTTGCGGAAGTTGTGCGGCCGCTGGATGCGCCGGCGTTGAATGCGTATGTGGATCGAATTCGACAAAGCCGTGGTGTGCGCACGATTGATAAGACCGGCGGCGGACAGGAAATGTTGCGGCTGTTGAAAGAAGGCTGGATCGCCGGTGTGTTGGCCGATCAAAGTCCGCGCGAGAGCGCCGTACCGGTGACGTTTTTTGGACGACCGTGTTGGGCGACAATTGGACCCGCGATGGTTGCGTTGCGCCAGAAGATGCCGATGGTCGTCGTAACGATGACGCGAAAGCCCGATGGAAATTACGTGTTGCGCATCTCCCCTCCCATTTCGCTGGAACGCAGCGGCGACTTTCGCGCAGACCTTGTTACGATCACGCAACGTTGCCAGGACATTCTCGAACAAGAAATTCGTGCACACCCGGAGCAATGGCTGTGGCTGCACCGCCGATGGAAATCACGGCCGCGGCTGGAACAGGAATGGAGTAAGAAGAAGAGCGCAGAAGCCTAGTTCTAGCCTGTCTAATTACTTTGCCGGATTCTCGTACCAAATTAATCCGAGGTTCTCGCGCTCTTCGCAGGTGACGACATCGAGGTCGCCGTCGGTATCGAGATCGACGAGTTGGACAAGATCGAATTTAGTGCCGGTGAGACCGGAGACGTCGAATGCTTTCCATGTGCCGGTTTCGTTTTGCGATAGACGGAAGACGCCGTATTTGTCCTTTGCGTTTTCGCAGGTTACGATGAGATCGCTCTTACCGTCATTGTCGATGTCTCCGATTGCCACGGATTTTCCGGTGCCTGTATTATCTGGAAGAGGTATTTCCTGTTCGCGCCATTCAGCGGCACCTGCTGCGCGGCTGATGCGCAGGACGCCGCCACCGCTGGTAGCGACGTAGATATCGGTGTTGCCGTTCTTGTCAAAATCGGCGATGTCGAGAAACATGACTTGGTAATCCTTGCCGCCAATGTAGTGGCGCGGCCAGGCAGCGGTGGCGTTTTCCGTTCCGGGATTTTCGAGCCACCACACGCCGCGTTCGGCGCCTTTGCGATCGGAGTACAACACGTCGAGATCGGCGTCGTTGTCGAGATCGATCAACCTAATCGACATGACCCAGCCCACGTTTTGCAGTGCGTGCCACTTCCATTGGTCCGCATCACGCGCATTCGCGGGCGCTTCAAACCAACCGATCTGCGCGGCTTCGTTCTTCCCAGCAGCGAAAAAATCGGATCCGTTCTTGCCGTCGATTTGCAGTGGCGCGGCAAACATCCATTGCGGCCCTTTGCTTGCGGTGAGCGGCGTCGTCGTCCAGGCGGTAGCATTGAGATACTGATCCACGCTTGCCGGCGCCCAATGCAAGTAGACTGTACGGTCGTCGCCTTCGGCGGAGCTGATGATGTCGAATGCGCCGTCGCCGTCGAGATCGGCAAATGTTGCGTCCTCGGGACTGGCGAGATTGCCCACCGTCACCGAGGGCCACAATGCGCGCACGTCCGCTACGGGAGGCTGCAAATAGGCGCGTACCGCGCGGCCTTCTTCCCACGGAGTCGAAATGTCGAGACGGCCATCGTTATTCACATCGAGCAACCGCGCGCCGTCGGCGCCTTTTGACGTGTTATCGATGGCGTGGCGCTGCCATTCCGCGCCTTCAACGTTACCGGCGGCGGCGCTAAACAACTTGAGAAAGCACAACGCCACAACCATCGCGCGGCTCCCTACGTATAGAGCACTTGTTTGCACCATCCAATAATACCCGCTCAGGGCACTCCCGAAAACCTGGCGAATTCGCCTTTGTGCAATGCAGGACAGTGCAGTGTATATTTCATGGGCGGTGACTTAGGAATAACAAGATGCGAACAACACGTGTTCAGCCGAATCGTGAACTGGAGCCGTCCGAGCTTGAGTCCAGGTCCTTCGGGTTTGGCGTGGGGATGCTGGGGCTGGCGCAGTTTTTGAAGGGGCGCCTGCCCGAGCCGGTGATGAATGCGCTGGCGGAGCATGGGACGCATGTTGGCGCGCATATTATCGAGGCGCACGCGACATCTTCTTCGGGTTCGCCGCTATCAAGTTATGCCTCGGCGAAGCAGGCAGTCCGGCAGGCGACGTACTGGTTAAGGCTGGTGCATGCTTCGGACCCGGCACTAAGCGGGCGGCTGGATCCGTTGATCCGGGACGCGGCGGAGCTGATGGGAGCATTGCAGGCGGCCAGCGCACGGGCGCGGCAGAAGGCTGCGGCGGCGAAGGTTAAGTAGGCCGTGGTATGCCGCCGGGTAGCCGATTAGGATTCCCCTTCGCCCTTACGCGGGCTTCGGAGGATAAGTGACAAGTCGTCTTGAAGAGGCTTCCTCCGGAGATCTATGAAAATGGCGGGAGCCCGGTACAGCGCAGCATACGCCGGTACTCAGCGCTGGCCTTCGAGACACGCCGCGCTCAGGCGAGCGAGGCGCTACTCTGGCATGCCGCAAAACTCGAAATTCGCTGATTTCTACCGGAACTTTGGGCCTGTCTTCGTGTTATATCCAATGTGCTTGAGGTACTTGCCCGCATGAGCGATGTCTCGGATTGGGATCTCGTAGCGCGGGCGCGCGATGGGGACATGGCAGCGTTTACCGCGCTGGTACGGCGTTATGAGGCGCCACTGGTCCACTTCTGCGCGCGCATGATCGGTTCAGTCGATGATGCGCAGGACGTCGCACAAGACAGTTTTATCCGAGTGTACCGTTACCTTGACCGGCTGCGGCCGGAGGCAAAGTTTTCCACCGTGTTGTTCGGCATTGCGCGAAATCTCACGTTGAATTTCTTGCGCGATTCCGGGCGGCGGGGACGGGGTAACACGGTTTCGCTGACGCGCGACGACGATACGGAGCAGGCCATCGAAGACGAGGGTGCTCGTCCGGATGAGCGTGCGCGGCTGGGCGAGATCGAGCGCACGATAGAGAAAGCCCTGAACCTGATTTCCGCAGAGCACCGAGAAGTGCTCGTACTGCGCGAAATTCAGGGCATGGACTATGAAACGATTGGCGAAGTGATCAATTGTCCGCCGGGCACGGTGAAGAGCCGGATCGCCCGCGCGCGGGAACAGTTGCGGCTTCGCGTTATTGAATTAGGCGGCGAATTGCTATGAACGAAAAAGAAAAACAGCAGTTGTTCGAGCAGATTTCGGCGTATATCGACGGCGAGTCGGATGCGCCGCAGGAAGTCGCGCGTCTCATCGAGACGGATGCGGAGGCGGCGCAATTGTACCGCCAGTTGTCGCGGATGTCGTCGAGCATGCAAGCGTTTCCGGCACCGGACGTACACCCTGCGTTTGCGACGCGGATAGTGGCACACGTGCGCGAACATGCAACGGCGGACGCAGCGCCGGTATGGCGGTTCGTGTTGCCGAAATTGCTTGGCGGACTGGCGGCGGTGGTGGCTATCGCGATTGCGGTCTGGCCCTTTGTACGTTATGGGAGCGGCGGAATCACGTCACCACCGGCAACTGCCGACCCTGTCGTGGCGAAGGTACTCGAACTGAGAAAGCAGCCGGAACAGACCCTGGCGGCGCAGTTCGACGGCTTGTTGACAGGACCTGAGTCAGATGCCTGGACCCCGGGTAGCGATATGGACAATGGCCTTGCGCTGGTGGTGAACCCGGCGTTGAGCGAAGATTATCACGAGGTAGCGGGTAAAGTGGCCACGCTGCTTGGCGGCAACGGCGACTATGACGATGACGCCGACGTGTTTTCGGCGTTGGATTCGTTGAACGATTCGCAGGCGGAAGCGTTGCGCGGGCTTTTGACGGAGTACGTCGAAGGGGGAAGCGAGATACTATGAATACGAAATTCTTCATTGCCGTTTGTGCATTTGCATTGTGCGTTGCTCCTGCGCTTTCGCAGCCGGACGCTTCGCCGAAGCCAAAGGAGGACGTGAAATCGGCGGTGGCTGAAGATGGCTCGCGTCACGAAGGACCCGGCGGGATTCCCGATGACGAACTGCGCGAGATGGTGAGCACCATTCTGATGGTGCGGGTGTCGCGCGACCTCGATCTTACGGACGAGCAGACCGTCATTCTCGTGAAGCACATGCAGGAGATGCGGGACGAGTTGTCGAAGCTTTATGAAGAGCGCGATGTCGCGATGAAGGCGTTGCGCGACCTGGTGGCCAATGACTCGGCAACGGACGATGCGATCAACGCGAAGCTGCAAGAATTGATAAGCCTCGAAGAAAAACGCGCGGGTGCAAAACGTGTGGCCTTTGAAAAACTTTCGGCGGGCCTCACGACGAAGCAGAAGGGCAAGTTGTTTGTCACGCTACAGGACTTCGAGATGCAGATGCGCAAAATGATGTCGCGCGCGAAGGATATGGGCGAGGACGCGATTCGCGAGCGTTTCAAGAATTGGGAGCGCGGCGAAGGGCATGGCCCAATGGATCGGCCAATGGTGCGTGAGTTCATGAAGAACCGTAAGGGGCCGGAAGACGGCGGCGATGCACCGAAGCCGGAGAATGAATCGAAACCGGAAACGCCCCAGGCGGAGAAGCCCGCGAAGTAGTCGTTCCGCAGACGCGGCGATCGCTGGAAGAGATTCCTCGTTGCGCCCGTCGTGACACCTTTCAAATGCTATTGTGTAAATAGGGGCGCGCCCGGCATTGCTGCCGGGCGCTTATCGTTGCACCGCGTGCCCTCTCGTCCTAACTTCTTTTACTCATGCACGATAACGTAGTTTGTGCCTTCCGGCATGATGTAGAGCGGTTCAAGTGCAGCGAGCTCGATGGGCTTGCCGGCTTGCGCGCTCGACTCATTCCAAAACTTGGTCCACTCGTCCGCCGTTTCAAATTGCACCGGCGATTCGGCAGTACCCCACACGCGGCTTAACGCGGCCAGTGCAGCATTGCGCACACGCGGATTGGCATTTCCCAGCGATGCGATGAGCGCCGGTGTCGCGCGTTTGTCGGCCAGCGCGGCGAGCGCGTGCGCGGAGGCGATTTGCACTTCGTCCTCGCTGTCAACCAGCCCGCGGGCAACGGTTTCGAGCGATGCGAGTTCCTTGTGCGTGCCGAGCAGTTCGAGCGCCGCGGCGCGTACTGGCGGCGATTTGTCGTTCAGACAGTCCAACACGATCGGTTTGGTTTCGCCTTTGTTCAGCGCGAGCATGACTTCGAGTACGCCAGGCAGCACACGGGCGCCAAAGCCCTGTCGGGACTCTTTGAGGAAGCGATAAATATCGAGCTGTTGATTGAGCGCGATAAGTTCTTTGACTGCCTTGCTGCGTTCGGCGGCATCTTCGTGTGCGAGGCGATCGACTATCGCGATAATTTTTTCGCGCTGCTCGGCTATTAGCCCGGTCGCCTTTTCGAGTTCCTGTTCGTGGCGCAGTGCGGCGGGGTTTGTTACCGCGAGATCGAGCGTGCCTTTCTTTTCGTTCTTTTCGACACGGTCGATTTCGTCGTTCGAGTAGACGATTTCGCCGTTACCCGATCGGATTGCCATACAGTTGTCGTTGATTTTGACGACTGCACCATCGAGCGAGGTGCCGTCTTTCAGGTGCAAGGTGTCGGCGATGGCAAGCGCCGGGGCGATTGCCATCACCGCGCACCACGCGATATTCGAATACTTTCTCATTGGCCGGTCTCCGTCTTTCCGCTTAGAAAGTTTTGGTTACGTCGTGCCGCCGCCCTGACTTTGTTCTGGCGTGAATTCGCCGGTCACGGGGCGGTAAGTCTGCCTGCGGAACGCGACGCGCGTAGTGTCCTCCACGCGCAGGAAATTCGCGACGCGTTTGTCGTAGTACAACTGGAGCGCCGTGCGCGGCACGCTGAAGTCGGGCCCGGGCACGAGCACCCCGAGATCTGCGGACACGACTCCACCACGGATGACCATGCGGCCGCGCGTGTTGGACTTGTGACGGTCGCTGCTGCGGGTGATCGCGAAGATGCTGTTGTTCGAGTAGAGGAGGCCGTCGAACTTCCATTCACGCCCGCTCGATGGGCGCGTCATTTCGTCCGCGTACCAGAACTGGCGCAGTTGCGTTTCCGACACCCAATAGTTGTTCGGGTTCAGATTGTGAACGGCAGCGTTGGTCAGATTGGTGATCGTGGCCACGCCGCTTTCGTTGTACTTCACGGTGTGTTCGTCGCTAGCCGTGTAGCGATACACGGGTGCCGACGGTTTTAAGCGGTAATAGCGCGGCTTGTAGCTCGCGTCGGCTGCCGCCTTTTCATATTCGCGGCGGTTAAAGAGCATGATTTCGGAACTCGTGAAACTAAGCTGCGGTTGCGAACCCTGGGCCGCGCCCGTGTCCACGACGCCGGAATCGAAATATCCGATCGCGTGTGTCTGGTTGGGCTGTCCGCTCTTGGTAAGCGTGGCGTTCTTGTTTTGCGTGCGCATGTCGATGTAGCCGCCCGCGGGATACTTGCCCGTATCGGCGGTGTGCTGTTTTGCGCGGATTGTGAGGTAGTCGCCCATCATGATGCTGCCGCCAGAGGTGAGCGCGAAACCGTTCGTAGTGCCGTCGGTGGCTTCACCAAATTCGCCGGGCGCATCTGCGTACGTCACGTCGCCCATGACGTAGACGTTGCCTTTTGCGTAAATCTGGCCCCAGCCCTTCACTTTTCCCTTGATCATCACGTCGCCGTTCACCGCTACTTTGCGATCAATCACGATCGGATCGCTGTCGGTACCGATGAGGATAAGATTGCCATCATAGGTACCGTCATTTTGCAGGGTGTCGAGCGCGCTATTCGATGCAGTGGGCAACGAGGTACCGGCGTAGGTGGAACCATTGGGCACGCCATACGCCACACCGGCAGTGACTGATCCGCCGATAAGGCTGGGATCGAGTTGGAACGTGATGCTGCCGTTCGCGCTGTTGATGACTTTGTCGAATTCGTCTTGATCGACCAATTTGTCGCCGTCATCGTCCGGGAAGGGCGCGGGAAAGTTGACCGGCAGCGTGCCGTCGGTCATGTTCGCTTCGTCGGTTGGGTAATTCATGTAAAGGTTTGCGAACTGTGTGGGCTTCCCATTCGAGTCGGTGGAAGCGTTAACGAGATTTGTTGTTGTCATCGCGCCCGAGCTGTTTTGCGTGAGCTTGCCGTTCGTCGAACTGAAGTGATAGCCCTTGAAGTTGGAGGACGCAATGGTCCCGGCGTTCAACTGCGACCACGATTCGTTATAGATCGAGCCGCGAGAGTAGGTTGTGCCGGCGACTTCGGTGCTGATGTTTTCGTTCAGGCGGATCATCAGGGATTCGAGCGCAGCCATTTTCACACGGTCGAATTGACCGTACTGCGTTGGATCCGTGTTGCGGAAGAGGTCGAGCGAATTGATTTCCGCGTGACACATGATGCAGTTGATGTTGTTCGCGAGGATGCCGAACTCGAAGCCGCGGAAAGGCGCGCCGGATACGCGCACGGTCTGCACGCCGGTTTGCGTGCGGCCCGCGATGCGCGCGGTCACGGTGATCGTAAACACGGTGCCGGTAACGTCGTCGGTGCGGGCAACGTTCACGCCGGTGATCTGTTCGCCGCCGTGAAGCGTGACTGCATTGCTGGCGTCCACAATATCGAGACCGCCGGGGTTTGAAGTGAAGTCGCCGTCGCCGTTGGCGTCGAGTTCGCCCGTGTCCTGGTCGCCGTTGCCGTTCAGGTCTTCGTTATTGTCCACCAGGTTGTCGGCAAACACGAGATAGGACGCGAGATTGCCGGTGGTATTACCGTTGTTTTCAAGGTACTGGTTCCAGACGCGCTCGATAGCCAGGTCAACGCCTGCTTTAACAGCTTCGTCGAGACGCGTGGAGGTCACCACTTCGTCCGTCCGCAGTTTGGCGGTCTGGACTCGATTGAACACGACCGTGATCGCGCCGAGGATCACGATAATGGCCAACACAACCAGGACAAGCGCCATGCCTTCCTCGTGCTTTTGCCGTTGTTTCATTGCATTGCCCTCCAAACTGCTGGCGGTGTGAATTTTCATGGGGGATGCCGCCACTAGTTCTGCAAGTAGATATCGGTGCTCACGGTGGCCGTGATCGGATGTGTCTTGTCGTCTCCCTGGAACTTCTGGGAGGTGAGCGTCACGGTTACCGTGTTGTTGTTGATTGCGAATACGACGTTGGACAGGTTGTTTGCGCCTGCCACCGTAGAGCGTTCTCCGTTGTCGCTTGTGTCTCCGTCGCCGTTGACGTCTTCAAGGCGGAGGATACGGCGCGAGAGCGTGCCGTCGGCGTCGGTGTCTTCGTTGCTGTCGAGCAGCCCATTGCCATTGGTGTCTTCGGTGTAGTAGCGGAAACGAATTGCGTTGGACCAGCGCAGGCCGGTACCGTCAGCGGGCGTCTGAAATACGATTTCAGTAGGGCATTTGGCCGCGGGATTGGCGTTGACCGTGACGGCGTTCAGCGGAGGTAATAGAGAATCGTCCGGGGTTTTCGAGGCGAGCTGCAATTCGGCTTTCATCGCCGCAAGCGAATCGCGCAGATTGTCCTGCACGGCAGACTTTGCGGATGCCGTAATCATGGCGGACGCGGAAGTTTGCAGGGCCGAAATACCGAGAACGCTGACGATGGCAAGTATCGCTACCACCATCATCAGTTCCATCAATGTGAATCCGTCTTTGTTCATGCGCAGACTCCTAAACGCCTGTGAGCATCGTCGTGATGCTGATGGTCATAGGCCGGCCGCGCATGTCGCGCCATTGACTGCGTACCGTCACTTCGATGGGGTCCGCATTCGGATCGACGTAGGAGACATCGATCGTTTCCTGCGGCAAGGTGCCCGCTCCGTCGATCGTTGAATTATTCGCCCATTCATCGGTGATCGCGCCGGGAAAATCTGTTGGGTTATCGTCGCGTACCTGGCGCATTTGGCTAATGACCGCAGTGCAATTGCGGATAGCCGTGTTGCGCTGGTTCTGAAAGTCCAAGGCGGCATAGTAGGAAATAAGCGCTTGCGCCGTAGCCCCCAGAACGACGGTGAAGATTGTCATCGCGACAACCAGCTCCACCAGCGTAAAGCCGTCTTTTTTTCTACGATGTCTCGAAACCATCGTGTCCCTCCAACGCTTGCCTGAACCATCGTGCGGAATTGCCGAGCAGACAAGTCAGTCCCGGGTAGATGCCATCCCCGGCACAAACCCGAAAGTCAGTATAACTTAAATCCGCAAAATCCGCAATACGTGCTATGTCCGCAGCAGTAAATACTTTACAAAAATCGCGCTAACTCAAGCGGGGCAGACATTTGTGTTTTTTAGGTATATTGTCAGCAGTTTACCAAACTCACAATGCAAAACTGAATGTTTGACCTGCAAACAGTCCTAGATTGGGAAACCGTATCGACCGATGGTTCAACTGCGACGTTTCCAAACTCCCTGCGATAAACTCGTTCCCAAGCTCCTGCTTGGGAACGCACTCGTGCCAGAAGCTCCGCTTCGCGTGCGTCGCGCTCGTCAAGACCGGTACCGAATCGAACGCCTCTACGAAATCAAACCCAACGAAGACACAAGCTAGCGGGCCATATTCCCCCTACGCCCCGGCTCTTCCAAGTGCAACGCGCTGGGTAAATGATTAAGGAGACACGCACTAAGGCCGCCACCTACAGATAACCACGCGCCACCCGGACAACACGCCCAGACCACGAGGAAACACATGCAGTACACGCAACCGCGACAAGAGCCGTCCCCCCCCCTGCCCCCACGTCACCCCCGGGGGTGCGCAACGGGAGAAGACCATGGAAGCACGACTTATGACGATTTTCGCCCCAGCACCCCCCCCTTTGTTTCGTCAAAAAAATTCTGCACCCCCTCGAAGACTTGTCCTCGGAAGCGTCACGCGAAAGAGAGAAAATGTTCTCCGCAGCTTTGCACGAAAGGGGAAGTAACCTGATCAACCTCCCGCATGGAGTGTCCAAATGAATTCGGCAAGTCCCACTTCTTTCACGCGGGCCCGGTGCGCATAGGCCTCTGTGGCAGTGGGGTTTTAGTGTGATAGGCTTTACGGTTCAACTGAGTGTGATCTTTCCCGATGTCTTCCCTAGAACAAACTGTTGACGACCACGAACCGCGCTGGGCAGGGTACCAAGAGATCGCCCGCATGGCGGGGCCTGCCATTCTTTCCAATATGTCCTGGACCCTGATGCAGTTTGTGGACATGGCCTTTGTGTCACGGCTGGGGACGGCGCAATTGGCGGCTGTGGGTGCCGCAGCGCTTTGGTCGTGGGTGGTGGCATCGTTGTTCGTCGGGCTGGTGAGCGCCGTGAGCACTTTTGTGTCGCAGAGCCTGGGGCGGGGCGACAAAGAAAACTGCGCCGCGTACGGCTGGCAATCCATTTACATTTCGCTGGCGACCTGCGTCATCGGTTTCGCGATCTATCCGTTGTCAGGGCATTTGTTCGGTGCGATGGGTCACCCCGCTGATGTCTTGCGATATGAGGTCGAATACTTCCAGCCGCGCGTGCTGACTTATTTCTTCATTCCTTGGCAGGCGGCGCTTGGCGCGTTTTTCATGGGCATCAACCGGCCGATGGTGCCGATGATCGTGACGGTGATTTCAAACGTGACAAATATCGCGTTGGACTATGGGCTGATCTACGGCAAGTTTGGACTGCCCCAGATGGGCGTCGCCGGGGCCGCGTGGGCGACGGTTGCGTCGCTCGCCGTACAGGCGATCGTTTTGCAGGCAATCTTCATGGGCGGCAGCGTGCGAGCGGAGTACGGGTCGCTGCATCGGATGGGTATCGATTGGCACAAGATGAAAGAGCTTGTGCGCGTGGGGTTGCCATCTGGGTTAATGTTTCTGCTGGACGTGTTTACGTGGGGCGTGTTCACCGGGTTTGTGGTGGGACGGTTTGGCGAGGTGGCGTTGGCGGCGCACAACGCGGCAATTCAGGTGATGCATATTTCGTTTATGCCGGCGATTGGTTTGAACTACGCTATTGCGCCGATTGTGGGCCAGTGGATTGGAAAGGGAAATATCGAGCGCGCGAAGTCGCGTGCGTATCTGACTACGCGCATCGCGATTGTATACATGATTATCATGGGCAGTATCTTCGCGTTCTTTGGGAAGTCGATACTTGTAGCGGCATTCAAAGCGTCACCGGAAGTTGCCACACTTGGTTCGACGCTTCTTCTGATGGCAGCGGTGTTCCAGGGTTTCGATGCGATCACTATCGTATTGTCGGGTGCGCTACGCGGGGCGGGAGATACGAAGTGGCAAGCGATCATGATGTTCGTAGCGTCGTATGTCGTGTTTCTACCGCTGGCGTATTCGCTGGCGATTCTTGCGAACGGCGGGGCGCTGGGGGCGTGGGTCGGTGCGACAATTTACATCATTTCGTTGAGCGGTGTGTTCTTCTACCGTTTCTATAGCGAGAAATGGCGGCACATCAATATCTTTACGCAGCCCGCAACTGAGCGGCAGCAGGAGGCATTGCGGCCGGAACGCGAAAACGGCTGAAGGCGAAGACCGCCTGAAGGCGGAACTTGAACCAATAGCTTGTCAATAATTTATTTTCGCGTTAGACTGGCGATGTGAGCACTGAAAGCAATAAGACGGAAAGTCCGTTGATGCCGCTGGTCGATCAGTTTTTGCAAACTGTCGTGTTTGAGGCAGGACTGGCGGAGGCAACAGTGAGCGCGTATGCCGCAGACTTGCGGGGCTATGTGGACTTTCTGGAAACGAAAGGCGTGCGCGACCCGAAACTTATAACGCGCGAAGTGGTGCTGGATCATCTCGTGGCGCTGAGGCAAGCTCCCCTCTCAGCGCGGTCTTCGGCGCGGCACTTGAGCGCGATTCGGCGCTTCCACGCTTTTCTGCGTGACGAGCGCGCGATTGTGACGGACCCTACGGAAGGTTTCGATTCACCAAGGCTGAAGCGCGGGCTGCCGAAAGTGATCGCGCCGACTGACATCGAGCGGATGCTCGGTGCGCCCGACATTTCCACACGCGACGGGTTGCGCGATGCGGCAATTCTGGAACTGTTTTATTCGTGCGGGCTGCGCATTTCGGAATTGGCAAAGCTGCCGCTACGCGATGTTTCCGTTGAAGAAGGCTCGATACGCGTGCGCGGCAAAGGGTCGAAGGTGCGGCTGGTACCGCTGGGTGCGCGGGCGATGTCGCGGATTCGCGCGTGGATGGCGGTGCGCAGTGATGCGAAGGTTTTAGACGATACATTATTTATTGGCCCGCGCGGCCGAAAAATGACGCGGGCGAGCGTGTGGCAGGTCGTAAAGCGCTATGCGCGCGCGGCGAACGTGAAACAAAACGTGACGCCGCATATGTTGCGGCATACTTTCGCGACGCATCTGCTCGATAACGGGGCCGACCTGCGCGCGGTGCAGGAAATGCTCGGGCACACGGACATCGCCACGACACAGATTTACACGCACGTGAGCACGGACAGGCTGAGCAAGGCGCACCGCGCATTTCACCCGCGCGCGTAGCCCAAACCATCACATGGTGGTTTTAAATTAAGCCGAATCGGAATTCGGCTCTACGCGCGATTCTCCTGGGACGATCGAATAGAGAATTGGCAGTAGGAACAACGTGAGCATCGTGCCGGTGATGAGTCCTCCGATGACCACCGTCGCGAGCGGACGTTGCACTTCGGCGCCGACGCCCGTGGAAATCGCCATGGGGATGAAGCCTGCGATGTCGGTGATCGATGTTGCCAACACAGGGCGCAGGCGTTGCTTGCCGCCTTCGATGAGTGCGTGCGTGAGTGACATTCCACGATCGCGGAATGCCCGGATTGCGGCGACCATGATTTGTCCGTTCATGACGGCGATGCCGGATAACGCAATAAAGCCCACGGCCGCGCTCACGCTGAAGGGAATGCCGCGCATATAGAGCGCGATGACACCGCCGATCGCCGCGAAGGGTACTCCAGTGTAAATGATGAGTACGTCGCGCAGGCTGCCGAGACTGAAATAGAGCAACAGGAACACGGCGGCGAGCGTGAGCGGTACGATGACGGCGAAGCGCAGTTGCGCGCGTTCGAGGCTTTGAAATTGGCCGCCCCATTCGACGATGTAGCCCTGCGGCAAGGGCACTTCTTTCGCGATTCGCGCTTTCGCTTCGGCGACAAAACTGCCGACGTCGCGATTGCGGACGTTTGCCTGCACGCGGATGAGGCGTCTCCCCCACTCGCGATTGATGGTCGCAGGGCTGTCGGTGACGACCACGTCGGCGACTTGTTGCAGCGTGAGTTGCGCGCCTTGCTCGGTGGGAATGGGTGCGTTCTTCAGCGCGTCGATATCGCCGCGCAATTGATCGGGCAGGCGCATGACGAGCGGGAACATGCGTTGGCCTTCGTGGATTGTGCCTACTTCGATACCGCCTAACGCCTTCACAAATCCAAGCACTTCCGCGCGTGGCACGCCGTAGCGTTCGAGTTTGCTTTGGTCGATGCGAACCTGCAAAGTCGGTTGGCCGGTGATTTGGTCCGCGGAAATGTCGTCGGCGCCACGTATAACGAGCAACACCCGTTGAATCGCGTCGGATACGCGGACCAGTTCGTCGAAATCGTCGCCGTATACTTTGATGCCGATATCGGAGCGAATGCCGGAGGACAACTCGTTCATACGCAGTTCGATCGGTTGCGAATAGGCGATATTCAGGCCGGGTAGATCGTGCAGCGTTTCATCCACCTTTGCGAGCAATTCGGCTTGTGTGCCAACTTTCCTCCATTGTTCGCGCGGATGCAAGGTGAGGAAGATGTCGGTGAGTTCCGTGCCCATTGGGTCTGTGGCGATTTCTGCGACGCCGATACGGCCCCACACGTATTTGATCTCGTCCGGGAACGTATCGAGCAATAGTTTCTCGATACGCGAGTTGTAATCGACCGAGGTAGGAATCGAAACGCCAGCGAGGCGAATCACGTTGCCGACAATGGCGCCTTCGCTAAGCCGCGGCGTAAATTCCGCGCCAAGGCGTGTGGCGAGGACGGCGGCAATAATGAGCACAATGAGCGTCACCGTTATCATCACCAGTCTCAGGTGAAGCGCGATCCCAAGCACCCGCGCGTATACCGCCGCGATCCAGTGGGCGATTCCCTTTCGCTCCGGACGTGCGTTCCATGGAAGGCCATAGTAAGACACGACCGGCGAGAAGAAGGTGGCGATGGCAAGCGCGCCGACGAGCGCAAAGATAAAGGTCCAGGTCATGGGGTGGAACATCTTGCCTTCGGTGCCTTCGAGAGTGAGCACCGGAAGAAAGACGATGAGAATGATCATCATGCCGAAGGTGATGGGACGAATAATTTCCTTACTTGATGCGACGATGCTGTCGAAGCGTTCTTTCGATGTAAGTTTGCGTCCAAGCCGCTCCTGATCTTCACGCAACCTTCGCAGGTTAACTTCCGTAAGTACCACGCTGCCGTCAACCAGCAAACCAAAATCGATTGCACCGAGACTGAGCAGACTCGCGGCGATGGACATTTCGTACATGCCCGCGACCGCAAAAAACATTGCCATGGGAATGGTAATCGCCACGAGGAAACCCGCGCGCAGATTGCCAAGCAAGAGAAATAACACGACAATTACAAGCAAGCCGCCGAAGAAGAGATTGTGCGCGACGGTATCGATCACTTTAGAAACAAGTTCGGTGCGGTCATAGACGACGGTCACTTCGATGTCATCGGGCAATGCGGTGGATGCCGCTTCGAGGCGTTCACGCAACGCGTGGGTCACGTCGTTGCTGTTTTGGCCGAGGAGCATGAATCCGAGGCCGAGCAATGCTTCGCCCTGGCCCTGGAAGGTTACTGCGCCGCGGCGAATCTCGTGATCGACGCGCACTTCGGCGACATCGCGCACGTAGAGCGGCTGACCGTTGCTCGCGGTCAATACGATCGCGCCGATTTCTTCTACGCTCGAGACGCGGCCCAGGCCGTGTACGAGTAACGATTCGCCGCTGCGATTGAGTTGACCGCCGCCGACGTTTTCATTGTTGCGTTGCAGGGCTTCTTCCACGCTACCCATGGTGAGGCCATACTTCGTGAGTGCAGCGGGATTCACGATGACGTGAAACTGCTTTTCGAAACCGCCCCAACTGTTCACTTCCGCAACGCCGGGGACCTTTAGTAGTTGGGGCTTGATCACCCAATCGTGCAGTTCGCGGATTTCGGTGAGCGATCGATTGGGATCGGAGGAGCGGACGATGTAGTGCAGCACTTCGCCGAGGCCGGTCGATATCGGGCCAAGCTGCGGGCGGTCGATGCCTTCGGCCAGTTCGATGCCGTTGATGCGTTCGGCGATGAATTGCCGTGCATCGTAGATACTAGTCTCGTCATTGAAAACGGCGACGACCTGACCGAAGCCGAATTTGGAGACCGAGCGGACTTCTTCGAGTCCAGGCAATCCCGAAATTGCGAGTTCGATCGGTTGCGCAATTTGTTGTTCGATCTCCGCGGCGTTCAGCGCGGGCGCGGTAGCATTGACTTGAACTTGTATCGACGAGGTATCGGGAAAGGCGTCCACCTCAAGCGAAGACATGCGCCATGCGCCGAATCCGCACGCAGCAATGAATGCAAATACGATCGCAAGGCGGTTTTGTAGCGCGAAAGAAACGAAGCGTTCGAGCATGTTGTACGCCCGCCCCTAGTGATCTGTGCAGCCGGCGCCGAGGCGCGCCTTGAGCAGTTCGGATTTCACAACGTAGCTGCCCTGCGTGACGACGCTGTAGCTCGCGTCAAGGCCGGCAAGCACCAAGACGTTTCCGCCGTCGCTTGCGCCAATTTCCACCGGGCGCGTTTCGTAGAGATCGTCTTCGAGTTTACGAAACACGACGGGGCGGCCATCGACGTCCTGTATGGCCGTCGCAGGGACGCTCAAACCGTCGGCACTGGCTGCACCCGTGATGGTGGCGCGGCCGAAGAGTCCGTCCTTCAACATCGCTTGCGGATTGGCGAGTACCGCACGCGCTTTGATCACACGCGTCTGCGGATCGACTGCGGCGGCGATCCATTGCACTTCGCCGTCAAACGAAACACCGGGATACGCGTCGAATCGCGCGCTGATTTTGGTCCCCGCAACAATGGATGCGAGCTGGTCTTCGGGCACAGAGAACTCAAACCACATCGTGGACATGTCCGCTATCTCGAAGAGTGCGTCGTCGGTCTTTGCCGCTTTTCCACGCGTCGCGTCGCGGGCGATGATGGTGCCCGCAATCGGTGCACGCAACGGCAGCACAGGCTCGTCGCGATTACCGGATAGAACGTCGTTGATTTCTTCCTTGGACAGGCCGAGTGTGAGCAGGTGTTGCCGCGCTTCCTCGATTGCGCTTTGATGCACGGCAACCGACGCCTGCGCCGCTTCGAGATCCTGTCGCGCGGAAATCTCGCGCTTGTAGAGGTCCTTCTCGCGCGCGAGGGTCTGATTGGCAAGTCCCGCTTCGGCCTGTGCGGTCGCAAATTCACGGCGCACTTCGGCAATCTCGGGCGCGCGGAGCGTTGCGAGAATTTCGCCCGCTTCTACGCGTTGTCCGACATCCTTGGTCACATCAATCACGACGCCGTCACTGAGCGGTGTGATACCCGCGAGCTGGTTGCGGTTGAAGGTTACCTGACCGAGAAATTCGCGTTGCGCGGTTGCGCGCGAATTTGTGGGTGTTCCGAGTTCCACACCGGCTTTCGAAATCGACTCGTTCGATGCAAAGCGGACCTTGAGACCTTCGCCAACGGGGATTTTCGCCAGCGCATCGGGCCGGCAGTTTCCGCATTCCGCTTCGGGTAGATTGTGTTCCTTGCAGAAAAGTCCGCCCGAGGCGCTGCCGTGATCGTGATCGCCGTGTGAATCGGCTGCAGGTTGCTGTGCCGGGGCCTGCTCGTGGTCACCGTGATCGTCTCCCGGAGCGTGCTCGTGACCGCTATGGTCATCGGCCTTTTCTTTCGCGTCGCTCGCCTTCTTGTTCGCGATCTCAGGGTGACAAATCACACACTCATCTTCATACACGCCATGCTCATTGCACCACAACCGATTGGGATCGCGCTCTTGTGCGGCGTCGGCTTTTTTCTTATTCGCGATCTCGGGGTGACAGATCACGCATTCATCTTCGTACACGCCGTGCTCGTTGCACCAGAGGCGATTCGGGTCGCGCGCTTCCTTTTCGATTGTGGGCTTTGCAGCCGCGGCGGGTTTGCTCTCTTCCTCTGCCGGCGCCTTTTCACATCCGAGATTCATGCCCAACAAAGCGATTGCCAAAACAATCGCCAGCAAGCGCAGTAATTTTGTGAAGACCATGTTAGTTCTCCGAATTCTTCGCGGACTCATCCGCGAGATTGTTTTGAGGTATGTGCACATTGCTGACAATGCCCGCGCCGGCGAGGCGCTCGATGTCCGCAATGGATTGGTGATAGGCGATGCGCGCGTCTAGCAATTCTAGCCGTGCGTCCACCACAGCGCGTTGCGCGTCGAGTACATCCAGGAACGCGAACTTGCCGCGCTGGTAGCCTTCCTGGGTCAGTGCGTAGTTTTTTTCCAGTTCGGGTAGAATGCGCTGCGAAACGCCGTCGATACGTTCGAGGGAGGCCTCAGCCACGGAGAAACTTTCTGCAAGAGCGGCGTCCACTTCCGATTCCCATGCGCGCTGTTCGTCGCCGAGTTTTTCATGGTTGAGTTCGGCTTCGCGTATCGCGCCCTGGTTGCGGTGGAAAATTGGGAGCGGCAACGAAGCTTCCAGAACGATCGAATGCTGCAAATCGTCACCGCCATTAGTCGTGCGCGATGCGGAGAAGCCGTCCGTGCCTGCGCCGAATGCGCGTGAATGGCCTTCGTCGATGCTCGTAGCGCGGTAGCCAAACCGCACGGTCAAATCGGGCACGGCGAGCGAACGCTCTTGACGGAAAACTGCGCCGCGCCGCGCTAGCTCCGCGCCCCAACGTTTCAGAATCGGGTGCTCGTTTCTCAACGATTGCACCGACTCGCGTGTTGGAAGTGCGGGTGTTGCCGCGACATCGCCGCTGGCGTTTCCAAACGCAGGCTGTGTGGAACCCCACGTTGCGGCGAGGCGCAGGCGCGCGCGATCGAGTTCGTTTTCCTTTTCGCGCCGATCGAGGTGGGCTTGTTCGGCGGCGGCCTTGGCGCGCCGCGACTCCAGCGGCGACACGCTGCCGGCGTCAACTAACTGCGACACGGTAGCCGCAAACGAATCGGACAATTCGACTACGCTCAGCTCTTCCTGAACGCGTGCCTGCGCGGCGAGCACTTCGGTATAGCGCGCGACGACTTCGCCTACGACTTCAAAGCGCGCGACTTCGTAGTCCCACTCGGCTACGGCGCGTTCGCGTTCGGCAGTCTCGATGCGCGCAGCGCGTTTGCCGCCGAGTTCGATGACGTGCGCAAGCGACAACGTAAACTCGGCGTTTGCGAATCCATCCGCGCCCGACTGCTTTTCGTGCTCGACTCCCCCGGACAGTCCAGGGCGCGTGAACGTTGGTTGCAATTGCACGGCGCCGTTGTTTACCACGGGATCGAGCGCGACGGTTGCGGGCGTGAATCCTCCCGAGCGCGTGGTGCTGCTGTGCTCGGCGCCGCCGCCGAGCACGATGTTTTCGATCTCGAACGACAACTCCGGGTTCGGGCGCAATCGGGCCTGCGCGATGCGCGCATCACCGATGCGAAGGTCCCAGGCATAGGGCGCGAGCTTCGGGCTGTGCAGCAACGCGGTATCCACCGCGCGCTGCAGGGTCAACTCGCCTTGCGGTTCTTCAAAGGGCGGCGTTTCGGCGAATGCCGGCAATGCCGCGAGTATGAGCGGAACGATCCGCCACATGAAAAATCTCCTGTTTAGACACAGTTTGGGCGTCAAAAAAAGGGCAGGAGATTCGACTAGATGCGAAAGACGGTGGAGAGATTATGAATTGGTAGCGTGTGGATAGGCGTTTGAATTGCAGTACCAAGCGGGGTTGAAACTGTATCGACCGCTGCGAGAAATGGCGCACTAGGCGGGGCTGACGCGTAAGTGTCCGGGGCTGTCTTTGACGTAGCGCGCGTCGAATAGACGAGCAGCGAGCCCAGTCCGTTCAGCGGAAGGTCGGTGCAATTGTTGCACTCGTGTTCGGATTGCGTAACGTTGGATTGAACGGAATCCATGTCGCAGCATGTGTCGGCATCGCCACAAGACTTCTCAATTTGGACGCCTCCGTCGGCGCAAAGACACAGCACCATTCCGTCCACGCCGGCCGCCGCCGACGCTACGAATACGAGGAGCGCCAATAGATATACAGTACAAGCCTTCACGTAGCCGATCATCGCTTGAACGTCTAAAGAAAGTCAAGAAGGCAAAACGCGAAAAGTGCGACTTACGGTCCGAACGGAGGTTGATCCCGGCAAGCGCGCGCCAGTAGCATCCTATAAATTGGTCTATTCGCGGGGTGCCATGGAAATTTTGTGTTTCGAGATGACGCCGTTTGTTGAGAATTGCTATGTCGTGCGAGACAGCGGCGAGGCGCTCATCATCGATCCGGGTGAGGTAACGACGGAACTTCTTGACGCGATTAAGGGATATACGGTCAAGACTGTGGTTAACACGCACTGCCACTGCGACCATTGCGGCGGAAACGCCGAAATACTGCAAATAACTGGTGCGGAATTGATCTGTCATAAAGACGAACTTGGACTGTTGCGGGCATTACCGCAGCAGGGAATGATGTTCGGAGTACCCTTTGATCCGTCACCCGAACCAGATCGCTTCATAAAAGAGGGCGACACCGTATCCGTGGGTAATATCACTTTTGGTGTGCGCGAAGCACCGGGGCATTCACCGGGCCACATCGTATTGGTTGGGGATGGGTTTGTAATTAGTGGCGACGTATTGTTCGCGGGATCTATTGGCAGAACGGATCTTCCCGGCGGGAATTACAGCCAATTGATCCACTCAATCAAAACGAAACTGTTCACTTTGCCTGACGAAACCGTCGTGTATAACGGACACGGCCCATCGACGACGATAGGTATTGAGCGGCGCAGCAACCCATTCTTAGTGGGCGTATGAACACCGCGCTTTTCCTATGTGCACTGCTCGCTGCGCCGGCACTTGACGTAACCGTCGCCCCCGACCAACCGGTTCCTTACGTATACGCCGACGAACCGGTGATCTTGCAGATCAAGTCGAACGAAGACAGTCAAGTTGCGGGCAGCGTGACTATCACGAACGACAACGGCAAGAGCGTAGCCATAACGTTGCCGACTCTTCCGCTTCGTGCAAACGGCGCGCATTGGCAACCGCTCGAAGGGGCACCCAAGGAAAAAGGACGGTATACTGCGCGCGTAACATTGGAAGCAAGCGGCGAAGCGACAACGCACGATGTTGTATTTTGCAGAATCGATCGGCCGGGCGATGATGCGCGTGCGCCCGTGCGCACGACGGTAGACTCTCCAGAGCCTGCGGTACTTCATGCACTGCGCGGCATTCCACTGCGCGAAATCACGGTACCGATTACAGCGATGGATGTTGCATCGCTTGTGGAGTCGGCAAGCGCGGATGGTTTCTCCGTGACTATCGCGCTCGATGCGGCCGCGGTAAGCGACATTCCTTCGCTCGCGCAGTTCGCCAAAAAACTGGGAGACCGCGTGGGCGGATGGCGCGTCTCCGTTCCGGAAATTGGCGTGGAAACGCTAGAGCCGTTGGCGACGGCATTGCGCGATGGCGGATCGCGCAGCCAACTCGAAGTAGTACTAAATTCGGGTTTGGCCAATATCGACGCGCATCTTGCCGCGGGACTTGGACGCAGTGCATTCAAAGTGTTCTTCCCTGCGAGCGCCAATACGCGCACGGACCTCGAAGCTTTGCGCGGTGCGTTTGAGAAGGCAGGTTATGAAGGATTCCGGCTCCAGACCATTTATGGTGCGCCAGATAAAACGGATGATGGTTCGAACCATTGGTCCGTGACTCGCGACGTGTTGGGGTCGCAGGCGCCCGGCGGATTGAGCCCGGAGATCAATGTGGCGTCGGTATACACGGCGGGCGGGTTTGGTGAATCGTATACACTGCTTAGCGGGATTGCGCACAGGCTGAATGGGTACAACTACTTCGATGAATTCACGATTGGGCCGCGCGCGCGTGCCGTCGTATTTCGGAAAAACGGTGCGTGGATTGTAGCCGCATGGTCTACTGCGCAACCGGCGGTACAGTCGCTTCCCGTCGCCGAGGCAACGGAAATTGCAGCAACCGACGCGAGCAACAATCCCATTCCAAAACCGGAAATGGAAGGTGTCGCACTGAAGCTAGCGCTGACAACTGCGCCGATGTACGTGAGCGGCAAGGACGGGCCGCTGCTCGCCACTTTGGCGAGAGCGTCGGCCCGAAAGGAAGCGGAAGCATTCACGAAGAACGCGGCATTTCAAAAGAAGTTGCCGCCGGAATTTTTAGAGCTGACTAAGCCCATCGCGGCAGCGAATTTTTTCCGTGTGGATCGCGTTTCTTTCTTTGCGCTGCTGCGCATGTTTCCAGTGCTCGAACAAAAATGGCATGACGGTACGTTACCACGCGAGATTGCAGTGCCTGCGATGGCGTCGCTTTCGCGGCTGGCGCGCAATCTTTGTGTTCTTGAACAAGATTCCAACGAGCCGTTTATCGAATTGTTGCAAGATACGATCGCGCGCTGCGGCGACTATCAATCCCAGTATCTGACGAGCACCGGCGGTAGTGCTGAAAAGCACGAGCGCGCGGACTGGCTGCTCGCGGAAGTGGCGCGCTTGACAGCGGAAGCCAAAGCATTGGCGGACAACGAACGCATGATTGAGGCGGTCGGCGTGGCGTCGCTCGCGGAGTGGCGGGCGCGTTCGCTGGAGTTCGCGCGCAATGCGGCGCCGCTTGGCGCGCCGGAACCTGTGCGCGAAGTAGCACCCGAACCTAAGCCAGAACCTAAGCCAGAGCCTGCTGTCGCGCCTTCGGCAAAGACACCAAAACCCGCGGCGAAAAAAGCGACGAGCAAGAAAAAGGGTTAGGACGCGAAAGGACCGAACCATGCGCATCGTATTGATGGCTGCAATTTGCGTGGCGTTGCCGCTCGCGCAGGCGCAAGAAAAGATAAATGTCCTTTCATATAATGTGCAGTTCCTTCCCGGAATTGCGGCCTCCCACAACAAACGTCCCAATCCCGAGTATCGCGCGAAGCGAATCGCGGAAGAAGTCAGCAAGTTTGACATCGTAGGTTTACAGGAAACGTTTGAGCCAAGCCATCGCTCGGCGATCAAAGAGGGCGTGAAGGCGGCGTGGAACGGTACGCTGAATTTTGTCGAGAGCCCTTTGCCGAAAGAATTCGTGGCGAACGGCGGATGCTTATTGATGACGAAGCTGCCCATCATCGCATCGGATGCAGTGGTCTACAAACATTTCAGCAAGCCGGCAGAGTATGGATTTCGCGCGGACGGCTTTGCGGCAAAGGGCGCGATTTGGGCGCGTATCGCGAGAAGTGAAGCGGCAATGGACGACTATATCGACGTTTTCGTAACCCATCTGGAAGCGCGCGCGGACGATATGCGGCCGTTCCAATACAAGGAGCTGGCGGAATTCATCAAGACAAAGAGCGATCCGACGCGCCCCATGCTGTTGCTGGGCGATTTGAATACGCGAGGATCCGTAGAGGATCGGAAGGATTCTGCCTCCCAGTATTCGGTCATGATGACCGATTTCAATGCTGCGCGCGAGGGCGGAATTACCGATACCTGGGTCGCACTGATGGGTGACAAACTTGGCGGCACGACCGAGCAGGAATCTGCGGAAGTCGGCAAGCGCATCGACTACGTTCTGCTGGGGAATCCGAAAGCACCGGCATTTCAACTCAAACCCACCGCCATCCAGGTGCTTGGCTACCAAGACCCGCAAGTCACGGCGCTGTCCGATCATAGCGCGGTGTCGGCGGAATTTGATTGGCCCACCACAAAGTAAATCCCCCCATTCACAGATCAATTCGTTCCTCGCCTATAGCGACATCGATCTTGCGCGGCCCAATTGCTATACTGTTCCTTTCGCACTGGGCATGCGAATTAAACAAAAACGCATGAGGTCCACACTTGGAATGTCTGACTTACTGAAGCATTTGGTAGCTATGTCCCATCACCTGGGCGATCCCGCGCGGGGTTACGCCATGCTGGGCGAGGGAAACACATCGGCGAGAATCGACGAAGACTCGTTTTACGTAAAGGCGTCTGGAACGACGCTGGCAAATATCGGGGCCGAGGGATTTGTTCGGCTTTCGATCTCTAAGGTGCTTGAGATTATCGACGACGAGTCGGCAGGGGACGAAGACGTCTCGCGCGTTTTTGACGAAGCGAAGCTGGACAAGGGAGACAAGCGGCGCCCGTCCGTGGAGGCCATGCTGCACGCCATCTTGTTGAGCGTGCCGGAATACAGTTTTGTGGGGCACACGCACCCGATTTACACGAACGCAATACTTTGCTCGAAGGAAGCTGAGATCGCGGCTCAAGGGCGCATTTTTCCCGACCACGTGGTATCCATGAAACATAAGTCGGTATTCGTGCCTTATGTGGATCCGGGCTTGGTGCTTGCACGCGAAGTGAAGATGCGATTTGAAGAGTTTGTGGAAGAAGAAGGCGTGTTGCCTTCCGCGATCATGATGCAGAACCACGGGCTAATTACGATGGGCGCAACACCAAAGGCTGTGACGAGTTGCACGGATATGGCGGAGAAGGCATCGCAAATCATCGTGGGCACATACGCCTTGGGCGGCCCACGGTGGATGTCGCGAGAAGACGTGGACCGTATTTTCACGCGACCCGACGAACATTATCGATTGCAAAGCATTGCAGACCGGACATCATAGAGGAACAATCATGTCAACTCTTACCGAATACAAAGAAGCGCGCGAGTCGCTGCCGTCTGAATATCAGGCGTGGCAAGTCTTCGGCGCGGGCATCGAAAATGTTGGGAAAGACGGCAAGCCGGTGACGCTGCCGTTGCGCGATCCCGCGGACAACGAGATCATGTTGCGCGTGGACGCGTTGGGACTATGTCAGTCGGACATCAAGATCATAGCGCAGGGCAGCAAGCATGCGCGGTTGCGCGGGCGCGATCTCGCGAAAGAGCCGACGGTGCTGGGCCATGAATGCGCGGCGACGGTGGTAAAGGTCGGCAAGACTTGGGAAAGCAAGTTTAAGGCCGGTGAGCGTTATATCGTTCAGGCGGACATTTATTACAAAGGTATTGGCTACGCGTTTGGGTATCTGATTCCCGGAGGACTTGGCCAGTATTGCTATCTCGACGAACGCGCGCTGGACGGCGATGAGGGCTGCTATCTGTTGCCGGTCAAATCGGAAACGGGCTACAGCCAGGCGGCGTTGTCGGAACCGTGGGCCTGCGTAGAGATGTCGTATAACCTGATCGAGCGGATGGAGCCCAGCGATGGCGACGTGTTAATCGTCACCGACATCGACGTGGACCAGTGGCGCGAAGAATACCCCAACGCGAAGATTGTGGGGCGCGATTTGAAGGGGCTGCCAGAAGGCGAGTTTGACGACATTATCCTCCCTTTGCCCTCTGTGGACATCGTAAATGCGCTCGCACCGCGCATTCGCAAGAAGGGCGTGATGTATCTGCTTGCGTTCCCCGTCGTGCAGGGCGCGGTGACGCTCGACATCGGGCGCATTCACTATGAAGATGTGCGTTATTACGGCGGCGGAAACGATCTCGAATCGCTGAAACAGTGCAACGCGCGGCATGACCTGCTGGAAGGCGGATCTGCTTTGTTCATGGGCGCGGGCGGACCGATGGGCCAGATGCACGTGCAGCGCGCAATCGAGATTCCGATGGGTCCGGAACTG
Organism: Candidatus Hydrogenedentota bacterium; assembly: GCA_020848835.1. Lineage (GTDB taxonomy): Bacteria > Hydrogenedentota > Hydrogenedentia > Hydrogenedentales > SLHB01 > JABWCD01. Next base: position 27,747 of record JADLHJ010000070.1, read on the forward strand.
GTGGTCGTGACCGATCTCGATCGTGGACGGCTCGATCACATTGAGCGGCGCTTTGGCGATATTGCGAAGCACAAAGGCGTCGAGCTGATTACGCTCGCGCCGAACCAGTTCGAATCGCTGGATGCAATGAACGCGCGGATCAAAGAACTCGCGCACGGCGGCTATGACGATGTCATCGTGATGGCGCCAGTGGCGAAGTTGGTGCCGCAGGCGCTTTCGTTTGCGGCGGACAACGCGGTGGTGAATGTGTTCGCGGGCGTTGGCATTGGTTCGATGGCGGACATCGAACTGCGCGATTTGTGCCGCGGCATCAAGATCATCGGCTCAAGCGGATCGCGCATCAGCGATTTGCGCAAGGTGCTGGAAATGGTCGAGCGCAGTGAACTGAACACCAACCTCAGCATCGCGGCGATTGGCGGACTAAACGCCGCGCGTGAAGGGCTCGAAGGGGTGAACACGGCGCGTTTCCCAGGCAAGACGGTCATCTATCCGCAGATTCCAGATCTGCCGTTGATGCCGGTCGAGGAAGTGGAAGCGCGTGTGCCGGAGCTGAAAGGCAAGATGGGCCCGCACGCAGCGTGGACGAAGGAAGCCGAGCAGGCGCTCTTGGAGAAATACGTCTAATGGCGAGACTGGAAGGCAAGCGCGCTATCGTCACCGGTGGTGCGCAGGGGCTTGGTGAATCGATTGTCGAGCGGCTTGCGATGGAAGGCTGCGACGTCGCCATTTGGGACATCAATCCTGACAAGGTGTCGGAGACTGCGGCAAAGGTTGCGAAGGCAACTGGACGCAAGGTTATTGGCGCGAAGGTCGATGTATGCGATGCGGACGCGGTGCGCAATGCCGTTGATGATGCGGCAGCGAAACTCGGCGGCGTGGATGTATTTGTGTCTAACGCGGGTATTTTGATCTCTGGCGATTCGATCGAGTTCGATGCCGCTAAGTGGCGGCGCGTGATTGATGTGAACCTGACGGGTTATTTCATCTGTGCGCGCGAGGCTGCGCGCGTGATGTTGCAAGGTAAGGGCGGCTCAATCATTCAGATCAATTCCAAGTCGGGCAAGAAGGGCAGCTTCAAGAACAGCGCGTATGCAGCATCAAAGTTCGGCGGTATCGGCGTAACGCAAAGTCTTGCGCTGGAGTTCGCCGATCAGGGCGTGCGCGTGAATTCGATTTGTCCCGGCAATCTGCTTGATTCACCGCTTTGGCAGGATAGTTTGTTCAAGCAGTACGCCGCAAATCAGGGCATCAGCGAAGAAGAAGTCCGTAAGAAATATGTTGATCAAGTGCCGATGAAACGGCCTTGCACGTATCGCGATGTGACGAATGTCGTCGTGTTTCTTGCATCGGAAGATTCCGGTTACATGACGGGCCAAGCGATCAACGTCACCGGTGGCCAGGAAATGCGCTAGCCTTATCTTAATTGTGAAGGGGCTGAATCTTTTCAGATTCAGCCCCTTCTTTTTTTGTCTACTTTGTTGGCGCTAACTCTTCGCGCTTCTCGATGTTTGGCGCCAGTTCCTCGGGGGCGAACCAGGTGTCTTTCATGATGCCTTTGGTGAAGAGTTTTTCGGCCTGATCGATGAAGTGCGGCGATTTGGGATCGTCGCTTTGGCCGTGGGGGACGTAGGTCCAGCTTTGGACGGGTTTGCTGAGCACGATGATTTGGGTAGACGTTTGGCCGCTGGTACCCCAGCGAGTATGGTCGTCGCGTTCGCCGCTGTAGTTCACGTTGCGGAGCGTTCGCATGTCGTGATCACTGTCGCCACCACCGCCGCAGGGGAATGACTTGTCACCGCGGCCATCGCGGAAGACGTCGCCATAGACCTTATCGAGCGTACTGAAATCCGCTTTCAAATCGGCCATGCCGTTTGAAAACGCAGTTATCAATGCTTTCAATTCATCGTCGCTGGGATCGAGAGGCGGATCGGGAACACCGATGGATCCGCGGAAGTTGTCCACGCGCTTGCGGAGCGCGTTGTAGGCGTCGCCCATCTCCTGTTTGGCCTGCTTGCGCCAGTAGTAATACTTCAGCGCACCTTTTGATTCGGGCAACAGCTCGTTGTCCCATGCGAGCAATTCGTCTAGCGCCGCGGCTACTTCGCCATCCTTGCGGACATTCGCGCCAAACTTCGCGTCGGCCATTTTCAACATTTCGATCCAGCGGTTTGCACCGTAGACCTTGGGGTCTACCGCGAAGGCCAACGCATCTTCGACCGTCACGCTGTCGTCGCCTGCCAGCAATTCGACGGCGCGGGCCGCGCGCGAATTGCTCCAGCCATCGCGCTGGGAACTATGACTCAAATCGGCAAACAAATAGGGACGCGCGGGATCGACTTTGAAGGGGCTGTTGACCATCATTGAATCGGGCGGGATGTTGCAATTCTGCATGTAGCCTTGGGGAGGATTCAGCACCTGCAGGTGATCGTCTGAGGAATGAAGACCGAGCCATTCCGTTTTAGAGGTTGAACCGTCAACCGGTTTCGACCAATCGTAGCCATCGGGACGCTTCGGCACGCGGCCTGTGCGCTGGTAGTAGATGTTGCCGGAGGTATCCGCGACCATTACGTTCTGCGGGAAGACTTGCAGCGTGGCCATGCCTTTCTTGATGCCGGAGTAGTCTTTCGCGAAATTGAATTCGAGCCATGCATCGTTGCCATCGAGTGAATCGTAATACGATGACTTAATCGCGTAGGCCTTGCCATTCAACGCGGCAACAACAGGGCCGTGATGCGATTCGTAGATTGGCACTTCGACGGGATCGGAGTCCTTCACGTTGATTGAGACTTTGCGGATCTTCAGCGAACGCCATTGTCCGTCGTAGAGATACTTCGAGGGATCGTCTTCCTTCAGCGTTTCTTCATATACATCCGCGGTGTCTGGACCGCCGGTGGTCATTGCCCAGGCGACGTTTTCGTTGTGGCCGAGTCCGATGAACAATTGTCCCGGCAAGGAGAAGCCGCTGCCGACGAGATCGCCTGCATGAATGCGGAATTCCCAGAAGCGTGACACGCCGAGCCAGCCCAGGTGTGGATCGATGTAGAGAATCGGCACTTTTGAAGCGCTGCGCGACGGCGCGACGGACCACTGGTTCGATCCGCGCGACATGCGGAAGGTGCCGGGTTCCACTCCCCCACGCTTCAGATCGTCGAAGCCGTCGTCGAAAGACCAGTTCTGCAGGAAGATGCGTCCGAAGGACATCACCATCGGCACTTCGACCTGGCGATCGCCCCACCACGCGGGTTTCGCCTGCGGGTGTTTCGCGTAATAGTCGTTGATTCCGCGCACGAACGCTTTCGACAACGCGACCGAACGAGGCTGCGGGTTCATCGCTTCCTGTTCGGCGAAGTGCTTTTTGCATTGGTTGTAAAGGTCCCACATCGCGACGACACGATCAGAATCCACCGCACCCTTGCCTTCCACGCTGGCGAGTTCGCCTGCGCCGCGCATCAAATTCTTTAGCAAGTCTTCAGGGCGATCCTGTGCCTGCGACCACCCCATCGCGTAGACGCCTTCTTCGGCGGTTGGCGCGTAGATGTGGGGCACGCCCCATTTGTCGCGATAGACGACGGTCTTGCCTGCGTCGGCTCCCGTGCCGGGAATGTCGGCCGCGAGAGAAGTACAGCACAGTGAAATAGCAATGATGACACATGAAACGTAACGCATAGGATGCCCCCTCGATGATGCCCTTTGTAGCAGGGAGCGCAGCATACGCCACGGGCGGAGAATCATCAAGGTGTGGGTGGGTACCTGTCGCGCGCACGTCTTGTCTATCCTCAATGCCTAGCCCACGGCGTTGCACTCTGGCTGGAGTAACTCGAACGCGGATCACGCAGATTTGACGGATTCGCGCTGATAGGAATCGAGGCTACAAGCACGCGAAGGTGCGAAGGAAACGACGTGACGCGAATTAAGCCGTCTATACTTGACCGTACTGCTTGCAATGGCGCTTGACCAGTTGAATTCGCACGCGAAACGAGTGGTATTTGATTATCAAAAATAATATTAAGTCGAATTTATAGCGAATTAGGAACGATCAAAATCGTGCGCATGCCTTGAGTTTATATAACACAGATTATACATATGTTGACATACATATTAAAAAATGGTATACACAACCTATGGCGTATGCACGAATATTGACCGTTGGGCTTTCGGAGCACCACGACCGCTTCTTTACGAGGTTCACCACCTTGGTCTCAGAGGCGCAGTCGGGTGATGCGGCGTTGTGCATGGCGCTTTTCGACATGGATCTGTTTGGCAAGTTGAACGACGCGCATGGGCGCGATGGCGGGGACGCCATCATCGCTTGGTTTGCTGAGCGGTTGGCTGGTGCGGTGGGCGATAAGGGCGAGGTGTTGCGCTATGGTGGCGACGCTTTCGCAATCGTCTTTCCGGGCATCGAAAAGGAAGAGGCCTTCCTTCTATCGGAGTCGGCGCGGCGCGCGGTGGATGGCGAGGCTATTGTTTACTCCGGCGATCAAGCGGTAAAATTCTCGCTTACCGCGAGTGCAGGGTTGGCGTCATTTCCTGATGATGGCGCGACGGCGGTTGAAGTGGTGCGCAAGGCAAATGAGGCGCTGTATCGCGCGAAGGCGGGCGGGCGGAACCGGGTCTGTCTGGCGCGGGAAGAGCGCATGGTGACCAAGACGAGTCATTACACCCAGGGCCAATTGGCGGGGCTGGCGCGGCTGGCCAAGCGGATGGGTGTGGGTGAGGCTGTTCTCCTGCGGGAGGCGCTGGACGACGTGCTGCGGAAGTATAACCAGTGAATGGAAATCAGAAGACAGGACTCAGGACTCAGGACTCAGTAAACACTAATCGGAATTTAAATCGTGGCGGGGGCTAGATTTGAAATGAGAGCACAAATGAAGTTTTGGAACGTTCGTATTGTAGTGGCGCTTGCTGTGATCGGCTTGATCATGCCGAGCTGTGCGTCCACGAAGAATGTGATGAACAAGGCGACCTTTGGCCTGATTGGCGGCAGCGAAAAGTCGGACGAGCAGCAGCAGGTTGCGTCCGCCGAGGAGGAAACGAAGGCCGAACGGAAGGCGCGCGAGAAGGAAGAGAAGCAGCAGCGCGAGGCGGAAAAGCGTGCCGCGAAGGACGAAGAGAAGGCGCGCAAAGCCGCAGAGAAAGAAGAGAAAGAGAGCGACGGCAAGCCGGGGTTGATGAGCAAGATGACCTTTGGCTTGGTCGGTGGCGATAAGCAGCCTGCCGAGGAGAAGCAGAAAGAGAAAGAAGACAAGGCCGCTGAGAAGGAACAGAAGCGCCAGGAGCAGGCCGCGCTGAAGCAAGAAAAGGAAGCGTTGAAGGCGGAAAAGCGCGCGCAAAACCAAGAAGAAGAGGCGCGCAAGAAAGAAGAGAAGCTCGCCGCGAAGGATGAGAAGGCGAAAGAGCAAGAGGCCGCAAAGGTTGAAGTGACTGAGGCACAGCCCGCAGCCACTACGCCGGAACGCACCGCGGAAGAAGAAAAGTCCGCGACGGAAACTGCCGCGGCTGAAGAGCAGCCGAAAGAAAAACGCAGCTTGATGAGCAAGATGACGTTTGGTTTGGTTGGCGGGAAGAAATCCGAAGGAGAAGAACAAGAAGCGGCGGCGGATACTTCAGCGCCCGTTGCTGATACCGCATCGGCCGAGCCGACGAAGGAAGATAAGAAAGAGCAGAAGCGCGCGGAAAAGGAACAGCGCGAGGCGGATAAGCAGGCGGCGAAAGAAGCCAAGCAAGCAGAGAAGGAAGAAGCGAAGCAGGCGAAGGCCACTGAAGAAGGCGCGACGGAAGAACAGCCGAAAGAGAAGCGTACGCTGATGAGCAAGATGACATTCGGCTTGATCGGCGGTGGTGAGAAAGACAAATCGGATTCGGGTCCGTCGGATGAGACCGAGCAGTCCGATGTGTCGAAAGATTCTGCTGCGCCTACCGAGCCTGTGCAGCCTGCGTTGCCGCCGGAGCAGTTGGCGATGGCCGCGCCGGTGGATGCGCAGTATGACGTGCAGCCTGCGTCGGCCATGGACGCGGAAGCGCGTAAGCTGGCGAAGATGCCTTTTAAGACGACTTTCGATCTGAGCACGAAATCTTCAACGGGCAAAGGCCAGGCGACGGCGAGTCGCGAGACGTATTCAAAGAATGGCTATGGCATCACGGACATCGGCGATGTGCGCATCGCGGTGCAGGACATGAAATTCGATGACGAATCGCGCGCGGGCGGTGTGATCATATCGTCCGACGATCGACTTGCTGCCGGCGGCAAGAGCGGCACAGGCAACAGCACGTTTAATTATGAATACGCGAAGGGTGTGAGCGCGGTGCAGTTTGGCACGGTGACGTTCACGATCGCGAAGAGTGTGATTAGCATCGGCGGAAAGTCGATTCCGATTGGACAGGGCAAGAAGGTTGTTGTGGTTGATGGACAAGGGAATGTGATTGGCGCTTTTGACGCGGAGTAGTAGTGCACGCGAAGCGGAGCTTCTGGCACGTGTGCGTTCCCAAGCCGGAGCTTGGGAACGAGTTGACGAGATAGAGACAGTTGGCAGATATGAAGTCAAGACTCTGCAATAGCTTTTTTATTCTCTACTTTTTCGCCCCTATCGCGGCGTGCGTCGCGATGGTAGCGGACGTGTTGTTGCCAAGCTCTGTCGTTAGCTACTCGTTTCCCATTGCGAATCTGGTATTCGTACCTGTATTTGTTGCCGCTGCCGTGGCGCAGTTTCAGTGGATCAATTCGCGACCGCGAGCCCGGTTCGCCTGGGGCCTTTGGGCCTTACTGACTGCGATCTCGATTGCCCCGTCAGCAAGCGTGCTTCTCGCCGGTGAAAACATGCTAACGCTGCCGAAAGACTACTGGTTCTTAAGCTTGTTGCTGGAGGCGCCGTTATCAGCGTGGTTCATCGTTGTAATGTTTCAGGGAATTACGATGCGGCGGAGTGGAGAAGGATTCGCATGGAAGGCTTGGGCGTTGGTTGCGATTGGACTGTTTAGTATTCAATCGACGCTTTTGTGGGCGACGCAAGATATCCGCGCGGCCCGCTATGCCGACCGTTTGTCCCAAGAAATATCGGCGAGTACGCAATAGCGCATATTGCTTTAGTGTATAGGAAGGTTGGTTTACGTCATGGCAAAGAATATCTACGAAAAAATTTGGGACGCGCACCTGGTGTTGGATGAGCCGGGGAAGGAAGCGGTCCTCTACATCGACCGGCACTATGTGCATGAGGTGACGTCGCCGCAGGCATTTGAAGGATTGCGCCTTGCAGAGCGCAAGGTGCGGCGTCCGGAGCGCACCTTTGCGACTATGGATCACAACATCCCGACCACGGATCGTTCGCAGCCGATTCGTGACGAGATGTCGCGTTTGCAGGTTGAGACCTTGAAGAAGAATTGCGATGAGTTTGGCGTTGCGTGTTTCGACATGAAGGATCGGCGCAACGGCATCGTGCACGTGATTGGGCCGGAGCTGGGATTGACGCAGCCGGGCTTCACAATTGTGTGCGGCGATTCGCATACGTCCACGCATGGCGCGTTTGGCGCGCTGGCGTTTGGTATCGGCACGAGCGAAGTCGAGCATGTGTTAGCGACGCAGACCTTGTTGCAGAAGAAATCGAAGACGATGGAAGTGCGCGTGAATGGTGTGTTGCCGAATGGCATCACGGCGAAGGACGTGATCCTCGCGATCATCGGCAAGATTGGCACGGCGGGTGGTACGGGCTATGTGATTGAATATACGGGCGACGTGATCCGCGCGTTGAGCATGGAAGGCCGGATGACGGTGTGCAACATGACAATCGAAGGCGGCGCGCGCGCAGGGTTGATTTCGCCGGATGAAAAGACCTTTGAATACCTGAAGGGCCGCGAGTATTTGAATGGCACGCCGCACGAGAAGCTGGTCGAGCAATGGAAACAGTTTGCATCCGATCCCGGTTGCAAGTACGACGTGCTCGTTGAATTGGATGCGAAGGACATTGAGCCGCAGGTGACCTGGGGCACGTCGCCGGGGATGGTGTCAGGTGTGTCGACAAAGACGCCGGTATTGCGCGAGATCGATGATGCGAATACACGCTTGTCCACGGAGAAGGCGTTGCAGTACATGGGTCTTGACGAGGGCGTGCCGTTGACCGCGGTGACGATCAACAAGATGTTTTTGGGTTCGTGCACAAATGGGCGCATGGAAGATTTGCGCGCGGCGGCGAAGGTCGTACGCGGATATAAAGTGAATCCGAAGATCGATCAGGCGATTGTCGTGCCGGGCTCCCACCATGTGAAAGAACAGGCCGAACAAGAAGGTCTGGACAAGGTGTTCAAGGACGCCGGTTTTGAATGGCGCGAGGCGGGTTGCTCGATGTGCCTGGCGATGAACGATGACCGTTTGGATCCGGGCGATCGTTGTGCGTCGACGTCGAACCGCAATTTTGAAGGGCGTCAAGGCAAAGGCGGGCGCACGCATCTAGTGAGTCCGGCGATGGCAGTTGCCGCGGCGATTAAAGGGCACTTTGTTGATATTCGGGATTGGCAATATAACTAAGAGAGTTTCAACCACAGATTGCACAGATGACACATATTAAGAAATAAGAATTGAATCTGTGTTATCTGTGCAATCTGTGGTTGATGAGGAGTTAATTCTATGCAGCCTTTCATAAAGTTGACTGGAGTTGTTGCGCCGTTGGAGGCGCTGAATGTGGATACGGACCAGATCATCCCGAAGCAGTTTTTGAAGCGCATTGGGCGGACGGGGTTTGATGACGCACTGTTTTTCGATTGGCGCTTCAACGCGGACGGTTCGTTGAATCCTGATTTTGAATTCAATGCGCCGCGTTATAAGGGTGCGAGCATTTTGTTGGCCAAGGACAACTTTGGTTGCGGGTCGTCGCGCGAGCATGCGCCTTGGGCGTTGTTGGATTACGGGATTCTGTGCATCCTTGCGCCGTCGTTTGCGGACATCTTTTATAACAACTGTTTTAATAACGGCATGCTGCCGATTCGTTTGCCTGAGGCGACGATCGAAGCGTTGTTCAAGGAGGTGCGCGCGACGGTGGGTTATCAGCTCACGATCGATCTGCCGAACAACAAGATCGTGAAGCCGGATGGTTCGTCGATTGCATTTGAGCTGGATGCGTTCAAGAAAGAGTGTTTGCTCAACGGTTGGGATACCGTGGGCTTGACCCTGCGCCATGAGGACAAGATCGCTGCGTTTGAAAAGGCGCGCGCTATCGCATGACCGCGCCGCACGCCGCGATACTTGGCGTCGATCACGTTCAGATCACCATCCCCAGAGGAATGGAAGATCAGGGGATCGCATTTTATTGCGGTGTGTTGGGTTTAGCGCAGATTGAAAAACCGGATGCGTTGAAGGGCCGTGGTGGGTTTTGGTTGCAGGCCGGTGATCGCGCGGTACATGTTGGTACGGAAGGCGGCGTGGAGCGGCGCGCTACGAAGGCGCACATAGCGTATCGCGTTTCCAATCTATCCGGCTGGCGCGAGAAACTTGCGCAACACGGCGTCATTATCGAAGAGCAAGTGCCGATTCCCGGGTACAACCGCTTCGAGTTCCGCGATCCGTTTGGCAATCGCGTGGAGCTTATCGAGTCGCTGGAATCTGTTTGATTGAATGTGCCGCGCCTTCAGCGCTCGATAAGTAAATGGGGCGGCTTGCCACCTGGGCCTTACGGCACCAGGCTATGAATCGTATCGCGCCTTCAGCGCTTTTAACACGAGGTGGCCTATTGCCACGCGGGGTCACCCATTAACTCACGCGATTCGAAACGTCGCTACATCGCCATGAAGAACCGTCCACAACCATTGCTACATCGCCATGAAGCCGCCGTCTACCACCATTTCTGCGCCGGTCATCCAGGAGGATTCGTCGGACGCGAGGAAGAGTGCGGCGTTGGCGATGTCGCGGGCGTTGCCGAGGCGGCGCATGGGGATTTCGCCGGCGATGGCGGTGCGCTTTGCATCGTTCAAATACGGGGCTTGTAGCGGCGTGTCGATGAAGCCGGGATGGATGATGTTGCAGCGGATTTGTTCGGGCGCGAACTGGATCGCGAGCGATTTGCAGAGGGAGATGAGGGCGCCTTTTGCGCAGGTGTAAGAATCTTGCGCGAGGGTGAAGCCTGCGAGCGCGGAGATTGAACCTACGAGAATGATTGAACCGCCGCCGGAATTGCGCAATGCGGGGATGCCATGTTTTGTGAGGAAGAACGGACCCTTTAGATTGATCGCCTGGACTTTGTCCCAATTCTCTTCTGTCGTGTCGGTGACAGATTTATCGCGATCCTTCCAGAGCACGCCTGCGTTTGCGTAGAGGATGTGCAACTTGCCGAAGGCTTTGACCGTTTCATCGATCGCGCGCTGGACGTCCGCTTCCTTGCTCACATCGCCCTGGATGACGTGCGCCTTCCCCCCCGCTATTTTTACGAGTTCGGCGGTTTCGTTTGCGGCGTCAACGTTGAGATCAAAGATGCCTACCGATGCGCCTTCCTTTCCAAATAACACGGACGCTTCGCGTCCCATGCCGACTCCGGCCCCGGTGATAATTGCTACTTTCTCTTTCAGGCGCATGATAGCTTACTCCTTCGATCTGCGTGCAGGCCGGACGGCCCGCGTAGTTCCCCCAGGTAATGCTTCGCGCCCACGGAACGGGTCCGTGGGCGCGCTTGTTCAAAATGGAATTAGGCCTGGCTGCTGCTGGTGATGCGCCAGGTGCCGGCTTCTTTCTTCAGCGAAAGCGAGAGCGAAATCGCGCCCATGTTGCCAGACAGGCTTAGCGGGGCGACGACGGCCTCTTCGCCGTTGACGGAAATTTGCGCGCTGGCTACGTCAACCTTCGCACCATCCAAATAACCGGCGGAGATTACGCCGCCGAGAAATTCTTTCAGACCGGACTTATTCATACCGTCATCACCGGTAAATGAATCGGAGTAAAATGACACGATCTTGTCCACGTCCTTCGCGGCGAGGGCGCTTCCCCATTCGCCGAGCGTCTTCGCGATTGCGGCTTTTTCGTCGGCGCCTTTGGGTGCCGCAGCTTCTTTCGCACCGCCACCGGAGGTAGCGCAGCCCATCACACTTAGCACACAACCGGCTAAAACAAGGAAGCGAGAGAATGATTTCGTTTTCACAGCCTGACCCTTTATAAGTTGGTAAAAAGCCCCTGAAAAACCACGCGCGCACGTGGGCCGAAATAGTATCTTTTGGGTGCGCTCGTGTGCAAGAGGCGCCGCGCCGCTGGTATACTGGCGGCTCTGTGCTGCGCAGTCTAATATCGAGGTGAAGGCGGAGAAATATGAGTTCAAAAAGCACGCGACGCGTTGGGTTAAGCATTGCCGCGGTCCTCTTTCTTTTTGTGCTGGCGATCGGCTGGATTAGTGGCTGTGGGAACGAAAAGGCGGAAGCACCCGCCAATAATCCGATTGAGACTAGCCAGGCGCCCGCCCCAGCGGCACCAGCCGAGACAAAAGCACCGGAGCAGCCGGCAGCGCAGCCCGCGCCTGCAGGCAGCAAGAAGCGCGTGGTGATTCTAGGGTTTGACGGCGTCGAGCCAACTATTGTGGACGCGATGTTTGCGGCGAACGAACTGCCAAACCTGGCGAAGCTGCGCGATGGAGGCAGCTACAAGCCGTTGACCTCGGCGATTCCCCCGCAGTCGCCGAGTGCATGGTCATCGTTTATTACTTGCAAGAACACGGGGGCGCACGGCATTTACGATTTCGTGGCGCGCGATCCGGCCTATTACATTCCCAAGCCGGGGTTTGGGAGAACCGAACACACGAAACTCGATGCGAGTGGCGCGGTGACGCAGGCTGCGCGTTTCACTAGTTATAGAAAGGGCGATTCCTTCTGGAAAATAGCCGATGGACAGGGCCTGAAAATCACCTCGCTCATGGTGCCTTTCGCGTTTCCCGCAGATGACATGTCGCAGGGGCACATGTTGTGCGGGCTGGGTGTACAGGATATTCGCGGCACGGACAGCAGCTTCTTCTCGTTCTCGGACACGTATGAGAAACAGGAATCTATCGCTGGCGGCGCGTTGTACCCGCTCGTGTTCGATGGGGACGTAGCGAAAGTGACGATCCCCGGTGCGCGCGATATGCGCAATAAGTACGGAGCGCCGGGCGCATTTGTTGAGGTGGACATCTCGTTCAAAGTGGATCGGGCGGCGCACACGGTAGCGGTCACGACGCAAACGGAAACGATTACCGCGAAGAAGGACGAGTGGTCTCAGTGGGTGCGGTGGACTTTCGAATTGTCGCCGTCTTATTCCGTGCATGCGATCAGCCGCTTTTATGTGATCGATGCGGGCGAACACGTGAACATTTATATGGCGTGCCTGCAATACGATCCAAAGTCGCCGTATATCCGCTTTACGACGCCGGAGACCTTTTCGGGTGAGCTTGAGGACCGTTATGGTCTGTATAAGACGATCGGTTGGGACTTCGACACACATGCGTTGCGCAAGGACACCTTGACAGAAGATGCGTTCCTGACCGACGTGGCGCAGACGATGGCGTGGCACGAACGGCTAGTGCTCGATGAGATGGACAAAGAGAAGAACATGCTGATCGCGGCGTGGACCGGGCCGGACCGGGTGTCGCACATGTTCTGGCGCTTCCGCGATCCGAAGCATCCCCTGTATACGGAAGAAGGATCGAAAAAGTATGGGCGCGCGGTGGAGGATACGTATAAGAAGATGGATGAAATTGTGGGCAAGGTTGTGGCGAAGCTGGCGCCAGATGACTTGTTATTGATTCTGTCGGACCATGGATTCAAGAGCTTTCGCAAGGGGCTCAACGTGAATACTTGGCTCGTGCGCAATGGTTATCTGAATATCAAGGGACAACCGGATGCCGCTACGGCTTTTTCCGACGATTCAAATAACTTTCTCGATTCGATTTACGACTGGACTACATCGAAGGCGTATAGCGTTGGTATGGGCAGTATTTTCTTAAACCTGCAGGGCCGCGAGGCGCAGGGCATTGTCACCGATGCGGAATCGAGTGCGCTCATCGAAGAGATTAAGGGGAAATTACTGGCATTGACTGATCCAGAAACAGGGGAAAAAGTTTTCGATAACATCTATACCCGCGAAGTGTTCACAGGCGAGTCCGCGGCGAACGCGCCGGACCTGCAACTGGCGTACGCGGATGGTTTCCAGTCCAGCAAGCCGACTGCGAGCGGGCGTGCGCCGGCGGATATTTTTGAAATCAATGACGATAAGTGGAGCGGCGAGCATGCGAGTTCGGACGTGGCGAATACGCCGGGCATATTCTTCGCGAACAAGAAGATTAATACCGATGCGCCGCGGATTATCGATCTGGGTGTGACGGCGCTGACGTATGTTGGCGCGAAAGTGCCGGCGGATTTTGAAGGTAAATTGCTACTCGATATTGGCGAGAGGGTCCAATGAGCGTTTTGAATGTTGTGTTATACCCCGACGATCCGTTGACGAAGGTGGCGAGTCCGGTTGAGAAAATCGGGCCGAAAATCCAGCAGTTGGCCGCGGACATGTTCGAGACCATGTACGAATACGAGGGCGTGGGCCTGGCGGGGCCGCAGGTGGGCGTGGCCAAGCGCATCTTCGTGTTGCATGAGCCGGATGGCCCAAAGATGTGCTTCATCAATCCCGAAATCACGGAATTGGAAGGGCAGGAAGAAGGGCAGGAAGGCTGCCTGAGCCTGCCGGAAATTTATGTACAGGTGCCGCGCGCCACGCGGTTGCGCGTACGCGCGATGGACGAGCACGGCAAACCGATCGACTTTGTCGCGACTGGTTTTCTGGCGCGAATCATTCAGCATGAGTTCGATCATCTGAATGGCACGATCATGCTGGACCGTATCGACGTTTTATCACGGCATGCGAAGTTGCAGGAGTGGGACGATATTCGCGAGCGTGTGATCGCTGACGGCGTGCGGGGCTGATTCATGTTGTTTGAATCACCGTCGGTCGATCGGCTTGTGGAGGCGTTCCGGCGATTGCCCGGCGTAGGCAAGCGCACGGCGGAACGTTATGCGTTGCACGTGTTGAGCGCGCCGGCGGAAGAGGCGCGGCTCATCAGCGATGCCGTGCGCAATGCGCGGGAATGTATTACTACTTGTTCGCAATGCTGTACCCTCACCGAAACGAATCCCTGTGGTGTATGCGCGAATCCTGCCCGCGATCATTCCATTATCTGCGTTGTGGAGCGTCCGTCGGGGATGATGGCAATCGAGCGCGGCGGCGCGTATCGCGGGTTGTACCACGTGCTCAATGGCGCGCTGAATCCCCTGGAGGGCATCGGGCCGGACGAGTTGACTGTTGAGCGCCTGGTGCGACGAATTGAAGCCGGCGACGTGAACGAGATCATTGTTGCGACGAATGCGACTGCGGAAGGCGAGGCAACCGCGCTATATCTTTCCAAGCGGCTTGCGCCGCTGGGCGTTTCCGTTAGCCGCATCGCGCATGGTGTGCCAATGGGCGGCGGATTGGAATTGGCCGACGGATTGACCTTAAGCCATGCGCTGCAAGGGCGCACGAGGTTGGGTTAATACGTGATGCCAAATGCGCATGTCGGGTGTACAATGGGCATGGAGGCTTAGTCATGACGGTACATGGTCACGTGAAAGACGGAACGATCATTTTGGACGAGAATGTCACTCTCCCTGAAGGCGCCAAAGTGACAATCGAGTTGGACTGGGACGCACATGTCGAGGAGATTCGCAAGACGCTTCATCCAGAATTACAGCGTTGGTTTGGCATATTGCGAAAACATCCCAGCGATGACGATCGCGATCTTGAGGAAGAGTACAGGCAGCACCTTGTCGAGAAATACCTGCGATGACGTTGTTGCTCGACACCAACGTGGTTATAGACTTTCTTTCGCAACGTCCTCTCTACCTGGATGAAACCTCGCGCATAATCGATTCCATACAAAAAGGCCATCTAAAAGGAGTGGTCGCTTTTCATTCGGTGACGACTATCTATTATCTGGTAGAAAAAGCCGATGGGCATCGTAGCGCGATCGATTCGATCGATTGGTTGCTATCCATGTTTACAATCGCTTCCGCTGGACAGGAACTGCTAGTTCGTGCTCGCGCACTTGACCTGCCAGATTTTGAAGATGCTGTCGTTGTCGCGACCGCTGAAAGTGAAAAGTGTGACGCAATAGTCACGCGTGATAAGCAAGGGTTTGCGCGGTCGCCGGTCCCTGTTTACGATCCTAGTGCCTTCATTTTGAAGAACAGAGAATTTGGCCTGTGACCTCGTCGAGCCGGTTATTATTGCACCTCACAATCTTCGCAGCCTATTTCTATAGCATGGATCAATGTTGCAATGCCGAAGATTCTCCGCATTGGCGTGGGGCAAATCGTGACGGGATTTATCGTGAGGCGGGTCTGTTGACGATTTGGCCTGCGGACGGGTTGAAGCCGCTCTGGACAATTGACGGTGTTGGCGAGGGCTATTCTTCTGCTTCGGTTGCTAAGGGCGCGGTTTACACGACTGGCATGACGCCGGACACGCATCACGGTTTGCTGACCTCGCTCACGCTGGACGGCAAACGGAATTGGCAGATCCAATACGGGCCGGAGTGGGAAGGCAATCAGCCGGGGACGCATTGTTGTCCGGCTGTGGACGATGGCCGCATCTTCGTTTTGAGCGGGCATGGGCTTTTGGTCTGTGTCAATGCGGCAAATGGCAAAGTGATTTGGCAGAAGGATATTGCCAAGACCTTTGGTGGCGAAGTGCCTGCGTGCGGATTCGCGGAGTCGCTGTTGATCGATGGCGAGCAAGTGATCTGCACGCCGGGTGGTAAGGATGCCGCGCTTGTTGCGCTAGACAAGAAAAAAGGGGAGGTTGCTTGGACAACAAAGGGTTTCAGCGAGCAATCGGCATATTGTTCGCCAATCCTTATTGAACGCGGCGGCTTGCGTCTCATCGTGACATTGACAGTGCAGAGTCTTGTTGGCGTTGATGCATCGAATGGCGCTGTTGTGTGGAAGACGCCTTTTGACGAAACGGAGAAACTACAGAACCACTCGGTGTCGCCCGTGTATGCCGATGGCTTGATCTATGTCACGAGCGGGCATCGCAAGGGCGGGCAGATGTATTCGCTTGCGGAGGACGGGCGCGGTGTGGCGCTGAAGTGGAGCGATGAAGTCTTGAACACGCTTCACGGGGGTCTGGTGTTCGTCGATGGCTACGTGTATGGATCGAACACGACACATCGCTGGGTGTGCTTGCGCGCGAGCGATGGCAATGTGATGTATCGCACTTCCGGTGTGGGTCAGGGTTCGATCATCTATGCGGACGGCAACCTGTATTGCTATGGAGAGAAGGGCACGCTTGGATTGGTGCGCGCGAAGCCGGAGGCGTATGAAGAAGTGAGCCGGTTCAAGATTGTTGCTGGCGAAGGGCAGCATTGGGCGCATCCGGTGATTTCGGATGGCACGTTATACATACGGCATGGTGATACTTTGAGCGCTTTCGATATTAAGGCGAAGCAGTAATGCACAGCGCGCAGTGATTCGCGAGACTACCTCTCCCCTACTTCTAGCGATTCTTTAAGAATGTTTCCAATCGTGCCAGATCGTCTGCGTTAATTAGATCTACACCCGCATCGAGCAGCGTCTCCCAGAAATCTTCGCGGGCGGGGATTGCCCAGAAGCGCACGATAGCGCCGCCCTTGTGGGCTTTCTCGGTTGCCTCTTTTAGTTTCTTACGGATATCTTTGGGCATTTCGCCGTCACGGTTCCATTTGAAGGTGCCTGCCCAAGAGTCGCTGATGAGCGGGGTGAGCGATGGATCGATTGGTCCTTTGAGATCGTTGAGACGGCCGTCGATCGCGGCGAGGCGTCGCGGTTCGGCTTTGAGTATTTCGCGGGGGGAATCGCCTGAGAGAATTATGGTGACGGCCTTTTCTTCGACATTTCCTTGCGCGAATAACGTGAGCATAGACTCGTAATCGGCGAGGACTTTGCGGAGCACTTCGTAGGTTGGCGCGCCTTCTGATTTGAAATCAATGAGTAGACGAAACACTGGACCATTTGGATATACGCGGCCATTGTTTGTCGTCACGCGTTCGCGCAATGGATCTAGATATAGCGCTTGGAGTGTGCGTTCTGGTTTTACGTCTTTGCGGTCGTGCGCGACTAGGAGCGCGCCGTCGACGAGATATATATCGGCCTCTACGCTGCAGAAACCGTGATCGAGTGCGTCGAGGAGCGGGCGAGTGTGTTCGTAATCGTTATGGGCGTGCGCGTTGGGTAGCGGGGTTTGCGCGATCGATGTGAGGCTTAAGAGAAAGGCGACCCCGGCAAGATATTGAATTTTATACATTGTGATTGCCGTCCGATTAATTATGTTTGGATACTCACGGACATAGTAACAATATGCTGTGTAATTTTCGTTAGAAGTTGACCGAAAACTTGCCTTGCACTTTCAGCCCACATCCCCCGCCCTTCGGGCACCCCCTTCGAAAGGGTGAATTCCGCACCTGTGTGCCGATCAGGATGTACAGCACGATGAGACTATTAGTCTTTGGCGTCGTCGGCCATCCAGTGATGCATTAGCGGGCCGTGGCCTGCGCCTAGCGGGAGCGCGTGGCGGATGGCTTTTGTTAAGTAGGCTTTTGCGCCTTCGACGGATGAGACGACATCGAAACCTTTTGCGAGAAGGCCCGCGATTGCCGCGGAGAAGGTGCAGCCGGTTCCATGCGTGTTCTTTGTGTCGATGCGCGCGGACGAAAATGTTTGGAAGGACTCGCCGTCAAAGAGCAAATCGATTGCTTCCGCGCCGGCGAGGTGTCCGCCTTTGACGACTACATGGCGTGGGCCTTTTGCGTGCAGTGCGCGCGCGGCGTCTTGCATCGCGTCCATATCGGTGATTCGAATTCCGGAGAGGGCTTCTGCTTCCGGCACGTTGGGTGTGAGCACGTATGCAAGCGGCAGCAATTCGCGGATTAACGCAGCGCGCGCGTCATCGCGCAATAAGGTGTCGCCGCTCTTCGCGACCATGACTGGATCGACAACGACCTTTTCTATTTTGTTGCGCTTCAACGATTCGACGACGGCACTGACAATCGCCGCGTTTGAGAGCATGCCCGTTTTTGCGGCGTCTACGCCGATGTCTTGCGCGACCATGTCGATTTGTTTCGCGACGAAGTCCGCGGGCACGTCGTGAACGCCATCGACGCCAACCGTATTCTGTGCGGTGATGGATGTGATGGCGGACATGCCGTAAACGCGTAGTGCGGCGAAGGTTTTTAAATCGGCTTGTATTCCCGCGCCGCCGCCGGAATCGCTGCCGGCAATCGTAAGCGCGCGCGGGACGAGTGCGTCATTCATAAAGAATAATTCCTGCAATGCATGCGGTCATCAGGCTGGCGAGCGCGCCGCCGATGAACGCTTTCAAACTTAATCGCGCGACATCCGTGCGCCGTTCGGGTGCGAGTGCATCCAAACCTGCGATAGTGATCCCGATGCTCCCGGGATTTGCAAAGCTGCACAGCGCATAGGTGGCGATCATGATGCCGCGCGGTGTCATCGTGCCGTTATCGATTGCGGTCTTCAAGTCGAGATAACTGAGGAATTCGTTGAATACTGTCTTTTTGCCGAGCAACTGCGCGACTGCGGGCACGTCCTGAGATGGCACACCGAGCAGCCACGCGATGGGCCGAAATCCTACGCCGAGAATTTGTACGAAGGTGTAGCCGGTTGCTTTGGTGAGAAAGAGATCGACAAGGAAGACGAGGCCAAGGAAAACGATCAGCGTGGCACCGACGTGAAGGGCCATGTTGAGCCCTTGCGCGGTCCCTTGTGCAGCGGCGTCGATGATATTGTGCGATTCAACGGGCACGGCGATGCGTTCGTCGCCGGAGGTCACCGGTTTCTCCGTTTCAGGCACGAGCATTTTTGCCAGGAGGATTGCGGCGGGCGCGGTCATGAACGACGCGGTGAGCAGGTGTCCGGCCTCTGCGCCGAAGGTCGAGTAAACCACCATGACACTGCCGGCGATGGTACCCATGTACGTGGTCATGATCACGCAGAGCTCGGAACGCGTCATACTTTTGATGTAGGTACGCACGGCGGCGGCAGCTTCGATGCCAAGAAAAATTTGGAGTGCGGCACAAAAGGTTTCCGCGCCGGAGGTTTTCAGTGTACGGCGCATGACCCACGCAATGGCGCCAACCGTGATGGGAATGATGCGCAGGTGCGTGAGGATCGCGGAGAGCGCGGAGACGAATATGATTACAGGTAAGACTTGAAAAGCGAAGATTGCGCCGATGCCTTGGTCTTCGGGAAGTTTGCCGAAAACGAAACGGGCGCCAGCGAGCGTTGCTTCGGTTAATACATTTACTGCGGCAGACGCCGCGGGGAAGATTGATTCGCGAAGGCCGGTCTTGAGGACGAGTATCGCGATGATGAATTGGAGGCCCAGCCCCCAGGCAACGAGACGCCAGGAGATGGCTTTGCGGTTTTCGGACAGCGCGAATGCAATCGCGAGCATGACGAGAAGACCGAGCGCGCTAATCAGGCGTAGTTCCACGTCCCCACCCCTCACAACGATTGATGAATGATACCTGCTTGCCGGATCGTGTGGAAAGTTTTCACATTGAATCCAGGTTTGGTTTGGAGTGCGGTTGTCCTGACGCAACAGCCAAAGCGGCGTCTACCCGCCGCCGCACGTTCTGTTGCGGGGTCTTGATACTACTTTGCGAGGTGGGCGTGAAACGGTTCTTTGGATTCTTCGTCTCGGATGATTTTGAGGACTTCCGCAGAAGAGTTCGCGGCACGGATGGCATCGCGCAACTTCGAGTTACTGAGGAGGTGCGCTATGCCGGCCATGGTTTGGATATTGCCGTGGAAGCTGCGGCGCGGGAACAGGATCAGCACGACAATGCGTGCGGCGATGCCGTCTACTGAATCGAATGGAATACCTACGCGGCACGTACCGAGCGCGACGATGATGTCGTCCACGCGATCGGAGAGGCCGTGCGGGGCGGCGACGCCGTATTCGAGGCCGGTGCTGGCTTCTTTCTCGCGTTCCTTTACGATCTCAAGTGCGTGCGACCGCATCGATAGCGGGATTTCGTGTGCGTCGATGAGGGCATCGACAAGCTCTTCAATGGCCGCCTGCTTGTTGTTGGCGTGCAGGTCGAGCTTGATGGTCTTTTCGTGAAGTAGATCGCCGAGGCGCATTATGCGGCTCCTTCCGCTGCGGCGGCTGCGGCTTTTGCGTCGGCTTTCTTTTTCTTGATGCGCTTGAGGCGGAAGGTTTCTTCGCGTTCGCGCTCGTCGAGCACGCGTGCGATGGTGCGCATTTCGCCGCGCAACTTGGGCAGCAAGTACTCGTTAAGCGCGTTGATGCGGCGGCTGACCTTGCGGACTTCTTCACCGATGATGAGCAGATTCGATTCCTTTGGCGCGCAGACGAGCAATTGTTCGACCATGCGTTCGGAGGAGTCGGATGCCTCTACCACCTGCGAACTGACATCGAGAAGGCCGGTGCCGCGTTCGCGTTGCGAGCGGACGATGTTGTGGCGGTCGATTGCGCCCAGCGAGAGGCCCCAGACCTTTTCGGTGCGGACGTCGAGCTGAAGTTCACGGCGCGCGGCGACACCTGCGCTGCGAACATCGGCCGTGCCGCGCACGGCGCGCGCGATGGCCATCGTGGTGACGGCGGCGCGCCCCATTTTGTGGAGTTGATTGCGCAGGTTGCGCAGCTCTTTTGCGCGGTCGATCAACTCTTTCAGCAGCGCTTCACGCTTGCCTTCGAGAAGTTGAACGCCGTCGGCGGCGAATTTGATCGAGGCCTTGTGGGCCAGAAGCTGCATGCGCGTTGGCGCAACGTTGTCCATGCTCATCGCGTTATTACTCGCTCAGTTTTCGAGCGGATTGCCGGGCCTTTGCAGTTTCGTGCGCGTGCTCGTAATCGTGCTCGTAATCGTAATCGATCCAGTCGGACGGCTCGCCGTAACCCTTTCAGGGTAGTTTCCTCGGGTGAGGTCGTGTACCCAGGGTAGGCCCGCCTGCGTCGAAGCGACTCCGGCGGCCCAACCCTGGGCTGCACGCCAGAACCCCTTCGGGGTAAATCATCTTCAATTATTTTGGCAATAGCGCCGTGCTATTCCTCGTTACCAAATTTCCATTTGGTAACGCGCTCTTGAAAAGCTCTGCTTTGTTACTCGGTCCAGGGTTTGTAATACTTCTCGACCTGGTCGCGGGAGACGCGCGTGAGCTCTGCGGTGGGCAGAATTCCGAGCAGTTTCCAGCCGTGGTCGAGGGTTTCTTCGATGGTGCGGCGAACGGCCTGGCCGATCATCGATTTTTCGAATTCGATTGCGAACTTGAGGTACTTCTTGTCGAGTTCGCCGAGGGCGTCTTCACCGACGATGGCCATCAGCTTGCGGACGTTGCGGCCACGCGCGTAGGACGCGTAGAGCTGGTTCGCCACCGCGCGGTGATCGCCGCGCGTACGGCCTTCGCCGATACCGTTGTTCATCAGGCGCGACAGGCAGGGCAGCAAGTCCACCGGCGGGAAAATGCCCTGGCGGTGGAGCGGGCGCGACAACACGATCTGCCCTTCGGTGATGTAACCAGTCAAGTCCGGGATTGGGTGCGTGATGTCGTCGTCCGGCATGGTGAGCATCGGCACCTGGGTGACCGATCCCTTCTTGCCGTGGATACGACCTGCGCGCTCGTAGATGGTCGACAAGTCGGTGTACATGTAACCGGGATACCCGCGGCGACCGGGGATTTCTTCGCGCGCGGACGAAATCTGGCGGAGTGCTTCGCAGTAGCTGGTCATGTCCGTGAGGATGACGAGCACCTGGTAATCGAGCTCGAATGCGAGATACTCGGCGACGGTGAGCGCGCAACGCGGCGTGAAGATACGCTCGATGGCAGGGTCACCGGCCTTGTTGATGAAGGATACGACGCGCGACTTCTGGCCGCCTTCTTCAAAGGAGCGCATGAAGTACGCGGCCTCGCGTTCGGTAAGACCCATTGCGCCGAACACAACGACGAAATCGTCCGCTTCGCCTTTCACCTGCGCATTCTGCACGATGAAGTTTGCGACTTCGTTCGCGGGAAGACCGGAGCCGAAGAAGATCGGCAGTTTCTGACCGCGGACGAGGGTATTGAAACCGTCGATGGTCGAGAGACCGGTTTCGATGAAGTCATTGGGCTTGTTGCGCGATACGGGATTGATGGCCGTACCGATGATGTCGATTTCTTTATCCGCGACGACTGGGGGCATGCCGTCGATGGGATCGCCGGTACCGTTGAAGGTGCGGCCAATCAATTCCTTCGAGACACCGACGCGCGCGGCTTCTTTCTTCAGCGATACGGATACGCGCTTGATGTCCACGCCCTGCGTACCTTGCAGCACCTGGACGATCGCGTACTTCTTGTTCGCTTCAAGCACCTGCCCTTGACGCACCAAACCGTTCTCGGAAACGAGATCGAGAATTGCGCCCGTGGGGAAGCGGTCGCCGTTGCCGAGGAACACCAGCGGCCCCGACACGTAGTTGAGATCCCAAAACTCCTTGTGGAGCAGGTTGGGTTCAGTCGAAGTTGCCATGATGGTTTACCCTTTTCTCGATGAGAGATCGGCCAGAGCCTTGCGCATGTCTTCGAGCACGGCTTTCTGGCGTTCGGCGATGCTTTCGTTCGTTTCTTCACGGAGGCGCGAGATATTTTCGCGCACCGGCAATTCCATGATGCGGACGAGCGTGATGCCCTGTTCGAGGACCTTCTTCGAGGTCTCGTAGAACTCGATGATGGCGTCGAGCAGTGCATTGCCTTTTTCGAGCGAGCAATATGCGTCGGCATCGGAGAAGGCGTTCTGCTGTAGGAACACTTCGCGGATCATGCGCGAGATGTCGAGGATAAGACGTTCCTGATCCTGCAAAGCGTCGGGACCGACGAGTTGCACGACTTCCTGCAATTCCGCGTCGCGCTGCAGCAGCGTTGCGATTGCCTGGCGGTTCTGCATCCAGGTCTTCGGCGCGTTGGCTTCGAACCAGGGATCGAGTTCCTTGAAGTACAGCGTGTAGCTGCGGTTCCAGTTCACCGAGGGGTAGTGACGGCTGTATGCCAGCGCTGCGTCGAGCGACCAGAGGGCGCCCGCGACGCGCTGCGAGTTCTGCGTCACCGGTTCGGACATGTCACCACCGGCCGGCGATACTGCGCCTACGACGGTGAGCGAACCGTTGCGCTCCTTGTCGGTGCCTGCGTCGCTGCCCGCGCAAACTACGCGACCGCTGCGTTCGTAGAATTCCGAGATACGCGACGCGAGATAGGTCGGGTAGCCTTCTTCACCGGGCATTTCTTCGAGGCGCGACGAGATTTCGCGGAGCGCTTCGGCCCAGCGGCTGGTCGAGTCGGCCATGAGGGCCACGTCGTAGCCTTGATCGCGGTAGTACTCCGCGAGTGTGATGCCTGTATACACGGAAGCGTCGCGCGCGGCCACTGGCATGTTCGAAGTGTTCACCACGAGCACGGTGCGGTTCATGAGCGAGTCGCCCGTCTTCGGGTCCTTCAGGTGCGGGAATTCGTCGAGCACGTCGGCCATTTCGTTACCGCGCTCACCGCAACCCACGTAGATGATGATGTCGGCGTTGGAGTACTTGGAGAGCGTCTGCTCCACAACCGTCTTGCCGGTACCGAAACCGCCGGGCACGATGGCTGAGCCACCGAGCGCGATGGGGAACAAGCAGTCGAGCACGCGCTGGCCCGTCAGGAAAGGACGGTCCGTGCGCAACTTGCTTGCGGTCGGGCGCGGCTGTTTCACCGGCCAGTAGTGCATCATGCTCAATTCGGTGCCGTCGTCGAGCTTCGCGATGTTATCGAGCACGGTGTATTCACCCGCGCCGACGATGCTCGTAATCGTGCCGCCTTTGCCGGGAGGCACGAGGACTTTGTGTGTGATGCTCTTCGTTTCCGGGACGGTGCCGAGGATGTCGCCCGCGACAACTTTATCGCCGACTTTCGCGACCGGCGTGAAGGCCCACTTCTTGGTGCGGTCCAGCGCGTCGGCTGTGAGGCCACGGCCGATGAAGTCACCGGACTGCTGCTGCAGCGTGATGAGCGGACGTTGAATACCGTCGTAGGTAGAGCCCAAGAGGCCCGGCCCAAGTTCTACCGCGAGCGGCTTGCCAAGGGGCGTAACCGGTTCGCCGAGGAACATGCCGGAGGTGTCTTCGAACACCTGCGCGTACACCGTTTCACCGTCGATGCGGATCACTTCGCCCATCAATCCCAGCTTGCCGACGCGCAGGATTTCACCCATGGCGACGCCGAGCATGCCGTCGGCCGCGATCATCGGCCCGGAGATGCGGGTCAGTTTACCGACTTGTTGAGTCGAGGACATTGTTGGTCACTCCA
>JADLHJ010000071.1 GCA_020848835.1 Candidatus Hydrogenedentota bacterium
CAGACTTGAAAGACGATGAGATCCAGACGGTAGCAAAGGACGTCGAGAACCTCGTTACGTCCAATGGCGGAGCTATCGTGCGCTCGGAGACTTGGGGCAAGCGTAAAATGGCCTACGAAGTGGACAAATACACCGAAGGTGTATACGTCATGCTGCGCTTTCAATCGCCAGCAACGTTCGCGGGCAAACTTGCCAACCATTTCCGGCTCACGGAAAGCGTTATCCGGGACATTATCGTCCACTTTACCGATCAGGACCTGCGGCTCGAAGAAGAGCAGAAGCGGCGCACGGAAGCGGAATTGCGCGCAAGCGCGGCCCGCAGTGCCGAACGCGACGATGACGACGACGAAGAAGACGATCGCCGTCCGCAGCGTGGCCGTCGTCGAGACGACGACGACGACGAGTAACCGTTCGCGCGCGGGCGCGTGGGGCGTTCGCGCGGTGTCTTGAGGAGGGATCGGTCGCATGTCGGACTTCCGTATGCCGGACGTGAATAAGGTGATCCTCGCGGGCCGCCTGACGCGCGATCCGGAGTTGCGCTACCTGCCTTCGGGCATGGCGGTATGTAAGCTGGGCCTCGCGGTTTCGCGTTTCTACAAGTCGAAAGACGGCGAGAAGCGCGAGGAGACGATGTTTATCAACGTCACCACATGGGGCAAGACAGCGGAATACACGAACGAGTATCTGCGCAAGGGCCGGCCAGTATTGGTCGAAGGCCAATTGCGCAGCAACGACTTCGAAGACAAGACCGGCCAGAAACGCACCGTTATTGAGGTGAACGCAGAACGCGTTCAACAGCTTGACTGGGGCGACAAGGCTGGTGGCGGTCCGAGCGGCGGTGGCGGGAAACCGCAGCCGCGCACGATCGAAGAACCGATGCCTCCCGCGGATGACGATATTCCATTTTAGTTAAACGTAGGGACGGTTCACCGAATCGTCCACGACAGGAGATTTCCGGATAATGGCTCGATTTGCCGTAAAAGCGAAAGCGCGCGCCAAGAAGAAGAAAAAGAAGGCGATGTCGCGGAATAAGGTCTGCCGCTTGACGGTAGACCGCGTGGTCTATATCGACTACAAAGACATTGGGTTGCTGAAGCACTACGTGACCGAGCGCGGTAAGATCATTCCGCGCCGCATCACGGGCGCGACGGCACGGCACCAGCGCATGTTGACGCGCGCCATCAAACTCGCGCGCCAAATCGCCATGCTGCCGTACGTCGCCGACTAACAGCACAAGCACTCGCAGCGCAGACACCGATGCTGATCTATGCCATCTTGTGGCTGATCTTGTTTATGGTGACGGCGGTTTTCAACGTACTGCCGAACCCGCTGTCGGTGTTGACGATTAGCTGTCCGGCGTTTTTGTATGTGGTGCCCGTCGCCGTTTATGTGCACTTCCGCGAATGGGGACGCACCATTGGTCTCATTGTTGGCGCGCTGATGGCGGTGTTGCTTGGCAGCGCCGTGTTGTTGATGGTGATGAAGCTCGTCGGCGGATATACGCCGAGGCTTCAACTCAGTTCGACACAATTTGCCGGCATGGTCGGGATGAGCGCGGCGAATGCATTGCTCATCTCATCGATGGGGTTACCGATTGGACTTGGCACGTCCCGCGGCTGGACCTACGGACGCGTTGTGGTTGCGACGATAGCAACGTTCAGCGTGTTGGTTGGTGTGTATCTAAAGGTATGTTGGGCATCGTTTAATCGCATTATCGATTCGATGATTGCCTGGTTTACGGAACAGTTGAATCTTCAGGCCGCGGAGATGGGCCAGGAGCTTGTGGACGAACAGATCGCAGGACTGCGCTGGTTTGGCGAAAACAAGTTCGCGCTGGCTGTAGGCATCGAATTTGCCGTGTACCTGATGTTGACCTGCGTGCTCGTATCTATCACCGTCGCCATACTGCGGCGGTGGTTCGCTGATCCAGGCACTATCGGTTCCTTCCGCGATATGCGTCCGCCGGATTGGCTGGTATGGGGCGGCATTGCCACTGCGGTGTTATGGTATGTCGAGCATCAATACGGTGGCGGTATCGAACTGCGCTTCGTGACGTGGAACGTTGCGGTCGGCCTCAGTTCGATATACTTCTTGAATGGCTGCGCGGTGTTCATCTACGGGTTGTCCGTACTTGCGCCGGGGCTGTTTTTGCTGGTGCTGCTGGTGTTCATGTTCGTGATGTCAGGGTTGTATCCGGCACTGAGCATGATAGGCTTGTTCGACACATGGGCGAATTTCCGCGTGCGCATGGATCGCCTCGCGCAAGCGATACGAGATGCGCAATCGGGAGAGAGTTAGTTTCTTGTAACGGGGTAAACCTTTACGGTTGCCGCAATGTGCGGCAAACACCCCAAGGCTGGGCGCAACGCAGTTGGCGTTGCGCGATGGGAGATGCACGATGAAAGTAATCCTCTGTGAAAACGTGCCCAATCTGGGCGAAATGGGTACGACTGTAAAAGTCGCGCCCGGCTATGCGCGCAATTTCCTGCTGCCGCGCAAGCTCGCGGTGCCCGCCGAATCCGGCAGTGCAAAGCAAATTGAGCACGAGATGCGCATCATCAAGAAGCGCGAAGAAAAAGTCCGCGCGCAGCTCGCCGAAGAAGCGAAGAAGCTCGGCAACATTTCCATTGACATCAAGGCGAAGGCCGGCGAAGAAGGCAAGATTTTCGGTTCGGTCACGAACGTACAAATCGCCGAGGCGCTCAAGCCCCTCGGTTACGCGGTTGATCGCAAGAGCATCCACATCGAAGAGCCGATCCGTTCGCTCGGCGCGCATAAGGTCAGTGTGAAGCTGATGCGCGGTATCGAGGCAATAGTGACGGTGAACGTTCTCAAGGACGCAGAAGAAGTCCCCGCCGCGGAAGCTGTCGTCGAAGAAGCGCCTGTAGCAGCGGCGGAAGCGGCAGAAGTCGAGGAGGAGGCCGCGGAGTAACGTGGCAAATTCAAGACCGCCACGGAGACCCCCACAGCCTCCCGTATTCGATCGGGTACCTCCGCAGAGCATCGAAGCGGAACGTTCCGTGCTCGGAGCAATGCTGCTGAACCCCGAAGCGGTCGGGACCGCGATAGAAGTTCTTAAAGAAGATGCGGCCGGCGTGTTCTACGCCGAGCCGCATCAACTTATTTATGGCGCAATTGTTGCCTTGTACCGCGATGCCGTGCCGGTGGACGTCGTCACTTTGCTTGAACGCCTCACGCGCGACAGCGCGATCGAAAAGGCTGGCGGGCCGAGCTACATTGCGGATCTCTCCGGCGCTGTTCCGACGTCCGCGAATGTCGAGTACTACGCAAAGATCGTACTTGACGCCGCTGTGTTGCGAAAACTCATTACCGCATGTACCTCAATCGCAGGCGAAGCCTACGAGTCGCCCGGCGATGTGAACAACTTGCTCGACAAAGCCGAATCGGCCATGTTCGCGATTTCGGAGACGCGCCAACTCAGCCCCATATTTAGCGTCGGCGACCTCGTGCCAGACGCGATCGATCGGATCGAAGCGATTATTCGCTCGCATAAGGGTTATACGGGTGTACCGTCAGGTTTCCACGAACTCGACCAGATGACATCCGGATTCCAGCCATCGGACATGATCATTCTTGCCGCGCGGCCCTCCGTTGGTAAGACCGCCTTCGCGCTTAACGTGTCTTCGCACATTGCGATCCACGAAAAGAAATCGGTGCTGTTGTTCAGCCTCGAAATGTCGAAAGAACAGCTCGTGCAGCGCTTGCTGTGCATGGCCGGCGGTATCGACTCGCAACGCCTGCGCTCCGGTTACCTTGCGCGCAACGAGTTCCCGAAAGTGCAGCTCGGCGCAAACAAATTGAGCAATGCGCCAATCTTTATCGACGATACGCCGAACATCGGTATCCTCGAACTGCGATCGAAAGCGCGCCGGCACGCGGCGCAGCATAGCCTCGATCTCATCGTGATCGACTATCTGCAGCTCATGCGCGGTCCTGGACGCGTAGAAAGCCGTCAAACAGAAATCGCCGAAATCTCCCGCTCGGTCAAAGGTCTTGCGCGCGAACTCCGCGTGCCGGTCATAGCGCTATCGCAGCTCAGCCGCGAAGCGGAAAAAGACGATACCGGCGCGCCGAAGCTATCGCACCTCCGCGAATCCGGCGCGATCGAACAGGACGCCGACGTGGTGATCATGCTGTCGCGTCCGCCTGCATTTAAGCGCGGGGGAGACGACGACGAAACCGGTGGCGGCGGCGACAGCCACGACAAACTGATCAACGTCAATATTGCCAAACAACGTAACGGCCCTACCGGAAAAATCGACCTCTTTTTTGATCGCAACACCCAGCGCTTCCAAGACCCCGCAGCGGGTGGAAGTGACGAGGGCGCACCGTACTCCGCGCATCACGATGAAGAGCCGCCCTACGACATTGACGAAGCACCCGCCGACGACGAAGACGTGCCGTTCTAATGAGTAGAACGCGGATGACGCAGATCTAACGGATCGACGCGGTTAGCTTCAGCTCCGTTTTCGAAGCGAGCAGCATTAGATTCAGTTTTCATCGTAATCGATTTCGCACCAGGAGGGAGCGTTGGGTTGTGCTTATCCGCGGCCATTCGTTAAATCCGTGACATCCGCGTTCCATTAAAAGAGAAGTGCGCCACAACTATGGGATTGTGGCGCCACTCTTGGAGGGAAGACTTTGAAAAGTCTTTTGCGTTCGTGTGCAGGGATTCACACGCGCGCTATGGAATGACGGGTGAGGGATGACACCCGCCTTAATTCCGAGTGTTGGGCGCTTGCGCTACCCAACCTCGAGTTCAACTGTCGCGACGTCCGTGTCTTTTGTAGTCTAGCCTCGGCCTCCGTGCCTTAGCTTGTACAGTATTTATCGGCAGGTACTTAGGAAACTTTAGGCAGCGCAAAAAGCCTTTAATTTGGGCATTTTTTGAGGGGTCTGAAACGTTTTACGAAGTGCCGCGAAACGTAATGCGTACCTGAGTCGGTTCCCGCAGTATCGCTCTCAACCACAATACTTTTCCATCCCACGCAACACTGTCGGCGCCCAGCACCAGTGCACCTACAGACACCTGCATTAAATCTGCGGGCGCGTTGTTCATTTCAAAAACTGGATTCACGCACACGCCTTGTGGGACCAGACGAAAAGTTACATCGCGACTTTCAACGGTGACGCACAATGCACGCGTAGCCTCGTTGTACGATTCAACATCAACGCGCGCGCCTTTGATTGCTTCGATCGCCGGCGGTAGCGCGTAGCTGCGCGCGATATCGAGCACTTCGTCATCCGAAGCGTCTGTATATCCAATCAGCCACGCCCACTGCTGCACGCGCATGTCGCGTACCTTACCGAGCGCATCGATCATCTGGCCGCTACGTTCCGACACCGGGGCAGGCTGTTTCATGGCCCACGACATCAGGCTGTTGTGCGAGGGCGCGATCTTGATGCGATCGTCGATAGATCCACCAGTAGTCTTCCCGCGCGACAAGGGCCAATGGCTCCCCCAATACGCGGGCGTCGCCATCTCGTCGCCTTCGAAGAAAGGCGAGAACTGCGTTAAGTCGGCGCTTTGAAATGTATCGCGCGGATTGAAATAAATCGCGGTCTTCGCATCGCCGTTGTGCAACGGCGCGCGATACACCAATGGCGGAAAAACTGGCTGGGTCGTCCCAACGGACCGTACCTGGCCAAACGCAATACCGGATCCCGCAGGGCCGGGGACGTCCGACTTCGGAAATGCGACACCACCTTGGCGTCCCTTCAAATCAAATGTCCTGATCGTCGTGCCCACCGGCAAGAACTCGAGCGGATACGCATCCTGCGGCGCGATGACGATAAACTCGCTCAACTCGTATTTCGAATCCAGCGCGCTCTTCAAGGTCAACACACGCGTGCCGTAACCATCGCGGTAAAAATAGTAATCTTCCTGCGCGGCATCGCCCCACACGTTGTAGACAAAGTCTGTGCTCTGGTAGGTCCATCGCACATGTACCCGCGCAACGGTGGACTCGATGATCTCGACGCGTCCGTAACGCAGTTCTTTGTCCATGAGCGGTTCAACACAGTCGACAAACCCGCCGGGCATGGGGCCCGTCTCCGCCCACTCATAGCTCAAGCCCGTGCCCATCGGACTCATCCAGAACGGCACATAGCTCGAACCGCGCCAAAACACAAAGCGCCCGCCGCCGGGCAGCGCGACAACAACATCCTCCAGCGCAGGATCCCAACCTTCCTCATAGGGGATCGTCGACAAGGCATTCGTTTCGCGGTCGAGCACTGAGATAGGCTGGTCGTAGCGCAGCTTTGTTTTGAACGCACCGAACACCGGCATCTCTTCATGTTCGGCGACCAGCATTACAGGAATGTCTTTCGACCACTTCTGCACGCTGGCCTCATCCTCCAGCGTCACGTGCAGCACGCTGCGGTCTTTATTCAATGGCGGCGGATCGAGCGCGATGTGCGTTTCCCACGGCGCGGGGGAATCCGTGTGATTGAAGGGACGCAACGGCTTCACTGATTCACGATCACCGCGCTGCGTGGTGAGCGTGCCTTCTCCAGCGACTTCAGTCGCATGCGAGTACCATGCGCGCACGATGTAATGTTGTTCGCCATCGCCCATCCAGCTTGCCGCTACTCGCACGATTGCGCCCGTGCGCGGGCCGAGCACCAAGCAACCCTGGGGAGGCAACAGCGTGCCGAGATCGATAGGGTTCACCCGCGCATCGCCCAATGGCTCAGCGGTGGCCTCTACCTCCAGTTCGTCGCGTTCGATTGCAGTAATTGCGACTGGTGTGCGCTTCCCGCTTCGTTCTTCTATCAGCACCGCCTTGTCCACATGCGACGGCAGCGAAACCTCCACCGGCGATTTTCGAAGGGTTTCCTGATCCAACGGAATCGCGACGAGGCTCACATCGTTATCAATCGCTTCCACGATAAAAGCCGAATCGACAGGCGCATCTGAAACTTTCACACGCACGGTGGAAGGCGCGCCCGGCCTATCGATTCCAAATGGCGGCCGCCACGGGCTCGGTTTCACAAGCTCAATTTGTGGGGCGTTGGCGGGTTGCGCATTGGCACTAGTCAACACGCACGCGCAGGCCATCGCAGCCATAACGAATTTGTTGAAAGTCTTGCGCATCATTCCGGCAACGGTTTCCCCTTTGTTTCGGGCGCAAACCAAATTACGAGCATTCCAACGATGTAAATACAAGAAACTACCGTGCCCATCTTTGTATAGTCACCATCGAAGTAGGCGATAAGTCTGCCTGCGCTGATCGCTCCGACTGCGGCAAACACGCGGCCCGAATTGAAACATACACCCTGCCCGGTCGCGCGCATGCGCGTGGGGAACAACTCCGGCAGAAACAAGGGCAGCCAGCCATAAAACGACGCGGTGGTAAAGCCTGCCGCGAAGATCAGAAACTTCAACAGCGGGCCGTATTCATGTGCGCCGCGATATAAGGCAAACATTACGATCAGTGAGGTCAAGCACAGTAAGAAATACGTCGGACGACGTCCAATCGCGCCACCAATCAGCGGACCCGCAATACAACCCGCAATCGCACCAATCGCGGCGAGCATACCCGCATCGGCCTTCGCGGTTGGGATGGACGCGCCGACCCATTGATCAATCCATACTGGAATCCATTGCACCGTTCCCCAAGTGCCGATGAGCGCGACCGCGGCGAATAGAACACCGAGAAGCGTATGCGACAGATGACGCGGTCCAAACACTTCGCGGAGTGGCGTGGTGTGCTGATTCTTCACCGCCTCCTGCCAACGTTCGGACTCCGGCACGAATAAACGAATGAAGAAAACAAATACAGCAGGCAGCACGCCGAGAAACCACATCCACCGCCAGGATTCCGGTGTAACTGCGTGCATCTTGCTCACCATGCCCACGAGCAAAAAGCCGACGTTTGACGCAGCACCAATCACACCCGCCATCAGGGGACGGTATTGCGCGGGCCACACTTCCATCACGAGCGCCACGCCGAGTGACCATTCGCCACCCATGCCAAGCCCGCTCAGGAAACGGACGATGACAAAGTGCCAGGGTTCTGTCGCAAAGCCGCCGAGGCCGGTAAGTACCGAATACGCGAGAATGCTGATCGACATCGCGCGCACGCGGCCAATCTTGTCACCAAGCCATCCAAATACCCAACCACCCGCGGCCGCGCCCAGCAGGAACGCCGCGGTGACAATCCCCATCCATTGACCGACGAATGCCTTTACGTCTACGCCAGGTTCCACCATGCTTTGTAAGGCGGGGCTAGCGACAATAGGGAAGATGCCCATCTCGTAGCCGTCAAACATCCAACCGAAGAACGCAGCCGCCAACACCGCGTAATGCGATGTTTTTACCCGGGGCCGCGCCATAGGAATCGTCGTTTCGCCAGACATTACTTCCCCTTCCACACTGATTCGAATGATGTGATATTAGAATCTTGACGAGGTCAATTTGACGTCCGCGCGTTTCCACGCCTTTTTGAATTGCTTCTGCGTCGCGCGCGCTTCCGCATTCTTTCCTTGTTTTTGCAGACTTTGCGCGAGACCATAGAGCGCCCAGCCGTTCTTGGGATAATGCTTCAGGTCTTCGCGATACGCGGCTTCCGCTTCCGCGGGCATGCCTGCATCGAGCAATGCCGCGCCGAGATATAACCGCACCGGCAAATGCCACGACGGTGGCTCTTCATAATTCAGCGCATCTTCGAGTGGCAGCGCCTTTTTGAAGCCTTCAATCGCTTCGGGCAATTTTCCCTCCGTGCGCGCAATCTCTGCATTTAGAACAACACTCGCAATCGTCAAGACGTCCTTGGCCTTATTTAGATTCACCATGCGATCGTCCGGCATGGCATCGCGGACTGCGGTTAACTGTGCTGCCTCAGCGCGAGCGGAATCGAACTGTTTCAAGTTGGCAAATGCCATGCCCCGCCCGTAATTCCACATGCCTGTTGTGTATTGCAGCTCCGTCGCGGGGCGCGGCTCTTCGAGCATTTGCGTCCACTTTCCAAAACGCACCAGCGCGAAGTACGGGGACGGCGCCTGAAATTCGAGCGGCGGCATTGCAACGAGCAATTCCAACGGCATCTCATTAACAAGGTCGCGCGCGGCGCTCAGCGAAGCTTTGCTTCTCCCGCCGATAGACGCGCAGGACCAAATGAAGTGTATGTTGTGCGTGAAATACATCCGGTACATTGGCCCGGGTTTGCGCCAGTTCACGAACTCGCGGTCGAGATCCGCTGCCTTGATATTCACTTTCACGCCATCATCGTAGCGTCCCGTGCGGATGTATACGTGTGCGGGCATGTGCACCATGTGCCCCGCGCCGGGGATCAACTTGCCAAGGCGATCCGCATAGGGTTCCGCCTTCTCCGGGTTCGGCGAAGCTTCCGTTGAATGAATGTAGTAATGAATTGCGCCGATGTGTTTCGAATTGCGTGCGAGGACTTTCTCCAGCGTCTGCAAGACCTCCGGCGTCACGTCGCTCGGCGTACCGTCCTTCGCCCACAATTGCCAAGGACGCAGATTCATCAGCGACTCCGCAAACAAAGTCTGCGCGTCATCATCATCGGGATACTTCTTCGCGAGATCGCGCATCGCATCGGAATACGCTTTGTCCAGGTCCGCGCGCACAGCATCCGGCTTGTCCGTATAGCGCACGGCCATCGCGGCGATATAGTCGCGCTCCGGCTGCGTCGCATTCGGAGCAAGTTCAAGCGCCCTGCGACTCGCTTCATAACTCGCCTTCGTCGCTTCCGCGTCCATTGCGGCGTTGTAGTTTGGCCCTTTGGCCGCGGCGATACCCCAATACGCCATCGCGCAATTTGGGTCATACTTCAGCGCTTCCTTGAACGCGAGAATGGCCTCATCGTGATTGAATCCGTAAATGAGACGCAGCCCCTGATCGAAAAACGCCTGCGCTTTCGGCGACGCCGCGGTGACTTCGTGGTGGTGGTTGCCGAGGTTGGTATAGAGCGGCACATTTGTCGCGCCTTTTCCATCGCCGCTGTGCGCGCCCGCAAACGCTGCACATGCCAGTAGAGCGAACAGCATGGACGTTAAAGCCAAACGAACATAGTTAGACATGGCTATGTCCCTCCTCTTTAATGTGGATCGCCAAGACCATTGCACCCGCTTCACACGGGCGATGTGACAGCGAGTCGGAGTATAGCACGTAAGGCCCGGTACTTCAGGCGGTCCATGGCGACCAGCGCGTCATCCAGCGCGCGTGCTCCGTGTCGATACTCTTCGTCGGTTATTGTCAGCGGAGGCAGAATTTGAATGGCGCGTTTGTCATTCGCCGCGTACACGGTGTAGACGCCGTGGTCAAACATGGACTTGAGCGCGGCCATGCTGGTGGCTTCATCGCGAAAGACTAGCGCCATAAACATGCCTTTTTGCCGAAAGCCGTGAAGGTATCGTGGATACCGCTTCACCAAGTCCTTGAGCCATCCCTCAAATTGGGTTGCTCTTCCGAGCACGTTATCGAGAAACTCCGGCGTATTCGTAATTTCCAGCACGCGGAGCGCAACCGCGCAACCGAGATCGCTGCCGGCGGACTCCGTGTAGTGAAAGAAGCCACCATCAAGTGTGGCATCGAATCGGTCGGAAAAGCACGCCGCGGC
Organism: Candidatus Hydrogenedentota bacterium; assembly: GCA_020848835.1. Classification (GTDB taxonomy): domain Bacteria; phylum Hydrogenedentota; class Hydrogenedentia; order Hydrogenedentales; family SLHB01; genus JABWCD01. The sequence continues at coordinate 10,608 of JADLHJ010000071.1, forward strand.
GATGGGGTAATACCCGCCGCTAGTGCCCTTGCCGCAGATCAAAGCATCCGGAGCAACGCCCCAATGTTCGATCGCCCATAGTTTGCCCGTGCGGCCCAGACCGGTCTGAGTTTCGTCGATAATAAAGATTGCGCCGTGCTTGTCGCACGCGGCGCGGATGCGCGCAAAATAGTCGTCCGGCGGAATCACCATGCCGTACGAAGCCGGAATGGTTTCCAAAATCACTGCGGCGGTATTGCCGTCAATTTCGTGCTCCATTGCCAATGCATCGCCAAAGGCGACCTGCACAAAGCCCGGGAGCTGCCCGTGCACGGGATCGCGGAAACGCGCGTCGCCCGCCGCCACCGCGTACGCGCTGGAGCCGTGGTATCCGCCGTGGGCGGACACGACTTTCGCGCGCTTAGTGTGCGTCATCGCGAGGCGGATTGCCGCATCCACCGCGTCACTCGCGCTCGCGCAAAGCAACACGCGCGGCAACGGCGCGGGCATCGTCGCCGCCAACGCCTCCGCAAACCGCTCGCGGATAGGATTGTGCGCGCACCAACTGCCCATGTCCATCTTCGCAGCCATCGCATCGCGCAACGCTTTCGCCGTGGACTCGGGCCGGTGCCCGAGATTGAATACACCGCCGTTGCAATGAAAATTGTAGAAGCGCCGACCATTGAAATCGTGGAAGCACGCGCCTTCACGATCGTCCATCACGACAGTCATTCCGTAGCGGCGGTACACGCGCACTTTTCCGGGAGACATGAACTCCTTGAAATCGTCGAGCACTTTAGAGCGACGGTTGCGCATCAATATCGCTCACGAAGTATCATCAGACTGGACTCTATCGCTGCAATGACTTCATGAAGTTCGTCCACCGTGATATTGAGTGGTGGCATGAACAGGAGGGTGTCGGGAGAAAGCAAGGCGGCACGACAAAACACATCGCGGTCGAACAGCATCTGCTGCATAGCTTCAGCGGCATCCACATCACAAAACTGAATAGCGTTGGCAAGTCCGACTCCGCGGACCGATCGCACAACAGAATTGGATCCAAGAGCTATCTCGACAACCGTCTGGCGAAAGCCCTCCCCAAGAGCAAAGACTTTTTCGTGCAACTGCCATAAATCATTGATAGCCGCAATTGCCGTCATACAGCCGACCTCTCCACCGCCAAAAGTAGAAATATGTACGAAAGGGTTGCGCTGGTAGAACAAATCCAGAGATTTGCGATGACATGTCGCGTAAATGGGGTAAACGCCGCCCCCTAAAGCATGTCCGATGGTCAAAATGTCCGGAATAATATCGTGTTGTGTGCAGGCAAGCGTGCTCCCGCATCGTCCCAAACCAGTCACGGACTCGTCGAGGATCAACAAGACATTCCGTTCCCTGCATATCTCGTGAATGGTCCGAAGGCAATCAGGCGGCCACGTTTTGCAGCCGTCCTCAATCGCAAGCGGCTCCAGCAGGACGGCTGCTATGTCGGCTTCCTTGTTTAGTTTTCGTTCAATTGCATCGATAGAACCGAACGGTACGTGAACAAAATTGGGAGACCGGGTTGGTATCGCCATGCCTAACGAGGGCGCGCTCGCCGCAAGCGCGTATCCGGTGCATCCGTGAAACGCGTTATCGGCGCTCAAAATAATTGACCTACCAGTTGCGCCGCGGGACAGTTTTATTGCGGAGTCGATGCACTCACTGGACGACACATTGAATACAGAAAGAAAGGTTTCTTCGCGCACATTTGCTGATTTGACGCGCTTATTGTCGCTATTCTTTTGCTTGCTATTTTTCCCTGCATCCGGCTTTTGGTTTTCCAGTTCGTTCCTAAGTATCTCGCATGCTCGGTTAATGGCTCGGTTCGCTGCGGTCTCGTTGAAATCTATTTGAAACGCGGAGTTGATGTGCCAGGCAAGGTCTGCCCGCGCGCGGCTGATAAGGTGGTGGTTGCCAAGGTCGAGTTCATCTCCGTCAAGGAACACACAACTTCGATGGCCAAGACTATGGATACCACTTCCGGTCTCGCAGTCGATCCACGAGCGACCAGTCTCGTCGTAGAGCCGGACACCCTCAGCATGCGTAATTCGGATCGGCCCGCCAATCGCTTCGAGGTGGCGCGCCATCGGGTTGATGAGTGTTCCCTTGGGTTGCGCGCTCATGTGCGTCTCGCACGCGGCTTGTTAGACCACGGAAAATGGCGGTCGATATGCACAGGCAGAATGTAGTCGTAGGGTTGACGCAGCACGCGTGACTTGATGAAACGATCGAGACGTTTGAGCGCGAGAAAGACGATGAAGATCAGCGCGTCCTGCCGGTAATAGCGGAACACATCCGCGATGGAGAACGGCGCGATTTCGAGCGATGCGGGTTTGCGCGCGAAGAATGCGTTTGCTGACTCCACCATCGCCGGCACGAGGTCTTCGCGGCCTTCCTTGATGCAGTTGCCGATCACATCCAATACGCAGTTGCGCGGATCGTAGTACCGGCTTACGACTTCCTCCGCCATGAACTTTCGCACGGGCCACCGAAGCAACGTCGGGCAACCGCGAATGAACGCTTCGGTATTCAGCAGTTCGCGCCCGTTGCTGCGCATCAGCGGCGTCGTAATGTCGATAAACGTTAGCGGAGTGCTTGCATCGATTCGCGGCCTCGGCTCGTCCGACAGTACAGCCCAGTTGGAAAGCTGGAGATCGATCGCGATTTCGAGGCCTTCGGTGTTGGTGCGATTGAATTCCCACACTTTTTCAACCTGGTTCAGCACGGCCTCGAATAGCGCGATGCAATCCGCATCCGGCGCCCAACGCAACACCGCGCTGCCAATGTGGTCCGCGGGAAGCATGCGTTGCGCGGCGTAGAACACGGCCAAGTCTTCGCGTGGCCTCACGCTGAAGTACGTCGTGTCTTTTACATGAATGCCGATGTGCCGCGTGATCGTGTCCACATAGCGCGCGGTTAATTCGATGTGCGCCGCTGCTTCGTCCTCGGTAATGAATACGGGTAGCCGCTTGAAAACCCATTCCTTTGCTTCGGGCAATGTTTCGAGAGCGAGGACCGCGCTGATCTCACCGAACCCCAGCACGCGTACGGGATGCCGCGATCGGTCCGGCTGCGAGGTGTTCAACCCGCATTCAACCTCACAGAGCAGCGCGGCATCGGTCTCATTCGTTGCTGCGCCACTCTGCAAGACTGCACTCATTTCACATCACAACTGTTGATCGAACCACACAGCCATCTTCTCGACTTCTTCGGGGATAGTCAGCCAGGGATGTTGACCACCGGGTTTGATGACGAGTTCAGCCGAACCACCAGCGGCTTTGATCGCATCGACGAACACCTGCGACTGCTGCAGCGGTACCATCGGATCCGCGTCGCCGTGGAACAGCAGATACTTGGGGAATTGTGAACCATTGATGCGCAGCCGCGGCGAAATCTCCTTCGCTTTCGCGTCGATTTCCTCCTGTGTGCGCGCGCCAACGCCGCCGGTAAACAGCAATTGCCCGATGGTCTTGGAGTAATCCGGCTTCTTGCCGTCCCAATCGGTCAGATCGGTTGGCGGAAAGAATACAGATACCGCTTTGACCCGCGTATCAACTTTCCCCAGATCGTCTTTTGCATCCTTGTTCCCATCCAATGGCGTAACGCTCGCGAGTAGCGCGAGGTGCCCACCTGCGGATGCGCCGGTCATGCCGAGACGCTCCGGATCAACGTTGTAGTCCTTTGCGTGTGACTTTACCCAGCGAATCGCGGTTTGCACATTGGTGAGCAATTCCGAGCCATCGAACTTTGATACCGAGCCGGGTCGCATGCCGAACACGACATAACCGTGTCTGGTGAAGATGTTATACATCTGCGCGCGCTCGTGATCGCGCAACTTTCCGCGGTCCGAATGCCACGCGCCGCTCACGACGTCGATGATGCCGAGGCCATTCGCTTTTTCCTTCGGTACGAAAATATCCGCAATCAGGCCGAAGCCATGCGTTTCATGGTAGACCAGGTTCTCCTGCCGCGTGTACGGCAATTCTTCTTCAGCTGCGTGTGCGCATGCCATCGCCGCAAACGCGAGCGCGTAAATCACCAGAGTTCGTTTCATTGTCTAGCTTCCTCTCGACATTATTGCTTGCTTGGTTCCCCAAGAGAGCCGAATTCCAATTCGGCTCTACGCGCTATTCCCAATTTGCGCCTTGATCGATCCATGCTTTTAAGGTTGCGACTTCGTCCGCGCTCAAGGCCTCGCCCTTCGGCGGCATCTTTTTCACGCTCGGATCGTGCGCGACGCGAAGAACTAAATTGCTGCCTGCGGAGTTACCCGGCACTATACGCGCGCCATTGCGCCCGGATGCAATTGCATTCTCGTGCGTGTCGAGGTTGTATCCACCTTTGCTAACGCCGCCAAGGTGGCAGTTCGCACAATGTTTGTCTAATATCGGCTTCACATCTGCCGCAAACGAAACTGTTTTGGCGACACTTGCAGGCGCAGCTCCCTCACTGCTTGGTGCGGCTTGCTGTTCCGGACCCGGCGCCGCACCACATCCCGCCAAAATTATCAACACACCCAAACACACCGCGGCAATCAACCACCTAACATCCTTCATCACCCAGCCTCCTTAAATGAATCGTATTAATTCCGTGCGGCCTCTGCCGCTTTGAACAAATGTCCATACTTTAACGGTTGCCCCTCAGCCCAAGGTCTGTACGTATTGCAAAACTCGACACGCTCGGCAACCGTGGGGTGCGACGCGCGCCAGATCTTCACGAGGGGATGTGGGTTCGGGTAACCGAGGTTGTCTTCATACAGTTTCTTGAACGCGGATGCGCCAGCATAGTTATTCTCGGTGAGCTCCAGGCCGAATCGATCCGATTCGTGTTCGTGATAGCGGGAGTAGGTGTTGGTGATCGGATCGAGTACGAGCATCGTTGCAGTCAACAGGAACAGGATTAGCGGGTATGACGCGATGTCTGCGAGATTGTCGAAGCCGAGGCGATCTTTGTAGCGTCCAATAATCCAGCCCGAAGCACAATGGATTACGTAAAACCCTAACATCATCAAGGAACCGACAAACAAGATATTCGTGTACGCATGTTTTAACACGTAATGGCCCATCTCGTGCGCCATCACGTAAAGCAGTTGTTCTTCGGTCAGGCCTTTGATCGCCGTGTCCCATAATACAATTCGGGCAGTAGGTCCGATGCCGGTCACATACGCGTTGATCGTTTTTGTGTCTTCGCTTTTGTTCACCTCGAAAACGCGGCTGCCCTCGATGCCCGCGCGATCGGCAAGCGCAAGAATTTTCTGCTCCAGGGCCTTGTCCTGCATGGGACCAAAGTCGTTGAACAACGGATCAATCACCACAGGCTTTACAATGAAGATGCACGCATAAAAGACGTACATCAGTAATCCGGTGTAAAGCCACCATCGTTTTGGAGACTTCTTCAGCAAGAGGTAGGGTACCCACAAAAACAGTATTCCTGCGACGATTTCGACGCCAAGACCTTTAAACGCGTCAAGAATCCATTTTGCAAAGGTCTGATTCGAGAGTTCGAAGGCGTGCATGCGCACGAACTGCGCGTAATACGCCAACGGAAGATTGATGAGGAAGTTAACGATGCCGAATAACGCGACATAGATAGCGATGGTGAAGTACCAGTACCGGCCTATCGAACGCGCGCCATTCCGCAGCTTCGCAGAAAACCCTGTGAATAGAATGACCAGAGGCACAATGAGGTCCCAAGCGTTCTGGAACAACCATAACGCTACACCGGATTTATAAAAACGAACCGCTTTTTCACTCGGAGGCGGTAAGACAACTGGGCCGCGCTCGGCATCATTTGCTGCAGGAGCGTTCGCCGAGGACGTCGTACTTGGTGCAGGGGGCGGTTGCGGATCCTGGGCGTGCGCGATCGACAATATCGCCACGCACAGCAGCACACACACGATGATGCAACGATTCATGGGACGCGCCCCCGTTTGAACACCACAGCCGCCTCTACGGTAGCGAATAAACGCCCCGAAGGTAAAGTGCGAAAGCCGGCAGGCTGGACGCGATCACGAGACTTGTCCAGTTTTCCCCCATATGAGACAATACGCGGCTTGGCCCTATAAACAACCCTGCCAGCAAGGAGATCCCAGTGAAGATTCGATATGCCCTTCGCACGCTGTTCGCGGCTGCGATTGTCGCCATGCCGCTGCAGCCAGTGTTCGCGGAAGGCGAAGCCCCTAAGAAAGACGCCCCCGCCGCGGAGGCAAAACCAGCCGACGCCTCGGCGGAAAAGAAGTCTGACGTGCCGCCCATCAAGCTCGAAACAGAGCAGGACAAATTCTCATATCTCGTTGGGGCGGACATCGGCACCAACTTCAAGCGCAACGGCATTAATGTCGAGCGCGGTCAGTTTGTCGCGGGTTGCAGCGACGTCATGCAAGGCAAGCCCCCTGCGATGACCGACAAGGAAATGAGCGAGGTACTGCAAAAACTACGGGAAAAACTGATGGCCGCGCAAGGCAAACCAGAAGCAAAACCGCTCGAAGGCGACGACGCATTTCTCAAGCAACTTTCATACGTGCTTGGCGCGGACATCGGCACCGATCTGAAACGGTCACAACTGGAGATCAAAATCGAGCCCTTCGTGCGCGCAATTGAAGACGTTGTCGGCAACCAGACTATGGCGATGACGCAGGACGAAATGAAGGTCGTGCTCGATGGATATCGTCAGAAGCAAATGGAAAAAATGAAGGTGGTCGCGGACAAGAACCTTGCCGACGGACAAGCCTTTCTTGCGGAAAATGAAAAGAAGCCGGGTGTGAAGAAGACCGCAAGCGGCCTGCAATATCTCGTCGTGAACGAAGGCACGGGCGCGACGCCGAAAGCGACCGACACCGTGCGCACACACTACCGCGGCACACTGATCGATGGCACGGAGTTCGACAGCTCTTACTCGCGCAATGAACCTACGGAATTCCCCGTGAATGGCGTGATCCCCGGTTGGACGGAAGCGTTGCAACTCATGCACGTTGGCGACAAATGGAAGCTGTTTATCCCCGCGGCGCTGGCCTACGGCGAGCGCGGCGCCGGCGCGGACATAGGCCCGAACTCGACGCTCGTTTTCGACATCGAGTTGCTGGAGATCGTGAAGGCGCAAGAAGAGCCTGCCAGTGATGGCACCATCTCGCTTGATGCGGGCGCAGCGCCTGCCGAAAAGAAATCGAACTAAACCGATTCCATTGCACGAAACGGCGCGCCGGAGCAATTCGGCGCGCCGTTTCTTTGTCGCGGCGGCCGGCAACCGAAAAAGTGCTATCATTCGGGCGGTGCTATTCAAGAGGGGTATCGACATGATCGCTCGTAGGTATTTGGGCCTGTCTGTAGTCGTGATTTTTCTTTGCGCTGGCGCGCCCGTAAACGCCGTGGAACCAATCGCCGATACCGTATATCTGCAGGAAATCGGCACGAAGATTTCCTCAGACACACCAATAGTTTCCGTCGCCGCCGCAAAGGGAGCGGCGTACGCCGCGTCTGCAAGCGCTGTTTACACCATAGGCGACGACAAACTCGTGCCGGCAATGGCGCCGCAAGGAAGCATCAAGAGACTCGAAGCAGTAAACGATTCCATCTTCGCGATCTCGGATACGGGTTTGTACCGGCTAGACAACGCGTCTTGGAAACAGCTCGCGCCGGGGCACTTCGTGGATCTCTGTGTTCATCTCGACAAAGTCCACGCGGCAACCGCTGATGAAGTTTTCTCTATCGAAGGAGACGTGCTGAATCCGATTCCAAACAGCAAATCGCGTCGCCCGATAATCGCTATCGCGTCCTACAGCGGCTCGCTGTACGCGCTGCACGCAGGGCAGATTGCGATTCTGAATCCGGACTCCGGTGGTTACGAACGCGAAGACGATATTTACGATTGGGGCGGCCCGCTGGCACAAAACACGCGCGACATGATTGCGCTGGGCAGCCGGCTGGTCGTCGCAACAGATCGCGGGCTTGCACAACTGCGCGGTATGGCGCTCACGGCGATTCGCGGCGTAGACGGCCTACCCTACGAGGACACGCTGTGCCTGCGCGAAGGCTTCGGCGGCGACCTGTGGATAGGCACGTCGCGCGGCGCGATTCGTAACACGGGCAAGGCATACCACTACTTCAATGCAGATCGCTGGTTGCCCAATGAAAAAGTGAACGACATCGCCGTCGAAAACAATACGGCGTACATCGCGACCGACGGCGGTATCGGCATCATTCGCTACGAGCCCTACACGCTGGCAAAAAAAGCAGCATATTACGAGCGCTGGCTCGACGAATGGGGGATGAAGCGCCTCGGCTTCACGCACAAACTCGAGTGGAATGGCGACAGTAAGGAATGGGTTCGCGAAGTCAGCGACAACGACGTCGGCTGGAGCACGCACTACCTCACCGCCATGTGCTTCAAATACGCCGTGACGAAAGAGCCTCAAGCGCGCGCGGAAGCAGTGGACTTTTTGAAGTCGGTGTTGTGGAGCGAGGAAATCAGCGGGATACCCGGCTTTCCTGCGCGTTCCGTGTGGGCAGTGGGCGAACGCGGGCACCAGGCCCAACACGGCTCCGGGGGACTGCCCGCGGAGTGGCATCGCACTCCGGACGACAAGTTTGAATGGAAGGGCGATACGTCCAGCGATGAGACAGATGCGCACTACTACGCTGTACCGATCTTCATCGAGACTGTCGCAAACGAAAAAGAAAAGGCGCGTTCCATCGAGCATCTGCGCCGCATCGCCGCGCATATCGTCGATAACGGCTGGACCTTGCGCGACGTGGATGGCAAGCCCACGCGGTGGGCGCGCTGGGACCCTGAATACCTCCACACCAAGCAAGGTTTCTACGCGCAAGGTTTGAACGGTCTCGAAATCCTCACGTACATGCGCACAACACAGGCGCTAACCGGCGACGCTAAGTTCGAGGACGCCTACAACGAATTGAAAAAACTCGGCTACCATACGAAAGTCATCCGCACCAAGCTTACCTTCCCGCCCGGATTCGTCTTCCATTCCGACGATCGCCTCGCGTTCTACACCTACTTCTCATTGCTGAAATACGAAAAAGATCCCGCGATGCGATCAATCTATCTGCGTAGCCTTGAACGCAGTTGGGAAATCGAGCGCATTGAGCACATCCCGTGGTTTAATTTTATTTACGGCGCGTTGACCGGCAACGATTGCGAAGCCGGTGATGCCGTCGCACACCTGCGCGAATGGCCGCTTGATATGGTGGACTACAGCTCCCGCAATGCGCACCGCACTGATCTGCAAACGCCGGCGGGCTACGTCGCATATTCCGGCGGTACAAGAGCAATCTCCCCACGCGAACGCGGGCCCATGCGGTGGAGCGACAGCACAGTACAAGTGGACGGCGGCAGCGGCGGCATGGCGGTAGTCGATCCCGCAGGCTGGCTCGACGCATATTGGATGGGCCGCTACTACGGCTTCATCCTCGCGCCGGATGCAAAAGACAAGGACCTGATCAGTGTGCCCAAACGCAACGAACGCCACGGCGCGTTGCCCTACGATGGTCCGGCCCGCCCGCCGCTGAAGGACGATTTCTAAAGAACTTACACGCCGCACACCAGCTATTTGGAGTGCGGTGGCGGGTAGACACCGCTTTGGCTGTGCGGGGTCAAGCGCTTCGATATAGACAATGCGGCATCGCCGAAGACGCTGCTGCCCCAATCCATATAAGATCGATGGCAGAGAGTTCGAAGCACAGGCAATGGTATGAGCAACGACGAAAATAGCGCCGAGGGCTACCGCGCGTTCCATGCGCCGCGCTACGCATACTTGCTGCGCCTGCTCGAATCGCTTGGTGTAGATGCGCAGACCCGCGTACTCGACATCGGCCCGTCGCACTTCACCACACTTGCGCGCGGTAAATTCGGTGCGCGCGTCGATACACTGGGTTTCGGATGCGACTCAAAAGGCGCGCAAGGCGACCACTACGAGTTTGATTTGAACTGCGCGCAAAACGTGGAAGACTGGCGCAAGGACCTTCCGCATTATGATGTCATCGTGATGGCCGAGGTGCTTGAGCATCTCTACGTTGCGCCGCAGCTTGCGCTTGCGTTTTTGAAATCCTTGCTTGCACTGCGCGGGTACCTTGTCCTTCAAACGCCGAACGCGGCGTCCATTTCAAAACGCATTCACCTCCTTTTCGGCAAAAACCCCTACGAGATGATCCGCATCGATCCACAAAATCCCGGCCATTACCGCGAATACACCGCGGCGGAATTGCGCGCGCTTGCGAGCAATCTGGGGTTTAACGTGGAACGCGTGGAATTGGCGTCGTACTTTGATGCGCGTTGTATTCACGATGCAGAGGGGAGACTTGTCCGCAAAAGCTCGGTCGGTGCAGCCAAGAATGTTGTCTATCGATTTCTACCCGGCCCTCTACGGCACGGTATCACTTGCGTTTTGCGCGCGGACGAGGCTTTGGTTTCTTAGTCGCGGCATCGTCGTCCTCTTCATCCAGATCGAGATGAAAACTATGCAATGCGCGATGTACTACAGGTGACAGGAAAACCGCCGACGCGCTGAGAAAAATCACGCCGCTAAACAGCGCGTAGATTCCCGCGAACACCTTTGCGCCCGTGCCTGTCATCTGATCCACCGGCCCCATGCCGGTCAATATCATGGACGCATTGAGGAATGAATCGATCCACGACAAGCCCGCGAACAGGTGATAACCCAGCATGCCTACGCCAAGACTCAACAGCACGATTGAGCCGGATACACTTCCGTAAACCGCCATGCGTTTGGAGAAACGATGAAACGGTAATAGCTTGTCATCGCGACGTTCGAACATGCGCAACACCTCCGTAACGCGCCCCGCTGCAACGAAGCCCCAGCGAATGGTACAATAGCCATCATAGGCTGACACCAATGCGCGAGCAATTTGCAAAACTTTTTAAACACATGCGCAAGCATATGCCGGGCGCGGACTTGGAAATTGTCCGCAAGGCGTATCGCGTGGCCAACGACGCGCACATGGGCATGGAGCGCGACTCCGGCGAGCCCTATATCTCGCACCCGCTCGAGGTCGCGCGTATCCTCGCGAACCTCAATCTCGATCCAGTGACTGTCGCCGCCGGGCTCCTGCACGATGTGCTTGAAGACACGCGTGTTTCCCATGACGAATTGCTAAAGGAGTTCGGCGAGGAAATCACCGCACTGGTCGATGGCGTCAGCAAGATCAAATCGATGAAGTGGACGGAGACGCCGCAGACACAAAAAGAGAAGCAGGCAGAGAACCTGCGCAAGATGCTCGTCGCCACGGCGAAAGACGTGCGCGTTATTCTCATCAAGCTCGCCGATCGCATGCACAACATGCGCACGATAGCGTTTCTGCGCGACAAGAAACGCGTCGAGCGCATCTGCCGCGAGACGCTCGACATCTACGCGCCGCTCGCGCACCGGCTCGGTATCGCGGCATGGAAATGGGAACTTGAAGACCACGCGTTCCATCATTTGAATCCAACCGAATACAAACATATCGCTGCACACGTCGCCATGAAACGGCACGAACGCGAAGCGTGGTTGAAAGAGACGATCGCCTATCTCGATGCGCGCCTCGCGGAGGCGGAAATCAGCGCGCGCGTCATCGGCCGGCCGAAACACCTCTACAGCATCTACCGAAAGATGTTGCAGCAGAACAAGCACTTCGACGAAGTGATGGACATCCTCGCCGTGCGCATCATCACGCACACGGTGTCCGGTTGTTATAACGCACTTGGCGTCGTACACCAATGGCCCCCAGTGCCGGGTCGTTTCAAGGACTACATCGCCATGCCCAAGGCGAACATGTACCAGTCCATTCACACGGTCGTCATGCGTGAAAACGGCATGCCGCTCGAAATCCAAATCCGTACGGAGGACATGGACCGTGTCGCGCGCGAGGGTATCGCGGCGCACTGGGTCTATAAAGAAGGCAAGACCGATCCGAAGTTCGATGGTCAGTTGCGTTGGCTGCGGCAGATGTACGAATGGCTGCAAGACGCGCATGGTCCGGACGAAGTACTCGACACGATTCGCCGCGACGTGGGACGGCCGGATATTTACGTATTCACGCCGAAGGGCGAAGTGAAGGAACTCGCGGAAGGGTCCACGCCGCTGGACTTCGCCTATCACGTTCACTCCGATATCGGTCACCACTGTATCGGCGCGCGGGTTAACGGCAAGCTCGTGCCGCTGCGTTATAACCTGCAAACCGGCGACGTGGTCGAAATTCTCACGTCACGTTCGCAGACGCCGCATCTTGATTGGCTCGATGTCGTGGTCACAGGAAAAGCGCGTACGCGTATTCGCCAGAGGTTGCGTGAAATAGGGGAACTTGAACCGCTCGAAGCGCAACTCCGCCGCGACGTTGTGCGCATTCTCCCCGAGGCGCGCCCAAGAACAATCAAAAATGTGGACGACGCGACGCGCGACAAGATGATCCGCGTCGATGGCAACAAAGGCATTCAAGTGCAATTTGCCAAATGTTGCATGCCCATGCCGGGCCACATGGTGATCGGCTACGCAACAAAAAGCCCCGGCATCACCATCCATCGCGCCGATTGTCCCAACTTCGCGAAGACAAAGCGCGACCCGGCGCGCATGATTCCCGCATCTTGGGACGGCGAAGAACACATCGAAATTGGTATGCGCGTCACTACCGGCCAGCGGCCAAACATGCTTGCGGACATCACGAACGCAATACGCCCCATGAACATCAGCATCACGCGCGCGCAATTTAATCCCGGCGAAAACGGCAAGAGCCTATTCGAGTTCGTATTCGAAGCGCCGGATCGTGACAGCGTCGCGCGCGTCGCCGCTACGCTCAAACAGGTGCCGGGTGTCACCGAAGTGCAAAGCGTGCCCACCTCCGCATTTTCGCTTATGAAGGTGTCATGACCCGGCGCATTGTTACTTCTGAGGTTTCCGCGCCGTTCAAGTTAGTAACGGAGTTCAAACCCGACGGCGATCAGCCGCGAGCAATCAAACAGTTGGTTCAGGGTCTGAATGATGACATCAAGCATCAAGTCCTGCTCGGCGTCACGGGTTCCGGCAAAACATTTACGATTGCGAACGTAATTGAAAAAGTAAATCGCCCCGCGCTGATCATGGCCCCGAATAAAATTCTCGCTGCACAGCTCTACAGCGAGTTTAAATCACTCTTTCCGGAGAATGCCGTCGAGTATTTTGTGAGCTATTACGATTATTACCAGCCCGAAGCGTATGTGCCGACGACAGACACCTACATCGAAAAAGAATCGTCGATCAACGATGAGATCGACAAAATGCGCCACGCGGCCACGCGTTCGCTGATGACCCGGCGCGACGTAATTATTGTCGCGAGTGTGAGCTGCATATACGGTATCGGCTCTCCAGAAACGTACGGCGCTTTGCGTGTGGAGGTTGCGCCCGGCGACACCGTCTCGCGGGAAGATCTCATCGCAGGCCTCATTGCGATGCAATACGCGCGCAACGACACCGACTTTTATCGAGGCACTTTCCGTGTGCGCGGCGATACAGTTGATGTGTTTCCGGCGTATGAAGCCGATATCGCGCTGCGAATAGAATTTTTCGGCGACGACATCGACGCCGTATACGAGATTGATCCGCTCCGCGGCGTGGTGAAAAGAAAGCTACGCCGCATCGCGATTTTTCCCGGATCGCACTATGCGACAACGGCAGATACTTTGCAGCGTGCAATCAAAGGAATCGAGTTCGAACTCGAAGAGCGCCTGAAAGAGCTCAATGCCGCGCAACGTCTGCTCGAAGCACAACGCCTTGGTCAGCGCACGCGCTTCGACCTTGAGATGCTGTCCGAAACGGGTTTCTGCTCCGGCATCGAAAACTATTCGCGCCACCTTGACGGCCGCATGCCGGGTGAAGCGCCGTATACATTGCTCAATTATTTCCCCGATGATTTTCTGCTTATTGTTGACGAAAGCCACATCGGCGTGCCGCAAATTGGCGCGATGTATAAAGGCGATCGCAGCCGAAAGGATAAATTGGTAGATTATGGATTCCGCCTTCCCTGCGCGCGCGACAATCGCCCACTAAAGTTCGACGAGTTCACCGATCTCGTCGGTCAATGTATCTATGTGAGCGCAACGCCGGCGGACTATGAATTGAAGATGAGCGAGGGACTCATCATTGAACAAGTCGTGCGGCCTACCGGTCTAATCGATCCCGAGGTGGAGGTGCGCCCCGCATCGAACCAGGTCGACGACCTGCTCGACGAACTGCGGAAAGTTGCGCAGCGCGGCGAACGCGCACTCGTCACCACGCTGACAAAACGCATGGCCGAAGACCTAACCGATTACCTTCGCGATCTCAACGTGCGGGTGAAATACATGCACGCCGACGTCGAGACACTCGAACGTATCGAACTCGTCCGCGGCCTGCGCGCGGGTGACTTCGACGTGCTCATCGGAATAAATCTTTTACGCGAAGGCCTCGACATGCCGGAGGTCACGCTCGTCGCAATCCTCGACGCGGACAAGGAAGGTTACCTGCGCTCCGAAACCAGCCTGATCCAGACCTGCGGCCGTGCCGCGCGCAATGTGAACGGCCGCGTGATTATGTACGCAGATACGACAACCGGCTCAATGCAGCGCGCGCTTGACGAGATGGCCCGCCGCCGCGAGAAGCAGTTGGAGTACAACAAAAAGCACAAGATCACCCCGCGAAGCGTGCAAAAGGCCATCGCGGACATCCTTGGCAGTATCCACGAACGCGACTACGTAACCGTTGCGAAAGCGGCGGAAGAGCAGGATCTTTATTTGCCGTCTTTCAATCTCAAGCGGACTATTCAAGATCTGAAACGCAAGATGAAAGATGCCGCGGACAAAATGGAATTCGAGAAGGCCGTCGAATATCGTGACCGCTTGCTGGCGCTCGAACGCCGGCAGATCGAGGAGGGACTGTGAAATTTTGGATTTTGGTCCGCCAACGACGGATTGAGTCGTGTATCGGAGGGACAAAGACACGAGCGACTGTCGGCGCTATTGCCCTGCTCGCTTTCTTTTTTGCAGCGCACGCACAGGATCAAGCAGTCGAAATCAAATCTGAAAAGCCTGCCGTTAAGGGCAAACTTGGGACAAACGTCGAGCCGGAAAAGCAGCCCGCGTCGAAAGATGAAAAAGCTGAAACCAAGACGGAAGAAGATAAGGCGCTGGAAGAACAGTCGCTGGCGCAGCGTCTTCAAGCACTCGAAGTTCGCGAACGCCTTGCGCAGCTCATGCTGGTTACACTCGAAGGCACGCCCGGACCAAATGCCAGCGACCGCGAATTCATGCTGCGATACGCTCCGGGCGGGGTGATCATCCCGAAAGTGCTCTACCCCATCACGGCGTCTGATTACGTCACAAAACTGCGCAGCATGCCGCTCGAAGCGATGACTGGCATACCGATGCTTATTGGCACAAACCTCTATAGTCTCCCGCGTCCCGCGGCGGATGAATTGCCAACTACTTTCGTTCCGATGCCGTCACTACTGGCGCTCGCTGCGGCAAACGATCCCGATATCACGCAGCGCGTATCCGTGTTCGCCGCAAATCATCTCAAGGCGATGGGCTTTAATTTCCACCTCGGACCCTCGCTCGCATTCGCGCCCACCTTGCCGGAGATCAAAGGTTCACTCGATTGCCTCGGCAGCGATCCCCGCTTTGTCGCGGAAAGCAGTAACACGATCCTAAAGACATTTGAGGAAAACGGAATTCTTGGACTTCCCATGGGATTCCCCGGCGGCGCATTAAACAAGAAAGGCCAGGGTCCGGCGGTACTTCTCACGCCCGCCGCATTGCTTGAAGAAGAAGACTTGCTGCCGTTCAAGCGCGCAATCGAACAAGGCACGTCAATCATCCACGTCGGCAATATCCTCACGCCAACACTGTCAAAAGACGATCTGCCCGCGAGCATGTCCTCCGCCGTCATGCGCGATCTGCTACGCGAAAAGCTTGGATTCAAAGGGGTGATCGTTGCGGGTCCGATGGACGCGCAGGAAATTGCGTTGAACTACGATCCCTCTGTCGCGGCAGAAAAAGCCTTAACTGCCGGTGCGGACATGTTACTCTGGAATCAGGCAGGCCGCCGCGTGATGCGCGCCGTGGATCAGATTGTCGCGGGCATCGCAGAGCGCCGCATCCCGCAGGAAACCGTTGATGCCGCGCTCGAACGCGTGATGCGCTTGAAAGAAGAAAAAGAGCTCGCAGGCCGCCCTATGCCGGTTCCCAAAGAAGCGGAGGCGTTATCGCGAAAGCGCGATTTGCCGAAGGAAGTCTATGAAATTGAGCGGCGCTCGATCGCGCTTGTGCAAAACCGCGGCGATATCCTCCCGCTCAACAAGACGAAATCCATGCCAGTCGGCATCACCGGCGTGGTTGGCGTCGACCCGTTGAAAGAAGCGCTCTCGAAATATCTCAAACACGTCTCCAGCCACGAAATCGCAACTGCGCGTCACGGCGGAGAAATATACGACTTCGAGATCGACCGTATCACCAAACGCATTTCCGGCCTGCGCACGATGGTGTTAATCCTCACGCCGGACATCCGCGTCAGCACGCAAGCGCGCTTGATCAACGCGATACAGGCACGCGGCGTAGTCGTCGTTGCCGTGCTGGTAGGTTATCCGGATACCTTGCCAAAAATCAGCGGCGCGGAAGCAATTGTTTTGTCGTATTGCCGCCCGACCCAGATGGACCTCAGCATGAAAGCCGTCGCGGACGTGCTCGTGGGGCAAGCGCCAATTGGCGTTTCACCCTATCTCAGCGAAATAAAGACGGCGGTGGGCAAGACGGAATCATATAGCGTGCTCGACGTCGTCCGCGCCCCCTCCGGCATGTTGCCGGTTACGATAGAGCCGCCGTACATCGCGGGGCTCTCCGTTCCCTATGATCCAACATTCTCCCTCACGAAGACGTTGTGGGAATTTGGCGATGGTACGAAGTCCAAGGAAATCCGCGCAGAACACGCGTTCAAAGCGGCAGGGCGATATCCGATCACGCTTACGGTTGAAGACAAGAAAGACCACTCGACCACGCGCACGTTCTACGCCGTGGTGGAGTAGCTTTCGATTTACAGTTGTGCCTTTTCCCGGACCTTCTGCTCTGCGTTTTGAAACGAATCCTTGAGATACTTCGCGAAGGCTTCAGCGGCGCCCCGCACGAGTTCGTTGCGAAATGCAGGCAGCGAAATGAAACCCATGGACGTGGCGCTGGTCTCGCATTTCATCTGAGCATACAGGGGCAGCTCGCCTTGTGCCTGCGTTTGATCTATTGAAACCTCTTCGCTCCAGTCCACCATAATATGACTTGTGTACGATGTGAACTTGCCCAAGACGGTCACGGACTTACGCGCGTAGAACGGACTCCAAAAGCCGCTCTCATCGCGCACGGCAACCAGGACTAGAGGAAAATCGTCCGGCCCTGGCGCGTTGTTCAGCAACGTAACCGTGACGCCAAATTCCCGCTGTAACGCATTGCGCACTTCCCATGCCAGCACGCCACCAAGTCCTTCGCGATCTTCGACATGCAGAAACACGCGCTTGCCCGGCAAGACGTGTAAATCTCCGGACTTTTCTACGAAAGAATTATAAGAGCTGGTCGAGTTCTGGGATTCCGTCTTGGCAAGTTTAAAGTCCAATGTACCTGCCGCAACCCCGAACGACAGCACAATAAATCCCAAAACAAACAAAGCACGATAGGTACGCATTACGTTTCACCTTTGGGAAATCTGGTTATGCATCAACACATAAGCGTAATGATTCGCGTCCATGACGCGCAAACCCCGCCGCGCCCATAGAACTGGAATTCGTCTGCGACACCTTGCATGATCCGCGTCATGCAATCCGAAACTCTCCAACTTGATGCACTGTCTTTTCGCCGTGCGCTCTTGAAGTGGTATCGCGCCAACGCGCGCGACTTGCCCTGGCGCCGCACAACGGATCCCTACGCAATTTGGCTGTCGGAGATTATGCTCCAACAAACCCGCGTCGAACAGGGTACGCCCTACTACGAGCGTTTCATCGCTGCGTTTCCTGATGTTCATACCCTTGCGCACGCAAGCGAAGACCGTGTGCTGAAACTCTGGGAAGGCCTCGGTTACTACACCCGCGCGCGAAACTTGCACCGCGCCGCAAAAGTCGTATCGTGCGATCTTGTCGGCGCATTTCCAGAGACAGCAGCGGAACTACAAACTTTGCCGGGCGTCGGCCGGTACACCGCCGGCGCCATCGCCAGCATCGCGTTTGGCGAACGCGTGCCCGTGCTCGACGGCAATGTCATTCGCGTGTTGTCGCGTATTTACAATCTGGATGCGTGCACTGACGCCCCAAAAACTCGTGAACAACTCTGGGAAATCGCTGCCGCGCTCGTCCCCGCGCGCGATCCGGGCGATTTCAATCAAGCGATGATGGAACTCGGCGCGCGCGTCTGCACGCCCAAAGTCCCGCTTTGCGTGGACTGCCCAGTAATGAAACATTGCCGTGCGCGCGCGGTCGGTGTCGAACTCCAGCGTCCCGTGCGCAAACAGAAGAAGGAAACGCCTCGCCGTGAAATGGTCGCAGCGGCAATAAAACAAAAAGGAAATTATCTATTGGCGAAACGGCCCCAAAACGGTCTACTGGGCGGAATGTGGGAACTGCCAGGCGGCGCGGTACGCAACGGCGAAACGCATCAGCGCGCGCTCACGCGAGAGCTAAAGGAAAACTTCGGTTTGTGTGTCAAGCCCGGAAAGCTAATCGCGAGCGTAGGGCACGCATATACCCACTTCAAGATCACGCTGCACGTCTACAATTGTGAACTCGTCGAAGGCACGCCAGCGGCAAAAGGTCATGAGGAAACACGCTGGTTTGCCCCAAAATCATTTTCGACGCTCGCACTACCCAAAGTTGTCCACAAGTTCCTCGATCAGCTCTAGCCGCGTTTGCGCGCGGCACCTTGGAATGTGGCGCGGGAAGCGCCGCCTTATCTCCGCCGCGCACACATCGCGATATACCATGCAAGTTGCGCGTCGTACGCGTTCGCCGTTACGCTTTGATCTCTCCGCGACATTGCACGAGGGCGCGGCAACGGGAGTTATTCGATGCGAATCGCAGCAATCGGAATTGCAATTGTCCTGGCGTGCACCTGCGCGCACGCTGGCGAGGGAAAAGGAAAAAAGAAAGACAAGCAAGATCCAGCGACTTCCCAAGAGTCTGCTTCCGTCGCGCAGCCTGAAAAAACCAAAGACAAGGAAGCAAACAAGGCTGAACGGGCAGCGGCAAGAGATGAGCGCAAAGCGGATAAGGCGGCAGACAAAGCGGAGAACGAAGCCGCAAAAGCCGAGCGCGAGGCCTTTGAAGCAAAGGAAGCCGGTGGCGACGAATCCGAACTGGCAACGTTGGTCCAAACCTTAGGCCTCAGCGATTCACAAAAGCAGGAAATTGGCAAGGAATTCGAGAAGTACCGCGCGCGGTTGCTGGAGATTAAAGGGTTACCAGATTCATCGCCAAACGAAAAGCTGTTGAAAGGACCCCAACGCCGTGCCTTGCGCGAAGATTTGGCTAAATGGGTATCCACGCACGTGTCGCCAGGTCAGGCGCAGAAGTTCGAAGCCTACGAGAAAAAGCGCAGGCGCGACCTTTACGACGAGCACGTGAACAGTCGCGTCACCAAGCTCTCGCAAGCCGTCAATCTTAACGACAGCCAACAGGCCAAAATACGCACCATTTACAACGTGCAGCTCGGCGGCATTCGAAATGCAGCAGACGCACTGTACGCTGCGACAAAAAAGTCAGGCACCGCGGTTGCAGACCTCGAAAAAGCGCTCGAAGAAAAACGCGAAGGCATGAAGCGCGCCATCGAAGGTGTATTGCGCCCAGAGCAGTTGGAGAAGTACAAAGGGATGGACGACTAACACTGCGATTCAATTGCGCCGGATTCAAGCGCCGAGGGCGCGTCACGATTCAAAGCCTGGGCCGTGAGGCCCAGAATGGGGTAGACCAGCCAAATGAAAGCAAGGCCCTGCAGGGCTGGCACCATCTTCACAATTGAACTGCTGAGGAAAGAATGAAACTTCACAAAGTACGCGTATATCCATCAAAAGAAATGATTGCCCGCGAAGACCAACTTGCGTGGAAGATCGCAGCCGTCGCCTCCGATCCCGCGCCCATCGATCCCGCTGCACAAGACATGGTGATAAACCGGATCATCGACAATGCATCCGTGGCGCTCGCTGCAATCAATCGCGGGCCCGTGGCAAGCGCACGCAGCCAGGCGATTGCGCACCCGCGCGCTGGCGGCGCCCAAGTTTTCGGCATCAACAACGCCCAATCGTTTGATGCAGAATGGGCCGCCTGGGCCAATGGAACCGCCGTCCGCGAACTCGACATGCACGATACTTTCCTCGCGGCCGACTACTCGCACCCCGGGGATAACATCCCACCCATACTCGCTGTCGCGCAGCAGTGCGGGGTGAAGCGCGGCCTGACGGGCCGAAATTTCATACAGGCGATCCTCACTGGCTACGAAATCCAAATCGCGCTTGTGAAAGCAATCTGCCTTCACAAGCATAAGAAGGATCACATCGCCCATCTATGCCCGGCGCAAGCCGCCGGAATAGGCACGCTGCTGGGCCTCAATACTGAGACGATTTATCAGGCCGTGCAACAGGCCGTGCACGTGTCATTCACAACGCGCCAATCCCGCAAAGGCGAAATCTCCAGTTGGAAGGCCTACGCCCCGGCGCACGCAGCTAAACTTGCGGTCGAGGCGGTTGATCGCGCCATGCGGGGCGAGGGCAGCCCTTCGCCGATTTACGAAGGCGAGGACAGCGTGATCGCATACATGCTCGAAGGCGCAAAAGGCGAATACGAAGTACCTCTGCCCGATCCAGGCGAAGCGAAGCGAATGATTCTCGAATCCTACACAAAGGAACATTCCGCCGAATATCAATCGCAAGCGCTGATTGATTTGGCTTTCAAGATGCGCGACAAGATTTCCGATTTCGAGACCGTCGAAAAAATCACGATCCATACAAGTCACCACACGCACTACGTGATCGGCACAGGGGCAAACGATCCCCAAAAAATGGATCCGAAGGCGAGCCGCGAAACCCTCGATCACAGCATCATGTACATCTTCGCCGTCGCGCTGCAGGACGGCCGCTGGCACCACGTAGACAGCTACGCCCCCGAACGCGCGGGCCGCGCGGATACAGTTCGTCTCTGGCACAAGATCGAAACGCGCGAGGACGAACAGTGGACCTGGCGCTATCACTCGAACGATGCGAACGAGAAAGCCTTCGGCGGACGCGTGGAAATAAAGTTTAAGGATGGCAAAACATTAGCAGACGAACTCGCCGTCGCAAACGCGCATTCGCTCGGCGCGCGACCCTTCCAACGTGCCGACTACATTCGCAAATTCGAAACGCTCACGGAGGGAATCGTCAGCCCAACGGAAGCAAGACGATTTATCGGGATGGTCGAATCCTTGCCGGAACTGGATTCGAGCCACTTCGGCGAACTAAACGTGCAGACCGATGCCTGCGAGCTGTTGCAGTCAACGAGGGACGAGCGCGGGATATTCTAAGGCACTGCCAAACCAACTAAATATATCTTGAAAAGTCGGTCGAGGGTCATTGCGCCATGCGTTGGTCGCGTTTCGCACCGCTTATAGTCTTGTTCTTGTTTTGCCTCCCGTTGCTGTTGACCAACCAGCGGAATAGCGGACCCTCGATTGAGATCGTTCCCGACGAACAGGCTTCGCCTTCAACTGACATACCGCCATCGACTGGAATTATCGAAGCCGCTTTTCGGGCCGGAACGAGTAATTTGATTGTGCGGGATACAGGCGTAGTGGATCGGATATTGGCAGATGACAATGTGGATGCACGGCACCAACGATTCATCGTGCGACTCTCCAGCGGGCACACCGTACTCGTTGCGCATAACATAGATCTCGCCCCGCGAGTTTCGAATCTGACGATTGGCCAACCGATTGAATTTCAAGGCGAGTACGAGTGGAAACCAGAAGGTGGCGTCGTCCATTGGACGCATCACGATCCCAACGGCAGACACGTTGGGGGCTATCTTCGTTACAGTGGGTATGTCTTTCAATAGATTTGACGATGCAGGCTACCAAGCCACCTGCGCCGGGAAATACTCCGCAATCAAATCTTCATAGTACGGCCGCAACGCCTTCACGTCCGGCGGCGTCGGACTCTTCGAATATAGATCGTAGGGATTAAACGCGCGCACCCATTTGAACATCTCTCGGTCGTGATCCGTCATTAAATGTTGATATTCACCTTCGCGATGCGCCGCGTAAAAAGAATGGTAGCGAATCATGTACAGCGCGGGCTCCGGCAAGCAATCTTTCGCGACCATATACATGTACTCATCATGGCCCCAGGACATTTCAATCTTGTCCAAACCGCAGCCCGATTCGTACACGCCGTTCTCCGTGTTGTAAGCGCCGTTCTCAACATCCGGGTTGTCCGCGAAAAACTGCGGGAACACAATCTTGTCCGAAAACTTACAGCCCACCGGAAACGTATCGCCGACGACAGCCCACTGCGGCTCGCCGAACAAACAGAGAATTTTTCCCAGGTCATGCACCAGCCCCGTCAACACAAACCATCGCGGATGACCATCAGCGCGTATTGCTTCAGACGTTTGCATAAGGTGTTGGATCTGAGACAAGCTCGTGTCCGGGTCACTGTCGTCTACGAGCGTATTGAGAAACTCCATCGCCTCCCAGATACTCATCTGCTTGTGGTCGAGTCCACCGTATTCCTGTTTCTTCTGCTTCACGAAATCATAGGTCTGGAACTTGTGATTGATCCGGTAGAACTCGCGCACCGTTGGACGCGTGGTGTTTTCATAGTCGCGGAATTCCGCCTTGTCCTTGTGTGGCGTAAACGGCTTTTCCGGCTCCGGGTACCGGGCCTGGACGTCGTCCTCCCACTCATCCAAAGATTCCAGAGGCGTATTTTCGGTAAGCGACATGCCCAAATCTCCTGAAAGCTAGCCGTGCAGTACAACTTCATTATAGTGCACACACTCCGCACGCGGAAAAGCCCACACCGTGTTCAGTCCCCTCAAAAAAGCAAACGCCCGCAAAGTTGATTGGGGGAGTTTGCGGGCGTCGCCGGCAACGTGGCCGCTGCCTTAGGGGGACGGGCGCACGGTAGCACGCAGCCAAGTCAAAAGTACACTGCAAGGTACTTTTATAAGTTATGCAGTACGTCAGGTACCCACCGGAAATGGCATGAGGGTTGCTCATTTACACGCCAGAAGGCTGTGGCGCGGAACAGTAGCCGCCAAGTCGCCGTCAGTAAGTCGTTGATACGACTTGGGAGGAGATGAAAATGGCAATAGGACTGATGAAGCGAAGTGTTCAGGACGACAGTGTTCGCAGCGGGCCGATTCCTTTGCCGGCGATCGAAATAACCCGTGAACGACAGCCCGACAGCGGCCGAGGGGGACGATTGCATCTGGCTGGTTTTGATGAGTTCGATGATCTTTTGCGTTCCATCGCAAACGCCAAGGTCGGCATGGAACTCGCCGGCGCAAATCCGATTCGCATCGGTTTTTCTGCCACGGATTACGCAACGGTTGTGCGCGCCATTGCAACCTACTTGAAATGTCCCTATGGCTCAATTACACGGATGTGGCTGGCAGGAGTCCGCGCCGAAATTATCAACGACACCTGCGTTGGTCAATTCCAACTACTTGCAACAGACGGCACCGCTCGTTATTTGCGGTGGTAGTCACCCCGCCGATAAGCCACATTTGCATCCAGTCTGCTGAGACCGACCGAAAATATTGAATGCCGGAAAAACAAAAGGCGGACGCACCATCACGTGCGACCGCCTCGACTGACTTGTTGCGTTTACTTCGCGGGAGTACCGCGACTTTCAGGGTCGCGTGGCGTCACCGCAGTCTTCAATTCAGTGATGCTTTGGGCCACCCCACGCGCAATGGACGGCAGGCGTTTTGCGCCAAAAAGCATGATACCGATCAGCAAAATGATAGCGATTTCCCATCCGTGCGGAATCATGCTTAGACCTTCGCACTCGGACTATTGGATGCATCGCCCGTCGGGTTTTCCTCGTCTTTTTTCTTCAACCCGTCCTTGAACTCGGTGATCGCCGAGCCGATCGAGCGACCGAGCTGCGGAAGCTTTGTCGGCCCGAAGATGATCAACACTACTAGCAGGATAATGATCAACTCGGAACCCTGTGGCATACCAAACATTAAAAAACCTCCATCGCGCCGGGGAGATGCCGCGACGCAGTACATACGAGAGCATTGCACGGTAAGTATATGCTTGGCGTCGGAATAGAGCAAGTGCCTATGAAGTCGCTCGACCAGACGGTGCTGCGGAAGACTTTGATTGGCATCAGGATGGTGACCATCGCTCCGCGCGTTGCGAACGCCCTACGAGAAAAACACCCATTTCCCAAACCAGGTTTCCGAACCTTTCGCACAACTGGTAGTAGTGACATCGCAATAAATACAATATAAAGCATATTTCCCTTGCACATTCCGTATCCCGACCCTATAATTGGTCCGGTCTTCCGCTGGCGATTGGGTACAAACGCGCTCCGGAATTGAAACATGGCAATGTCTCGCAGGGATATAGTGGGGGCGGTGGTGCTGGTAGCGCTGTTCATCGTTCTAATCGTCACGCTGCTCCTGACATTAAAGCCCAAAGGCCCACCCGTCGGATTCGAAGACAATTTCATCGTTCAACAGCGCGTTCGAATTCAAAACGAGAACCAATCAAAGTAAATGTGCCAGGTGGCCCGAGCCAACCATATGAGATTCATACCATGGGGTGTCCGCTCCGTGGTTGCTATCTTGTCCGCTTTGTATTTCGCCGCTCACGCTGAATCCGTGACGTACAACGCGCAAGTGGGCGACGAAGCGCGCCTTTCGACCGTGGACATTGTCAGTGTTGAAGGCCAGCCTTGCGTTTCGCTCAAGAAACTCCTTGCCGATCTCGGCGGCCAGTTACGCGTCAACGAGAACACCGTTCAAGTATCGCTGCGAAATTATTCCGCGAAGATGACGATTGGTGATACGACAGTATGGGCGGCAAAAGAATTTACCATGCAGCAGCCGCCGCGCATATTTGAAAACGATATTTTCGTCGCAGTGGGCGACGTCACCGCGCTGTTCGTCTACGCGTTTAATGTGGACATCAAGACAGGCCAGCCGGATCAACCCGGTGCGCCGTCCTTACCCTCGGGCCGCAAACTGTGTGTTGTGATCGATGCCGGTCATGGCGGCGCCGATCCTGGCGCGAGTGGTCAGGGAGCAATAACAGAGAAAGATATTGCCAGGGCAATAGCGACGCAGGTGGCGAAACTGATTGGCCAGGTCTGTCAACCCAAGTTCACCCGAAGCGAAGACGAATCATTGTCAACCGAGAAGCGTGTAGGCATCGCAAACGGCAGTCCGAAGGGCGATGTGCTGTTGAGCGTCCACGTGGGGACCAGCAATTCGAAAACAGCCAACGGATTCGAATTCTTTTGCCCGCTCGGTTCGAGCGACGCCACCGCCGCAAAGTCTCTAGCACTGGCGCGCAGCATGTCGAACGCGATGTCCGAATCAACCGGATTGATGCCGCGCGGCGTACGGCAGGTGCCCTGCCGCATATTTACCGGCTTGCAGATGCCCGGTGTGCTGGTTGAGGTAGGCTTCATCACCAATCCTACCGAGGAGCAGCTGATCGCAAATCCTGAGCACCAGCAGAAACTCGCGCAAGGCATCGCAAACGGCATCATCGCGTACGCAACGGGGAAGACCCAGTAGCATGAGCGCGCCACAACAATCATTCTTCCGCAAAGCGGGCCTCGCCGCATGGGCGATGTTCACGCTCATCCTTGTATTCTGCGTGCTGCTGCTTGCAAACGAACTCATGAAGTCGGGCAAGAGCCCGCTCGATCTGTCACAGGTTTCGGAAAAGGAAAGCGCTGTAGATGTACAAGGGCCCACCTCGGCATCGCAATTGACAAACATCCCCATCTACGTCGTCAGCGCCGACGGCGCCGCCCTGGTACAAGAAAGCCGCAACATTCCCTTCGGTGAATATACCGTAGACAATTGCCGCGCCGCGCTGGACGAAATGAAAAAGCCCGCGCAGAACATTGGCAGCACGGCCGTGCTCCCGCCTATCGCGGAATACAATGCGCTTTTTCTGATGCAAGGCGGGGAACTCGTGATTGATTTCAAGCTCACCTGGCAAAATGCCGTCCCCAAGAGCGCTAGCGGAGAAGCGATGATGGTATATGGCGTAGTCAATACGCTTACGCAACGAGAGTTGAAAGGCGCCAAAAACGAGCAAGTGAGATCGGTGCGCTTTTTGTTTGAAGGCCGCGCGCCGGAGAATCTCTTCCCCGTACATCTCGATTTGTCCAACCCCATTACACCGGACCCGCAGTGGATTCGGAAAGTCGAAACGGCCCAGTAGCGCGATGGCAAACAGCAGCGCGCCACTCGGCATCTTCGACAGCGGCGTCGGCGGGCTTACGGTATTTCGCCGCATCGCCGAGCGCATGCCCGCCGAATCGATCGTCTATCTTGGCGACACCGCGCGCGTGCCATATGGCACCAAATCGGCCGACACCGTTGCGCGCTACGCGCAGTCCTGCGCCGAAGTATTGATGAATCGCGGAGTGAAAATGCTGGTAGTGGCATGCAACACAGCCTCTGCCTACGCGCTCGACGTGTTGCGCCGCGAATTGCCGATACCCGTGCTCGGCGTAATCGAGCCCGGTGCGAAACGCGCGGTCGCCGCAACGCGCGCGAAGCATATTGGCGTGATTGGCACCGCCGGCACCATCAACAGTGGCAAATACCAAGATTCAATCCGCGAATACGCGCCTGATGCGCGCGTTTCCACAAAGCCGTGCCCGCTATTTGTGCCGCTCGCCGAAGAAGGCTGGACCCAAGGCGCTGTGCCCGAACAAGTCGCGCGCGAGTATCTGAGCGAACTGTGCGCGCAAGGCATCGACACACTCGTGCTGGGGTGCACGCACTATCCGCTACTGAAGGATGTTATCGCGCAGGCCGTCGGCCCAAACGTAGTGCTTGTTGACAGCGCGGAAGCAACATCCGAGAGCGTGGCCGATGTGTTGAATCATCAATGTGAGGCCAACAAAGGAAGCGGACAAGGGGCGCGGACTTTTCTCGTAACAGACGCGCCGGAGACCTTCAAGCGTGTGGGTAAACATTTCCTGAAAGATGAAATAACTGACGTGGAGTGGGTGGACATCTGATGAGTGCAGCGGAACGGACCCAGCGGCTACGCCAATTCTCGCAACAAGACAACGTGCCGAACTCCTGGTCGGCACTGCTCGCACTCGCGTGCTTTATCGCAATCGCGAGCGTAATCGGTATCGGTCTGATGCAGCGTTACCTTTATACGAAACCGGTCTACGCCGGCTCGATTGAATCCGGCATCGATACGATGAATGAGCTGGAACTCGCGCGAATCGAAACCGCTCCGGCGGATTCGCAATCGACCGAGGCCTCGTTTGCGCGCTACGAAATGCGGGAGGACTTGACTGCAAAGACGACCCGCATCGCACACTCGGTCTCGGAAGCGCTGCGCGCGGCAGGATCGCAGGACGTGCGGACCGCCCGCTCTGAGTTGCGCCAAAGCGACGCAGCCATGTGGCAGTACTCGTTGTTCAACGCACAGCTACCGATTGCCGTGAGCGAAGAGATCGTGACGACCCACCTGGCGATGGCCATCGCCGATAGCTCCGTGCGCATCGAAAAAATCTCAGGCGCGCCGCAGGGTCAGACATGGTGGTCTGTGCGCTGCAACGGCATCGAATGCGCAACTGTCCATGCGATCAATGGCCCGCACGGCGATCCCAATTTCAAACTTGCGGCATTTAGCGCCGAGCTTGCTGGACTCGATCCCGACGAGCTGGTGCAAGAGTTCCACGCCGACCCGGAAACGCTGCCGCTGGATTCAAACGATTTTAAGATCGATGCCCCCATGCCCTCGTCGTCGCCCACGCCTCCGGTCACGGGACCGCTTCGTCTCGCAATCATAGTGGACGATGGCGGCTACGGCGGATGGATCACGGAAGAAATCCTTGCGATGCCCAACACGCTGACGCTATCAATCCTGCCGCACGCGCCGTACAGTTACGAGACGGCACAGCGCGCCTCCGAACTTGGCTTTGAAATCATGCTGCATATGCCGATGGAAAACGTCTCGGGCAAAACCACGTACCCCGGCGAAATCACCGTGACAATGGACGCGAACCAGATGATGGACTTGACTAAACAGGCACTGGCCGACGTGCCCGGCGCGGTCGGCATCAACAATCACACCGGCTCTAAGTTCACATCGAATGAAGAAGCAATGCGCACCTGGCTGGATCTAATCAAAGACAGCGGCTACTTCTTTATTGATAGCCGCACATCGAAATATGCCTGCGCTTTTGAAGTCGCCGATGAAATGGAAATTCCATCCGCGGAAAAC